>NC_009664.2:680169-1360338 GCF_000017305.1 Kineococcus radiotolerans SRS30216 = ATCC BAA-149 | reverse complement strand
ACCAGGGTGAGTTCCACGGTCAGCCACAGCGACTCCAGGATGGTGGCCGAGAACAGGAACTCCCCGACCGTCGGCCAGTCCCACGCGGGGTTGGTCACCAGCGCGTGGACGGCCATCGCGGCGAGCACCGCCACGGCGGCGGTGGCGACCCAGCGCCCGGGGTGGCGGGCGGGCAGGACCCGCAGCGCCGGGGCCGCGGCGGCGGGCGGCGCGGGGGCGGGTTCGGGTTCGGGTGTGGTGACGGGTGTGGTGGCGGTGGTCCCGGTCGTCCGGCTCATCGTCCTCGTCCTCGGGGGAGCTCGCGGCGGGCCGCGGCGGGGGTGGTGCCCGCGCGGGGCGCGGGCGGAGCGGGGCGGCCGGCGCGCAGCACGTCCGCGGCCAGCCGGTCGGCGCGGCGGAACACCTCGGCGTCCGCCCCGGGACGGGCGAAGGCCGGGGCGCCGGCCTCCCCGGAGACCCAGGCGCCGGTGGCGAAGCGGCGGGGGTGGACGCTGCCGTCGGCCCGCACCAGCCGCCCGCGCCCGTCCACGACGAGGCGGCCGTTGGACAACCGCGCCTCGCCGTCGAGCAGTTCGTGGGCCCGCACCTCGCCGCGTCCGCGCAACCGCGTCAGCAGGACGTCGGAGGTGCGTTCCAGGTCCGCGACCGGCAGCCGGGCCTCCACCAGGCCGCGGGCGCGCACCTCGTGCGGGCCGCTGGCCGAGGAGGCCACGAAGACCCCCTCGTCGGCGTCGGGACGCACCCGCACGTCGGCGCCGAGGAAGCGGAGGACCCCGGCCCGCGCCAGCGCGGACAACTGCCGCAGCCGCTGCGGCGGCGGCCCGCTCGCCACGTAGCTGAAGAACCCGTGCCACCAGCCGTCGAGGTCCAGCGCGGTGGACCGCGCGTTCAGCCGGCCCGCCGCGTGCAGGCCGGCGACGACGACGTAGGTGGACAGCAGGGCGGTGACCACGGCGGCGTCGGGGGAGTGGCGGGGGTCCGTCCGGCGCTCGCGGTCGGCCTCCAGGTGCCGCAGCACCCGCTCGTGCACCTCGTCGCCGGAGGTCCCCCACCACCCGTCGAGGGGGCGGTCGAGGGCGGTCACGTCGAAGCGGTCGGCGGGGTCGGGGACCGCGCGCGCGATCAGCTCGTCGATCTCCGCGCTGCCCCAGGGCGAGCGGCTGAAGCGGGCGTCGAACTCGGCCGGGGCCAGGGCGGTGCGCTCGCGGTGGGTGCGGAACAGCTCCCGGTAGTGCGCGCCGGCGAGCTCCTTGACCACGAGCGGCCACAGGTCCGCGCGCAGGTCCAGGGGGCCGGTGCCGTGGCGGGCCTCCACGGCGCTCGCGGTGCAGTACCGCGGCAGGCCGAGGTCGGTGGGGCTCGGGTACCCGATCTTGGAGCGGTAGGGGACCCCGCGGCGGGAACCGGCGTGCAGCCGCGGTTCCCGGCCGCTGGGGCGGTACTCCAGGCTGCCGTCGGGGCGTTCCTCGAACCGCCCGCCGCGGCCCTCGGTGAGGCGGACCACGAGGTCGACGAAGGCCAGTCCCATGCCGACGACCACCACGTCGCTGCCCGGGACCAGGACGTCGAGGTCCTGGTCGCTGGTGTACCCGGGCGGGACGTGGGCGAGGCCGTGGGCGCGGGCGAACGTCGCCGCCCGCCGTTCGCGCGGACCCGGGTGCACGTCGAGGTGGCCCTGCACGAGCAGCACGACGTCCACGGCGAGGGGTTCGCCGGTCCCGTCGAGGTGCACGAGCTGGCGGCCGTCCCCGTCCCCACCCCCGGGCCCGGCGTCCACGTCATCCACGTCATCCACGGCGTCCACGACGTCGACGACGGTGCGGGCGTGCCGGTGCACCCGCAGGCCCGGGGGCAGCCCGTCCAGGGTGCGCCGCCAGGCCGCGGCCAGGTAGCGGCTGGCCAGGCGCCGGGACACGAACGAACCCGGCTCGCTGCGCAGCACCTCCTCGCGCAGCAGGTCGTCCCCGGCGGCGGCGGCGTCGCGGACGAGGTCGGCGCGGTTCTCCGCGATCCACCCGGCCAGCGAGGGTCCCGGCCCGACCGGGCCGGTCAGGCCGGTCACGGAGTCGTCCGGCAGCACCGTGATGTCGCACGCCCGGGAGTTCATCCAGAGCAGCGGGTCCTGCGCCTCCCGCCAGACCCGGCCGGCGCCGGAGTCGTGCGGGTCGACGACGTGCACGTCGAGACCCGGGTGCTCCCCGGGGGAGGCGGCGACGTGGGCGCCGAGGCGCTGCAGCAGGACCAGGGTGCGCGGGCCCGCCCCGACGACGCAGAGGCTGCGGGGCGCGGGAGGTGCGGGGGCGTCGGAGGTGGGGGAGGGCGGGGTGGACGTGCGGGGGGACGGCGAGGGCACGGGGGTACTCCGGTGGTCGCGCCGACGACGGCGCAGGGTTCTCGTCCGAGGGGGTGCCGCGACGGACGGGGGTCAGCACCCCGCACAGGCGGAGGAGCTCAACCGGCCGAGGTCGACGTGGCGGCGGCGGACGAGCCGCTCGCCGGGTGTGGCGGTGCGCACGGGTTCTCCCATCGGTCCTGGCGGAAGCACCCGCGCCTGACGGATCAGGGGGTTGCTGCGACGTCGACGAGCCAGGTCTCTCGGTCGCTCTGGATGGACACCTGGACGGTAACCCACCGGAGGTCGCGTTGTCGAACCCCGGAGGGCCTGCCCCGCAGGGGTTTCCGCCGGGAACGGCCCGTACCGGCCCGGGAAGCGCTTCACTCCGGCCGGCCCGTCCGGGTGCGGGGACGGCGGGCCCGGGGAGCGGTCGTACCGTTGTCCCACCCGGGGCGCCCCGCGTCCCACCGGAGGAGGAGCACGAGCATGACGAGCGTCGAGGACCACCCCGTCGCGGCCTGGTCGTTCGCGACCGACGCCGAACCGCGCGTCCACGTCGTGCACGAGAACCCCGACTGGTTCCCGCCCTTCGAGGCGGCCTTCCGGGCGCAGGGCGTCCCCTTCCAGGAGGTCCTGCTCACCGGCGGGTCGATCGACCTCGACGCCGAACCGGCGCCGGGCGTCTACTGGTCGCGGCTCAGCGCGTCCGCGCACACCCGCGACCACGCGCGGACGAAGGAGTTCACCCGCGCCGTCTTCGCCTGGCTGGAGGGGTGGGGTCGTCGCGTGGTCGGCGGGACCGGCGTCGTGGAGCTCGAGGTCAGCAAGGTCGCCCAGCACGCGCTGCTGCGCCGCCACGGTTTCGACGTGCCGCGGACGCTGGCCGTCTTCGGGCGCGAGGACCTCCCGGCCCGGGCCCGCGAGCTGGAGGTGCCGTTCATCACCAAGCACAACCAGGGGGGCAAGGGCCTGGGGGTGCGCCGGTTCGACACCCACGAGGACTTCGACGCCTACGTCGCCTCGCCGGAGTTCGAGGAACCCGCCGACGGCACCACCCTGCTGCAGGAGTTCCTGCGCTCGGCCGAGCCGTTCGTCACCCGGGCCGAGTTCGTGGGGGGCCGGTTCGTGTACGCCGTCCGGGTCGACACCTCCGCCGGCAGCTTCGAGCTCTGCCCCGCCGACGCGTGCGAGGTGCCGGACGTGGTGCCGTTCGCGCTGCGCGAGGAGATCACCGCCGAGCACCCGCTGGTCCGCCGCTACGAGGAGCTCCTCGCCGCGGCCGGGGTCGAGATCGCCGGCATCGAGTTCATGGAGACCGCCGACGGGCGCACGGTGACCTACGACATCAACACGAACACCAACTACAACCCCGCCGTGGAGGCCGTCGCCCCGCGCTCGGGGCCGGGGGAGATCGCCCGCTACCTCGGCGACCTCCTGCGCGCGGAGACCTCCTCCTGAACCGCGCCGGTGGTCCCGCGGGACCACCGGCGCCGGCGGTCACGGCGGGTCAGCGGCGGGTCAGCGGCGGGCGCAGCCCGAGGTGCTCGCGCAGCGTCGTCCCCACGTACCCGGCCGGGTAGGCGCCCCGGTCCTGCAGCGCGGGGACGAGCTGGTCGACGATGTCGTCGAGCCCGCTGGGCACCAGGTACGGGGTGACGTTGAACCCGTCGCAGGCCCCGCTGCGCACCCAGTGCGTGAGCTCGTCGGCCAGCTGCGAGGCGGTCCCGGCGAAACCGCGTTCGGAGGAGTGGTGCAGCACGAGCTCGCGCAGCGAGTACTTGTTCTCCTCCGCGACCGCCCGCCACCGCTGCGCGATGGCGCGGGGGTCGTGGCCCTGACGGGCGGCGCCGCGGGTGCCGTCGACGACGGCGATCACGGGGTCGTGCGTCGGCAGCGGGCCGTCGGGGTCGTAGCCGGAGAGGTCCTCGCCCCAGACCTGGCCCACCAGGGACAGGGCCGTCGCCGGGGTGACCTGCTGCTCCAGCACCCAGCGGGCCTTCTCCTCGACCTCGGCCTCGGTGTCGGCCACGACGATCTGGGTGCCGGGCAGGACGAGGACGTCGTCCTCGGGCCGGCCGGCGGCCACGACGCGTCGCCGGACGTCGTCGGCGAACTCGAGCGCGTCGTCGTGGCGGGTCCCGTGCCGGGAGAAGATCACGTCGGCCGAGCGGGCGGCGAAGTCGCGCCCGGCGGGGGAGTCGCCGGCCTGGAAGACCACCGGGTGGCCCTGCGGGCTGCGCGGGACGGTGGGGGTGATCTCGACGTCGAAGAACCGGTCGGCCGAGGTGACGGGCGCGAACCCCTCGCCGTCCCAGCTGTCCCAGACCCGGCGGGCCAGGGTCACGAAGCGCTCGGCGCGCTCGTAGCGGTCGGCGTGGTCGAGGTACCCGCCGCGGCGGAAGTTCGCCCCCGTCCAGGCGTTGTCGGTGGTCACGACGTTCCACGCCGCGCGCCCCCCGGACAGCACGTCCAGCGAGGCGAGGCGGCGCGCGAGGTCGGCGGGGTCGTTGTAGGTGGTGTTCTGGGTCGCGACCAGGCCGATGCGCTCGGTCAGCCCCGCCAGGGTGGCGAGCTCGGTGAGCGCGTCCGGACGCCCGACGATGTCGAGGTCGTGGATCCTCCCGTGCTGCTCGCGCAGCCGCAGCCCCTCGCCGAGGAAGAACGCGTCGAACAGGCCCCGCTCGGCGGTGCGGATCAGCTGGGTAAACGTCGAGGGGTGCAGCTGGGAACCGCTGCGGGGGTCGGACCAGACGGTGCTGTGGTTGACGCCCTGGAAGAAGACGCCGAAGTGCACGACGGCGTCGGGGAAGCGCAGGTCGCTGGTGGTGTCGCTCACGGGGGCTCCTCAGGTCGTCGCGAACCGGTTGGCCGGCCGGGTCAGGCCGAGGGTGGTGCGCAGGGTGGACCCGGGCAGCGGGGGCTGCAGCAGCCGGGCCACCCGCAGCGCGGGGAGGGTGGTGCGCAGCAGCGCCCGCAGGTCCTCGTCGAGCACGGCGGCGTGCAGGCGCACGCCGTCGAAGGAGCCGGCCAGCCCGCACAGGTAGCGGGCGAAGCCCTCGCCGGACCCCGTCCAGCGCACCCGGTCGCGCACCGGGGCGGGCGCGTCGGCGTCGAGGGCCGCGACCCGCTCGGCCCCGGGTGCGGCGTCGGTGTCGAGGGCGAGCTCGACGTCGAGCACGACGAGCGGGCCGCCCGCGCTCCGGCGGGTGCGCTCGTCGCCGGTGAGGACGACGTCGGCCGTCCCCGGCGCGCCGCTCAGGTCGCGCTCGTGGACGACGACGACCGGCTGGCCCTGCGGCGGGCGGGGCACCGTGAGCGGGCCCTTCACCGACCAGCCCGCCGTCTCGACGTCGACGTGATGCAGGCGGTCGCGGTCGACGTAGCGGCCCGTGGCGACGTCGCGGACCACCGCGTCGTCCTCCCAGGAGTCCCACAGCGCGCGGACGGCCCGGACCACGTCCGCGAGCTCCGCGGCCGGGTCCGGCGCCACCGGGAGGTCCACCGCGCGCGCCACCGCCGCGGGCGACGTCGTCGCCAGCCAGCCGGCCCGCCCGGCGCTGGAGTGGTCGAGGGAGGCGATCTGCGCGGCGACGTGGAACGGTTCCGCGTACGTCGTCGCCGCCACCGGCAGCAGCCCGATCGCGTCGGTCGTGCCGGCCAGGAACGCCGCGCGCTGGACGGCGTCGAGGTGCCCGACGGGGTTGCGGGGGTCCGGCGCCGCGGCGTCCTCGAACGTCAGCCCCGTGAGGCCCTGGGCCTGGGCGGTGACGGCGAACTCCCGCAGCCGGGCCGGGGACAGCACGGCGTCGGGGGTGACGCGGGAACGGCGCCAGGCGGCGGGGTGCCACCCGCCGCCGTCGACGTCGAGGAACACGTGGAACGGGGTCGGCATCGGGGCTCCTGGTCGCGTCGGGGAGGGGGTCGGGGAGGGGGAGGAGGGGCGTCGGCGGGCGGTGGGGACGGGTTCGGCGAGAACCCCCCGCGGCGGCCCCGGCGTGTGTCACAGTGCTCCCCACCGATCGATGAGGAGGCGGTTGTGCGGCACCGGGTGCGGGAACTCGTGGGGCGCTGGGTCGCGTCCCTCGTCGCGGGCCTGGCCGTGGCCGGGCACGGTCAGTGGGGCTTCCCGTGGTTCCCGCCGGAGGAGGCGGAGGAGCAGCCCGGGCCGGGGGAGCTGAGCTGGGCGGAGTTCGAGGCGGAGCTGCACGCGCTGCTGGACGGCGCGCGCCGCGACGGGGTGGGCGACGGTTCCCGGCCCGGCGGCGGACCCCTGGCCTGAAACCCCGTCAGGGCCCGGTCAGGGCTCCGTCGAGTCCGCGGGTCCGCCCGCGGGCAGCCCGGCGGCCTTCCACGCCGGGAACCCCCCGTCGACGTGCACGACGTCGGTGAAACCGGCGGCCAGCAGCTGGGCGGCCACGGGAGCGGAGCCCGCGGGTGAGCCGCAGACCACGACGACGGGCCGGTCCCGGCCGGTCAGCCCGGGGACGGCGTCCGGCCCGCCCGGGGTGAACCGGCGCGCCACCTCGGTCTTGGCCACGACGACGGCCCCGGGCAGGTCGCCCGCCGCCGCACGGCCGGCGTCGCTGCGGACGTCGACGAGCAGCGCGCCCGCGGCGACGGCGCGCGCGGCGGTCGCGGCGTCGACGAGCGGCGCCTCGGGCGGTTCCGCGGTGGTCCCGGTCACGTCTCTCCTCGGGTTCGGCGGTGGGTTCGGCGGTCGGTGCGGCACGGTCAGCCCCGGCCCCCGCCGGGGGAGGGCAGGAAGGACTCCGGCGCGGGGCGGGCGTCGGTCAGCGGACCCCAGTGCCCCCCGGTGGTCCCGTACTCCAGCGCCGGGCCGGTGGTGACGAACTGCGCGACGGCGGCGAGCAGCCGGTCCACCTCGTCCGACCCGGTGCCGACCCCGGTGGAGGCCCGCAGGCCGCCCTCGGCGAGGCCGAGGGCGTCGGCGAACCGGTGCGCGCAGAACCGCCCGTCGCGCACCCCGACGCCGTGCTCGGCCGAGAGGTAGGCCGCCACCGCCGACGCCGGGTGGCCGGGCACGGTGAACGTCACCACCCCCACCGCGTCCTCGGGGTGCGGGCGGACGACGTGGACGCCGTCCAGCGCGCCCAGGCCGGTGACCAGCCGCTCGCGCAGCGCCGCCTCGTGCGCCTCCAGCGCCCCGGCGGGCAGCGCGGCCAGCGTCGCGCAGGCCTCGGCCAGCGCGACGGCGCCGACGACGTTCGGGGAACCCGCTTCGTGGCGGTCGGGGCCGCTGGCCCACCGCACCGCGTCGTGGCCGACGTCGAGCGTGGCGCCGCCGCCGGCGAGGTAGGGCTCGGCGGCGTCCAGCCAGTCGCGGCGGCCGACGAGCGCCCCGGCGCCGAAGGGGGCGTACAGCTTGTGCCCCGACAGCGCGATCCAGTCGATCCCGTCGCGGCCGAGGTCGACCCGCCGGTGGGGCAGCAGCTGCGCGCCGTCGACGGCGATGCGCGCGCCCGCGGCGTGGGCGGCCCGGGCGAGGCGGCGCAGCGGCAGCACCTCGCCCGTCACGTTCGAGGCCCCCGCGACGGCCAGCAGGGCGTAGCGCCCGGTGGCCAGCTCCGCCTCGAGCAGGTCGGCGGTCTCCCCGGCGTCCGCGCCGCCGCGCACGACGGTGGTGCGCGCCGAGCGCTGCCAGGGCAGCAGGTTCGCGTGGTGCTCCACGTCGGCGACCAGCACCCGCGCCCCCGTCGGCACCGCGCGCGAGAGCAGGTCGAGGGCGTCGGTGGTGCTGCGGGTGAAGACCACCACGTCGTCGGGGCCGGCCCCGAGGAACGCGCCGACCTGCGCGCGGGCCTGCTCGAACAGCGCGGTCGAGACGCGGGAGAGGTACCCGGCGCCGCGGTGGACGCTGGCGTAGTGGGGCAGGACCTGCGCGACGCGGTCGGCGACCGCGGTCAGCGCCGGCGCGCTCGCCGCGTTGTCCAGGTTGGCGTAGGGGATCTCCCCGCCGTGGGCGAGGGGGACGCGGGTGCCCGCGCCGACGACGGGCAGCAGGGGCCCGTGGACCGCCCCGGGACAGGGGCGGGAGGGGGACAGGGTGGTGGTCGTCACGACGGGTCTCCTCGGGAACAGGACCCTGCCGGGAGGACCGGGGTTCCCCCGGCGAGGTCCGCGCTTGCCGGCGCCACGTCGGCACCGGCCAGGTCGTCACCCGGGGCACCCCGCCGCGGAGGAGGGTTGCCGGCCAGCGAGCCGGGGCTTGTCGCTGGCGCTCATGACCTGCGGCGAGGTTGCCACGAACCACCGCCCGGCGGCAAGGTCGGCGCGTCGCGGGCCGTCCCGGACCCCCGGTGGGGCCGACCGGGGGAACCGCCGGCGGTGTTCCCGGGGAACCCTTGTGGAGCGCCGCGGTGCCGGTCTACATTCGAACCACACCATCCAGAGCGGCCGAGAGTCCTGGCTCGACGACGCCGCAGCAACCCCCCGAGCCCGGGCGAGGGTGCTAAAGCCAGGCCGATGGAGTTCGTGATGCGCAGCACCGATGTCGTCGACGCCTACCCGGTCCCGGTCCCGGGCAGCCCGCGGTGACCCTGGCTCCCCTCGTCGCCGGAGCGGCGGGGAGACCCGTCCTCAGCTTCGAACTGTTCCCCCCGCGTTCCGAGAGCGCCCGGGAAGGTTTGTGGCGCAAGCTGTCCGACCTCCTCGCCGCCCGCCCGGACTTCGTGTCGGTCACGTTCGGCGCGGCCGGGGCCACCCGCGGACCCAGCCGGGACCTGCTGGCCCACGTGCTCCGCACGACGGCCGTGCCCGCCATGGCCCACCTGACCTGCGTGGGGTCCTCCCGCCGCGAGGTCGTGGACCTGGCCAGCGAGTTCCTCGACGCCGGGGTCCGCAACGTCCTCGCCCTGCGCGGGGACCCGCCGGCCGGGGACGCGGGGTGGACCCCGCACCCCGACGGGGTGGCCACGGCCCGCGACCTGGTGGAACTCCTCCAGGTCGCCGACCGGCGCCGGGCGGCCCTGCGGGGCGCGCGGGTCCCGGTCGACGAGGGCCCGCTGAGCCTCGCCGTCGCCGCCTTCCCCCGCGGGGGCGAGGGCGAACTGGCCGCGCTGCGCGCCAAGCAGGACGCCGGCGCGGACTTCGCGGTCTGCCAGGTGACGTTCTCCGCCGGGGAGTACGCCGCCTTCGTCCGCCGGGCCCGCGCGGCGGGGGTGCGGATCCCGCTGCTGCCCGGTGTCGCGGTGACCGACTGCACCCGTCGGCTGGGGCGGATCGGCGAACTCACCGGCGTCCCCGTCCCCGTCCCGCTGCTGGCGGCGCTCGACACCGACGACGCGCCCCGGCGCCGGCGCGCCGCGACGGCGTTCACGGCGGGACTGGCCCGCGGGCTGCTCGACGCCGGCGCCCCCGGTGTCCACCTCTACACGTTCAACGCGGCCGAACCGGCCCTCGACCTGCTCGACGACCTCGACCTGCCCCGCTCCCTCGACCCGATCCGCGCCAGCACGGCTGCCGCGGCAGGAGGACCCGCACGATGACCGAACAGCTCCCCGCCTGGACCGCCACCGTCCTCGGCTACCCCCGCACCGGCGCCGACCGCGAGGCCAAGAAGGCCCTCGAGGCGCTGTGGGCCGGGCGCGCCGACCTCGCGAGCACCGAGCGGGCCCTCGCCGGGGTGCGGGCGGCCACGGTGCGCCGGCTCAACTCCCTCGGCCTGCCCGCCCACGACGCCTCGATCCCCTCGGCGTTCTCGGCCTACGACCAGGTGCTCGACGCCGCCGTCGCGGTCGGCGCGGTCCCGCCGCGGTTCGCCGACGTCGTGGGGGAGGACGGGCGGGTCGACCTCGCCGGGTACTCCACCATCGCCCGCGGGCGGGGGGCCGACGCCCCGCTGGAGATGACGAAGTGGTTCGACACGAACTACCACTACCTCGTCCCCGAGATCGGCCCCGGCACCGCGTTCCGCTTCGCCGACGACCGCGGGGTCCGGGAGTTCTCCGAGGCCCTCGCCGACGGGTTCCTGACCCGCCCGGTCGTGGTGGGCCCGGTGACGTTCCTGCTGCTGGCCAAGGCGGCCGGGGGCAGCCCCGAGGGCTTCGCCCCGATCTCCCGCCTCGACGACCTGCTCGGCGCCTACGAGGACCTGCTCACCGCCTACGCCGCCGCGGGGGCGGAGTGGGTGCAGCTGGACGAGCCGGCGCTGGTCAGCGACTCCGCCACGGCCGGCGTCGAGGGCCTCGCCGGCCTGGTGCGCGCCGCCTACGACCGCCTCGCCGCCGTCGAGGGGCGTCCGCGCCTGCTCGTCGCCACCCCCTACGGCGACCCGGGCGAACTGCTGGAACCGCTCGCCGCGACCGCCGTGGAGGGCCTGGCCCTGGACCTCGTCCGCGGCGACGTCCCCGCCCGCCCGGAGCTGCTGACCGGCAAGACCGTCGTCGGCGGGGTCGTCGACGGGCACAACGTCTGGCGCGCCGACCTCGTCGCGGCCCTCGCCCGGTTGCGGACCCTGGAGGGTCCCGCCGCGCGGGTCGTCGCGGGGACCTCCACCTCGCTGCTGCACGTGCCGCACGACGTGACCCGCGAGACGGCGCTCGACGAGCGGCTGCGCGGCTGGCTCGCCTTCGCCGACCAGAAGGTCTCCGAGGTCGTCGTGCTCGGCCGCGCCCTCGGCGACGCCGCCGCGGTCCGGGAGGAGCTGTCCGCCTCCGCGCGGGCCCGCGCCGACCGCACCGGGGCCCCCGGGGTCGTGCGCCCGGAGGTCCGCGAGCGCCTCGCCGCCCTGACCCCGGAGGCGTTCCACCGCAGCGACTACGCCGTGCGCCGCCTGGCGCAGGAGGAGGCCCTCGGGCTGCCCGCGCTGCCGACGACGACCATCGGCTCGTTCCCCCAGACCGCGGAGATCCGCCGGGCCCGCGCCGCCTGGACCCGCGGGGACCTCGACCAGGGGGCCTACGAGGAGTTCCTCCGTGCCGAGATCGACCGCGTGGTGGCCCTGCAGGAGGAACTCGGCCTCGACGTCGTCGTGCACGGCGAACCCGAGCGCAACGACATGGTGCAGTACTTCGCCGAGCAGCTCGACGGGTTCGCCGTCACCGCGCACGGCTGGGTGCAGTCCTACGGTTCCCGCTGCGTGCGCCCGCCGATCCTGTGGGGCGACGTGGTGCGCCCGGCGCCGATCACCGTCCCGTGGAGCACGTACACCGCGAGCCGGACGCCGAAGCCGGTCAAGGGGATGCTCACCGGCCCGGTGACGATCCTGGCCTGGTCCTTCGTGCGCGACGACCAGCCCCTCGGCGACACCGCCCGGCAGGTGGCGCTGGCGCTGCGCGACGAGGTCGCCGACCTCGAGGCCGCCGGCATCGGCGTCGTCCAGGTCGACGAACCCGCCCTGCGGGAACTGCTGCCGCTGCGCACCGGGGACCAGCCCGCCTACCTGGACTGGTCGGTGGGCTCCTTCCGCCTCGCCACCGCCGGCGCCGGCGACGCGACGCAGATCCACACCCACCTGTGCTACTCGGAGTTCGGCGAGGTCATCGACGCGATCGACGGCCTCGACGCCGACGTCACGAGCATCGAGGCGGCGCGCTCGCGCATGGAGGTCCTCGACGACATCGCCCGCGCCGGGTTCGCCCGCGGCATCGGGCCCGGCGTCTACGACATCCACTCCCCGCGGGTGCCCTCCACCGAGGAGATCGCCGGGCTGCTGCGCGCGGCCGTCGCCTCCGTCCCGGCCCGCCAGGTCTGGGTGAACCCCGACTGCGGCCTGAAGACCCGCGGCTACGCCGAGACCACGGAGTCGCTGCGGAACCTCGTCGAGGCCGCCCGCACGGTGCGCGCGGAACTCCCCGTCCCCGCCGCCGCGAGCTGAGCACGCCCACCGCCGCGCCCGGCGGCGGCACCCCCGGCCACGGTCCGGGGGTGCTGCCGCCGGGCCTGTCCATGCTCTGGGAATCCGCGGACCCCTCCGGGGCCCTCGCCGGGCGCTTCGGGTTCACCGGGTTCGACGCCGCCGCGGCGTGGCTCGCGACGGCGCTGGAGGGGACGTGGGGCCTGACCCCCGGCCCCTGCACCCGGCTGGTGATCAGCGACCGGAACGCGATCGCGTGGGTGGGCGGGCTCGTCGTGAAGTGGTCGTGCGCGCCGGAGCGGTTCGCGCGCCTGGACGCCGCCGCGCGGCTGCTGCGCGACCTCGCGGGGCTCGGTGCCCCGGTGGCCGCGCCGGTCGTCGCGACCGCGGGCCGGGACCGGGCGGTGCTCGCGGGGCCGGCGGGGCCGCTGTCGGTCGTGGTGCTGCCGGAGGTCGAGGGGGACTGGCTCGACGTCGCGGACCCCGTCGCGGTCCACGCGGCGGGAGCCTGCCTGGCGCGGCTGCACCGGGACCTGGCGACGGCCCGTCCCGCGGTGGGGCCGGTGGGCCCGCCACTGGCGGAGGCCGTCCGGGAGTGGCTGGCGGGGCGGGACCCCGGGCACGTGCCCGCGGCCTCGCGCCGCCTCGCGGACCTCCTCGACGCGGCCCCGGTCCTCGAGGACGAACCTCAGCTGGTGCACCTGGACTTCCGGGCCGCGAACGTCCTGACCCGGGGTTCGTCCGTCGTCGCGGTGCTCGACCCCGACGAGGTCGCCCCCGGGCACCGGGTGGTCGACCTGGCCAAGGCCTCCGTGCACCTGGGTACCCGCTTCACCGGGTGGCGGCCGACGCCGGCGCCGGCGCAGCGGACGTTCCGCCGCGGTTACGAGTCCGTCCGCCCGCTCGCCCCCGCCGAGGCGCGGTGGTTCGAGGCCCTGCTGCTCTGGCTGGGGTTGCAGGCCGTCCCGGGCCCGGACGACCCGGGCGGGTGGGCCGCCGCGGCGCGGCGGGCCGCGCGGTCCGCCGACGGCGACCGGGTTGAGTTTCCCCCGGCCGCGCCCTAGTCTCGACGGAGAACACCATCCAGAGCGGCTGAGAGACCTGGCTCCACGACGTCGCAGCAACCCCCCGGCAACGGGCGCGGGTGCTTCCGCCAGGAACGATGGAGGAACGCTGTGAACACGACGTCCCACGTCGCCGTCCTGCGGCGCGTCGTCGACTTCTGCCTCTCCGGTTCCACCGGCTGTCGCTGACCACCACCACCCCGCTGACCGGGAAACCCCGGTCACCCCGCGTCCCGCCCCCGGCCGGACGCGTCCTCGACGTCCCCCCAGCCTGGAGAACCCTTGCGCACCCGCACGCCCTCGACCGTCACCGCCCTCGTCGCGCTCCTCGCCCTCACCGCCTGCGGCGGCGGGAGCGGGGACGGCGGCGCGAACCCCGCCGCCGACGCCGAGCCCGTCGCCGGCGGGAACCTCACCGTCGCGATCCAGGTCGACTCCGGGTGCATCGACCCGCAGCAGGTCGGCAACAACGACGCCCTCAACATCGGCCGCCAGCTCGTCGACTCCCTCACCGTCCAGGACCTCGACGGGGCGATCCAGCCGTGGCTCGCGCAGTCGTGGGAGGTGAGCCCCGACGCCACGACGTTCACGTTCCACCTGCGCGAGGGCGCGACGTTCTCCGACGGGACCCCCGTGGACTCCGCCGCGGTGAAGGCCAACCTCGACGGGATCGTGGCGCTGGGGGCGAAGGCGTCCCTGGGGTCGACCTACCTCGCCGGGTACACCGGCACGGCCACGCCGGACGCGCGGACCGCGGTGGTGTCGTTCGCCGGGCCCAGCGCCCAGTTCCTCCAGGCCACCTCGACGATGAGCCTGGGGCTGCTGTCCGTCCCCACCACCACCGCCGATCCCGCGACCCGTTGCGACGGGAGCACTCTCGTCGGCTCCGGGCCGTTCACCGTGCGGAGCTACACCCGCGACGACGAGGCCGTCCTGGCCAAGCGCGCCGGGTACGGCTGGGCGCCGACGGGGGCGAAGCACACCGGGGAGGCCTACCTCGACACCATCACCTACCGGGTCGTGCCCGAGGCCGGCGTCCGCACCGGGGCGCTGCAGTCCCACCAGGTCGACGCCACCACCGGCATCGCCGCCCAGGACCTCCCGCAGTTCGACGGCAACGGCTTCTGGACCGAGCGCCGCGCCAACCCCGGCATCCCGTACAACTTCTTCCTCAACGAGTCCCGGCCCCTCTTCGCCGACGAACGCGTCCGGCGGGCGCTGTCCAAGGCCGTCGACCGCGAGCAGCTCGCCGCCATCCTCAACCCCGGTGACGTCGCCGTCAGCTCCGCCCTGTCCGCCTCGACCCCCGACGCCCCCGACGACTCCGACCTCCTGGCCCACGACGTCGCCGGCGCCAACGCGCTGCTCGACGAGGCGGGCTGGACGAAGGGCCCGGACGGGATCCGCACGAAGGGCGGTCAGGACCTCACGTTCACCGTCACGTTCTGGCAGCCCACGTCCGCGGTGCTCGAACTGGTGCAGCAGCAGGTGCGCGAGGTCGGCATCGACCTGCAGCTGAAGCAGGGGACCACGGCCGACACGGCCGCGCAGCAGGCCTCCGGCGACTACGACGCGCTGTTCTACAACCTCACCCGCTCCGACCCGGACGTGCTGCGCACCGTCTTCAGCGCCGACGGGCGCAACGTGAACCACCGCGCGCGCAGCGAGGTCGACGACCTCCTCGACCGGCAGGCCGCCACCACCGACCCCGCCCAGCGCGCCGACCTCGTGGCGCGGGCCTCGCAGCTGCTGCTGAGCCAGGCCCACTCCGTCCCGCTGATCGAGCTCTCCACCGTCATCGCCGCCGGCGAGGACGTCCACGACCTGAGGTTCGAGGGTTCCTCCCGGTTGTGGTTCCACGACGCCTGGAAGACGGCGTGAACCCCGGGCTCGCGGGGTACGTGGCCCGCCGCCTCGGCCAGGCCGTCGTGGTCCTCTGGGCCGCGTTCACGGTGACGTTCGCCATCCTCTACCTGCTGCCCAGCGACCCCGTCTCGATCATGCTGGCCGGCGGCCGCGGCGGTGAGCAGACGGCGGTCGACCCCGCGCAGGTGGCGGCGCTGCGCGCCGAGCACGGCCTCGACGACCCGCTGCCCGTCCAGTACCTGCACGCCCTGTGGCGCACCCTGCACCTGGACTTCGGGAACTCCATCCAGAACGGGGCGCCCGTCTCCGCCCTCATCGCGGACGCGCTGCCGCAGACGGCGCTGCTCGCCGCCGCCGCCGGCGCGCTGGCGCTGGTCGCGGGCGTCGCGACCGCGTTCCTCGGCACCTGGACCCGCCGGGGCTGGTTGCGGACGGCGCTGCTGGCCCTGCCGCCGCTGGGGGTCTCGCTGCCGACGTTCTGGGTCGGTCTGCTGCTCGTCCAGCTCCTCTCCTTCCGGGTCCCGGTCTTCCCGGCCCTGGGCGGGGAGGGCCTCGCCGCCCTCGTCCTGCCCGCCGTCACCCTGGCGGTCCCGGTGTCGGCCTCGATCGCGCAGGTCCTGGCCCGCAGCCTGCGGACGGCCCTGGCCGAGCCCTACGTCGACACCGCCCGGGCCAAGGGGGCCTCCCGGGCGCGGGTCCACCTGCGCCACGCCCTGCGCAACGCCACCATCCCCACCCTCACCGTCGGGGGGATCGTCGTCGGGAACCTCCTCGCGGGGGCCGTCGTCGTCGAGACGGTCTTCTCCCGGGTGGGGATCGGCCGCCTGACCGTCACCGCCGTCAACGGGCAGGACATCCCGCTGGTCCAGGGCCTCGTGCTGCTGGCCGCCGCGGTCTTCGTCGTCACCAACCTCGTCGTCGACCTGCTCTACCCGGTGCTCGACCCGCGCCTGCGGGTCGTCGGGGGCGCCCGCGCCTCCGCGCGCCGCGACCGCACCGCCGACCGCACCGTCGTGGGGACCGCCTGATGACCGTCGGAGTGAACCGGGAAGCGCCCGAGGCCGTCCTCGACGTCCTCGACATCGGGGAGCGGTACCGCCGCGCCCCCGCACCCCGCCGCGGGATCCCGGCCCGGTGGCGCCGCCCCGGCGTCGTCGTCGCCGCGCTGGTGATCCTGCTCGTGCTCGCCTGGGCGGTGGCCCCGACCCTGTTCACCGCGCAGAGCCCGGTCCGGGGGATCCCCGACGACCGGCTGCAGGGCCCGTCGGCCGCGCACCCGTTCGGCACCGACCACCTCGGCCGCGACCTGTTCGCCCGCGTCGTCCACGGCGCGCGGCTGACCCTGGAGGCGACCGTCCTCGCCGTGCTCGTCGGGTTCGTCGCGGGGACGCTGGTCGGTCTCGTCGCGGGTTCCGCGCGCGGGGTCGTCGACGACGTGCTGATGCGCTTCGTGGACGTGCTGCTCTCCGTCCCCTCGCTGCTGCTGTCCATGGCCCTCATCACCGCCCTGGGTTTCGGCACGGTCGAGGTCGCCGTCGCGGTGGGCCTGGGGACGGTCGCGAACTTCGCCCGCGTCATGCGCGCGGAGGTCCTCCGGGTGAGCGGGGCCGTCTACGTGGAGGCCGCGCGGGCCAGCGGGGTCCGGACCACCGGCGTCCTGCTGCGCCACGTCCTGCCCAACGCGGCCGGCCCCGTCCTCGCGCTGTCGGCGCTGGAGTTCGGGATGGCCGTCCTCGCCGTCTCCGCCCTCAGCTTCCTCGGCTTCGGCGCGCCGCCACCGGCGCCGGAGTGGGGTTCGCTCGTCTCGGGCGGGCGCGACTACCTCGCGACGTCGTGGTGGCTGACGACGCTGCCCGGGCTGGTGGTCGCGGCGGTCGTGCTGTCGGCCAACCGGATCGCCCGGGCGCTGGAGAGGGGGACCGACGCGTGAGCACCCCCCTGCTGCAGGTCGAGGACCTGCGGATCTCCTACGCCGGGCGGGACGGGCGGCGCGAGGTCGTCCACGGCGCGTCCTTCGACGTGCACCCGGGCGAGGTCGTCGCGGTCGTCGGCGAGTCCGGCTCCGGCAAGAGCACCACGGCGCACGCCGTCGTGGGTCTGCTGCCCGGCAACGGTTCCGTCGACTCCGGCTCCGTCCTGCTGGAGGGCGACGAACTGGTCGGGCTGGGGGAGGGTGCGTGGCGCCGGGTCCGCGGGGCCCGCATCGGGCTCGTCCCGCAGGACCCCACGCTGTCGCTGAACCCGGTCGAGCGCATCGGCGACCAGGTCGCCGAGGCGCTGCACGTCCACGGCCTGGCCCGGGGAGCGGCCGCCCGGGCGCGGGCCGTCGACCTGCTCACCGCCGCCGGCCTGCCCGACGCCGCCCTGCGCGCGCGGCAGTACCCGACGGAACTCTCCGGCGGCATGCGCCAGCGCGTCCTCATCGCCATCGGCCTCGCCGCCGGCCCCCGGCTGCTCGTCGCCGACGAACCGACCAGCGCCCTCGACGTCACCGTCCAGCGGCAGGTCCTCGACCACCTGGAGGCGCTGACCCGCGACGCCGGGACGGCCGTGCTGCTCATCACCCACGACCTCGCCGTCGCCGCGGACCGGGCGTCGCGGGTCGTGGTGATGTCCGGGGGCGAGGTCGTCGAGGTCGGCACCGCGCACCAGGTCCTCACCCGGCCCCGACACCCGTACACGGCGTCCCTGCTGGCCAGCGCGCCCAGCCTCTCCAGCGCCCGGATCACCGCCCGCCCGCGCCCCCGCACCGCACCCCCGGAACCCCCGGAACCCCCGGCGCCCCGCGCGTCCGGACCGCTGGTCCAGGTGCGCGACCTGGTGAAGGAGTTCCCGCTGCCCGGGCGCGGCCGCACCCAGACCGCCGTCGCCGGGGTGAGCTTCGACGTCGCCCGCGGCGAGACCCTCGCCCTCGTGGGGGAGTCCGGGTCGGGCAAGACCACCACCGCCCGCCTCGTCCTGGGGCTGGAGCGGCCGACCTCGGGGGAGGTGCGGTTCGACGGGGAACCGACGGCCGGTCTGAGGGGGGCGGCCTGGCGCGAACTGCGCCGGCGGGTGCAGCTGGTCTACCAGAACCCCTACGCCTCGCTGGACCCGCGCGTCGCGGTGGGGGAGACGGTCGCGGAACCCCTGCGCGCCTTCGGGATCGGGGACCGGGCGTCGCGTCGGCGGCGCGCGGCGTCCCTGCTGGACCAGGTCCGGCTGCCGGCCGGCCTTCTCGAACGCCGGCCCGCGGAACTGTCCGGCGGGCAGCGGCAGCGGGTCGCGATCGCCCGCGCGCTGGCCCTGGAACCGGAGCTCGTGGTGTGCGACGAACCCGTCTCCGCCCTCGACGTCTCGGTCCAGGCGCAGATCCTGGAACTGCTGGTGCAGCTGCAGGCCGACCACGGCCTGAGCTACCTGTTCATCTCCCACGACCTGGCCGTGGTCCGCCAGGTCAGCGACCGGGTGGGTGTCGTGCGCCGGGGGGAACTCGTCGAGCTCGGACCCACCGACGAGGTGTTCTCCCGCCCCCGGCACGAGTACACCGTCGAACTGCTGGAGGCCATCCCCGGCCGGCGGGCGCTGGAGGACGTGTCGTGACCGCGGAACCCGTCGAGCTCGCCGTCCGCGCGGTGGGGACCCGCGACGAGCTGGCCCGCCCGCTGTTCGAGGACCTGGCCCGGGAGTACGGGGCCCGCTACGGCGGGACGCCCGAGCAGGTGCGGCGAGAACTCGAGCGCTACCCGCCGGCGGAGTTCGAGGAACCGCACGGCGTGCTGCTCCTGCTGCTGGAGGACGGTGCGCCCGTCGCCGGCGGCGCCTACCGCCGCTACGACGAGCGCACCGCGGAGCTCAAGCGGATCTGGACCCACCCCGGGCACCGGCGGCGCGGCCTGGGACGGCGGGTGCTGCGGGAGCTCGAGCGCCGCGCCGTCGCCGCCGGCTACTCCCGCCTGCACCTGACGACCGGGCCGCGCCAGCCCGAGGCGAGGCACCTCTACCTCACCGCGGGCTACCGGCCGCTGTTCGACGTCACCGCCGACCCCGAGACCATCGGCCCGCTGCCCTTCGAGAAGGAACTGCCCCGTCCCTGAGGGGTCCGCTCAGAGGGTGGTGGCGCTGAAGGTGTCGCACTGCCGGGGGTCGCCGGTCTCGTACCCGGTGCTGAACCAGTGCCGGCGCTGCTCCGAGGTGCCGTGGGTGTAGGAGTCCGGGTCGGCGCTGCCGTTCCCGAGCTCGGTCTGGATGAAGTCGTCACCGATGCGCCCGGCCGTGTCGAGGGCGCGTTCCACGTCGTCGGCGGTGATCTCGGCGATCAGCGGGGCGCCGGAGTCGTCCGGGACGGTGGTGGCGTGGTTCGCCCACGTCCCCGCGTAGCAGTCGGCCTGCAGCTCCAGCCGCACGCTGGCGCTGTCGGGACCGGCCGCGCCCGCCGGCACCGCGTCGGTGGTGCCCAGCAGGTGCTGCACGTGGTGGCCGTACTCGTGGGCGAGGACGTAGGCGTTGACGAAGGACCCGCCCTCGGCGCCGAACCGCGTGCGCAGCTCGTCGAAGAAGGAGAGGTCCACGTACACGAGCTGGTCGGCGGGGCAGTAGAAGGGCCCGGTCCCCGAGGACGCCGCCCCGCAGCCGGTCTGCGTCCCGCCGGAGAAGAACACGGTGTCGGTGGCGGTGTACCCGTTCCCGAGCACCGCGGTCCAGTAGTCCTGCACGGACTCGATGTCGGCGACCAGCGCGCACTCCGTCCGCGCGTTGGCGTCGGCGCCGGTGCGGCAGGAGGAGGCCAGTTCCGCACCGCCCACGCTCTGCCCCTGGCCCAGCTGGTCGAAGACCCCCGCGGAGCGCGTGCCGGACCCGTCGGGACCCCCGCTGCCGAGGACCTGGAACAGGACGAGCACGAGCACGCCCACGATGCCCAGGCCACCGCCGCCCAGCGCGACCGTCCGCCCGCCGCCGCCCCGCCGGTCCTGCACGCCGCCGGGGTCCAGGCTCGCGTCGTCGCGGTACCTCACGGCTGGTCCTCGTCGATCATCGTCGTCCCTCGTCCTCGTCCCTGCGGCGCCCCGTCCGGGCGCCCCGTCCGCCCGAGCTTGCTGTCCCCGGGCGCCGCCCACCACCCGAACCCCGGTCCGCGCCGATCGCGCAGCGTCACGCTCGGTTGCAGCGCAGGCGTTCCGGGCTGCCGGGCGCGGTCGGGCCACCTACTCTTCGGGGACGACGCCCTGAACGCACCTGTGGAGAACGATGATCACGGCCCCCCGCCCCACCGCCCGCCCCACCCACGGCGAGCGGTGCGGGCGGTGAGCTCACCGCAGGACCCCGCCCGGGCCGCGCGGCGCGCGCTGCTCCTCGCCGAGCGGGAGGCCGCGGCGCGG
The DNA here is from genome assembly GCF_000017305.1 of Kineococcus radiotolerans SRS30216 = ATCC BAA-149. Classification (GTDB taxonomy): domain Bacteria; phylum Actinomycetota; class Actinomycetes; order Actinomycetales; family Kineococcaceae; genus Kineococcus; species Kineococcus radiotolerans. The sequence goes on along the minus strand of NC_009664.2, from coordinate 1,339,902 downwards.
CGGCGACGGGCCCGCGGGACCCAGCCCCGCCGGTTGCCGGTCCCGCGCAGCCTGCGCGCCGCCCGCCCCCGCCCGCCCGAGGAACCCGGCCCCGCGCCGGCGGTCAGGGCCTGAGGCCGGCCAGGAACGCGCCCAGGCGCCGCAACCCCTCGGCGATCTCCGCGCGCGAGGCCGCGTACGACAACCGCACGTGGGTCTCGGCCGTGTCGACGCCGAAGTCGCGGCCTGGGGTCAGGGCCACGTGCGCCTCCCGCAGGGCGCGCTCGCAGAACTCCCACGAACCCAGTCCCGTCCCCGAGACGTCGAAGTACACGTAGAACGCGCCGTCGGGTTCGACGGGGACGGGCAGGCCCAGCCCGGCCAGCCCGTCCAGCACGGCGCGCCGGCGGGCGGCGAGCTCCACGCGCCGTTCCTCGCACAGGGCCAGCGACTCCGGGGTGAAGCAGGCCAGCGCGGCCTGCTGGGCCGGGGCCGAGGCGCAGAGGAAGTAGTTCATCGCCAGCTTCTCCACCGCCGGGACGAGTTCCGCGGGCAGGACCGCCCACCCCAGCCGCCACCCGGTCATGCCGAAGTACTTCGAGAAGCTGTTCACCACCACCGCGTCCGGGTCGACGGCGAGGACGGTGCGGGGGGCGGCGCCCCCCGGGGAGGGGTCGGCGAGGTCGAGGTAGATCTCGTCCACGATCCGCCACGCCCCGCGGGCGCGGGCCAGCGCGCAGATCTCCGCCAGCTGCCCCGGCGGCACGGAGGTCCCGGTGGGGTTCGACGGGGTGGCGACCATGACGGCGGCGGTGCGCTCGCTCCAGGCGCGCTCCACCGAGGCCGGGTCCAGCTGGTAGCGCGACGCGGCGGTGGTCGCCACCGCGGCCACCACCCCGCCGAAGGTCTCCACGAGCTGCCGGTTGCACGGGTAGGAGGGGTCGGCCACCACGACCTCCGACCCCGGGTCGACCGTCGCGGCCAGCACGAGCAGCAGCGCCGAGGACGCCCCGGAGGTGACGACGATCCGCTCCGGGTCGACCTCCACGCCGTGCCGGTCGCGGTAGAACCCGGCGATGGCCCGCCGCAGCGCCGGCGCCCCCGTCGACGGGGTGTAGGGCAGGGGACGGCCGTCCATCACCTCCCGCATCGCCTCCCGCACCGCCGGGGGCGCGCCGAAGTCCGGCTCCCCGATGCTGAGGCGGACCACGTGCTCACCCCGGGCCTCGAGGTCGGCGGCCTGCTGGCCGAAGGCCAGGGCGTGGAACGGCTGCACGGTCCGGGCGCGCTGGGCGAGTCTCACGGGCACCGGACCCTACGCCGCGCCGGGGACCACCGCGGTCGGGGCGCGGTCGGGGCGCGGCCGGGAGGTACCGTCGGGCCGTGCCGCTGCGGATCGCCCCGACCTACCGGGCGGCGTGGGTGCCCGCCCGCGGGGACGCCCCGCCCGACGCCGCCCTCGAGACCGCCGTCGCCTGGTGGGAGGAGCGCTGCGCGGAGACGGGCACCCGCGGGCTGCTGGTCACCAACGACAAGATGACCGTGACGGTCACGCCCCGGCTGCTCGCCCTCGCCCGCCGCCACCGCTCCGCCACCCCCCGGACCAGCGCCGCCGCGCCGTGGGGCGTGCCGGTCCTCGCCCACCGCCCCGACCAGGCCGCCCTGCACCTGGCCGTCCAGCGCGCCCACGGGGCCGCGCTCTGCGTCGTCGAGGGGGTCGCCGGCCAGGTCGCCGGCTGGGCGTCGGTGACGCCCGCGGTCGCGCTCGCCCCGGCCGGGCCGGGGACCGGCGCGGCGACGGCGGCCGTGGACGAGCAGTGGCTGCGCACGGTGACCCGGCTGGCCTCCGGCGAGCACGGGATGCCGTCCTCGCCCGAGCGGACGCTCGCCGTCCTCGCCGACCTCCCCGCGCACCGGCGGGCGCAGCTGCCCACGGCGCTGATCGCCCGCGGCGCCCCGCTGGCCGAGGTGCGGCAGGTCGTGAAGCTCCTCGCCGAGGTCCGGGGGGCGGGCGCCCGCTGACCCGGCGCTCACCCGGCGCCGTCAGCGGGGGACGGGCAGGACCGCGTCCGGCTCCCGGGCGGGGCCGGCCTCCGCGGGACGGGGCTCGTCCACCGGGTGCAGCCGGAACGCGACCAGGGCCACGTCGTCGTCGTGGCCCGGCGGCACCAGGCGGGCCAGGACGCCGTCGACCAGCTCGTCCAGGGTCAGCCCGGCCAGCCCCGCCACGCACTCCTGCAGCTCCTCCAGCCCCTCCTCCAGCCCGCGGTCGCGGCGCTCGACGAGACCGTCGGTGAACATGAGGACGGTCGAGCCGGGTTCGAGGGCGACGACGGCGTCGGCGCGGTGGGTGCCCGGGTCGATGCCCAGCAGCAGCTGCGGGGGGAGCACCGCCAGCGGGCGGACCGTCCCGTCCGCGCCGACCAGGACCGGCGGCGGGTGCCCGGCGTTGGCCCACCGCAGCCGGGTGACCCCGCGCCGGCGCTCGTCGGCGTCCTGCTCCAGGCGGGCCACGACCACGGTGGCGGTCGTGGCCACGGCCAGGCCGCTCACCGCCGCGTCCAGCCCGGAGAGGACCGTCGCCGGGCCCGCGCCCGTGGCGTAGGCGATGCCGCGCAGCAGGGACCGGACCTGGCTCATCTGCGCCGCGGCCTCGATGTCGTGCCCCGCGACGTCGCCGATGACCAGGACGGTGGACCCGTCGGGGGTGAGGAACGCGTCGTACCAGTCGCCGCCGACCCGGGCCGCCTGCGCCGCCGGCTGGTACCGGACCGCCACCTGCACCCGGTCCGGCTCGACCGGGGCGGTCAGCAGGCTGCGCTGCAGGCTCTCCGCGATGCGGTGCTGGGCGGAGTACAGCCGCGCGTTGTCCAGCGCGAGCCCCGCGCGGTCGGCGACCTCGGTGACCAGCAGGAGGTCCGCCGGGGCCAGCGGCCCGTGCTCGGCGCCGTGGAAGAGGGTCAGCAGCCCGACGGTGCGCCCGTGGGCGCGCAGGGGCAGGCACTCCAGGGCCTCCGGGGCCAGCCGCCGCAGCAGGTCCCGGGCCGGGCTGTCCCCGGCGAGGTGGCGGACGACGGCCTCCGTGGCGCCCGCGCCGATCGTCACCGGCCGGGCGGTGCGCCAGACCCCGTGGAGGTAGGAGTCGGGGGCGAGCGCGGACAGCCGGGCGTCGCGGTAGGCGCGGACGGTGTCCAGCAGGGCGGGGTCGCTGTGCTGGCAGCCGACGTCGCGCAACCCGCCGTGCTCGTCGACCAGGGTGACCAGGCACCAGTCGGCCAGGGCCGGCACCAGGTGCTGGCTCAGCCGGGCGACGGCCTCGTGCACGTCGAGCGTGGCGCTGAGGTCCTCGCCCACGGTGGCCAGCAGCTGCAGCCGGGCCGCGGCGGCGGTGGTGGCGGCGTGCGCGGCCACCGCCTGCGCCCGGGCGGACTCCAGCTCCAGCAGCGTCCGCCGCCGCTCGGTGACGTCGGTGAAGTACACCGACACCCCGTCCGGGTCCGGCCAGGCGTGGACCTCGAACCAGGCGTCCAGCGGAGCGGGGTAGTACGCCTCGAAGGTGGCCGGCCGCCCGTCGCGGGCCACGGAGCGGTAGTGCGTCTCGAAGTCGGAGCCGACCGCGTCGGGGAACAGGGCCCAGACGTTCCCCCCGAGCAGCTCCTCCCGGCGCCGGCCCAGCACCTTCTCCGCCTCGGCGTTGACGTAGGTGAAGCGCCAGCCGCGGTCGAGGAAGAAGAACGCCGAGGCCATCGACTCCAGGATCCGGGCGACCCGGACGTCGTCGTCGCGCGCGGACGTCGTGTCGTAGGCGGCGCCCAGCAGCCGCACCGCGAGCCCGGAGGCGTCGGGCAGCGCCTGCCCCCGGGCCTGGACCCAGCGCGTGGAACCGTCCGGGCGGACGATCCGGTACTCCGCCTCGAACGGCCCGCACGTCTCGATGGCCTGCTGCAGCGCCTCGCCGACCCGGGACCGGTCGTCGGGGTGCAGGCGGGCCTCGAAGGCGGCGATGTCGCGGCCGAAGTCGTCGGCGGCGTAGCCGAAGAGGTCCAGCAGCCGCTCGTCCCAGACCAGCTCGCCGGTGAGGAGGTCCCAGTCGAAGGTGCCGACCCCGCCCGCGGCGACCGCGAGCTGCCCCCGGACCCGGGCGGTCCGGTGCTCCACCGCCAGGGCCGACAGTTCCAGCTCGCTCACGGCGGCGGCGGCGAGGGTCGTCAGCGTCGAGACGTCGGCGCCGTCCCAGGCCCGGGGCCGCGGCGAGGAGACGGACAGCACCCCCACGACGTGGCCGTCCCGGCCGCGCAGCGGCACGCCCAGGTGGGCGCCGGCGGCTCCCGAGCGCACCGCGGGCAGCGCCGCGACGCGCTCGTCGGCGGCGCAGTCGGGGACGACCAGGGGCAGCCCCTCGACGGCGGTCGCGGCGCACAGCGACCCGGCCAGCGGGCCGGCGTGCCCCCGCGGGTCCGCGCCGGGCCCGGTCGCCGCGACGACGTGCCGCTCCTCGCCGAGCAGGGACAGGTGGGCGGTGGGGGCGTCCAGCGAGCGGGCGGCGAGGACGGTCAGGCGGTCCAGGGCGACGACGGGGGCGGAGGACAGCAGCCGGCGGGTGGAGGCGCCCCGGTCGACGTCGGCGGCGAAGCCGTCCAGGGTCACCCGGGCGGCGGCGTCGGTTCTCAGCGGGTCCCTCCGGAGGTCCTGCGTCGGGGGGACCGGCGCGTCGGGGGACCGGCGCGTCGGGGACGCCGTCCTGACCGGGAGCCTAACCCAGCCGGACGGCCCGGGCCCGGGACCGTCCTCCGCCCGCCTCCCGCCCCGAGTGGCGGACCCGCGGGGAGCGGGGGAGGCTCGGGCCCGGGAAGCCCGGCCCGGGACGAACCCGGGTCGGCGGACCGCCCACCCAGACGAGCCGAGGAGCAGCACATGCCCGACTTCGGGAACATCACCGAGAAGGCCAGCGACGCCGGGATCGAGAAGGCCGGGGACGCCGTCGACGCCAAGACCGGCGGCGGCCACGCCGAGCAGGTCGACAAGGTCGAGGACGTCGCCGACCGCAAGATCGGCGAGTGACGGGGACCCCTCCGCACCTGGACGTGGCGGCACCGGCGCGACGCCGGTGACCGCCACGTCGTGCGTCCGGGCCCTCCGGACCGCTGCGCCGTCGGAGGGCCCCGCCGGCGGCCGCTGTGGCAGACTCGGCGCCGCACGACCCGCCCCTGTAGCTCAGTGGCCAGAGCAACCGCCTTGTAAGCGGTAGGTCGTCGGCTCGATTCCGACCAGGGGCTCCACGAGCACGCGCACCGCCGCCCTCGTCCCCGTTCCGGAGGCGTCGCGCGCCCGGATCCGGGAGAGTACGGGCGTGAGTGAGAACGTGAAGGCGCCGGAGAACGACCAGCACGACCCCGACCCGGGCACCTGGGGCGGCACGGGCTACGTCCGTCAGGAGCTGGACCCCGCGCTGATCGCGTGGTGGCAGTCGCTGCCCATCCCGACCCGGACGACGCTCGCGGCCCTGCGCCCCGGCGACGTCATCCCCCGCGAGGCCGCGGCCGCGCTCGCGGCGACGGGCATGACCTGCCCGGAGGTGGTCGTCGTCGAGGACGGCCGCCGGGTGCGCCGGCGCATCGCCTCCCGCGACGTCGTGGCCAGTGTGCTGCGGGTGCGGCTGAACCACTCCGAGCGCCGGCTGGTCTGAGCCCCTCCCGGCCGGGCCCCGTCCGGCCGGGGGAACGGCCCCACCGGGACCGCCCCGGCTCTTGCGCCCCGCCCGCGCTTAGCCCAGTGTGAGCGGAAACCTACGCAGCGCAGTGGTGGGGTCCGGAGCCTGGTCCGACGGGGAGGTGGGTCGTGGTCACGGTCGTGCACGGCAGGGTGGTCGTCGGGATCGACACCCTCGCCGACTCCCGCGCCGCGCTGGAGTGGGCGGCGCGGACCGCCGCCGGGCGCGGCGCCGACCTCGAGCTCGTCCGCGGCGTGCAGCTCGTCCCCGCCCCGGACCCCTGGAGCGCCGGCTACGCGCCGCAGCTCCTGGAGCACCTCGAGGAGGCCGCCTGGGGCGAGCTGGCCGCGGCCCGCGAGGCCGTCGCGCACGGCGGTCCCGGCGGGGGCCCCGGCGACGTCCGCGCCACCCTCGTCCACGACCACCCCCGGACCGCGCTGCTGGACGCCGCCCGCTCCGCGGACCTCCTGGTCACCGGCGCCCGCCGCCGCAGCCGGCTGCGCGCCGGGCTGCTCGGGGGCTTCCAGCTGGGGTCCACCAGCCTGTTCGTCGCCTCCCACGCCACCTGCCCCGTCGTCGTGGTCCGCGGACCGGCCGCGGAGGGCGCCCGCGACCTCGTCGTCGGCTTCGACGGCTCCCTCGCGGCCACCGCCGCCGCCCGCTGGGCCGTCGCGCACGCCGCCCGCACCGGGGACCGCGTCCGGGTCCTGACGGTCTGGCGCAGCGCCGCGCACCTCGCGCTCGGGCTCGACCCCGCCGAGGTGCACCGGACCCGCGCCGCGGACGAGACCGCGGTGCACGCCCGCCTGGAGGACCTCCTGCGCTGGCTGGGCGAGGAGGAACCGCACGTCGAGGTCAGCGGCACCGTCGTCGAGGACGACCACCCCGAGGACGTCCTGCTCGAGGCCGCCGCGGCCTGCGCGCTGCTCGTCGTCGGCTCCCGCGGGCACAGCGCCCTGACCTCCGCCCTCATCGGCTCCACCAGCCACGCCGTCCTGCACCACGCGTCCACCCCCGTCGTGGTCGTCCCCGACGCCGAGCAGGTGGCCCACCGCCGCCGCCAGGCCGAGCACGCCCGGGCCGGCGCCCCGGCCCGCCCGGCGCGCCGGCCCGCCCGGCACTGAGACCCGCCCGGCACCGGGACCCGCCCCGCGGGGCGGGCACGCCGCCGCCCGGTTCAAGCGCAGCGCCGCGCGCGCCGACGAACTCCCCAGCACCCCCGCCGCCGGCGGGGACCGGGGGAGGGCGGGTCGTGACCACGAGGACGCAGCGGCGGGTGGACCGCACCGTCGACGTCGGCACCGTCGTGCTCCTCCTCGCGGTGTTCACCACCTGCCTCGCGCCCGTGGGCGACGGGGTGCGCTCCGTCGTGCTCGCCGCCAGCGGCGTCGTCGGCCTGCTCGGCCTGGTCGTCGGGGCCGTCGTGCACCGCCCCCGGCCGCGCTGGGCGTGGTGGGCGATGGCCCTGTCCGGGTTCGTCTTCCTCGCCGGGCTGGGCGTGCGGGCGTGGACGGCGGGACGGGACGACGTCCCGGCCCGCCTCGGCGACGTGTTCTCCCTCACCGGTTTCACCCTGCTGCTGCTGGCCCTGGGGGCGCTGCTGCGCGCCCACCGCGGGCTGCGCCGCGAGGTCGTCTGCGACGTGCTGGTCCTCACCTGCGCCGGGGCGCTCGCCTCGCTGCGGCTGCTCGTCCTGCCCGCCCTGGAGAGGGCCGGTGCGGACCCGGCGGCGATCGTCCTGGCCGGGGTGTACCCGATGGTCGACGTGGTGATCCTGGGGATCGTCGCGGACCTGCTGATCTCCGCCCCCCGCCGTCCCAGCAACCGGCTGCTCTTCGGGGCCATCCTCGCTCTCCTGGTGGGCGACACCTGGTTCGGCGTCGCGGAGGCCGCGGGCGCGGTCCTCCCGCCCGCGGCGGCCCAGGGGTTCTACGCCGTGGGCTACCTGTGCCTGGGGGCGGCCGCCGTGCACCCCTCCCAGTCGCGCCGCCGCGCGCCGGCCCCCGACGCCGGCCCGTCCCCCCGCGGCGACGGCGACGCCTGGTCGCCGCCGCGGCTGGTGACCCTCACGGTCTCGATGGCCGCCGTCGTCGTCCTGGTCACCTGGCCCACCACCACCCACCCCCGCCTGCACGGCCTCGCCTCCGCGTCCACCCTGGCCGTCACGTTCGGGTTGCTGGTCTTCCGCGCGGTCTCCGCCGTCGACGGGCAGGCCCGGGCGCGGGCGGTCCTGGAGCGGCGGACCCGCCACGACTCCCTGACCGACCTCGCCAACCGGGAGGAGGTCGACCGGCTCGTCGACGGGCTCCGGGCCCGTCCCGTCCCCGCCGGGTCCGACCGCTGGGTGCTGTTCTGCGACCTCGACGGCTTCAAGCGGGTCAACGACCGCTGGGGCCACGGGGCGGGCGACGAGCTGCTGCGGACCACCGCGGGGCGCCTGCGGGCCGTCGCCGGCACGGCGGTGGTGGGCCGGTTGTCCGGCGACGAGTTCGTCCTGGCCACGGTGGGCACCGCGACCGAGGTGGAGGACCTCGCCCGCGCCGTCCTCGACGCCGTCGGGCGGCCCGCGCAGCTGCCGGGCGCGGAGGTCGTCGTGACCGCCTCGGTCGGCCTGGCCCGCGTCCTCACCGGCGCCGAGGACGCGCTGCGCGACGCCGACGCCGCGATGTACCGGGCGAAGGCCCAGGGCCGCAACCGGTGGGCGCTGTTCGACGAGTCCATGCGCTCCGACGCCGGCGACGTCCTCGACCTGGAGGTCGCGCTGCGCCACGCGGTGGACGCCGACGCGTTCGAGGTCGTCTACCAGCCGGTCGTCGACGTCGCCGACGGCCGCCCGCGCGGGGTCGAGGCCCTGGTCCGCTGGAACCGTCCTGGCGTGGGCCCGGTCTCCCCGGTGGTGTTCGTCCCCGTCCTGGAGGACGCGGGCCTCATCGTCGCGGTGGGGCGCTCCGTCCTGGACCGGGCGCTCGCGCAGCTGGCCGAGTGGCGCCGGGCCGGGGCCGTCGACCAGGCGTTCACCGTGTCGGTGAACGTCTCCCCGCGGCAGCTGTTCGACCCCGCCCTGCCCGACGACCTGGCGCGGCTGCTGCACGCGCACCGGGTGCCGGGTCGCTGCGTGGTCCTGGAACTGACCGAGTCCTCGATGCTGGAGGGCGACGAGGCGACGCTGGACGTCCTGCACCGGCTGCGCGGGCTCGGCGTCGGCCTGGCCGTCGACGACTTCGGGACGGGGTACTCCGCGCTGAGCTACCTGCGCGACTTCCCCGTCACCCGGGTGAAGATCGACCGCAGCTTCGTCAACGGCATCGGCCGCTCCGCCCGGGACGAGGAGGTCGTGCGCGCCGTCGTGGCCGTCAGCCACGCCCTGGGCCTGGGCATCACCGCCGAGGGGGTCGAGACCGCCGCGCAGCGCGACGTCCTGCACGGCATGGGCGTGACGCACGGCCAGGGCTGGTTGTGGTCCGCGGCCCTGCCGCCGGGGGAGCTGGAACCGCTGCTGCGCCTGGGGGTCCCGTCGCCGGGGGCGGACGGCGCCGACGCGGGTGACCCGTCGCCGGACCTGCGGGTCGGGTCGGCCTGAGCGTCGCGGTCCCGGGAGGCCCCTCCCGCCGGTGCCCGCCGGTCGGCGGATGCGGGAGGCACCGAACGGGGGAGGACCGGCCGGGCCCGCCCTGCTGGGATGGGTCCGTGGAACTCGACGGGGATCTGGCGGACCGGGTGCGGCGCACGGCCGAGGCGCAGGCGCGGCGCCACCGGGGGCTGGTGGTGGCCGCGGTGCGGGGCGGGGAGACCGCGGTGCACGGCGCGGGCAGCGCCGGGGGCGCGGGGACCGTCCCGGACGGGCGCACCCTGTTCCAGATCGGGTCCGTCACGAAGGTGTTCACCACCCTGGCCCTCGCGGCGGCGGTGACGCGGGGTGAGCTCGCGCTGGACACCCCCGTGGACGCCTCGTTCCCCGAGCTGTCCTCCCCGCTGCCGCGGCCGGCGATCACGACGGCCCACCTCGCGACGCACTCCTCCGGGCTCCCCCGCCTGCCGCCCGGGGTGCTGCTGCGCGGCCTGCGCCAGCGCTCGGACCCCTACCGGGGCCTCTCGCCCGAGGACCTCGTCGCGGGTTACGGCCGGTGCCGGTCCGGGGCGCGTCCCGGGCGGCGGTTCCGCTACTCCAACTTCGGCGTCGCCCTGCTCGGGCAGGCCCTGGCCCGGCGGGCGGGGACCTCCTGGGAGCGGCTCGTCGCCGACGAGGTCACCGGCCCCCTGGGGCTGCGGGACACGGTGGCCGACGTGCGTCCCGACCAGCAGGACCGCCGGGCGACCGGGCACTCCGCCCGCCGCCGGCCGGTGCCCGACTGGACCTTGGACGCGGTGGCGCCGGCCGGGGGCCTGTGGTCCACGGCGGACGACGTCCTGGCGTTCCTGCGCGCCCACCTCGAACCCGGGGACGGCGCGCTGCCCGACGCCCTGCGGCTGGTGCAGCAGCCGCGGTTCCGGGCGAACCGGTGGCTGCAGGTGTGCCTGGGCTGGATGCTGACCCCGCTGCGGGGTACGGAGCACTCCGTGCTCTGGCACAACGGCGGTACGGGCGGGTTCTTCTCCTTCGCCGGGTTCCAGCCGCAGCTGGGGGTCGGGGTCGTCGTGCTGAGCAACACCGCGCGCTCGGTGGACCGGGCGGGCATGGAGCTGATGACCGCTCTCGTGACCGGGGCCGGCGTCCCCTCGGCCTGACCGGCGCCGCCGCGGCGCGGGGTCCACGGCGGGCGTCCCGGCGTGGCGACGGGCACCGGGCCGTGCTTGCATGGCGCGGTGGGGACCGGAACCGCGGACGTGGCCGCCGTGTACGAGCGCTACCTCGCGTGCTGCAACGAGCACCGCTTCGACGACCTCGGCGAGTTCGTCTCCGAGGAGGTCAGCGGGTCCGGGCCCGTCGACGGGCTCGCCGCCTACGTCGAGGGGGTGCGGGCGGTGGCCGTCGGCTTTCCGGACTACCGCTGGGAGCTGCAGGAACGGGTGGTGCAGGGGGACACGGTCGTCGCCCGGCTCACCGGCCGGGGCACGCACACCGGCCCCTTCAGCGGCATCGCCCCCACCGGCCGCACGATCAGCGTCCAGGAACTGGTCGTCTACCGCTTCGCCGACGGCAGGATCGTCCGCTGCTGGGGCGACCTCTACCCCGTGGTGCGCGACGCCCTGCGGACCCCCGCCCCGGTGGGGGCCTGACCCGGGCGGGGCGCTCCCGCCCCGTCGGCGCGGGCGCTGCCCGGCGCCCTCACGCCCGCGGGTCCAGCAGCTGGTGCACCTCGCAGTCCTGCCACCGGCCGGCGATCCTCAGGTACCGGGGGGCCAGGCCGTAGCGGGTGAAGCCGTTGCGCTCCAGCACCCGCCGGGAGCGGACGTTGTCCACCAGGACCTCGGCCTGCACCCGGTGCAGGCCGAGCTCGTCGAAGGCCAGCCCGGTCAGGCGCGCCACCGCGGCGGTGGCCACCCCGCGGCCGCCCGCGTCCTGGGCGACCCAGTAGCCGATGCTGCACGACTGGAACGCTCCGCGGACGATGCCGTTGAGGGTGGTGCGGCCGACGACGGCGCCCGTGTCGTCGAGGACGACGTGGGGCAGGCCGGTGCCCTGCTCGTGGGCGCGCAGGTCCGCCTCGACGACGGCGCGCTGGCCCTCGGCCGTGAACCAGGCGTCCTCGCGCAGCGGTTCGTACGGCGCCAGGAAGTCGCGGTTCTCCCGCAGCAGCAGCGCCAGCCGCTCCGCGTCGCCGACGTCGATGAGGCGGGTGGTGACCACGGGGCGAGTCTCCCGCGGGCCGGGCGCGCCCGCCCCCGGGGTCGCGGCGGGCGTCAGCCGCCGTGGCGCAGCAGCGTGCGGCCCGCCGGGGTGATCTCGACCATCAGCGGCACGAGGTCGTCGCCCCACCAGTCCGCGTCGAGGAGCCCGTACTGCTCCAGGTGCCGGTAGGCGGCGCCCACGAGCGGCGCGCACCCGGGCTCGTCCACGACGTGACCCACGTCCGCGCCCTCGAGGATCCGACGCTCCAGCCCGGTCAGCCTCACCGCCCCATCATCGCGGACCGGCGGCGCCGTCGCGCCGCGACGGCGCGCCCGCGCCTCGATCCCGCCGCGGCCCTCACCCCCGCAGGGACCCCAGGGGGGTGCGTCCCGCGACGACGTCCTCGGCGAGGTCCTCCAGGGTCCGGTCCTGCACGTAGGCGGTGGCGCGCAGCAGGGCCAGCGCGTCGGCGCGCTCCACGGCCAGCACCTGCTGGGCCATGCTGATGACCATCCACACCCGCTGGCGGGCCCGGGCGGTGGGGGCGTCCATCCAGTCCGGCTCCCCGTGCCCCTCGCCCGCGCCGGCCCCGGTGGCGCCGGCCCCGGTGGCGTCGAGCCCGGCGCCGACGAGGGCGGCCACCCGGCGGGCCGGGCCCAGGTCCAGGGGCGCCGCGCCGGGGCCGGGGGGCGCGAGGGGGCGCTCGCGGTGCAGGTGCAGGTCGAGCACCCCCGGACCCGTCGCCCCGCCCGGCAGGAGCAGCCGCAGCGGCAGCGTCACCGTGCTGCGGAAGGGGGTGTGGCGGCGCAGCTGGTCGTGCAGCGCGGGCCAGCGGGTCCGCAACCCGTCCGCGTCCACGACCAGGGGCTCCGCGGCCCCGTCCCCGCCGCCGGGGCCCTGCCCGACCGTGAACCGCCAGCGCTCCGCCGCGGCGGCCGCGTCGTCGCTGGCCCCGACGGGCAACCGCCACGCGTCCCGGCCCGCGACGCTGACCACGGCCCCGTCCACGGCCAGCACGTCGCAGCAGGCCGCGGCCAGGGCCGTCGCCGCCAGCTCCGGGCGGGCGGGGTCGGCGCGGCGGGCCCGGGCCGCCGCGAAGCGCGTCGGGAGGTCGTCCACGGTGCCCATCGTGGTGCAGCCGCGCCCGCGCGCCGAGGCGCCGGGCCGCGGGGCGGGAAACCGGTGGCCGCCGGTCCCCGCCGGGCGGCACGCTGGGCCGGTGCCCGACCTCACCGGCGCCCTCGTCCGCACCGCCCACGCCGACGCCTGGGCCGTCACCGCCGGCGGCCGCCCCGGAGGGGCCGTCGCGGACCTCGGCGGGGCCCGGGCCGCCTGCAGCGGACTGCCGTTCGGCCCGTACAACGGGACGGACCTCCTCGACCCCGCCACCACCGACCCGGAACGGGTGGCGGCGTGGTGGGCGGCCCGGGGCACCCCGTGGGCCTGGCGAACGCCCCCCTCCCCGGCGTGGCCGACCGGCTGGCCGGGCGGGGACCTCCTCGTCCACCAGCGCCTCGCCGGGCTGCGCCCCGCGCGGTTCGCCCCCGCCCCGCTGCCCGCCGGGGTCGCCGTCCGCCGCGCCGCGCCGCAGGACCTGGACGCCGTGGTGGCCGTGGACGTCGCGGCGTTCGGCGGACCCGCCGCCCCGGTCCGGCGCTGGCTGGCCGGGCACCTGGAGAACCCCGGCGTCGAGGTGGGTCTGGTGCTCGACGGCGACGAGCCCGTCGCCGCGGCGCACGCCGTGCGCTCCGACGGGGCCGCCGGGCCGGCGGTGCTGCTGGCCGGGGTGGGGGTCGTCCCCGGCGCGCGCCGGCGGGGCGTCGGCGCCGGGCTGTCGTCCTGGCTGCTGGAGCGCGCCCTCGCCGCCGGGGCCGCGCTGGCCCACCTCCAGCCCGACGACGACCGCGCCGCGCGCGTCTACGCGCGGCTGGGGTTCACCGAGGTCGAGGGGCTGGACGTGCGCACCCCGGGCTGACCTCGCGCCCGCCGCACCGCGAGCGCGCCCCGACTACGCTGGCCGCTCCGACCGTCCCCGTCCCCGAGGTACCCGTGCCGAAGAAGAAGAAGTCCCACGGCCACCCCGCCCACCGCGGGGGCAGCGGCACCGCGATGTCCCCGCTGCGCGCCGGGGGCCGGGTCCTGGGCGACCTGCAGGTCCCCTTCCGCCGCTTCCTCGAGGCCGAGCTGGCCGAGCAGGACGAGGCCGGCGGGGACGGCGCGGCGGGGGCGCCGATGGACGTCGGCGACCTCGAGGCGCGGCTGATGGAGTCCCTCGGCTGGCTCGTGCTGTCCCTGGAGCTCGACCTCGTCCCCGCCTCCGCGCGCTGGTTCAGCGCCGAGGGGCTGCAGGAGCTGTTCACCGAGATCGTCCCCGCGGTCGCCGAGCACAACGAGCTCGACGCGCAGGAGCTCGTCGACGAGACCCGCCTGGCCTGGACGTCGTACCTGATGTTCCTCGGCGAGACCGAGCAGTGGGCCGGGGAGGACGAGGAGCTCGCCGACTGCCTCGACGTCGCCTCCGGCGGGGTCGGCGCCACCGCCGCGGCCACCGCCAGCGTCCTCGACGCCCTGCGCGCCGCGGAGGAGGCCGTCCCGCCCGAGAGCCGGCTGGCGGACCTGGCCGCGCTGCCGTGGGTCACCGCGGCGCTCGACGCCGTCGACGAGCTCGCCGCCGGGGTCGACGCCGCGGTGGACGCCGAGGGGGAGGGGCCGGCCGTGGAGGTCCTGCGGGCCCGGCTGGCGCCCTTCGACCTGCCGCTGGACCCGGTCGCCGAGTGGGCCGAGCTGCAGCGCAACGGGTTCGTCACAGTCGTCGACGGGCGCACCGAGGTGCCGCGGGCGGGGGACCCGGAGCACCGCGGCGACCTCGCCACGGTCTTCGCGGCGTCGGTCATCAGCGGGACCCTCGCCGCGGCCGGCAGCCCCGGCGCCGTCGTCGGGGGCCTCTCGGCGGTCACCTCCGCCGTGCTGGACCCCATGACGTCGGGCCGGTTGCGCGAGCTCCTCACCGAGAACGGCGACGAGGCGGACCTGCCCGCGGCGCTGGCGGCCGTGCAGCGCCTCGTCGAGCTGGGGGTGCTGTCGCCGGTGGAGCCGTGGACGGCGCGCGCGGGCCTGGCCGGGGCCGTCCTCGACGTCGTGGACGGGTTCTTCAGCACCGAGCCCGAGGACTGAGCGCTCCGCGGGACCGGGCGCTCAGCCGGCCCCGCCGCCGCGGCGGTACTCGCTGGGCACCATCCCCAGCACCGCCCGGAAGTCGCGGGTCAGGTGCCCGTGGTCGGCGTAGCCGAGTTCCGCCGCGATCCGGGCCAGGTCGGCGGAGGGGTCGGTCCGGACGCGCTCGGCGGCCTCCTGCAACCGCCGCCGGCGGATCATCGCCGCCGGCGGCAGCCCGACGTAGCGGTGGGCGAGCCGTTGCAGGGTGCGCGTCGAGACCGCCAGCCGCAGCGCGACGTCCTCCAGCCGCACCACGGCGGGGTCGGTGTCGATGACCTCGGCCATCGCGTTGGCCGTCCGCGCCTCGGCGGACGGTTCCCCGACGTGGGCGGCGAGCCAACCGGCGAACGCCGCGGCCGTGCGCTGCGGCAGGGCGTCCGCGGGCCCGGCCGCCGCCGCGGCCAGGACGGCGCCCAGCAGGCCCGGCAGCTCCAGGCGGACGTAGCGGTCGCGCAGCGCCGCGGGGCCGTCGGTGAACACGGGCACCGCCGCCGGGCGCAGCTGCGCCCCGACCGCCCAGCCCGTGCCGGTGAGGTCGCGGTGCGAACGCCGCGTGGTGGGCCCCGCGAACCCGACGAACCCCCCGTCCCCGCTCTCCACGACGAGGTTGCAGGCCGGGAAGGCGACGAGGTGCTGGCGGGAGGTCCGGCCCGCGGCCACGTCCCACTGCGGGACCCAGAACCACCGGACCAGTTCGCCCACCTCCGGCGGGGCGGGGACGCGGGTGAACCGGGGCAGCCGGGCGGGGTAGAGGATCCCGCGGTCGGTTCCGCTCACCCCGGGCACGCTACTGCGCCCGGACGGGGACTGGCGCGGATCTCCAAGCCCGCGCCCGCCCCGGGCACCTAGCGTCGCGGGCATGAGCAGCGCGAGCACCACCACGAGCAGGGCCGCCCACGGCGAGCACACCACCCGCGGCGTTCCGCACGGGATGACCAGCCTCACCCCCTTCCTGTCCGTCCCCCGCGCCGCGGAGGCGATCGCGTTCTACCGCGACGTCTTCGGAGCACGGGTCGTCGACGTCACCGAGGTGGGCGGGATCGTCGTCCACGCCGACCTCGACCTGGGGTGCGGGCACCTGCAGCTGGGCGAGCCGAACCCGGAGTACCACCTCGTCGCGGCCCCGGCCGGGGAGGACGACTGCTACTCGCTGGGGTTCTACTGCGCCGACGCCGACGCGGTGGTGGCCCGCGCCGAGGCGGCGGGGGCGATGGTCCGCGAACCCCTGACGAACTTCGTCTCCGGAGACCGGTTCGCGAGCCTCCGCGACCCGTTCGGGGTGCGGTGGTCGGTGATGACCCGGGTGGAGGACCTCTCCGAGGAGGAGAGCGCGCGCCGGGTCGCGGAGCGGGCCGCCCGCCTCGGCGAGGGCGACGCGGGGAGCTGAACCGCTCCCGGGTCCCGCCGGCACCCGGTGGCGCGCGGGCCGGCGGGTGCCAGAGTGGGCGGGTGGCCAGTGGACGCAAACCGCCCGGCACCCCCTTCGAGGACTGGGTCGAGCGGCAGGTGCGCGAGGCGCAGGAGCGGGGCGACTTCGACCACCTGCCCGGCGCCGGGGCGCCGCTGCCCGGGCTGGACCGGGAGTTCTCCGCCGAGCAGTGGGCCGCGGACAAGGCCCGGCGCGAGGGCTACGACGTGACCGCCATGCTGCCGCCGGCGCTCGCGCTGCGCCGCGAGCGCGAGGTGCTGCTGCGCGACGTGGCGCAGCTCGGGCGCGAGCCCGCGGTCCGCGAGGTCGTGGCCGACTTCAACGACCGGGTCCGGGAGCTCTACCGGCGGCCCGCGGACGGGCCGCTGGTGGTGGTGGCCCTGCTCGACGAGGAGGCGGTCCTGGAGGCGTGGCGGGCGGCCCGCCCGGCTCCGGCGGCCCCCGCCGCGGTGGAGCCGCCGGCGCGGCGGCGCCGGTGGTTCCGTCGCCGCACCCGCTGAGCGGTCCCTAGGCTGCCGGGGTGGTCGAACTCTCCTGCGTGGTCCTCAACGACCTGCACCCGACGTCCTTCACCGCCACCGCCCGGGAGGTCGAGGCCGCGGGCCTGCGGACGGTGTTCTGCTACGACCACCTGTCGTGGCGCGACTTCCGCGACGGCCCCTGGTTCAACGCCGTGCCCCTGCTGGCGGCCGCCGCCGTCGCCACGACCCGCGTGCGGCTGGGGACCCTGGTGGCCTCGCCCAACTTCCGGCACCCGGTGACCTTCGCGGCCGAGGTGATGACCCTCGACCAGCTGAGCGGGGGGCGCGTGGAGCTCGGGGTCGGGGCGGGCACCTCGGCCGAGGACGCGGCGGTGCTCGGGCTGGCGCCGCTCACCCCCGGGCAGCGCCAGGACCGGTTCGAGGAGTGGACGACGCTGCTGACGACGCTGCTGACGCAGCGGGTCACCGACGCGGCGGGGGAGCGCTACCGCGCCGTCGACGCCCGCAACGTCCCCGGCCCGGTCGCGGGGCGGGTCCCGCTGACGGTGGCCGCGGCCGGTCCGCGGGGCCTGCGGTTCGCGGCGCGCACCGGCGACACCTGGGTCACCTACGGCTCCGGGCAGCCCGGTCCGGGGGACTCCGTGGAGGACGCGATCGCCCGGTTCCTGGACCCCGCGGCCCGCTTCGACGCCGTGGCGGGCTCGGCGGGGGTGCGGCGCCTGGCGCTGCTCGGCCTCGACGAGCGGGGGGCGTTCACCGACTACCCGCGCTTCGCGGCGGCGCTGGCCGGTGCGGGCTACGACGAGGTCTGCGTCCACTGGCCGCGCGCCGACGGGCGGGGCGCCCCGGCGGCGGTCCTGGGGACGGTGCTGACCGCGCACGGGCTGGGCTGAGCGCGCTGGGCTGAGCGGGCCCCGACGCGAGAGCGCCCGGGCGCGGCCTGCTCGGCCGCGCCCGGGCGCGTCGGGGGTGCTCCCGGGGGAGCGGGTGCGGCTCAGCCGAGGGTGAGCTGCACCGTGGCGAAGGAGTGCGCGGGCAGCTCGACGACGAGGGTGTCGCCCTCGCGGCGGGCCCCGTCGAAGGGGACCGGCGCGACCGCGGTCGGGTTCTCCACGGTGTTGTGCTCCTGCAGGGAGGGGGCCGCGAGCAGCGTCGCCGCCGCCACGGTCCAGTCCCGCCCGCGCAGGTCCAGGCGCACCGTCCCGCCGCGCTCGACGTCGAGGTTGGTGACCGAGACCAGCGCGCTGCCCTCGCGGGAGCTCACCGACGTCGTCAGGGTCCGGTACTCGCCCGCCTCGCCCTCGTAGCGGGCGTCGCCGGCGACGACGTGCACGGGGTGGCTGGTGGCGTCCTGGTGCCCGGCGTTCATCGCGAACACGTGGTACGTCGGGGTGAGGACCATCCGCGCCCCGTCGGTGAGGACCATCGCCTGCAGCACGTTGACCGTCTGGGCGATGTTGGCCATCACCAGCCGGCGGGCGTTGGCGTGGAAGACGTCGAAGTGCAGACCGGCCACCAGCGCGTCGCGCAGGGTGTTCTGCTGGAAGAGGAACCCGGGGTTGGTGCCGGGTTCGACGTCCCACCAGGTGCCCCACTCGTCGCAGACGAGGCCGATGGTCGCGTCGGGGTCGTAGGCGTCCATGACCCGGGAGTGGCCGCGGACGATCTCGTCGATGCGCCAGGCGTTGACCATCGTGGCGTGGTACTCGCCGGCGTCGAACTCCGTCGCCGAGCCCTTGTGCTGCCAGTCGTCGCTGGCGTGGGTGTAGTAGTGGAACGACAGCGCCTGCCAGCGCTGGTGGTGGCGCTCCTCCACGGGGCCGCCGAGGGTGCTGATCGACTTCATCAGCGTCTCGGTCCAGTGGTAGTCGTCGCGGTTGGGGCCGGCGGCGATGCGGTACAGCTCGTTGCCGTCGTGGTTGCGGGCGTAGGTGGAGAACTGGGAGGCGAGCTGGGCGTACTGCTCGGCGGTCATGTTGCCGCCGCAGCCCCAGGCCTCGTTGCCGACGCCCCAGAACGGCACCTTCCACGGCTCGGTGCGCCCGTGCTCGCGGCGCAGCCGGGACATGGGGGCGTCGCCGGAGCGGGTGAGGTACTCGACCCAGTCGCTCATCTCCTGGACCGTGCCCGAGCCGACGTTGCCCGAGACGTAGGGCTCCGCCCCCAGCAGCTCGCACAGCCGCATGAACTCGTGGGTGCCGAAGGAGTTGTCCTCGACGACGTCGCCCCAGTGGGTGTTGACCATCGAGGGGCGGTCCTCGCGGGGGCCGACGCCGTTCTCCCAGTGGTACTCGTCGGCGAAGCAGCCCCCGGGCCAACGCAGGTTGGGGATGCTGATGTCCTTCAGGGCCTGCACGACGTCGTCGCGGACGCCGGAGGTGTTCTGGATCGGGGAGTCCTCCCCGACCCAGAACCCCTCGTAGATGCACCGGCCGAGGTGCTCCGCGAAGTGGCCGTAGAGGTGGCGGCTGATGGTGGCGCCGGCGACGTCGAGGTCCACGACGCCGTGCAGGGTCCCGCTGGTCGGTGCAGTGGTGCTCACAGGTGGTTCAGCCCTTCAGACCGGTGCCGGCGACGCCCTCGACGATGCGGCGCTGGAAGACGAGGAACAGGACGACCAGCGGCAGGGCGCCGAGGATCGTGGAGGCCTGGATGTCGGAGAACCGCTGGCCGAAGGAGCCCTGGACGGTGGCCAGGCCGACGGGGATCGTCATGAGGTCGGGGTTGGACAGCACGTACAGGGGCAGGATCAGGTTGTTCCACACGCCCACGAAGGTGACGATCGCCATGGCCGACAGGACCGGGCGCGACAGGGGCATGATGACCGAGCGGTAGATGCGCCAGTTGGTGGCGCCGTCCAGGCGGGCGGCCTCCTCCAGCTCCTTGGGCAGGCCGTCGAAGAACTGCTTGAAGACGAACAGCGCGATGACGCTGGAGACCTGCGGGAAGATCACCGCCCAGTAGGTGTTGAGCAGCCCGACGGAGTTCAGCAGCTGGAAGATCGGGATGATCAGCACGTCGGCGGGGACCATGATCCCGGCCAGCAGCAGGACGAAGACGACGTTGCGGCCGCGGAAGCGCATCCGGGAGATCGCGAACGCCGCCATGGAGGCGAAGACTACGACCAGCGCCGCGGACAGCGTCGAGGTGATGAAGCTGGCCAGGTACCAGTTCCACAGGTCGCCCCCGCCCAGCAGGGCGGAGTACGACGCCAGCGTCGGGTTGACGTCCTTGAGGATCGCCTGGGTGCCCAGCGCCGAGACGGCGTTGTCGGTGAAGGAGGTCTTGATCGCCCACAGGCTCGGGATGAGCCAGATGACGGCGAAGATCCCGAGGACGACGGCGGTGATCCGGTTGAAGGTCTTGCCGCCGTTGGCGCCGGGCTTGGCGACGCGGGCCCGGGGGGCGGCGACGGAGACGCCGGACCGGCGGCTGCCGGACGTGTCGATGGTCGCCATGTCAGGCTCCCTTCTGCTGAGCGCGCTCGGCGAGCTGCCGGATCACGGCGATGGCGACGATGACGACGAAGAGCAGGAACGACGCCGCGGCGGCCGCGCCGATCCGGAAGTCGGTGAACCCGGTCTTGGTGATGAAGACCAGCGCGGTCTCCGTGCTCGTCCCGGGGCCGCCGCTGGTCATGAGGTAGACCTGGTCGAAGATCTTCAGGCTGGCGATGATCTGCAGCAGCAGCACCAGCGTGGTCGTGCGGCTCAGCAGCGGGATCGTGAGGTGGCGGATCTGCTGCCAGGGCGTCGCGCCGTCGATGGCGGCCGCCTCGTAGAGCTCGCGGGGGATGTCCTGCAGACCGGCCAGGTAGAGGATGAAGTTGAAGCCGATCGTCCACCAGATGGTGGCGATGGCGACGCCGACCATGGCCAGGCTCGGGGTGCCCAGCACCGGGGTCGGGGCCTCGGAACCGAGCCACTTCTGCACGGTGGCCCACAGGCCGGTGTCCGCGGTGAAGATGAACACCCAGATCAGCGAGATGGCCGCCGAGGGCAGGATGTAGGGGGTGAAGAAGGCGAGGCGCCAGAACGTCGAGCCGCGCGGCATCCGGTTGGCCAGCACCGCGAACACGAAGGACAGGATCACCAGCGGCGGCACGGTGTAGATCGTGAACTGCAGCGTGTGCCACATCGAGGACCAGAAGTCCCTCGACTGCATCAGGGCGCTGTAGTTCTCCAGGCCGATGAAGTTGCCCAGCCCGTTCTTGACGATGGACGTGTCGAAGAAGCTCGCCACGAACATGTACAGCGACGGGCCGAGCAGGAAGCACACGTAGAAGAAGCCGAACGGGGCGATGAACAGCCAGGCGGACCGCTGCCGGCCCCCGGTCTGCCCCTCGTCGCCGCGGGGGACGTTCGTGACGGCGGGCTGCGCGCCGACGGTTTGTGCGCTCATCGGTTGTCTTCTCCAGGAGCGGGGGAGGTCGGGGCGGTCACAGCGGGTTCGCCGTCTTGGCGTAGTTCTCCAGCGCCGCGCGGATGCCGGCGACGGCGTCCGCGGGCTTGGTGAGGCCCTGCTGGACGAGGCCGATGGTCGCGCCCGTGACGGTCTCGAAGTTCGAACCCGAGCCGGAGTACCAGGCCGGCGGGTCGTAGGAGGCGTAGGAGGCCGCGTCGGCGTAGTTCGACATCGGTTCGAGCTGCTGGTACTCGCTGCTCTCGAAGGTGGGCAGGTAGGTCGGGATGTGCCCGCCCTCGGCCCAGGTCATGCCCTGGTCCAGCAGCGACTTCACGAAGCCCATCGCCCGCTCCAGCTGCGCGTCGTCGCGCTCCATGCGGGGCAGGACGAAGGCGTGGGAGTCGGCGTGCGCGGCGGGCCGGTCGAACAGGGTCGGGAAGGCGGTCATGCCGAAGTTCAGGCCCTCGATGCTCTGGGCGGTCGTGACCTCCCACTCGCCGTTCATGAAGAACGCCGACTTGCCCGTGAACATGAGCGTCTCCGCGCCCGGGGTGTCCACGGTGGCGGGCATGAGGCCCTTCTCCACCCAGCTGCGCATCGTCGCCAGGGTGTCGACGGCGAGCTCGTCGTTCATCGTGACCGAGAGGCCCTCGTCGTCGATGAGCGGGGTGTTCCCCTCGCGCTGGCTGTAGACGGTGTTGAAGAACCGCCAGTTGTTGGAGTCGTCGGCCACCGTGGCCGTCGTGGCGCCGAACCCGCCGGAGGCTTCCTTGCCCGCGGTGAGCGCCGCCTCCCACGCCTCGAGCCCCTCGATGGGCGCGAGCTCGCCGTCGGGCCCCAGGAGCCCGGCGGCCTGGCAGACGTCGGCGTTGAAGAAGAGCACCCACGGGTGGGTGTCCAGGGGGATGGCGTAGGCCTGGCCCTCGAACTTCGAGGCCTCCCACGCGCGCTCGTTGAAGTCGCTGCTGGCGAGCCCGGCCAGGGCCAGGACGTCGTCGGTGATCGGGGCCAGCAGGCCCGCCGCGGCGAGGTTGGAGGCGCGGGTGAGGTGGGCGACCGCCACGTCCGGCGGCTTGTTGCCCAGCGTGGCGAGGGACACCTTCGTGTAGTACGGGTTGCCCCACGCGAAGGTGGCCGCCTGGAGGGACTCGGTGCTGCCCTGCTGCCGGCGGTACTCGTCGAGCATCAGCTGCAGCCGCGCACCGTCACCACCGCCGAAGAGGTTCCAGAACGTCACCGTCCCGGGGTTCAGCTGGGTGCCGGCCAGGCCCGCGGCCAGGGGCGAACCGCACCCGGAGGTGGCGGCGACGGCGCCGAGCCCGCCGGCGGCCAGGCCGCCGCGCAGCAGGTTGCGCCGGCTGAGGGCACCCCGTGCGCGGGGTGTCGGGGGATGACTGTTCACTCGTGGTCCGTCCCTGCCGTCGTTGGCGGTCGTGGCAGAGCGGTCCTGGCGCTCACGAGCACCCGGGAACCGCGCTGTCCCGTTCAGTGGTGCGGAACTTAGCACGTCGTTTGCAACGCTGCATAGAGCTTCGGGAGGTTGGCCTTGCAACGATGCACGCAACGGTGCCGGGCCGTGACCGGACGGTTGCCGGACCGGTGCGGGACGGGGCAGAGTGGGCGCCGCACCGCTGACGGTGCCGCGCTCCCGGGACCGGGCCGCCCGGCGCCGCACGACCCCGGCCGACGGTGCGGCGGACGGGAAGCCCGCCGCCGTCGTCGCCGGCGACCCTGAGGAGAGAGCTCGTGCCCCAAGACCCGACCACCGCCGGAGCCGGCGGGGGAGTGCCGCGCCCGGAGCACCCCCGGCCCTCGGTGGTGCGCGCCGACTGGATCAACCTCAACGGCACCTGGGGGTTCGAGGTGGACCCGGGCGACTCCGGCCTGGAGCGCGGCGTGCGCGACCGCCCGCTGGCGGGGTCCATCACCGTGCCCTTCGCCCCCGAGTCCGAGCTGTCCGGCATCGGGGACACCGACTTCCTGCCCGCGGTCTGGTACCGCCGCGAGGTCGCCATCCCCGAGGACTGGGCCGGGCGCCGGACGCTGCTGCACTTCGGCGCCGTCGACCACGACGCCACCGTGTGGGTCGACGGGGAGGAGGTCGTGCGCCACCGCGGCGGGTTCACCCCCTTCACCGCCGACCTCGGCCACCGCCGCGGCACCGTCACCGTCGTCGTCCGCGCCCGCGACGACCACCGCGGCCCGCAGGCGCGCGGCAAGCAGTCCACCCGCTACGACAACTACGAGTGCCTCTACACCCGCACCACCGGCATCTGGCAGACCGTCTGGGCCGAACCCGTCCCCGACGTCTCGCTGGGCCGCCCGCGGATCACCCCCGACGTCGCCGGCTCCACCTTCCACCTGGAGCAGCCCCTGCGGCGCAGCGGGACCGGCGCCGTCGGCGACCGGGCGGGCTGGACGCTCACGGCCTCGGTCCGCGACGCCGCCGGGGAGGTCGTCACCGCGACCGTGCGCGCCGACCTCGACCTCTCCCCGCGCCTGGTCCTGCCCGTCCCCGCCGACCGGGTCCGGCTCTGGGAGCCCGCCGACCCGCACCTGTACGACGTCACCGTGACCCTCGCCGACGCCTCCGGCGCCGTCGTCGACACGGTGGAGACCTACGCGGGCCTGCGCTCGGTGAGCATCGACGGCAAGGCCGTCCTGCTCAACGGCCGCCCGGTCTTCCAGCGGCTGGTGCTGGACCAGGGCTACTACCCCGACGGGCTGATGACCGCGCCCACCGACGCCGCGCTGGTGGCGGACATCGAACTGTCCCTGGCGGCCGGCTTCAACGGCGCCCGGCTGCACCAGAAGGTCTTCGAGGAGCGCTTCCTCTTCCACGCCGATCGCCTCGGCTACCTGGTGTGGGGCGAGTTCGGGGACTGGGGCGCGGCCGAGGAGGGCTCCAGCCACCGCGGGGAGTACCAGCAGCCCACGCCGAACTTCGTCAGCCAGTGGCTGGAGGCGCTGGAGCGCGACTACTCCCACCCCTCGATCGTGGGCTGGTGCGGGCTGAACGAGACCCACCAGCCGCTCACCGACCGCGGGCAGGTCCTCGACGACGCGACGCGGGCGATGTTCCTCGCCGCCAAGGCGATGGACACCTCCCGCCCGGTGCTGGACGCCTCCGGCTACTCCCACCGCGTCCTGGAGTCCGACGTGTGGGACTCGCACAACTACACCCAGGACCCGGCGGAGTTCGCGCGGGAGATGGCCGGGCTGGCCCAGGGGCGCCCGGACACCAACTTCGCGCACGGCACCACCACGGTCATCTCCCTGCCCTACCAGGGGCAGCCCTGGTTCTGCAGCGAGTTCGGCGGGATCTGGTGGCGCCCGGACACCGCCGCCAGCGACCCCGACGTCGACCGCGGGGCGGAGTCCTCGTGGGGCTACGGCGAGCCGCCGCGCAGCGAGGAGGAGTTCCACCACCGCTTCGAGGGCCTGACCGGGGTCCTGCTGGACGACCCGCTGATGTTCGGCTACTGCTACACCCAGCTCACCGACGTCTTCCAGGAGCAGAACGGGATCTACTCCTTCGACCGGTCGGTGAAGCTGGACGTGGAGCGGGTGCGCGCCGCCCAGCAGCGACCGGCGGCGATCGAGAGAACCTGACCCCTCGGTCCACCCCGGGTTGACCCGTCCGGGTGGCGCAGCACGCACGGTCACCGCGGCCGGGCCGGGTACCCCCGGACGGGACCACCCGCCCGGTCGCTGTCGTGACACCCCCGCCGGGACGATCCCTGGAGGGTGAAGAACCTCCGCGCCCGACTGGTGGCCCCGCTCCTCGCCGCGCTCGTCGCCGTCCCCTGCGGGGGCGTCGCCGAGGTGGTGACGGCCCTGCCCGCCGCCGCGGCCGCGCAGGTCCTCACCCCCGTCGTCCCGGTCGCCACCCAGCAGCAGCAGATCCTCGACGGCCTCAACCGCGAGCGCGCGAAGATCGGCGCGCCCGCGGTGAGCCTGGACCCGACCCTGGGCGCCGTCGCGCAGGACTGGGCCGCGGTCCTCGGCCAGGGCGACGGCATGAAGCACAACCCGAACCTCGCCACGCTGCTGTCGGACTTCCCGCGCTGGGGCGAGATCGTGGCCACCGCCGACATGGGCAACCCCGACACCCGCGGCCTGGAGAACGGCGACCTCGCCGTCGACACCTGGATGAAGTCCGACCCCCACCGCGCCGTCCTGCAGGACCGCACCTACAGCAGCGTCGGCATCGGGATGGTCTACACCACCCTGCAGTCGGGCGGGCGCACCGTCTGGCGCTCCTACTGGGTCGCGAACTTCGGCTCCCCCCGCCGCACCCCGCTGGTGACGGCGAACCCCGACGGTTCCCGCAGCTACGCCGGCGTCCCCGTCAAGGGCGCGATCCTGCAGTCCTACACCGCGACCGGGGCCAACACCGGTTTCCTGGGCCTGCCGGTGGCGCGCGAGATCGGGCCGCTGCGCGGGGGCGGGTACGCCCAGGCCTTCGCGGGCGGGTCGGTCTACTGGAGCCCCGCGACCGGGGCCCAGGTCGTGCGCGGCGCGCTGCGCGAGCGCTGGGGCTCGATGGGGTACGAGAACTCCTGGCTGGGTTACCCGACCGGGGCCGAGTTCGCGGTCCGCGGCGGTTTCGCCCAGCGCTTCCAGGGCGGGGTCGCCTACTGGTCGCCGGCCACCGGCGCGCACGCCCTCGGCGGCGCCCTGCTCGACGCCTACGGCGCCGCGGGCTGGGAGAACGGGTTCCTCGGGTTCCCGACCTCGACGGCGACCGGGCTGCCCGGCGGTTCCTACGCCCGCTTCCAGGGCGGTTCGCTCTACTCCAGCGGCGCCGGCACCCACGCCGTCACCGGCGCCGTCCGCGACGCCTGGGCCGCGCAGGGCTGGGAGACGGGGACCCTCGGGTTCCCCGCCTCGGGCGCCTTCGCCGGGTTGCCCGCCGGCGGGTCCGGCCAGCGCTTCACGGGCGGGTCGATCTACTCCAGCCCCGCCTCGGGCACGCACGCCGTCCCGCTCGCCGTCCGCGACGCCTGGGGCGCGCGCGGCTGGGAGGGCGGCGTCCTGGGGTACCCCGTCTCCGGACCCCGCGCGGTGCCCGGCGGGGTCCAGCAGGACTTCCAGGGCGGGACGGTCACCGTGCGCTCCGGGACGGCGGCCGTGACGCTGCACGCGCTGGTGCGGGGCACCCGCGCCCGCTAGGTCGCCCGGGTGCGCCCGGCCCGAGGCCCGGTAGCGTCGCGGCCATGGAGTACCGGCGACTGGGAAGGTCGGGGCTGCGCGTCTCGACGATCACGATGGGGACGATGACGTTCGGCGGCCGGGGAGGCTTCGCCGCCGTGGGGAACACCGACGTCGCGCAGGCGCGGCGCCAGGTCGACCTCGCCCTGGACGCGGGGGTGAACCTCTTCGACACCGCGGACATGTACTCCGACGGTCTCAGCGAGGAGATCACCGGCGAGGTCCTGGAGGGCCGCCGCGACGACGTCCTGCTGGCCACGAAGGCCCGCATGGTCGTCGGCCCCGGCCCCAACGACGGCGGGGCCTCGCGCCACCACCTCGTGCGCTCGGTCGAGCGGAGCCTGAAGCGGCTGCGCACCGAGCACATCGACCTCTACCAGATCCACGAGTGGGACGGCCAGACCCCGCTGGAGGAGACCCTGGAGGCCCTGGACACCCTCGTCCGCTCGGGCAAGGTCCGCTACGTCGGCGCGTCGAACTACACCGGCTGGCAGCTCATGAAGGCGCTCGCGACCTCCGACGCCCGCGGGTACCAGCGCTACGTCTCCCAGCAGATCCACTACACCCTGCAGGCCCGCGACGCCGAGGACGAGCTCGTCCCCCTCACCCTGGACCAGGACCTCGGGATCCTCGTGTGGAGCCCGCTCGCCGGGGGGCTGCTCTCGGGCAAGTACCGCCGCGGCGCGAGCGCGCCCGAGGGGTCGCGGCACCTGGGGGAGTGGAGCGAACCCCCCGTCCACGACGAGGAGAAGCTCTACGACGTCGTCGACGTCCTCGTCGAGGTGGGCGCCGCCCACGGGGTCTCCGCGGCGCAGGTGGCGCTGGCGTGGCTGCTGGGCCGTCCCGGGGTCACCTCCCTCGTCGTGGGGGCCCGCACCGAGGAGCAGTTGAGCGACAACCTCGCCGCGGCCGACCTCGTCCTCGGCGCCGAGGAGCGGGCGCGGCTGGACGCCGTCAGCGCCGTCCCGCTGCGCTACCCGCACTGGCACCAGGCGGCCACCGCGAAGGACCGGCTCTCCGCGGCCGACCTCAGCCTGCTGGGGCCCCACCTCTGAGCCGTCCCGCCCGCGGCGCGGGGTCGGGGACCGCCCTGGCCCGCACCTTCCACGACGAGGTCGTCGCCCCCCTGCTGCGCGCCCGCTCCCCCGCGCTGCCCCTGGTCGCGGGCCGGTTCGGCTCGGGGTCGGACGTGCTGGGCCTCGACGACGAGGTGTCCACCGACCACGACTGGGGGCTGCGGCTGACCGTCCTGGCCGAGGCCCCCGGGGCCGGGGAGTTCCTCGAGGCCCGCCTGCCGGTCGCCTTCGCCGGGCACCCCGTCCGCTTCGCCACGACCTGGGACCCCGTCGTCCGCCACCGGGTGGAGGTGGCGACCGTGGAGGAGTTCGTCGTCCAGCGCCTGGGCGTCGGGCCCGACGCGCCGTGGTCGGTGACGGACTGGCTCGGCTTCACCGGTCAGTCGGTGCTGGAACTGGTCGCCGGGCCCGTCTTCGCCGACGACGAGGGGCGCTGGGCCCGGCTGCGCGGGCGCCTGGCCCACCACCCCGACGACCTCCGGCGCTACCTGCTCGCCTGCGGCTGGAGGCAGCTGGAGCAGGAACTGCCGTTCGTGGGCCGGGCGGGGTCGCGCGGCGACGACCTGGGCTCGCGCGTCGTCGCGGCGCGCCTCGTCGACGTCGCCGTCCGGCTGGGCCTGCTGCTGGACCGCGCCTGGGCGCCCTACCCGAAGTGGACCGGGACGGTGTTCGCGCGCTCACCCTCGGGGCGGGTCGCGGGGGACCTCGCGGCCTGCCTCGCCGCCGGGGACTGGCGGGAGCGGGAGGCGGCGCTGTGCGCGGCGCTGGAGGGGCTGCGCGCACGGCAGCGCGAGGTCGGGCTGCCGGTGCCCGGGGCGGCCACCGCCCCGTTCCACGACCGGCCGTTCCGCGGCGTCCCGGAGGAGGCGGCCACCGTCCTGCTCGCCGGCGTCACCGACCCGGCGGTGCGCGCGCTCCCGGTCGGGGCCGGGTCGGTGGAGCAGTGGGTCGGCGCGGTCGACGTCCTCGTCCGCCCCGACCGGCGGCGCGCGGTCACGGCCGCGCTGCACGGGCCCGGGTGGTAGGACGGTCCGGTGCTCTCCTCCGACCCCACCGCGGCCCGCGCCCTGCTGACCGGCCGGATGGCCCAGGACGGTGAGCGCGTCCTCGCCGAGCTGACGCTGTCCGGCGGGGCCCTGGGCGGGGCGGGGGCGCTCGCCGTCGGCCCGGAGCGGTTGTGGCTGGCCCAGCCGCAGCTGCTCGGGGGGCCCTCGGTGGCCTCGGTGGCGCTGTCGGAGGTCGGGGCGGGCAGCTGCCGGCCCCGGCCGGCCCTCCTCGGCGGCTGCCGCCTCGTCCTGAAGGTCTCCGGGCGGGCGGTGCGGTTCGCGACCCCGGCCGCGGCGGACGAGGTCGCGCGGTTCCTGGCGGCCCTGGAGGACGCCCGCCGCTGAGCCGGGGGCCCGGGCGTCGGAGGCGGGCCCGGGCGTCAGACCCGGGCGGTGGACCCCCGGACGACGAGCTCGGTGGCGAGCTCGACGTGGTGGGAGTCCAGCTGCTCCCCGCCGGCCATCCGCAGCACGGTCCGCAGCGCGACGCGCCCCATCTCCCGCAGCGGCTGGCGCACGGTCGTCAGCGGGGGAGCGGCCATGGGGGCCAGCTCGGTGTCGTCGAACCCGGTGACCGAGAGGTCCTCGGGGATGCGCAGCCCCAGGACGCGGGCCGCCTCCATGACCCCGAGGGCGATGGAGTCGCAGCCGCCGACGACGGCGGTGGGGCGGTCGGGGCGGGCCAGCAGCTCCGCGCCCAGCCGGCGGCCGGAGTCGTACTGGAAGTCCTCGTTGAGGACGTGGTTCTCGGCCGGGGCCAGCCCCGCGTACTCCATGGCCGCGCGGTAGCCGTGCAGGCGGGCCTGGTTGCAGGAGGCGCCGGGGGGACCCCCGACGTAGGCGATCCGGCGGTGGCCCTGCCCGATGAGGTGGTTCGTGGCGCTCATGCCGCCGGTGAAGTTCGTCGACCCCACGCTGGCGACCTCGCTGCGGGGCAGGTTCAGCGGGTCGATCACCACGAGCGGAATCTTGACCGCGGTCAGCGCGTCCACGTGCGCGCCGGTCAGCTCGCCGGTGACGACGATGACGCCGGTGCGCCCCGCGGCGGCCAGGCCGCGCGCCCACGAGCGGGGCGGCACGGGGAAGCGCCCGCCGCGCTGGTCGCGCAGCACCCCCACCACGACGGCGGCGCCCTGCTCCCCGGCCGCCTCCACGACCCCGTCGACGACGGCGGTGGCGTAGGAGGAGAAGTCCCCGTCGATGAGGAACTCGACGGTGGTGGTCGCGGCGCCGGCCCGGCGACCCGCGGGCGGGCGGTAGTCGTGGCGGACCAGGAGGGCCTCGACCACCGCGCGGGTCTCGGCGGAGACGTCCTCGCGGCCGTTGACCACCTTGGACACGGTGGCGATCGAGACGCCGGCCCGGGCGGCGATCGTGGCCAGCGTGGTCTTGTCCCCGGGGTTGTCCCGGGTGCGCTGCGAATGGTCCAGCACGGGTCCTCCTCGACTCGGTGGTGGGGCGAGTGTAGGAGCACGCAGGCTCCGGGCGCCAGCACTTCTCGAAAACTTTCGTGACCCGATCGACACCTGGAGCGCCTACTCCCGCATGGGGGAGGGGAGGTTCTCGGACGGACTCGCGGGAGTCGCTTGACCGCGACACCACCGGGCTCTTATCGTTCCCGGCAGACGACGTGGTCGAAAGCTTTTCGGTCACGTTTCGACGCCGGGCCCAGCAGGGTCAGGCGAGTTGAGCAGCCGCAGGGACGCGGCTCGGCACATCGGAGATCAGAGTGGATCACAACCGGACTTCGCGTCGGTCCTTCCTCGCCCTCGCCACCGCGACCCCCCTCGTCGCCACGGCCCTCGCCTCCTGCGGTGACTCCGGTCCCGGTGGCGGCGGCAGCTCCGACGGGGCGACCGACTGGATCCTGACGGGCGCCCCGAAGGAGGGCATCCGCAAGACCGCCCGCGAGGACTGGAACTCGGCGCACGAGGACCAGCAGATCACCGTCAGCGCGTTCCAGAACGACGCCTTCAAGGCCAAGATCAAGACCGCCATCGGCGCCGGTCAGGCCCCCACCATCATCTTCGGCTGGGGTGGCGGCACGCTGCGCAACTACGCCGAGTCCGGGCTGGTCGACGACCTGACCCCGTGGCTGACGGAGAACCCCCAGGTCAAGGAGCGCCTCTTCGACGCCGCCTTCGCCGCCGGGACGGTCGAGGACAAGGTCTACGGCCTGCCCACCGAGACCGTGCAGCCGCTGGTCTTCTTCTACAACAAGAAGCTCTTCACCCAGATCGGCGCCGAGCCGCCCGCCACCTGGGACGAGCTCATGGCCCTGGTGCCGAAGTTCAACGCCGCCGGCATCGCCCCGATCTCCCTCGGCGGGCAGTCGCGCTGGACGAACATGATGTGGCTGGAGATGCTCTTCGACCGCATCGGCGGCCCCGAGCTGTTCGAGTCCATCTACAACGGCACCCCCGCCTGGACCGACCCGGCCGCGATCGACGCCCTCACCAAGGTGCAGGACCTCGTCAAGGCCGACGGCTTCATCAAGGGCTTCGCCTCGATCACGGCCGACTCCAACGCCGACCAGGCCCTGCTCTACACCGACAAGGCCGCCATGATGCTGCACGGCACCTGGACCTACGGCGGCATGAAGACCGACGGCGGCGACTTCGTCTCCGGCGGCAACCTCGGCTACATGAACTTCCCCGCCGTCACCGGCGGCAAGGGCGACCCGATGAACACCTTCGGCAACCCCGCGCAGTACGTGTCGATCTCCTCCAAGGCCACCCAGGCCCAGAAGGACATCGCGCTGGCCTTCTTCAAGGACGGCCTGCTGCAGGAGAAGGAGGCCGAGGCCTACATCACCGAGGCCGGCGAGGTCCCGATCGTCAAGGGCATCGACGCCAAGTTCGCGGGCATGGAGGACGAGGAGTGGCTGAAGTTCACCTACGACCTCGCCACGAACGCGCCGTCCTTCGCGCAGTCCTGGGACCAGGCGCTGTCCCCGACCGAGGCTGAGACCCTGCTCGACAACATCGAGAAGCTGTTCGGCCTGGCGATCACCCCGCAGGAGTTCGCCGCCAACATGAACGCGGCGATCGGCTCGTGAGCACGTCCGTGAGCGCGGCGCCCAGCTCCACCTCGGCCAAGGTCCCGTCGGCGGCCCACACCTCGACGGGCCGCCTGGGCTGGCTGGTGCTGCCGGCGCTGCTGATCTTCGTCGCCTTCGCGGTGGTCCCGCTGATCGGGGTGTTCGTCCTCAGCTTCACCTCCTGGGACGGCATCGGGGACATCTCGTTCACCGGGCTCACGAGCTGGACCGCCGTGCTCACGGACCCGGGTCTCCCGCACGCGCTGTGGGTCACGTTCCTGGTGATCGTGCTCTCCTGGATCGCCCAGACGCCGCTGTCGATCCTGCTCGGGGTCTTCATCTCCGGCCACCAGAAGTACCGGGCCCTGCTGGCGGTCCTGTTCTTCCTGCCGCTGCTGCTGTCGGCCGCGGCGGTCTCGATCGCCTACAAGGCGCTGCTCGACCCGAACTTCGGCCTCGGCCCGGGCCTGAACCTGGGGTTCCTCACCCAGGACTGGCTGGGCCGCCCGGCGCTGGCCATGGGCGTCGTGATCTTCATCATCGCCTGGCAGTGGATCCCGTTCCACTCGCTGATCTACCAAGGCGCCATCCGCCAGATCCCGACCTCGATGTACGAGGCCGCCCAGATCGACGGGGCCGGGCGGGTGCGGCAGTTCTTCTCCATCACGCTGCCGCAGCTGAAGAACACGCTGATCACGTCCTCCACCCTCATGATCGTCGGGTCGCTCACCACGTTCGACCTCATCTTCGTCCTGACCCAGGGCGGGCCGAACGACGCGACCCGCGTCCTGGCCCTGGACATGTACCTCACCGGCTTCCGGGCCAACCAGATGGGTCTGGCCTCGGCCATCGCGGTGATCCTCGTCGTCGTCGGCCTGGTCCTGGCGCAGGTGCTGCAGCGCCTCGGCGGCAAGGAACGCAACTCCCAGCTGGAAGGGGCCTGACCGATGGCCACGCAAGCCGCCGCGAACCCCGCGGCCCGCACCGGCAAGTCCAGCCCCTCCGGTTCCCGTCGCGGCTCGACCGAGCGCAAGAACTGGCTCGGCGGCGCCTTCGGCTGGCTCTGGCTGCTGATCGTGCTGATCCCGATCTACTGGATCGTGATCACCAGCTTCAAGAGCTCCGCCGGCTACTTCGGCACCAACCCGCTGCTCCCGGCGTCCGAGCCGACGCTGGACAACTACAAGCTGGTGCTCGAGAACGACTTCGCGCGCTACTTCATGAACTCCGTCATCGTGACGGTGGGGGCCACGATCCCCGCGGTCCTCGTCTCGTTCATGGCGGCCTTCGCCATCGTCCGCGGTGCGGGCCGGTGGCTGAAGGCGGTCAACGCCCTGTTCCTCATGGGCCTGGCCATCCCGCTGCAGGCGACGATCATCCCGATCTACCTGATCATCATCAAGAGCGGGATGTACAACTCGCTCGGCGCGCTGATCCTGCCGTCGATCGCCTTCGCCATCCCGCTGACGGTGCTGATCCTCAGCAACTTCGTCCGCGACGTCCCGAACGAGCTGTTCGAGGCCATGCGGATGGACGGCTCCAGCGAGTGGGGCACCATGTGGCGCCTGGCGTTCCCGCTGACCCGCCCCGCGCTGGTCACGGTGACGATCTACCAGGGCCTGCAGATCTGGAACGGCTTCCTCCTCCCGCTCATCCTCACCGACCGGGCCGACCTGCGCGTCCTGCCGCTGGCGCTGTGGACCTTCCAGGGGCAGTACAGCGTCAACATCCCCGCCGTCCTCGCCTCCGTCGTGCTGACCACGCTGCCGATCCTCGTGCTCTACATCGTCGGCCGCCGCCAGCTGCTCTCCGGCCTCACCGCCGGCTTCTCCAAGTGATCTGCTCCACGACCCGCGCTCGCGCCGGAAGGTTCCACTCGTGACTCGCCAGGCTCTCGTCGTCCGCGGCGGCTGGGACGGGCACATGCCCGTCGAGGCCACCGACCTGTTCATCCCGCACCTGGAGGCGAACGGCTTCACCGTCCGCGTCGAGGACGTCGCCGCGACGGGCGGGACCCCGGCGGTCTACGCCGACGCCGAGTACATGGCGACCGTCGACCTGGTCGTGCAGTGCAACACGATGAACACCATCGAGAAGGAGGAGTTCGAGGGCCTGCGCGCGGCCGTCGAGGCCGGCACGGGCCTGGCGGGCTGGCACGGCGGGATCGCGGACTCCTACCGCAACAACTCCGACTACCTGACCCTGATCGGCGGGCAGTTCGGCTGCCACCCGGGCAAGGCCCCCGAGGAGCGCACCGGCGGACAGCCGGACAACTACGTGCCCTACACGGTGAACATGCTCCCGGCCGCGGCCGAGCACCCCATCACGCAGGGCATCGGGGACTTCGACCTCGTCACCGAGCAGTACTGGGTCCTGTCCGACGACTACGTCGACGTCCTCGCCACGACCACCCAGGCCGTCCGGGCCTGGGACCCGTGGAACCGTCCCGTCACCTCCCCGGCCATCTGGACCCGGCAGTGGGGGAAGGGGCGGATCTTCGTCGCCACCCCGGGGCACAACGTCGAGGTCCTCCAGGACGCCAACGTCAAGACCATCATCGAGAGGGGTCTGCTGTGGGCAGCCCGCTGACCAACCCGTTGCGCGTCGGCGTCGTCGGCGCCGGCGTCATCTCCGCGCAGTACTCGGCGTCGCTGAAGCGCCTGCCGCAGCTGCAGATCACCGCGGTGAGCGACTTCGTGCCCGAGCGGGCGCAGGCGCTGGCCGACGAGCACGGGGCGCGGGTGCTGCCGCTGGCGGAGCTGCTCGCCGCCGACGACGTCGACGTGGTCCTCAACCTCACCCTGCCGCGCACGCACGCCGAGGTCGCGCTGCAGGCGCTGGCCGCGGGCAAGCACGTCTACGGCGAGAAGCCGCTGGCGATGGACGTGGCCGAGGGGCGCGAGGTCGTCAAGGCCGCCGCCGCGGCCGGCCTGCGGGTCGGCTGCGCCCCGGACACCGTGCTGGGCACCGGCGTGCAGACGGCCCGCGCGCTGGTCGACGCCGGCGAGATCGGGACCCCGCACTCGGCGACGGCGTTCATGACCACCCCCGGTCACGAGCGCTGGCACCCGCAGCCGGACTTCTACTACCAGCCCGGCGGCGGCCCGCTGCTCGACATGGGCCCGTACTACCTGACCTCGCTGGTGCACCTGCTCGGCCCGGTCGTCCGGGTCGTGGGCGCCTCCTCGCGGCCCTCGCAGACCCGCACCATCGGCTCCGGCCCGCGGGCCGGGGAGTCGTTCCCGGTCACCATCGACACCCACATCACCGGGATCCTGGAGCACGCCTCCGGCGCCCTGTCGACGCTGGTCATGAGCTTCGACACCTGGGCCGCACGCCTGCCCCGCATCGAGGTCCACGGCACCGGCGGGTCGCTCTCGGTCCCGGACCCGAACATGTTCGAGGGCGCGGTGGAGCTGTTCTCCGCCGCGACCGCCCCGGCGCCCGGTCCCGACGCGGACCAGGAGTCGAACTGGAAGGACGTCGGCGTCACCGCCGGGTTCGTCGACTCCGGCCGCGGCTACGGCCTGGCCGACCTCGCGCTGTCGGTGGCCGAGGGCCGCCCCCACCGCGCCAACGACGAGGTCGCGCTGCACGTCCTCGACATCATGGAGTCGGTGCAGCGGGCCGCGGACGGGCACACCTCGGTGACCCTGACCACGACCTGCGAGCGCCCCGAGGCCATCACCACCCCGGTGGACCTCACCGCCTGAGGTCCCGCACCGCCCGCGCGAAGACCCGCGTCCCCCTCCGGGGACGCGGGTCTTCGCCGTTCCCCCGGGCGAGGGGACACGGACCCCGCCGCGGCCGCGTACTGTGCGAGGACCGCACGGGGCGCTGCGCCCCGTCGTCACCCGGCTCGAGCAGGAGGGCGCACGGCCGGAGTCGACCCCACGCGGTGCACCCGCCGGTCACGGCGAACGCCCGGTCACCGGGCGGACAGGAGATCACCATGGACAAGTCGCCCCGAGGCGCCAGCTCGAAGAAGAGCGGGAAGTCGCTCAAGGAGAAGCGCGCCGACAAGAAGGACAAGAACAGCTCCCGCAGCGCCGCCGACGCCGTCGCCGACAGCGTGAAGGGCTCCCACCGCGGCCGCTGAGCCCGTCCGCCCCGCGGCTCCCACCGGGACCGCGGGGCACCGGCTACCCGGTCAGTCGGCCAGGCAGAGGCAGAACGGGTGCCCGGCGGGATCGGTGTACACCCGGAACCCGGGGTGGTCCTCCGAGCCCTCGACCAGGGTGGCGCCCAGGGACAGCGCGTGCGGTTCGGTGCTCTCGTAGTCGTCGACGACGAGGTCGAGGTGGAACTGCTGGGGCACCCCCTCGGCCGGCCAGGTCGGCGCGACGTGGTCCGGGGCGAGCTGGAAGGCCAGCGGCGCACCGCCCGCCCCGCGGATCGTGACCCAGTCCCCGGAGGTGTCCCCGGGGTCGAGCTCCCAGCCGAGCAGCCCGGCGTAGAAGGCGGCCAGGCCCTGCGGGTCCGGGGTGTCGAGGACGACCGTCCCGAGACGGATCGCGGGGCGGGAGGCGGTGTCGGCCATGCCCCGAGCGTCCCGCGCGGGGGGCGGGGTGTCCAGGTCCCCGCGGGCACGACCTCACGTCCGGGGCCCTGTGGGCGCCGGCGGGGTGGAGCGCGGACCGGGAGCGGTTGCCGCGGGTGGGGGGTCCCGGCAGGGTGGGGGTCGCACGGACGGACGAGGCGAGGGGTGGACCGGTGGGGGGAGTGGTCCTGCTGCGCGGGGGAGACGCCGGGGGCGGCGCCGGGTGAGCGCGGTGGTGCCCGATCCCGTCGACCCCTACACCGGGCTGCGCAACGAGACCCCGACCGAGCGGATGGACCGCAACTGGGCGGAGCTGCTCCAGGAGCTGCGGGTCGTCCAGACCGGCGTGCAGCTGCTGACGGCGTTCCTGCTCACGGTGCCCTTCCAGGCCCGCTTCGAGGAGCTGGACCGCTACCAGGTGACCGTCTACGCCGTGGTGCTGCTGCTGGCTGTCGTCGCCCTCGTGCTGTTCATCGCCCCCGTCGGCTACCACCGGGCGCTGTTCCGCCAGCAGTCCAAGGGGCGCCTGGTCGCCGCCGGCACCGCCTTCACCAAGGTCGGCCTGGCCGTCCTGGGCGCCGTCGTCTCCGGCGGGGTGCTGCTGGTCGTCGACGTCATCGGCGGCCGCACCGCCGGGTGGGTCGCGGGCGGCGCGGTCGCGGCGCTCATCGCGCTCTGCTGGTACGTGCTGCCGCGCCGGGTCCTGCGGCAGGTGCTGGCGTCGCGGCGGGAGCAGCCCTAGGGCCCTCCCGCCCCCTCGCGCGGGCCCGGACGCAGGACGACGTGGTCACCGGCGGCGGGAGCTCGCGCTCCGCACCGCCGGGGCCACGTCGTCGGCCGTCCCCGGGAGCACCCGGGGCGGGGGTCAGTCCGTCGGCATCCGGGTGTGGTGCTGGTCGCCGAGGGGCTGGTCGGTGCCCGCCCCGCTGCCCCCGCCGAGCTTGTCCTTCACGCTGCCGGAGACGGAGCTGGCGGCGGCGCCGACCTTCTCCTGCGCCACGGAACCGGCCTGCTTGGCCAGGTCGCCCGCGCTGCTCTGGAGGTCGCCGACCTTCTCCTGCACCTTGGGGTTGCCCCAGAGGCGACCCACCGTGGAGCTGATCTGGTCGTAGCGCTCACGGCCGGCGCGGGCACCGAGCACGTACCCCGCACCCGCGGCGGCCAGCAGCAGAACCTTGCCCATCATGGAAGCTCCTCCTCGTTCGTCGACGTGCGTCGTGCTGGTGATCTCCGGGCCAACTCTGGCAGCGTCGCGCCGACCGCGCCTGTTCAGACGGGGTTCACGCCCGCTGCCGCAGGGCCCGCACGAGGGTGTCCAGGTCCTCGTCGGTGGTGTCCAGGTGCCCGCTGACCCGCAGCGCGGGGGCCGCCATCTCCCCGGGGGAGCGCTCGGTGCCCAGGTACGTCGTGACGACGCCGTCCTCGGCGATCAGCGCGGCCCGCAGCGCCGCGAGGTCCAGGGGCCGGCGCGGTCGCAGGGTGACGAGGGCGCTCGGCTCGTCGAGGTCCTCCACGACGTCCCAGGCCCCCTCGAGCCCCGCGGCCAGCCGGTGCCGGGTCCGGGCCCCCACCTCGGCGAGCCCCGCGCGGACGGCGCCCGGCCCGAGCTCGACGTGCTCGGCCACCGCGACCGCCAGGCCGAGCCGCCCCGCGACGTGCGCCTCGGCCTGCTCCAGGTCCCCGGTGCGCCGGGCGAGGTCCCCGCGGACGGCGACGAAACCCACCCCGCGCGGTCCGGCCAGCCACTTGCGCGACGTCCCGTAGACCACGTCGACGTCGCCGGCGGTGCTCGTGTCGAGGTGGCCGAAGGCCTGCGCGGCGTCCACGACGACCGGCACGCCCGCGGCGCGGCAGGCGCGCGCGACCTCGACGACGGGCTGGAGGGTCCCGACGTGGCTGCCCAGCCAGGTCAGGTGCACCAGGTCGGGCCGGTGCCGGGCCAGGGCGGCGGTGAAGGCGCCGGGGTCCAGCCGGTGCGGGCCCTCGACCTCGCGGGTGGCGACGCCCAGCCCGCGCAGGACGGCGAGGTTCGGGCCGTACTCCCCGCGGGCGTGGGCGACGGTGGCCGGCGGCCCACCCGGCCAGCCCAGCAGCACCCGGCGCAGCGCGTCCTCGGCGCTGTGCACGAACGCGACGGTGCCCCCGTCCCAGCCCAGCAGCGCGCGGATCCGCTCGCGGGTCCGCTCCAGCTCGACCGCGGCCTCCTGGGCGGCGAGGTAGCCGCCGAGCTCGGCCTCCCGGCGGGCGTGGCGGGCGGTGGCGTCGAGCACGGCCCAGCTGCTGCGGCCGGCGGCCGCGGAGTCCAAGTGCACCAGGGCGCGCGCCGGGCGGGTGCGCCGCCAGGTGGCCGCGAGGTCGTCGGAGGGGGAGCGGGGGGCGGGAGGGACCACCCCGCGATGGTGGCACCGGGGTCACCCCCGGCGGGGGAGGCGGTTCAGCGCGTGGCGGGGAGGGGTCCCGCCGGGCCCGCCGGGGCGGGCCCGAGGTCGGGTGCGGGGCCGGTGCCGCGACGCAGCCCGACCGCGCCGCGGACCCCCCAGGCCAGGCCCAGGACGACGGCCGCGACGGCCTCCAGGGGACGCCCGCCGGCTCCGGCCGCGACGGCCGCCACGAGGAGCGCGGCGCCGAGCACCACGTCCGCCACGTTCACCCACGTCCGACGCACGACCGTCTCCCCTCGCTGGACCACCCGCTGCCCGCCGGCGGATCCCCGTCGGCGTCCACGATTTCGGTGCACCGAAATCGTAACCTCGGTGCTGCGGTACCGCTACCCCGGACCGGGGAGTGGCAAACTCGGGCCGTGCCCCGCCCCTCGACCACGGCTGCCGCCACCCCGGCGGCGGAGGACTGCCTCAAGACCGTCTACGCGGCCGGGGAGTGGTCGGACGCGAAGATCACCCTCTCGATGCTGGCCCAGACCATGGGGGTGTCCGCCTCCACCGCCTCCGAGGCCGTGCGCAAGCTCACCGACGCCGGCCTGCTCCGCCACGAGCGCTACGGCGGGGTGGAGCTGACCGAGGAGGGACGCACCCGGGCGCTGGCCGTGGTGCGCCGGCACCGGCTGCTGGAGACCTTCCTCGTCGCCGACCTCGGCTACTCCTGGGACGAGGTCCACGAGGAGGCCGAGGTGCTCGAGCACGTCGTCTCCGACCGGATGCTGGACCGCCTCGACGCCCGCCTCGGCCACCCCGAGCGCGACCCGCACGGCGACCCCATCCCGCGTCCCGACGGCACCGTCCCCCGCCCCGGCGCGCACAACCTCTCCGACGTCCCCGAGGGCGGCACCGGCGTCGTGGCCCGCATCTCCGACGCCGATCCCGACGTCCTGCGCTACTTCGCCGAGCTCGGCATCGGCCTGGACCTGACGGTGGAGGTCCTGCAGCGCAGGGGGTTCGCCGGGACCACCGTGGTCCGGCTGGGCACCGGGCGCGAGGTCGACCTCGGCGACCCCGCCGTCGCCGCCATCTGGGTCCTGCCCGTCCGCTGAAGGAGTCCCCCGTGAACGACAGCCCCCTCGACCGCGACAGCCCCCTCGACCGCGACAGCCACGGCCGGCCCCGCGCGGAGAAGACCCACGACGTCACCGTCGTCGGCAGCGTCAACGCCGACCTCGCCATCCGCCTCGACGAGCTCCCGCCGGCCGGCCAGACCGTGCGCGGCTCCGACGCCGAGCGCGGCCTCGGGGGCAAGGGCGCCAACCAGGCCGTCGCCGCGGCCCGCCTCGGGCGCAGCGTCGCCATGGTCGCCGCCGTCGGCGACGACGACGAGGGGCGCGGGCTGCGCGCGGCGCTGGCCGCCGAGGGCATCGACGTCGGGCACGTCGCCGCCCTCGACGTCCCCACCGGCGTCGCCGTCGTCCTCGTCCACGGCGGGGAGTCCACGATCGTGCTGAGCCCCGGGGCCAACGACCGGATGGACGAGGCCCGCGTGCAGGGGGCGCTGGCTGCCGTCAGCACCGCCCGCGTGGTGCTGCTGCAGTGCGAGGTCCCCGACGAGGCGCTGGTGGCCGCGGCCCGCCTCTGCACCGGCCTGCTGGTGCTCAACCCCGCCCCGGCCCGCCCGCTGCCCCCCGAGCTGCTGGCCCGCGCCGACCTCCTCGTGCCCAACGCCGGCGAGCTGGCCGTCCTCGCCGGGGAGCCCACCGCGCGCGACGTCGAGGGGATCGTCGCCCAGGCCCGCCGGGTCCGCCCCGCCGGGACCACGATCGTCACCCGCGGCGAGCACGGCTCCGTCGTCGTCACCCCCGGCGGGCACGCCGAGGTGCCGGCCGTCCCCGCGCGGCTGGTGGACGCGACGGCGGCCGGCGACAGCTTCGTCGCCGCGCTCGCCGACGCCCTGCTCGAGGGCGCCGGGTTGCTCGACGCCGCGCACTGGGCGGCGCGGGTCGCGGCGGTCACCGTGAGCCGTCCGGGTGCGTCGCAGTCGCTGCCGCGCAAGGCTGACGTCCCGCAGGAAGCACCTGCCTGAGGTCGAGGGGGACCACGTGAGCGTCGGTTGGGGTTTCGTCGGGACCGGGGGCATCGCCCGCACGGTCGCCCGGGCGCTGGAGCTCGCCCCCGGGGGGCGGCTGGTGGCGGTGGCCTCCCGGGACCTGGACCGGGCCCGCGGCTTCGCCGCCGACCAGGCCGCCCCCGGTCCCGTCACGCCCTACGACGACGTGGCGGGGCTGCTGGCCGACCCGGCCGTCGACGCCGTCTACGTCGCCACCACCCACCCCCAGCACCACGCCCCGGCGCGGGCGGCGCTGCTGGCGGGCAAGGCCGTGCTCGTCGAGAAGCCGATGACGGTCAGCCTCGCCGCGACCCGCGACCTGCTCGACCTGGCCCGCGAGCGGTCGGTGTTCTGCATGGAGGCCTACTGGACGCGCTTCCTGCCCGGCACCCTCGCCCTGCTGGAGACCGTCGCGCGCGGGGACGTGGGGGAGGTGCTGGGGGTGCACGCCGACTTCGGCTTCCCCGCGCCGGAGTCGCTGCACCGCTTCCACGACCCCGCCATCGGCGGGGGGTCGCTGTTCGACCTGGGGCCCTACCCGGTCGGCCTGGCCCTGACCCTGCTGGGGACCCCCGACCAGGTGCGGGTGGCCGGGTCGCTGGGGCCGACGGGGGTGGACCGGCAGGTGGCGCTCGCGCTGGGCTGGCCCTCCGGCGCGGTCGCGGCGCTGTCGACGACGATGGCCGCGCGCACCCCCTCGCGGGCCTGGATCGAGGCCAGCGAGGGCTGGATCGAGGTCCACGCCCCGCTGCCGGCCGCCCCCGGCTTCACCGTCCACCGCTTCGGCCTCGACGGGCAGGAGCACGTCGAGGTGCACGACCACGCCGTGGCCGACGGGCACCGGTTCGTGCTGGAGCACGTCCACGAGTGCCTGGCCGCGGGGCTGACCTCCAGCCCGCTGGTGCCGCCGCGGTTCAGCCTGGACCTCGCGGGCGTGCTGGAGGAGGCCGTGGTGGGTCTCGGGGTGTCCCGGGCGGTGGAGGTCCTGGACGCGGATTAGCGTGCGGGCATGCCGTTGACAGGAGAGTACGAACCGAGCCCCGAGGCCTGGGTCCGGGAGCAGGTCGAGAAGTACGAGGCGTCCGACGGGAAGGAGGCGGGCGACCTGCGGGGGATGCCCGTCATCGTCCTGACGACGAAGGGCGCGAAGTCGGGGAAGCTGCGCAAGCAGGCCCTGATGCGCGTGGAGCACGGGGGCAGCTACGCCGCCGTGGCCTCGCTGGGCGGTTCCCCGAAGAACCCCGTCTGGTACCACAACCTCAAGGCCAACCCGCTGGCCGAGCTGCAGGACGGCGCGGTCAAGAAGGACTACCTGGCCCGCGAGGTGACGGGCGAGGAGAAGGCGCTGTGGTGGGAGCGCTCCGTCGCGGCCTACCCCGACTACGCCGACTACCAGCTGAAGACGGAGCGGGAGATCCCGGTGTTCGTCCTGGAGCCCGTGGAGTGAGCTGAGCGGACGGGCGGTGAGCGTCGTCGTCCGGACGGCCCCCGGCGGGGTCACCCGGACGGCGACTGCTCCATCCGGGTGACCGGGTCTCAGGTCCGGCCGTCCCTGGGTGACACTGGGAGTCACATAGCAACCACGGCAAGTGACAGGACGGGAGACGACCATGCGACTCGGAACGGTGACCTCCGCCCCGGCGGTGCGCAGCGCGACCCGCCTGGACGGCGTGGAGTCGGTGACGCCGGTCCGGCGCATCACCCCGGAGTGGATCGACGAGGACCCGCTCGACGAGCTGACCCAGTCCGACCGCGCCCTGCTCGGCCACCTCTACGGCGCCGACGGGGACGAGGGCGTCGGCGCCACCCAGATCTCCTCCCTGGCGCGCGAGATCAACCGCGAGCGCGCCAGCGGGATGGTCTCCGGGTACCGCGACCTGACCGCGGAGGACCTGCGCCGCATGATCGGGCGGCTCACCTTCACCGCCAAGGAGCCGGTGCCCGTCGAGGTGCAGCTGCGGCTCATGACCCTGCTCAACGGCAGCACCCACGGCCGGCTCGACGTCGTCCTCTGAGCCGCCGCCGCGGCGGCTCTGACAGGCTGGGGCGGTGCGCCTCCACCTCGTCCGCCACGGCCAGACCCCCTCCAACGTCGAGCACCTGCTCGACACCGCCGTCCCCGGCGCCGACCTCACCGAGCTCGGCCGGGCGCAGGCCGACGCCCTCGTCGCGGAGCTGGGGGAGGGGGGCGTGGGGGCGATCAGCGCCTCGCCCCTCGTCCGCACCCAGCAGACCGCCGCCCCGCTGGCCGCCCACCTCGGCCTCGGCGTCGCCGTCCTCGACGGGCTGCGCGAGATCGAGGCCGGCGACCTGGAGATGCGCGGCGACGAGGCCTCGGTGCAGCGCTACCTGGCCGTCGTGGCGGCCTGGCTGCACGGCGACCTCACCGTCGCCGAACCCGGGGCCGAGGACGGGCGCACCTTCTTCGCCCGCTACGACCGCGCCGTCGCCGACGCCGTCGAGGCCGCCCGCGCGCAGGGCGTCGACACCCTCGTGCTCGTCAGCCACGGCGCCGCCATCCGCACCTGGGCCGGGGCCCGGGTGGGCAACCTCTCCGCGGGCTTCGTCATCGCCACCGGCCTGGAGAACACCGGCGTCGTCACCCTCACCGGCACCCCCGAGGACGGCTGGACCTGCGAGCGGTGGGCGGGTGCCGTGCTCGACCCCGTCGCCGCCGAGGCCGCCGGCGAGGGCCCGGCCGCCGAGCCGGGACCGGTGTTCTGATGAGCACTCCCCCCTTCGAGGACCTCCTCGAGCGCGCCCGGGCCATGACCACCGGACCTCGGCGGATCCTCGGCCTCGTCGGCGCTCCCGGCTCGGGCAAGTCGACCCTGGCCGCCCGGCTGGCCGGGGCCCTCGGCCCGCGGCGGTGCGTCGTCGTGCCCATGGACGGCTACCACTACGCCGACGTCGTGCTGGAGGCCCTCGGGCGCCGGGACCGCAAGGGCGCCTCCGACACCTTCGACGTCGGCGGCTACGTCTCGCTGCTGCGCCGGCTGCGGTCGGGGGAGGAGGCCGTCGTGCACGCCCCGGAGTTCCGCCGCGAGATCGAGGAACCGGTCGGTTCGGCCCTGCCCGTGCCGCGCGAGGTCCCGCTGGTCCTCACCGAGGGCAACTACCTGCTGCTGCGCGAGGGGCCCTGGGCCGCGCTGGAGGGGCTGATCGACGAGACCTGGTACCTGGAGCCGCCGGAGGAGCTGCGCCTGGAACGCCTCGTCGCCCGCCACGTCGCCTTCGGCAAGGACCCCGCCGCCGCGCGGGCCTGGGCCCTGGGCAGCGACGCGGCCAACGCCCGCGTCATCGCCGCCACCCGCGAGCGCGCCGACCTCGTCGTCACCCCGTCCTGACCCGCCCCCGGGCGGGGGCACACGATCTCCACAGCACCTCCA
Organism: Kineococcus radiotolerans SRS30216 = ATCC BAA-149; assembly: GCF_000017305.1. Taxonomy (GTDB): domain Bacteria; phylum Actinomycetota; class Actinomycetes; order Actinomycetales; family Kineococcaceae; genus Kineococcus; species Kineococcus radiotolerans. The sequence goes on along the minus strand of NC_009664.2, from coordinate 1,296,116 downwards.
GAGGTCCGGACCCGCCGACGTGCAACGGGCCGGCGCCCCGCTGCGTCCCACCTGCTGACCGTCGATCGACCACGGAGGTTGGACCCATGCCCCGCCGCAGCACCGTCCGCACGCTCCTCGCCGTCCCCGCCCTGGGGGTCGCCGCCGTCGCCGTGCTCAGCCCGGTGACCGCGAACGCCGGCACCCCGGCCGCTCCGGGGACCGCGCCCGAGACCGCCGTCCGGGCCGCGGTGAGCGCCAGCCCCGCCGTCGCCGGGGTCCCGGCCGGCGACTACGCCGTCACCGACGTGCGCGTCGCCGGCAGCGACCCCGCGTGGGCGGCCGCGGCGCTGGAACCCACCGCCGCCGGGGCCGGCACCCTCGACCCCGCCACCGCCGTGCTGCAGCGGGTCGGAGGGACCTGGCAGGTCGTCGACCTCGGCACCGCCCAGGTCGGCTGCGACCTGGTCACCCCCGTGGTGCGGGACGAGCTCGCCCTGCTCTGCTGAGCGGGCCGGCGCCACCGGTTCGGTAGCGTCGGGGCGTGCTCGCCCTGCGTACCGCCGGACGCCTGCGCTCCCGGCTGGCCGAGGTCATCGCCGGGGAGGCGTCACCGGTCCCCGACCCCCTCACCGAGGGCGCCCTGACCCGGGACGACGTCCTCGACGTCCTGGACGCCATGGTGCGGATGAGCGAGGCGCTGCTCTCCGCCGGGGCGTCGGCCGCCGACGTCACCGCCCTCACGCTGCGGGCGGCGGCCGGGTCCGGCCTGGTGCACACCCAGGTCGACATCACCTTCACCGCCGTCATCGTCTCCACCGCCGGCCCGGACCGGCAGCCGCTGACCGCCGTGCGCGTCGTCAGGCTGCGCGCCACCGACTACGCCCGCCTCTCGCGCCTGTACGAGCTGGCCCACGCCGCCGCGGACGGCATGCCCCCGGCGGAGATCACCACCCGCCTGAAGCGGCTGCTCTCGCAGCGGCGCCCCTACCGCGGCTCCGTCTCCACGCTGGGGGCGATGGGCCTGGCGGCCTCCGTGGCCGTCCTCCTCGGCGGGAGCTGGGCCGTCGCCCTCAGCGCCGCCCTGGTCACCGGCTTCCTGCAGGTGCTGCTGCTCGCCGCCAACCAGCGCGGCCTGCCCGCCTTCTTCCAGCAGGTCGCCGGGGCGGGTCTGGCGACGACCTTCGCGCTGGCCCTGCTCGTCTGGCAGCCGCACCTGCCGGGCTGGGTGGGGCCGCTGCCGCCCTCGCTGGTCGTCGGCTCCGGCATCGTCGTGCTGCTGGCCGGGTGGTCCCTCGTCGGCTCCGCCGAGGACGCGATCTCCGGGTTCTACGTCACCGCCGGGGCCCGGGCCTTCGAGACGGTCCTGCTCACCACCGGCCTCGTGCTCGGCATCGCCGGCGTCCTCGACCTCGGCCAGCGGGCCGGGATCACCCTCAGCCTCAGCTTCTCGCCCGGGGAGGCCCCCGCCCTCCTCGTCCAGGTCCTCGCCGGGGCCGCCTGCGCCCTGGCGTGGGCGGTGTCCGGGTACGCCGACGGGCGGGCCGTGCTGCTCGCCGCGCTGGCCGGGGCGACCGCGACCGCCGCCGCCGGGACCGGCGCGATCCTGGGCCTGGGACCCATCGCCTCCGCGGGCGTCGCCGCCCTGCTCGTCGGGTTCCTCGCCGAGGGGACGGCGTGGCGGTGGAACGTCCCCGGGCTCGTCGTCTCGATCTGCGGCATCGTGCCGCTCCTGCCGGGGCTGGCCATCTACCGGGCCATCTTCGCCCTGGTCGGCGGGTCCACCTCGGTCGGGCTGACGCAGCTGATCTCCGCCGTGGGGACCGCGCTGGCGCTGGCCGCCGGGGTGACGCTGGGCGAGTTCTGCTCCCAGCCGCTGCGGCGGGAGTTCGACCGCATCGAGCAGCGCGTGCGCCGCCGCTCCCTCAGCCGGCGGTTCTGAGCCCGCCCCCCAGCCGCGCGACCAGCCGCGCCAGCCGGGTGTCGGCTTCCGCCTCGGCCGCCTCGTCGTGCAGGGTCGTCGCCACCATCAGCTCCACCGCACCGGTCCGGTCCACGAGGTCCGCCAGGCGCTGCGCGACCTCCGCCTCGTCGCCGAGCACCGCCGAGGCCAGCGTCGTCTCGACGTCGGCGAGCTCGCGGGCGCTCAGCTGCGCGGAGGCCGCCTCGGCGGGGCTGGGCAGGGGCGGGAACTCCCCGCGGCTGCGGGTCCGGGCCAGCGCCACCGCCTGCGGCAGCAGCTCCCGCCGGGCCTGCGCGGCGGAGTCGGCGACGAGGACGTCGAGGGAGGCGGTGACCCGCGCCCGTCCCGGCGGGCTCTCGGCCCGGTAGCGGGCCAGCGGGGCGGGCTCGGCCAGCAGCGGCCCGGCCACCACCACGGGCAGCCCGAACCGGGCGGCGGTGCCCAGGCCGTTCCCGGTGGCGAGCAGCCACACCGGCGGCGCCGGCGCGGAGGGCCGCAGCGTCAGCGGGCCGCGCCCGTGCAGCCAGTCCAGCAGCTCCGCCAGCCGGTCCTCGAAGTCCTCGGCGCTGCTCGCGCCCAGGGCCCGGCGCACCGGGGCGGTGAACCCCAGGGACCGCCCCACGCCGACGTCGACGCGGCCCGGGTGCAGGGCCGACAGCGTCGCGAGCTGCTCGGCGACGACGAACGGGACGTGGTTGGGCAGCATGACGCCCGCCGCCCCCACGCGGATCCGCGCGGTCGCGGCGGCGACCGCGGCCATCAGCACCGTCGGCGCCGACCCCACCGCGCCGGGCACCGCGTGGTGCTCGGCCACCCAGAACCGGTGCAGGCCGAGCCGCTCGGCGTGGACGGCGCGGCGCAGCGTCGCCCGCAGCGCGTCGGCGTCGTCGCGCCCGGTGCGGGTGCGCGAGCGGTCGAGCAGGGACAGCAGCACCGCGCCAGCACACCACCCCCCGGCACCGCGCGCACCACGCGCGGCGGTGTCGGCGCGGTCGGGTAGACAGGGCCCGTGCTCCACGTCCACCGCTCCGAGAGCGCGAACACCCTGGTGACCGCCCTCGCCGGCCTCCTGCGCGACCCCGCGCCGGGCGCCGACCCGTTCGCCCCCGACGTCCTCGCCGTGGGGGCCCGCGGCACCGAGCGGTGGATCGCGCAGCGGCTGTCGCACCACCTCGGCGCCGGCGACCCCGCCGCGGGCGGCGGGGACGACGGGATCTGCGCGCGGGTGGACACCTCCTCCCCGGCGCACCTGCTCGACGGGGTCCTCGCCGCGGCGCTCGAGCGCACCCGCCCCGGGACCGGCGACGCCGTCGAGCGGTGGGCGCCGTCGTCGCTGACGTGGGACGTCCTGGAGGTCCTCGACGAGATCGCCCCCGCCGACGGCGGCCCCGCCCCCGACGGGCGCCCGGAGTTCGCCCTCCTGCGCCACCACCTGCGCCACCACCCCGGCGACGACGGCCCGGGCGGCCCGGGGGGCCCGGGCACCCCGCCCGTGCGCCGGACGGCCGCCGCGGCCCGGGTGGCGGGGCTGTTCGCCCGCTACGGCGCGGCCCGCCCGCAGCTGCTCGCGGACTGGGCCGCCGGGCGCGACGACGCCCCCGGCGCCCCGCTGCCCGCGGACCTGCGCTGGCAGCCGGAGGTGTTCCGCGCCGTGCGCGAGCGCGTCGGCCTGCCCGCGCCCGCCGAACTGCTCGACGACGCCTGCGCCGCCCTGCGCACCGACCCGGCCCTGAGCGACCTCGGGCCCCGCCTCGCGGTGTTCCTCGTGACCCGCCTGGCCACCAGCCGGCTGCGGGTGCTGTCCGCGCTCGCCGAGCACCGCGAGGTCCACCTCCTCCTCCAGCACCCCAGCCCCGCGCTGTGGGACGCCACCGCCGCGGCGCTGCGCACGGACCCGGGACCGCGGCGCGCGGCCTGGGCGGCCCACGCCCCCGGCCGCCACCCGCTGCTGCGGTCCATGGCCCGCGACGTGCGGGAGCTGCAGGTGCGCCTGGCCCACGCCGCCCCCGGGCACACCGACGTCCACCACCCCGCCCCGGAACCGGCGCCCACCCTGCTCGGGACCCTCCAGGCGGCCCTGGCCCGCGACGCCGAGCCCGCCCCCGGGCCGGACCCGGGGGACCGCTCGGTGCAGGTGCACGCCTGCCACGGCCGCGCCCGGCAGGTCGAGGTGCTGCGCGAGGTCGTCCTCGGCCTCCTCGACGCCGACCCGACGCTGCAGCCGCGCGACGTCCTCGTCGCGTGCCCCGACGTCGAGACCTTCGCCCCGCTGGTCTCGGCCGCCTTCGCCACCGACTCCCACCCCGGCGGGGGGCTGCGGGTGCAGGTCGCCGACCGCTCCGCGCTGCGGACCAACCCGCTGCTCGGTCTCGCCGTCCGGCTGCTGGGGCTGGCGCAGTCGCGGGCCGGCGCCACCGAGGTCCTGGACCTCGCCGCCGCCGCCCCGGTGCGCCGCCGCTTCGACCTCGACGACGAGGACCTCGAGCAGCTGCGCGAGTGGACCGTCGCCGCCGGGGTGCACTGGGGCCTCAGCGCCCGCCACCGCGGCGCCTGGCAGCTCGGCTCCCTGGACCAGGGGACGTGGCGGGCCGGGCTGGACCGCCTCCTCGTCGGGGTCGCCGTCGGCGGCGCCGTCGAGGACGACCTCGTCGGGCGCACCGGGGAGGACGGGCTGCTCGGCGCGGTCGTCCCGCTGGCCGACGTGGAGTCCAGCCGCATCGACCTCGCCGGCCGGTTCGCCGAGCTCCTCGACCGCCTCGACGCCGCCGTCACCCGCCTGCAGGGCCGGCACGGCGTCGCCGCCTGGTGCGACACGCTCCTCGACGCCGTCCTCGACCTCGCCGACACCGCCCCCGAGGACGCCTGGCAGGTCGCGCAGCTGCGCCGGGAGCTCGGCGTCGTCGCCCACGACGCCGCCCGCGCCGGGACCGCGCGGGTCGGCCTGACCGACGTCGCCGCCACGATCTCCGAACGCTTCGCCGCGCACCCGCAGCGGGCGAACTTCCGCACCGGGGCCCTCACCGTCTGCACCCCCGCCCCGGTGCGCGCCGTCCCGCACCGCGTCGTCTGCCTGCTCGGCATGGACGACGGCGCCTTCCCCCGGGCGGGCGGCCCCGACGCCGACGACGTCCTCGCCCGCGACCCCCACGTCGGCGACCGCGACCCGCGCGGCGAGGACCGCCAGGTCCTGCTCGACCTCGTCCGCTCCGCCCGGGACGCCCTCGTCGTCACCTACTCCGGGCGCGACGTCCGCACCGGGGCGGTGCTGCCGCCCGCGGTGCCGGTGGGGGAGGTCCTCGACGCCCTGGAGGCCGCCCACCCCGGGGTGCGCGCGCGCATCGAGGTCCACCACCCCCTGCAGCCCACCGACCGGCGCAACTTCACCCCCGGGGCCCTGGGCACCGACGGGCCCTTCAGCCACGACGGCACGGCGTTCTCCGGAGCCGACGCCGGGCACCGCGAACCCGCCCCCGTCCCGCCGTTCCTGCCCGCGGCCCTGCCGCCGGCCCCCGCCGCGGACCTCGACCTCGACACCCTCGTGCAGTTCCTCCAGCACCCCGCCCGGGGGTTCCTGCGCCAGCGCCTCGACGTCGCCTCCGCCACCCGCGAGGAGGAACCCGACGACGCGCTCCCCGTGCAGCTGGACGCCCTGCAGAAGTGGGCGGTGGGCGACCGCGCGCTCGCGGCCCGGCTGCGGGGGGTCGCGGCCCCCGAGGTCGTGCGGCTGGAGGGCGCCCGCGGCGGCCTGCCGCCCGGGCCGCTGGGGGTGGCGGTGCTGCGCGAGGTCGGCCCGGTCGTCGACGCCATCGCCGGGGTCGCCGCCGAGTTCGACACCGCCCCCCCGCGCAGCGTCGACGTCGAGCTCGACCTCGACGTCCCCGGCGTCGGGCAGCTGCGCCTGACCGGCAACGTCCGCGGGGTCCGTCCGGTGCGCGGCGGGGGCCGGGCCACCGGCGAGGTCGCCGTCACCACCGTCTACTCCCGCATCAAGGGCAAGCAGACGCTGCGGGCCTGGGTCGAGCTGCTCGCGCTGTCCGCCGCCCACCCGGGGACGGAGTTCCGGACCGTCCTCGTCGGGCGCGGGGACCGCGGCAGCACCGGGTTGCTGACCCTGGGCCCGGTGCGCTCCGACGCGGCCCGGGACCTGCTGGTGGACCTGCTGGAGCTGCGCGCGGTCGGGCTGCGGTTCCCGCTGCCGCTGCCGGTGGACACCGCCGCGGCGTGGGCGCAGGAGGCCTGGCGCGGGCGCGCCCCCGACGCCTGCCTGCGGGCGGCGCGGCGGGCCTGGACCTCGGACTTCTCCTTCGACAAGGAGGACCGGCAGGAGGAGAACGTGACCGTGTGGGGTGCGGAGCGACCCGTCGAGCACCTGGTGCGGTGGGAACCGCCGACGACCCTGCCCCCGGGCGTCCCGACCACGTTCGAGGGGTTGGTGCGCCGGGTGTGGGAACCCCTGCTGGGGGTCCAGCGGATGGACGAGCGGTGAGCGCCGCGACCCCGGCCCCGGCGGTCTTCGACCTCGCCGGCCCCCTGCCGGTCGCCACGACGGTCCTGGAGGCCAGCGCGGGGACGGGCAAGACGTACACGATCGCGGGGCTCGTGACCCGCTACGTCGCCGAGGGCGTCGCGACCGTCGACCAGCTCCTCGTCGTCACCTTCGGGCGCGCGGCGACCGCGGAGCTGCGCGACCGGGTCCGCGAGCGGCTGGTCGCCACCCGCGACGCCCTGGCCGACCCCGCGTCGGCCCGCCGCTCGCGCGACGCGGTCCTCGCCCACCTGGCCGCCGACGACGCCCGCGCCGCCGAGCACCGGGCCCGGCTCTCGGAGGCGCTGGCCGGTTTCGACACCGCCACCGTCGCCACCATCCACGAGTTCTGCCGGCAGGTGCTCACCAGCCTCGGCACCGCCGCCGACGTCGACCCGTCGGCGACGCTGGTCGAGGACGTCGACGACCTCGTCGAGGAGGTCTGCGACGACCTCTACCTGCGGTTCGCGGTGCGTCCGGGGGCGGGGGTCCCGCCCTTCGACCGCCCCACCGCCCTGCGCATCGCCCGCGCGGCCGTCGACCGGGCCGACGCGCGCATCGAGCCCCCCGACACGCTGCCGGGGTCCCCGGAGAACCTCCGGGTGCGCTTCGCGCTGGGGGTGCGGCGCGAGGTCGAGGCCCGCAAGCGCTCCCGCCGCGTCCTCGGCTTCGACGACCTCCTGACCCGGTTGCGCGACGCCCTGACCGACCCCGTCGCCGGCCCGGTGGCCTGCGAACGGCTGCGCCGCAGGTACTCCGTGGTCCTGGTGGACGAGTTCCAGGACACCGACGCGGTGCAGTGGGACGTCCTGCGGACCGCGTTCCACGGGCAGGGGCCGCTGGTGCTCATCGGCGACCCCAAGCAGGCGATCTACGCCTTCCGCGGGGCCGACGTCCGCAGCTACCTCGACGCCGCCGGGGTCGCGGGCACGACGGCCACGCTGAGCACCAACCACCGCAGCGACCCCCTGGTGCTGGCGGGGACGGCCGCGCTGCTGCGCGGCGCGGCCCTGGGGGAGCAGCGGATCGTGGTGCGCCCCGTCGACGCGGCCCACGCCGCGGCGGCCCTCGTCGACGGCTCCGGCGCGCCGGACCCGGCCCCGGTGCGGGTGCGGGTGCTGGAGCGCGACGGGCTGCCCACCACGGGCAGGGGGCTGCCGCCGGTCGGCGAGGCGCGGGCCGTGGTGGCCCGCGACACCGCCGCCCAGGTCGTCGCGGTGCTGCGGGAAGGGCTGCGGGTCCGGCCCCGCGACGGCGGCGAGCGCGACCTGGAGGCCGGGGACGTGGCCGTCCTGGTCCGCACCGGCGCCCAGGCGGCGCTGGTGCAGGAGGAGCTGCGCCGGCGCGGGGTGCCCTGCGTGCTCTCGCGCGGCCCCAGCGTCTTCGCCACCCCCGCCGCCCAGGAGTGGATCTCCCTGCTGGAGGCGGTGGAGCAGCCGCACCGGGCCCCGCGGGTGCGCCGGGTCGCGCTGTCCAGCTTCGTGGGGCGCAGCGCCGCCGAGCTCGACGCGGCGGGCGACCGGGCCACCGACGAGCTCTCGGTGCAGCTGCGCGAGTGGGGCGCGGTGCTGACCGAGCGCGGGGTGGCGGGGGCGTTCGCCGTCGTCGGCGAGGCCCACCGGCTGCCGGGACGGCTGCTCGGGGTCGAGGGCGGTGAGCGCCGCCTCACCGACCTGCGCCACATCGCCGAGGTGCTGCACCGGGAGTCCGCGCTCAACCCCGGCGGCGGGGTGTCGAGCCTGCTGTCGTGGCTGCGCGCCCGGGTCGAGGAGGCCGCCGGGGACGCCGACCGGGAACGCTCCCGGCGCCTGGACACCGACCGCGCCGCCGTCCAGATCGCCACCGTGCACACCAGCAAGGGCCTGGAGTTCGAGGTGGTGTGCGTCCCGTTCGGCTGGGACGCCCCCGGCGGGGGCGGGTCCAAGGACCGCCTTCCCGTCGCGCACGCCCCGGACGGGCCGCGCGCGCTGCACGTCGGGGGGCCGGGCGCCCCCGGCTACGCCGCCGCCTGCCGCGCCGCCGACACCGAGGACCTCGGGGAGGAGCTGCGCCTGCTCTACGTCGCCGTCACCCGCGCGGTGTCCCGGCTGCTGGTGTGGTGGGCGCCGAGCCAGAACACGGAGGAGGGGGCGCTGCACCGCCTCCTGCTGGCCGAGGACCCGCTGGCGGTGCCGGAGTCGCTGCCGGTGCCCGGCGACGAGGTCCTGAGCTCGCGCCTGGCGTCGCGGTTCCCGGCGGGGGGGCCGGTGGCGGTGGAGACCGTCCCGCTGCGCACCCCCGAGGACCGGCTGCCCGCGGTCGCGGCGCCCGCCGCGCACCTGGCCGTCGCCCGGTTCCGGGGCGCGGTGGACCTCGGCTGGCGGCGCACCTCCTACAGCGGCTTGACCCGCGGGGTGCACGACGGCCCCGGCGCCGGGCACGCGGTGCTGGCCGGACCGGAGGTCGACGTCACCGACGACGAGGTCGACCTCGACGCGGCCGGGGCCACCGCCGCCGACGACGACCCGCGGGGGTGGCGCGCGACGGTCTCGCCGATGGCCGACCTGCCCGCCGGGACGGGGTTCGGGACCCTCGTGCACGCCGTGCTGGAGGGCTTCGACCCCGCCGTCCCCGACCGGACCGCCCACCTGGCGGCGCTGGCGCGCGAGCAGTTCGACCCGCAGCCGGCCGAGGACCTCGCCCTGGCCCTGGGGCCCGTGCTGCGCACCGGGCTCGGGCCGCTGGCCGGCGGGGCCGCGCTGGAGGGGTTCCCCGTCGCGGACCGCCTCGCCGAGCTGGACTTCGAGATGCCGCTGGCCGGGGGCGACGCGGCGGGACCGGCGGGGCCGCGGGTGGGTGACGTCGCGGGCCTGCTGCGCCGGCACCTGCCCCCGGGGGACCCGGTGCACCGCTACGCCGACGCCCTGGAGGACCCGGTCCTGGGGGAGGAGGGGCTGCGGGGGTACCTCACCGGCTCCATCGACGCCGTCCTGCGCCGGCGCGAGGGCGGGTTCCTCGTCGTGGACTACAAGACCAACCGCCTCGGGGCGCCGGGGGAGATCCTCACGGCCTGGCACTACCGGCGCGAGGCCCTCGACGAGGCGGTGCTCGCCGCGCACTACCCGCTGCAGGCCCTGCTGTACTGCGTCGCGCTGCACCGGTTCCTGCGCTGGCGCCAGCCCGGCTACGACCCGGCCGTGCACCTGGGCGGGGTGCTGTACCTGTTCCTGCGCGGGATGTGCGGGCCGGAGGTGCCCGCCGGCGAGGACGGGGTGCCGCCGGGGGTGTGGTCGTGGCGACCGCCCGCCGGGCTCGTCGTGGACCTGTCCGAACTGCTCGCCGGGAGGACCCCGTGACCACCCCCACCACCTCGACCGGCGCCCCGGCGGCCGCGGCCACCGCCGCGGTCCCGGGGGCCGACCCCGCGGACCGCTCTGCGCACCGGGCCCGCGGGGCGAGCGGTCTGCTGCGGGAGTTCAACGACCTCGGCCTGCTGCACGCCGCCGACGTCCACGTCGCCCGCCGCCTCGGCGCGGTCACCGGCGAGGACGACGAGCGCGTCCTGCTCGCCGTGGCCCTCGCGGTGCGGGCCGTGCGCCACGGCTCGGTCGTCCTGCACCTGCGGCAGGTGCCCGAGACCGTCGTGCCCGAGGACGTCGAGGACTCCGGGGCGGTGGGGACGGTGGCCGTGCGCTGGCCCGACCCCGAGGAGTGGCTGGCGGCGCTGCGGCGCAGCCCGCTGCTGGTCGAGCACGCGCCCGGGGAGACCACCGGCCCCGCCGCGCCGCTGCACCTGGTCGGCGACGGGCTGTGGCTGGACCGGTACTGGCGCCAGGAGCTCGCCGTCGCCGAGGACCTGCGCGCCCGCAGCGCCGCCGTCGCCGGGTACGACCCCGCCGCGGTCGACGCGGTGCTGGACCGGCTCTGGCCCGGGGGCCTCGCCGACGACCAGCGCACCGCGGCCGCGGTGTGCCTGGCCCACGGGGTCTCCGTCCTCGGCGGCGGGCCGGGCACGGGCAAGACCACGACGGTGGCCCGGCTGCTCGCCGCCGTCCACGCCCTCTCGCCCGGCCCGCCGCGGGTGGCGCTGGCGGCCCCCACGGGCAAGGCCGCGGCCCGCCTCACCGAGGCCGTCGTGTCCGCCGCGGGCACCGACGGGTTCACCGACGACGAGCGGCGCTTCCTGCGCTCCACCACCGCCTCCACCCTGCACCGGCTGCTGGGGATCCGGCCGGGGTCCGTGCGGGCCCGCTACGACGCCGAGCACCGGCTGCCGCACGACGTCGTCATCGTCGACGAGGCCTCGATGGTCGGGCTGGGGGTGATGGCGCGGCTGCTGGCGGCGCTGCGGCCCGGGGCGCGGCTGGTGCTGGTGGGCGACCCGCAGCAGCTGGCCTCGGTCGAGGTCGGCGCCGTCCTGGCCGACCTCGTCGCCCCGGCCGAGCGCGCGGCCCCCGGTGCCGCGCCCGCGGTCCCGCACGGGGTGGCGCTGCTGCGGCGGACCCACCGCTTCGCCGACCGCGGGGGGATCGCCGCGATCGCCGCGGCCGTGCGGCGGGGGGCGGCGGAGGAGGTCGTGGACCTGCTGCGGGCCGGCGGACCGGACGTGGAGTTCCTCGAGGTCCCCGACGAGGAGCTCGTCGCGGGCGCCGCGCTGGAGGCCGTGCGCGCCGAGGTGCTGCGCCGCTCGGCCGCCGTCGTCGAGGCCGCCCGCGCCGGGGACGCCGCCGCCGCCCTCACCGCCCTCGACGCCCACCGGACGCTGTGCGCGCACCGGCGCGGGACCCGCGGGGTCTCGCACTGGAGCGCGCTGGCCCAGCGGTGGGCCGTGGAGGACCTCGGGGTGCAGCCGCGCACCGACGGCCGCTACGTCGGCCTGCCCGTCATCGTCACCGCCAACGACCCCGGCGTCGGGGTCTTCAACGGCGACACCGGGGTCGTGCTGGACCGCGACGGCACCCTGGTCGCGGCGATCGCGCGCGGCGCGGGGCCGCTGCTGGTCCCGCTGGCCCGCCTCGCCGCGGTCGAGCCCGTGCACGCCATGACCGTCCACCGCAGCCAGGGCTCCCAGTTCGACGTCGTCACCGTGCTCGCGGCCCCGGAGCGCTCCCCGCTGGCGACGCGGGAGATGTTCTACACGGCGCTGACCCGGGCCAAGGTGCGGGTGCGGGTCGTGGGCTCGCCCGAGGCGGTGGCCGCCGCGGTCAGCCGGCCGCTGGCGCGCGCGACGGGTCTCGCCGAGCGGCTGCGGGGGTGAGGACCCCGCGCGGGCGCGGCAGCCGTTCCAGCGGCAGGAACGCCGCCCAGCACACGACGGTGGGCAGGAAGTGGATGCCCAGGGTGAGGTAGGTCGAGAGGTGGAACAGCAGCACCGCCCCCACCGCGAGCGCCAGCCACCGCCCCCGCAGCCACAGCGCGACGGGCGCGCAGAACTCGAAGACGAGCACGACCCACTGGACGACGACGAGGAACTGCGGGAAGCGGCCCACCCAGTCGCCCAGCGCCGAGCCGCGCCGGGTCACCGCCCACACCGTCACCGCCCCGTTGGCCCACGCCCACGGGGTGCCGCTGCGCACCCACTTGCTGACCGCGGACCCGCAGTACGTCATGACCGTCGCGACCTGCACGCAGCGCAGCGCCCACCCGGCGCGCCGGGAGGGCCGCAGGTCGTCGAAGTCGGCCCGCCCGGCGGTCAGCAGCACCACCGCCGCCACCACGATCGCCATGTGGTCGTGGGCGACGTAGCCGAACCCCATCGACCACAGCACCCACGCCAGGTACCCCAGCGAGCTCAGCCAGCCGGCCAGGTACCGGGTCCGCGGCACCAGCACCAGCAGCACGCCCAGGACCATCGCCGCCAGGGCCAGGCCCGCCGTGAGCGCGGTCGGGGCCGGCAGGTGCAGCAGCCGGCCCAGCAGGGTGGGGCGCCAGAACTCCGGCACGTGGACGTGGGGGAGGACGTGGTTCGTGAGGAGCGTCGCGTCCAGCACGGCGAACACCGCCAGCAGCAGCCGCAGCCACGCGACCCGGGCCCGCGGCAGCGCCGGGACGAGGAACGCGGCGACGGCACCGGCGGAGGGCGCGGTCACCGCGCGCTCCACGTCGCCAGGACCCGCACCTCGGTGGGCCCGACGAGGCGGGCGTCTCGCAGCCGCTGCTCGCTGCGCACCAGCCGCAGCTCGCTGAGGGCGGGGGCGTCGGGGTGCAGCCGGGCGCGCGAGCGGGCCAGGACCCCCAGCAGGCCGGGGTCGGCGATGATGCGCTGGCCCTGCGCCTCGACCTCCGCGCGCGACATCCCGATCGAGGCCGGGCTCAGCGGCACCGGCACCACCCGGCCGTCGAGGGTGGTCCCCTCCAGCGAGGTGCTGACGACGCTGCCGTCGGCGGCGCGCGGGGTGGCGTACTGCGACAGCGATCCCAGCGGGAACCAGTCGTTGGTGTCGGCGACCTGGCCCGCGAGCAGCACCAGTACCCCCAGTCCCAGGACCCCCGCCCGCCACCCCACCTGCGGTGCCGACAGGTCCGTCCCCTCGCGCTGGATCACACCGGGGATTCTGGCGGAGAGACCGCCGGTGAGGAGGCGAACACGCTGAGCAGCACGGCGAGGTCGGGCGGGAGGTCCTCGCGCCGGGCCGCCCGGGCGGCCGCGGCGTAGGCGCGGGGGTCCTTGGCGCCCAGGCCGGACCCGGTGCGGGACAGGGCCCGCAGGAACGAGGGCCACCCGCCCAGCGCGGTCTCCAGGTCCACCGGCAGCACGTGCACGACCGTCCCCCGCAGCTGGTCCAGGAGGCGCTCGCTGCCGCGGTGGGCGCGGTGGTGGTGGGTGTCGGCGTCGAGGACGACCCCGGGCACGCAGCCCAGGGCGCGGGCGACGGCCACCGCCAGCGGCAGGACGTGCTTCCCCCCGGCGGCCACCACCGGGGGGTCCAGCAGGGCCGAGAACACCGCGACGTCGGTGGGTCCCTCGACGAGCAGGGCCCGCGGTGCGGCGGCCACCGAACGCGCGAAACCCGCCGGCAGCGCGGTGTGCGCCAGCCGGCGGGCTCGGTTCGTGCTGATCGACAGGGAGGCGGCGACGCGGGCCACCGCCTCCTCGTCGATCACGACGTGCGGGACAGCGGGGTCAGCCGACCTTGGGCTTGTCCTCGGCCTTGGTGTAGATGTCCGTGTTCTGCGCCGGGGTGATGAGCGCGTCCTCCGGACGGGTCTGGTTCAGCGCGACGGCCTGCACCGGCAGCAGCACGTGCAGCGCCCAGTCGGTGAGCACGCGGATGCGGTTGCTCATCGCCGGCAGGGCGTACAGGTGGTACCCGCGGGCGACGATCTTGGCCGGCAGGCCGGTCATCTCGATGCCCAGGGGCTTGGCGACGGCGGTGCCGCCACCGAGGTCGGCCACCAGGCCGAGGTCCTTGTGGACGTAGTCGGCGGCCTGGCCGATGCCGAAGCTCGCGGCGATGTTCTTGCCGACCGCGGTGCCCTGGCGCTGCGCGTGCTGCGCGGTGGGCGGGGTGACCGGCTGGGGGCCGTCGGCGGGCTTGGGCTTGACCAGGTCCGGCACGGCGGCCGCGTCGCCGGCGGCCCAGACGTCCTCGGCGCCGGCGACCTTCATCTTGGCGTCGACGACGAGGCGACCGCGGTCCAGCGGGAGACCGAGGGTGCCCATGAGCGGGTTGGCCACGATGCCCGCGCCCCAGATGAGGGTGCGCGAGGGGATCGGGGTCCCGTCGGTGAGGTTGATGACGTTGCCCTCGACGGAGGCCACGGAGACCCCGAGGCGGACGTCGATGCCGCGGCCCTTGAGCGCGGACAGGGCGTACTGGCCCAGGCGCGGCCCGAGCTCGGGCAGGACGGCCGGGGCGACGTCGATGAGCAGCCAGCGCACGTCGGCGGCGTCGATGTTCGACCAGCGGTCGGCGACGCGGGTGAGCCAGCGGTGGGTCTGGGCGACGATCTCGGTGCCGGTGTAGCCCGCGCCGACGGCGACGACCGTCATGCGCTCGCGGCGCTCGGCGTCGAAGCGCGGGTCGTCCGGCAGGGCGTCCGCGGCGTCGAGCTGGGAGATCAGGTGGTCGCGCACGAACGCGGCCTCGGTGATGGTCTTCACGCCGCGCGCGTTCTCGGACACGCCGGGGATCGGGAACCGGCGGGTCACCGAGCCGGGGGCCAGCAGCAGCTTGTCGTAGGAGAGGACCTGGGTGTCCTCGCCGACGACGCCGCGCTCGCTGCGGGAGATGGTGATCGTCTTGGCCTCGGGGTCGACCGAGGTCGTGTGCCCGACGACGAGCTTGTGGCGGGGCAGCGCCTGGCGCAGGGAGACCGCGACGTGACGGGGTTCGATGACGGACGCCGTGACGTCCGGCAGGAGGGGGCTGTAGGTGAGGTGGTCAGTCGGGCTGACGATCACCAGCTCCGCCGTGGAGGCCGGGAGGAGCTTCTCGAGCTTCTTGCCGGCGTACAGGCCGGTGAAGCCACCTCCGACGATGACGACTCGCTGTCGATCGACCATGTGGACACCTCTTGTCTGTGGCTCGCCGGGATCGTGGTCTCCCGCTTCGGTGCACCATCTTCGCACCTGCGCGCGAGAACGTTCACGCGGGGCGTGCTGCGCGTCACACCCGGTCCACCTCCACCTGCGCGCGGACCGGGCAGCGGACCAGGTGGTCGTCGACGACGCCGCAGGCCTGCATCGTGGCGTAGGCCGTCGTGGGCCCCACGAACCGGAAGCCGGCCGCCTTCAGCGCCTTCGCGAGCGCCGTCGAGGCGGGGGTGAGGGCCGGGACGTCGGCGGGCTCGCGCGGCGCGGGGGGAGCGGGGTCCGGGGCGGCGGACCACACGAGTCCGGAGAGGCTGCCGCCGCGCTCGTGCAGGGCCAGCAGGGCGCGCGCGTTGGCGATCGCGGCCTCGACCTTGAGGCGGTTGCGGATGATCCCCGGGTCGGCCAGCAGCCGGGCCACGTCGTCCTCGCCGTAGGCGGCGACGACCTCGGGGTCGAAGCCGGCCAAGGCGGCCCGGAACCCCTCCCGCCGGCGCAGGACGGTGATCCAGCTGAGCCCGGACTGGAACGCCTCGAGGGTGATCCGCTCGTACAGCTCGCGCTCCCCGCGCACCGGGCGCCCCCACTCGGTGTCGTGGTACCGCTCGTAGAGGGGGTCGCCGGTGCCGAAGCAGCGGAACGGCGCGGGGTCCGGGGTGCTCACGCGGCGGACTGTGGCAGCCCCCTCGGACACGGGGCTCGGTACCGTCGACCGGGTGAAGATCCTCGTGCTCAACGGTCCCAACCTCGGTCGTCTCGGCCGGCGGCAGCCGGAGGTCTACGGCTCCGAGACCCTGGCCGACGTCGAGGCCCGCCTGCAGCGCCTCGCCGGCGAGCTCGGGGTGGAGGTGGAGCTGCGCCAGACCGACGCCGAGCACGAGATGCTCGGCTGGATCCACGACGCGGCCGACGCGGGGCTGCCGGTGGTGCTGAACCCGGCGGCCTGGACGCACACCTCGGTGGCCCTGCGCGACGCCTGCGCGGAGCTGTCGGCGGGGCTGGTGGAGGTGCACGTCTCCAACGTCCACGCCCGGGAGGACTTCCGCCGCCACTCCTTCGTCAGCCCCGTCGCGACGGGGGTGGTCGCCGGGCTGGGCACCGCCGGCTACGACCTCGCGGTGCGGTTCCTGGCGGGTCGTGTCGTCGGCGGCGCGTAGGCTCGCGCCGACCGTTCGCAGCAGCCGGGTGCCCAGGGGTCTGGGCGTCCAGGGACCAGGTACAGGAGTCGTCGTGGTCGAGCACATGAAGTGGTGGGGCTGGGGCCAGGAGGGCGTCGCGTTCCACCACGAGGACAAGCCGAACCTGGCGCCGTTCGTGAAGCGCGTGTCCGGCATCGACTTCGACGCCCCGCCCGCGCAGGTGCCGGAGCTGTCCGAGCTGGAGGTCCCCGCCTCCCGGGCCTCGCAGGAGCTGCGCGAGGCCCTCGTCGCGGCGCTGGGCGCCGAGCACGTCCACGACGACGACCACGACCGCGTGGTGCACACCTACGGCAAGTCGATGCGCGACCTCGTGCGCGTCCGCCGCGGCGACTTCGGCCGCGTGCCGGACCTGATCCTCTACCCCGGCACCGAGGCCGAGGTGGAGGCCGTGCTGCGGATCGCCCTGGACGCCGACGCGGTGCTCATCCCCTTCGGCGGCGGCTCCAACATCGTCGGCTCCCTGGAGGCCCCGCGCGAGGAGACCCGCCCGGTGCTGTCGCTGGACGTGGGCCGGATGCGCGCGGTCCTCTCCCTCGACGAGACGGCGCAGACCGCCCGCATCCAGGCCGGGGCCCTCGGCCCGGACCTCGAGGCGCAGCTCAACGCGCGCGGCTGGACGATCGGGCACTTCCCCGACAGCTTCAAGCACTCCACCCTCGGCGGCTGGATCGCGACGCGGTCCTCGGGCATGCAGTCCGACCGCTTCGGTGACATCGCCGACATCACCCGCGCCGTGCGGGTGGTGACCCCGAAGGGCCTCGTCGCGACCTCCGAGGTCCCCGTCCAGTCGGTGGGCCCCTCGGTGCGCGAGATGGTCCTGGGCAGCGAGGGCCGGCTCGGGATCATCACCGAGGCGACCGTCCAGGTGCACCGCGTGGCCGAGGAGCGCGTCATCCAGGCGTACTTCTTCCCCGACTACGCCAGCGGGCTGAAGGCCATGCACGACATCGCCGCCTCCGACGCCTCCCCGAGCATCACCCGGGTCTCGGACGCCAACGAGACCCAGTTCACCCTGGCGACGTCGAAGAAGGGCAGCCCCTTGGGGCAGCTGCTCAACAAGGGCGTGCAGCTCTACGCGAGCAAGCGCAAGGGCTTCGACCTCTCCGAGATGTGCCTGTCGTTCATCGGGTTCGAGGGCTCCTCGCTGGGGGTGCGCCGCAACAAGGCGCTGGTCGCCGAGATCGTCAAGAAGCACGGCGGGTTCGGGGTCGGGTCCGGCCCGGGCACCCTGTACGACCAGAAGAAGTTCGACACCCCCTACATCCGCGACTTCATCCTCGACCGCGGCGCCTACGGCGACGTGTCCGAGACGTCCTCGTCGTGGACGACGCTGAAGTCGCTGCACGACAACGTGGTGGCCGCGGCGGGCAAGGCCTTCGCCGAGGTCGGCGTCAAGGGTTTCGTCTTCTGCCACCTCTCGCACAGCTACCACTCCGGGGCGTGCCAGTACTTCACCTTCGCGTTCCAGCCCCCCACGGACCGCGACGGCCTCGAGGCCTACGACGTGGTCAAGGGCGCCATCCAGCAGGCGTTCATCGACAACGGCGGCACGCTGTCGCACCACCACGCCGTGGGGCGCGAGCACAAGCGCTGGGTGAGCGAGGACCTCTCCCCGGCGGGGGCGGAGATCGTCAGCACGCTGTTCGCCGGGGTGGACCCCGGTCGCAACCTCAACCCCGGCGCCATCGTCGACTGATCGCCGCCGTCCCGCGGTCGGGACGGCAGAACGGCACCGGGCCCCGGTCTGCGGAAGCAGACCGGGGCCCGGTGCCGTTCGTGCGGGGTTCAGCCGCGGTGGTTCAGCGGCAGGGGGTTCAGCCGCGGGGCAGGGTGAAGGAGCCCACCAGCTCGTTCAGCTCCACCGCCGCGCGCGAGACCTCACCGGCCGTGGTCGCGGTGTGCGTGGCCCCGGCGGTGGTCTGATCCGAGGCCGCGGCGATGCCGGAGATGTTCGTGGCGATCTCCTGCGAGCCGGTGGAGACCTCGGTGACGTTGCGGACCATCTCGGACGTGGTCGCGGACTGCTCCTCCACCGCCGCGGCGATGGTGGACTGCAACCCGTCGATGCGGGCGATGACCTCGGTGATCTCCGCGATCGCCCCCGCCGCCTCGGTGGCGTCGGTCTGGGTGGCGTTGACGCGGGTCACGATGGACTCCGTGGCCCGCGCGGTCTGCTGCGCGAGCTCCTTCACCTCACCGGCGACGACGGCGAAGCCCTTGCCCATCTCCCCGGCCCGGGCGGCTTCGATGGTGGCGTTCAGGGCGAGGAGGTTGGTCTGCTCGGCGATGGAGGTGATGAGCTTGACGACGTCGCCGATCTCGCGGGAGGAGGCGGAGAGGCGTTCGAGGGTCTCCCCGGCGGACGTGGCGGCGGCGACGGCGGAGGCGGCGGTGGAGGAGGCCTCGGCGGTGGAGGAGGCGATCTCGCGGATCGCGGAGGACATCTGGTCGCCGGCGGCGGCGACGGTGCCGATGTTGGCGGAGATCTCCTCAGTCGCCGCGGAGACGACCTGGGCCTGGGTGGCGGCCTCTTCCGCGCCGGAGGAGAGCTGGGTGGCGACGGTGGTCAGCTCCTCGGAGGAGGCGGCGAGGGTGGAGGCGTTGCCGGCGATGCGGCGCATCGTGTCGGTGAGGCGGTCCATGGTCGCGTCCAGGGCGGTGGCCAGCTGGGCGACCTCGTCCTTGCCGGTGATGGCCACGCGCTGGTCGAGGCGGCCGGAGGCGAGGCCCTGCACGACGTGGAGGGTCTTGGCCAGCGGGCCGGCGATGGAGCGGGAGACGAGGACGGCGACGACGACGGCGACGGCCAGCGCGATGGCGCCGATGACCAGGAGCATCGTCACGGCGGTGTGGTAGTCGCTGGAGCCCGCGGCGGCCATGTCCTTGGCGGCCTGCTGCTCGATCCCGCTGAGCTTGTCGAGCTGGGCGTTCAGGGCGTCCGAGGGGGGCACGGTGAGCTCGGTGCGGGCCTTGACGAAGCCGGCCAGGTCACCGGCCTCGGCGAAGGGCAGCACCTGCTCGCGGTTGCTGCGGTAGGTGGCGATGGCGTCCTCCACCTTGGCGCGCTCGGCCTCGCTGGCGCCGGGGGAGGAGGCCAGGTAGGCCTTCCACGCCTCGTCGTACTTCGCGTCGTCGGCGATGATCTTCTGGACGGCCTTCTCGACGTCGGCCGGCTGGGACAGGGCGGTGTTGGCCAGGTCCATGCGCAGGTTGAGGAAGGCCACCTTGGCGGCGCCGACGGTCTGCACCGAGGCGATCCCCGAGGTCGACATCAGTGACAGGTTGGCCTGGGAGGAACCCAGCCGGGAGATGCCGATGGCGACGATCACGGCCAGCAGCAGGCAGACGACGCCGAAGCCGGCGAAGAGCTTGGAAGCGACCTTCAGGTCGCGCAGCTTGCTCATGGGTTCTCCGGTTGCTCGCACCTGCACCGCAGGTTCACAGGGGGACCACCGCGCCGGGCAGACGGGTGACGACCTCTAGAACATCGGCTGAACCGACCCGGAGCTGAACCCCGCCGGAGCGGACCGCGCCTCAGGCCACGAGCAGACCCGCCCACACCGTCTTGCCGTCCCCGCGCGGGGCGACCCACCACTGCTGGGCGACCATCTCCACGATGTGCATCCCCCGCCCGCCGGTGGCGTCGTCGTCGGACTCGCGGGGCTGGGGGTGGCGGGTGGAGGTGTCCTCCACCCCGACGCACAGCAGCGACTCGTCCAGGTCGTGGCGCAGCGTCAGGGCCGCGGGGCAGCCGGTGTGCAGGAGTGCGTTGGTCACCAGCTCCGAGACCACGAGCTCGGCCTCGTCGGCGCGTTCGGCGAGGTCCCACGCGGCGAGGGTGGCGCGCAGGTGGTCGCGGGCGGCGCGCACCGCGCGGGTGTCCGCGGGCAGCTCCAGCCGGGTCTCCCGCGTCCCGGGGGCGGGCCCGGCGTAGTCGACGACGAGCAGCGCGGCGTCGTCGGTGTTCGCGGTGCGCCGGACGGGGACCAGGACGTCCTCGGCGATCGCGTCGGCGGGGGAGCCGGCGCGCTCGGTGAGGGCGAGCGCCAGGGCCGAGTCGCCGGTGTCCGCGGCGCGGGGCCACTCCACGATCCCGTCGGTGTAGAGCAGCAGCCGGCTCTCGCGGGTGAGGCGGTGCCGGCTCTCGGGGTAGGCGGCGTCGGCCTGCACCCCCAGCGGGGGGCCGGGGTCGACGTCGAGCTCGCGCACCGGCCCGGGGGAGAAGAGCAGCGGAGCGGGGTGCCCGGCGCTGGCGACGACGACCTCGCCGGTGCTCTCGACGAGGGAGACGAGGCAGCAGGTGGCGAACAGGTCGCCCTCGAAGGACTGCATGAGCCGGTTGGTGCGCTCCAGCACGGCGGCGGGTTCGTGGCCCTCGCTGACGTAGGCCCGCACGGCCGTGCGGACCCGGCCCATCATCGCCGCGGCCGCCGCGTTGTGGCCCTGCACGTCGCCCATGACGACGACGAAGGCCCGGTCGGTGCTGATGGCGTCGTAGAAGTCCCCGCCGATCTCGGCGCCGTCGGTGCCGGGCAGGTACCGCGAGGTCAGGCGCACGGCGTCCGTCTGCGGCAGCCGGTGCGGCAGCAGGGCGTGCTGCAGGGCGCGGGCGGTCTCGGCGGCCTGGCGGGCGTGGGCGAGCTGCTCCTCGCGGGCCACCTCGCGCCGGGCCCGGCGCTCGCGGTCGAAGATGGACACGACCAGCTCGGCGAGGTCGGCGAGGGCGGCGCGCTGGTCCTCGGCGAGGACGTGCTCGGCCTCGTCGAAGACGCAGAGGGTTCCCAGGGCGAGACCGTCGGGGGTGACCAGCGGGGCGGCGGCGTAGGTGCGGACCCCGCCGAGGCGCCCGTCGACCCAGGGGTTGGCCGCGAAGCGGACGTCGCGACGGGCGTCGGGGACGTGCACCAGGCCGCCGATGCCGAGGGAGTAGTGGCACATGGAGTCCTCGCGGGCGCAGTCGGCCCGGTCGAAGCCCTCGCTGGCCAGCTGGCGCTGCAGGTGCTCGTCGATGATGTTGACGACGGCGTTGGGCAGGCCGGTGGCCCGGGTCGCCAGCCGGACCACGGCCTGCAGCTCGTGCGGCGGGGTGGCGGTGACGTCGACGTAGTCGCGCACGGCGGCGAGCCGGCGCCGCTCGTCGCCGGTACCGACGACTCCGGCGGTCGACGCAGAAGCAGCGTTCACACCTCTACGTTACCGTCCAACTACGCTGCGTGTTCTAGAAGCGGGGATTCACCGCTGCGTCGGGTGCCGGCGCCGCGCGCCGGACGGCATCGCGTTCCAGACCGTGCTGACCAGCCGGCGCGGGGCGACGTCCAGCAGGGTCGAGACCGCCTTCCACCGCCGCGTCGGCACGCTCACCACCCGGCCCGCGAAGGTGTCGTCCAGCGCCGCGTCCACCACCTCGTCGATGTCCAGCCAGATCCGGTTCGACAGGCTGGAGCTGCCCCCCGAGCGCATCCCCGAGCGGGCGTGGAACTCGGTGCGCACGTAGCCGGGCTCGACCACCGTCGCGGTGACGCCGGTCCCGCGCAGCTCCCCGGCCAGGGTCTCGGTCAGCACGATCACGTAGGCCTTGGCCGCCGAGTAGTGGCCCCCGCCGGGCACCAGCCCGGCCACCGAGCCGACGTTGAGGACCCGTCCCCGCCCCCGCGGCACCATCGCCCCGGCCGCGGCCCGGGACAGGACCATCACCGCCCGGCACAGCACGTCGAACATCCGCTCGTGGTCGGCCGGGTCCCCGTCGAAGAAGCGCTGCTTGAGGCCGAACCCGGCGTTGTTGACGAGCACGTCGACGGGAGCCTCGACGCTGCCCACCCGCTGCGCGACCCGGTCCAGGTCGGCGCGCACCGACAGGTCCGCGGCGAGGACCTCGACGCCGACCCCGTGCTCGGCGCGCAGCGCCGCGGCCGTGGAGTCCAGCCGCTCGGCGTCGCGCGCGACGATCACCAGGTCGTGCCCGCGCCGGGCCAGCGACCGGGCGAAGCCCGCCCCCAGCCCCGCGGTGGCGCCCGTCACCAGGGCGGTCGGGCGGGCGGGGCGGGGCGGCGTGGCGCTGGTCACGAGGCAGGAGCCTACGGGGGCGCTCAGACCGGCAGGGCCGCCGGTCGCCGGGCCCACACCCGCTGCGCCGCCAGGCACGCCACCGCCGCCAGCAGCACCGCACCGGCCGCCGTCGCCAGCGCCTCCCCGGGCCCGGCGGCGTCCAGGATCAGGCCCGCCGCCGCGTTGCCGAGCGCGGCCCCGGCGGTGATCGCCGTCGACAGCCAGGCCTGCGCCTCGCCCAGCCGGTGCGCCGGGGCGAGCTGGTCCACCAGGCTCTGCGCGGCGATGAGGTTGGGGGAGATGAAGAGGCCGGTGGCGAAGAGGACCAGCATCAGCACCACCAGCGGCACGTCCGCCCCGGCGCAGGCGGCGACCGCGAGCAGCAGCGCCCCGAAGACCGACAGCGACACCAGCAGCCGGCGCCGGTCGGAGCTGCGCCAGTTGCGGCTGCCGTAGAGCAGCCCGCCCAGGGCCGAACCGCCCGCGATGGGGGCGAACAGCACCCCGAGGCGGTCCGCGGAACCCAGCAGGTGCTCGGTCAGCCCCGCGAGGGACACGTCGAGGATGCCGAAGCCGACGCTCATGGTCGCCATGACGACCATGAGCAGGACGAACCCGGCGCTGTGCAGCAGGACCGAGGCCCCGCCGTGCGCCTCCTCGTCGACGGCGACCGGCGCCTGCCGCGCCCCGGGGGAGCGGACGTAGGCCAGGGTCCCGCCCACCAGCAGCAGCACCGTCACCAGCAGCGGCAGGGCGGCCACCCCGAGCAGCAGCAGCCCGCTCAGCAGCAGCGGCCCGCCCACGAAGATCGTCTCCACGGCGGCCGCGTCGAGGGCGTAGCCGTGCCGGCGGGCCCGTTCCTCGCGGACCACCACCCGCCAGGTGGAGCGCATCGCCGGGCTCAGCGGCGGGAACGCGATCCCCGCCAGCAGCGCCAGCACCGGCAGCACGAGCACCGGCACCGACGACCACGCGGTGGCGATCGTCAGCAGCAGGAGCAGGACCCCGCTGGCCGTCGCGGTGGGCACCAGGACGCGCGGCTGCCCCAGCCGGTCCATCGCCCGTCCCCAGAACGGCGAGCCCACGGCCAGCCCGACGGCGAACAGCCCCGTCACGATCCCCGCCAGGGAGTACGAGTCGCGCTGGTCGCGGACCAGCAGCACCAGCCCCAGCGGCGCCGTGGCGATGGGGACGCGGGCCACCACCGAGGAGACGAACGGACGAGCCACCAACGGATCGCGCAGCAGCGCGAAGTACCCCGACATCCCCACCAAGTCCCTCGTCGACGAGCGCGGCAGCGCGCCCGCACCGGATTTCGGGAACGAGCCTCTCAGACCAGCCAGATCCGCGCGCAGTGCCCACCCGCGCGGCGCGCCGCGTCGAGCGCGGCCAGCGCCTGCCGCTGCGCCTCCGCCCCGGTGTGGGCGCGGGTCGGGGCCAGGCTCGCCCCGATGCTCACCGAGACGTCGGGGTGGGAGTCCATCGAGGTCTCCACCGCCATCAGCAGGGCGTCGGCGACGCGTTCCACGACCCCCTCGCTGCCGGAGCGGGGCAGCCCGGTCAGCAGGACGGCGAACAGGTCCGGCCCCACCGGCAGCCACCGGTCCACCGAGCGCACCGCCCGGCGCATCCGGCGGACGACCTCCGCGCGCGCGGGCCCGCACCGCCCCTCGGTCCCGACGGCGGCGTCGACGCCGACGACCAGCAGCCCGGTCCCGGTGCCGGCCCGGCGGCCCTCCT
Source organism: Kineococcus radiotolerans SRS30216 = ATCC BAA-149 (assembly GCF_000017305.1). Lineage (GTDB taxonomy): Bacteria > Actinomycetota > Actinomycetes > Actinomycetales > Kineococcaceae > Kineococcus > Kineococcus radiotolerans. The sequence continues at coordinate 1,272,153 of NC_009664.2, read as the reverse complement.
CCAGGGCCTCGCCCACCTGCTCGCCGAGTCCCGCCGCCGGCGGTCCGGCCTCGACCGCGGGCCGGTGGGCGAGGACGGGGGCGGTGACGGGGGCGGTGACGGGGACGGGAACGTGGTCCGGCGCGTCCCGGACGAGGTCGGTGACCAGCGCGGTGACGAGGGCGCGGTCGTGGGAGACGACGAGGTCGAACTCCCCGGTGCCGGCGACGGGGCGGGCCAGGACGGCCCCGGCGAAGTGCGGCCCCAGGACGACGGTGCCGCGCACGTCCTCGCCGCGCCCGTCGGCGCCGGGCAGGCTCAGCGCGAACCCGGCGCGGCGGGCGAGCTGCTCGTGCCGCGCGGCCCGCTCGGGGGAGGTGGCGCCCACGCCGACGACGGTCGACGGCTCGACGCCGCGCAGCGCGTGCCGCTCCAGGTGGCGCAGCGCCTCCTCGACCACGTCGGTCCCCGCCCGGCGCGCGGGCCGGCGCCGTTCCAGCGCCGCGAAGGGGGTGGGGCCGTCCCCGCCGGGACCGGCGGGGGGCAGCACGGGCAGCGGGTGCGCGGGGACGGGGGTGCGGGCCAGGAGGTCGCCCAGCGCGGCCGGGCGTCCGAAGAGCCACCCCTGGCCCAGCGTGGCGCCCAGGGCCCGGGCGGTGCGCAGGTGCTCCTCGGTCTCGACGCCCTCGGCCAGGACGGTCGTCCCGTCCCGCTCGGCCTGCGCGGACACGGCCTGGACGATCGCGGCGACCTCGGCCTCGGGGCGCGCGGCCAGCAGGCGCAGGTCGAGCTTGACGACGTCGGGCCGCAGCAGGGGCAGCAGGGCCAGGGCGGCGGGGTCGGCGCCGAGGTCGTCGAGGGCCACGCCGAGGCCGCGGGCGCGCAGCCCGGCCGCGGCGCGCAGGACCTGCCCGGGGCGGGTGGTGAGCGCGCGCTCGGTGAGGTCGACCACGACGGGCCGGGCGCCGGCGACCCCGGCGGTGAGCTCCGCGGGGAGCTCCTGGTCGGGGGAGCCGTTGAGGAACAGCGTCCAGGGCGCGGCCAGCCCCGCGCCGGTCGCCGCGCGCAGCGCCGTCCGCAGGCAGGCGCGGTCGAGCTCCGCGAGCCGGCCGGTGCGCGCGGCCGCGTCGAAGAGCTGCCCGGGGGTGGCCAGGCCGGAGCCGCGCGGGCCCCGGACCAGGGCCTCGACGGCCACCGGGCGCCGGGAGTCCAGGTCGACGACGAGCTGGAAGACCGTGCGCAGCGCGTCCTCGCCCAGCACGCGGTCCAGGTCGACGGGAGCGGCCGTCGCGGGGTCGGTGCGCAGGGGGGTCACCGGGACGACGTCGGCACGTCGGGTCGCGGACTTGAGCCCGAACGGGTGAGTCGTCACGGAGGGTGAGGACCGGTCGGCGGGCCCGGCGCGATCGTCCGACATGGTCGAACGCACCGCGTTGACGGCGCTGGTGGCCCCTCCTACGTTGCGGTCCACGGCAACATCGCCGTCTGAAACTCGACTCAACGTGGAGTTACCCATGTCCCACAGCAACTCGACGGCGAGCGCGCCACCACAGCGCGCGGTCCAGCGAAACCCCACCCTCACCGGTGAGCTCCTCGCCGAGTTCGCCGGTACGGCGATCCTCATCCTCTTCGGCGTCGGCGTGGTCGCCCAGGTCGTGGCGGGCCAGAACGGCGGCGACGACTCGATCCACTGGGCCTGGGGCCTCGGGGTCACCTTCGGCATCTACGTCGCCGGCCGCACCACCGGCGCCCACCTCAACCCCGCGGTGACCATCGCCCTCGCGGTCTTCCAGGGCTTCTCCTGGAAGAAGGTCCTCCCCTACAGCGTCGCGCAGTTCCTCGGCGCCCTCGTCGCCGCGCTCGTCGTCCGCTGGGTCTACGCGGACGCCATCGCGACGGTCGACCCGGACACCACCTCCGCCACCCAGGGCATCTTCTCCACCCTGCCCGGCGAGGGCGTCAGCATCGGCACCGCCTTCCTCGACCAGGTCGTCGGCACCGCCATCCTCGTCTTCCTGATCTTCGCGATCTCCCAGACGCGGGCCATGCCGCCCGGGGCGAACCTCGCCCCCTTCATCGTCGGCCTCGTCGTCGTCGGCATCGGCATGGCGTGGGGCAGCAACGCCGGCTACGCCATCAACCCCGCGCGCGACTTCGGTCCCCGGGTGGCGTCCTGGCTCACCGGCTACTCCACGGCGATGCGCGAACCCGTCGGGAACCAGTTCTACTTCTGGGTGCCCATCGTCGCCCCCGTCCTCGGCGGCCTCATCGGCGGCGCGCTCTACAAGGTGCTCGTCGAGCGCCACCTGCCCGACGAGGACGCCGCGGAGCCCGAGGGCCGCGTCCGCACCGACCACTGACCCGACAGACTCGACGAGGAGACGGACGAGACATGGCAGACACCACCGGACCCCAGTACGTGGGCGCCGTCGACCAGGGAACCACCTCCAGCCGCTTCATGGTCTTCGACCACGGCGGCAACGAGATCGCGAAGTACCAGCTCGAGCACACCCAGATCATGCCCGAGCCGGGCTGGGTCGAGCACGACCCGATCGAGATCTGGGAGCGCACCAGTTCCGTCATCCAGAGCGGCCTGCGCCAGGCCAACCTGACGGCCGAGGACCTCGCCGCCCTGGGCATCACCAACCAGCGCGAGACCACGGTCGTCTGGAACAGGCACACGGGCCGCCCGTACTACAACGCGATCGTGTGGCAGGACACCCGCACCGACCGCATCGCCGCCGCGCTGGACCGCGACGAGCGCGGCCGGACGATCCGGCAGAAGACCGGCCTGCCCCCGGCACCGTACTTCTCCGGCGGCAAGATCCAGTGGATCCTGGAGAACGTCCAGGGCGTGCGCGAGGCCGCGGAGGCCGGCGACGCGATCTTCGGCAACACCGACGCCTGGCTCATCTGGAACCTCACCGGCGGCCCGCGCGGCGGCGTCCACGTCACCGACGTCACCAACGCCAGCCGCACCATGCTCATGGACCTCGAGACCCTGCAGTGGGACGACGAGCTCCTGGCCATCTTCGGCATCCCCCGCTCGATGCTCCCCGAGATCAAGCCGTCCTCCTACACCGCGGGCTACGGCGAGACCCTGGAGACCGGGCCGCTGGGCGGGCGGGTCAAGCTGACCGGCATCCTCGGCGACCAGCAGTCGGCCATGGTCGGCCAGGTCTGCTTCGACCCCGGCATGGCCAAGAACACCTACGGCACCGGCAACTTCATGCTGCTGAACACCGGCGAGGAGCTCGTCCGCTCCAAGGCCGGGCTGCTGACCACGGTCTGCTACCAGTTCAACGACGAGAAGCCGGTCTACGCCCTCGAGGGCTCGATCGCCGTGACCGGCTCGGCCATCCAGTGGCTGCGCGACCAGCTCGGCATCATCTCCGGCGCGGCGGAGTCGGAGTCCCTGGCCCGCCAGGTGAAGGACTCCGGCGGCTGCTACTTCGTGCCCGCGTTCTCCGGGCTCTTCGCCCCCTACTGGCGTTCCGACGCCCGCGGCGCCATCGTCGGGCTCTCGCGCTACAACACCAACGCGCACATCGCCCGCGCCGCGCTGGAGGCGATCTGCTACCAGAGCCGCGACGTCACCGAGGCCATGACGGCCGACTCCGGCGTCGAGGTCGAGGTCCTCAAGGTCGACGGCGGCATCACCGCCAACCAGCTGTGCATGCAGCTGCAGGCCGACGTCCTCGGCGTGCCCGTCTCCAAGCCCGTCGTGGCCGAGACCACCGCGCTCGGGGCGGCCTACGCGGCCGGCCTGGCGGTGGGGTTCTGGAAGAACCTCGACGAGCTGCGCGAGAACTGGAACGAGGGCGCCCGCTGGGAGCCGACCTGGAACGAGGACCAGCGCAAGGACGGTTACGCCGGCTGGAAGAAGGCCGTCGAGCGGACGTTGAACTGGGTGGACGTCGACTGACGTCAGGACCCGGGACGCGCCGGGCGCGCGGATCGCGCGCCCGGCGCACACCATGGAGCAGGACACCAGCAGTGGAGCCGGCGCTCGGCGCCGGAACAGGTTGAGGAGCAGGTCGTGGAGATCAAGGCACTGTCACCGCAGGCACGTGCGGACGCGCTGCGGGAGATGGCGGAAGGTGAGCTCGACGTCCTCGTCGTCGGCGGCGGGGTCGTCGGGACGGGTGCGGCCCTGGACGCGGTGACCCGCGGTCTGCGGACGGCGATGGTGGAGGCGCGGGACTGGGCGTCGGGGACCTCCAGCCGCTCGTCCAAGCTCATCCACGGTGGCCTGCGCTACCTGGAGATGCTGGACTTCGCCCTCGTGCACGAGGCGCTCAGCGAGCGCGGCCTGCTGCGCAACAAGCTGGCCCCGCACCTGGTCCGGCCCGTCCCGTTCCTCTACCCGCTGTCCAAGCGGGTCACCGAGCGCCCCTACGTGGGGTCCGGGGTCGCGCTGTACGACGCCATGGCGATCTCCGGGGGCAACAACAAGGGTTTCCCGCTGCACCGCCACCTGACCCGCAAGGGCGTCCAGCGGGAGGCCCCCGGCATCCGCAAGGACGCCATGGTCGGGGCCATCCAGTACTACGACGGTCAGGTGGACGACGCCCGGCACACCATGACGATCGCCCGCACGGCGGCGACGTACGGGGCGCTCGTCGCCAACCGCACCCGTGTCAAGGAGTTCGTCCGCGAGGGCGAGCGCGTCGTCGGCGCGGTCCTGGTGGACCTGGAGTCCGGGGCCGAGATCCGGGTGAAGGCCAAGCAGGTCATCAACGCCACCGGCGTGTGGACCGACGAGACGCAGGAACTGGTCAACGCCCGCGGGCAGTTCAAGGTCCGCGCGTCCAAGGGCATCCACCTCGTCGTGCCGCGCGACCGGATCCAGTCGAAGACGGGCGTGATCCTGCGCACCGAGAAGTCGGTCCTCTTCATCATCCCGTGGGGCCGGCACTGGATCATCGGCACCACCGACACCGACTGGACGATGGACAAGGCCCACCCGGCCGCGACCAGCGCCGACATCGACTACGTCCTCGAGCACGCCAACTCGGTGCTGAAGTCCCCGCTGGCCCGCGAGGACGTCCAGGGCGTCTACGCCGGGCTGCGCCCGCTGCTGTCGGGGGAGTCGGAGTCGACCTCGAAGCTGTCGCGCGAGCACGTCGTGGGCCACCCCGTCCCCGGGCTGGTCGTCGTCGCCGGCGGCAAGTACACGACGTACCGGGTGATGGCCAAGGACGCCGTCGACGTCGCCGTGGAGGGGCTGGACGGGAAGGTCCCCGCCTCCACCACCGAGAACGTCCCGCTCGTCGGCGCCGAGGGTTACCACGCGCTGTGGAACCAGCGGCACGCGCTGGCGGCGAGGGCCGGGATCCACGTCGACCACGTCGAGCACCTGCTCAACCGCTACGGCTCGGCGATCGACGAGGTCCTCGCGCTCATCGTCGCCGACCCGACCCTGGGCGAGGTCCTGCCGCACGCCGACGAGTACCTGAAGGCCGAGGTCGTCTACGCCGCGACCCACGAGGGCGCCCGTCACCTCGACGACGTCCTGGCCCGCCGCACCCGGATCTCGATCGAGACCTACGACCGCGGCACCGAGACCGCGGAACTCGCCGCGGACCTCGTCGCCGGCCCCCTCGGGTGGGACGACGAGCGCCGCGCCACCGAGGTCCGGACCTACCTGCAGCGGGTGGCCGCCGAGCGCGCCTCGCAGGAGCAGCCCGACGACGCCTCCGCCGACGCGGTGCGCCTGCAGGCCCCGGAGATCGTGCCGGTCTGAGCCGCGCACCCTCCCGGCCCCGCAGGCCCCCGTCCTCCTGGACGGGGGCCTGCTGGGTTTCTCGTTCCCGCCCCCGCGGGGCGGGCGGCCGCTAGCCTCGGGCGCAGCGCGGCGAGGCCCGCGCCCAGGTCCGAGGAGTCCGGGGGGACGCCGTGCGTTTCGTCAGGGGGGCCCGCGCGCTGGTCGCGGGCGTGGTCGTCGTCGGGTCGATCGCGGGAGCGGGGGCCGTCAGCGCCGCACCGCGCCGGCCCGACCTGACCGTCACGGCGGTGCACTGGTCGGCGGCTCCGGCCAGCGGTCAGCGGGTGCTGTTCAGCGCGACCGTCACCAACCGCGGGAACACGCCCACCCCGGCGGGCACGATCAGCGGGGTCGGGTTCCAGGTCGATGGCGTCCTCGTCACCTGGGCCGATCAGCGCACCGAGGCGATCGCGCCGGGCCAGAGCGTCACGCTCACCGCCGTGGGCGGGCCGACGGGTTCGCCGGCGTGGACGGCGGTCGCGGGCCGGCACGTGCTGCGCGCCGTCGTCGACGACGCCGGGCGCATCGCGGAGTCGCGCGAGGGCAACAACGTCCTGGACGCCCGGCTGGACGTGGCCGCGGGCATCACCGATCGGGTGCGCTCCGGTTCCGTCGTCGCCTCGCTCACCCCGCTGGACCGCACGAGCGTCACCGCCACGTCGGTCACCGGCGACGCCTACGCCGGGTGCTTCACCGGTGCCGGCGTCCTCGTCGACGGCACCGAGCGGTTCGTGCAGCACCGCTCGGTGGGCAATGACACGTTCGCGGTCGGGGCGAAGTTCGCCGACGGCCTGGCCGAGGTCCCGGCCGGGGCGACCCGGGTCACGACCCCCGTGAGCTTCACCCAGCTCCTCTACGGCTTCCAGGGCGGTCTGCCGCTCACCTGCGCCGCCGGTCAGGCGCCGGGGTTCACCCGCTTCCAGGCGACCTCGGTGCGCACCACCCGCTGGATCGGCTCGTTCGGCTCGCCCCTCAGCGGCCCGATCGCCTCGGCCGCCACCCCCGTCGACGTCGACTTCGACGTCCACCCCTGACCGCGGGCCGGGTGCGTCCGGCGGGGTTAGGGTGCGCCCGTGAGGCCCTTCCTGCTGCTGGCCACCCGGGCCGACGACACCGTCGCCGACTCCGAGTTCGCCGCGTTCGCCCGCTACGGCGGTCTGGGGCCGGGGGAGCTGCGGCGGGTCCGGCTGGAGCGCGAGCCGATGCCCGACCTCGACCTCGACGACTTCTCCGGGGTGCTCCTGGGGGGCAGCCCGTTCTGCACCAGCGACCCGGAGGGGTCCAAGTCGCCCGTCCAGCGGCGGGTGGAGCGCGAGCTGTCCGGGGTGCTGGACCGGGTCCTCGCCGCCGACGTCCCGTTCCTCGGGGCCTGCTACGGGGTGGGGACCCTCGGGGTGCACCAGGGCGGGACCGTCGACCACACCCACGGCGAGCCGATCGGGACGGTCCCGGTGACCCTCACCCCCGCCGGTCGCGCCGACCCGCTGTTCGGGGCGCTGCCCGCGACGTTCGACGCGTTCGTCGGGCACAAGGAGGCGATCCGGGACGCCCCGCCCGCCGCGGTCGTGCTCGCGGGGTCCCCGGGCTGCCCGGTGCAGGCGTTCCGCATCGGGGACCACCAGTACGCCACCCAGTTCCACCCCGAGCTCGACGTGGCCGGCATCGTCGAACGGGTCACCGTCTACCGGCACGAGGGGTACTTCGACCCCGCGGAGTTCGACGAGGTCGTCGCCCGGCTGCGCCGCTCCCGCGCGACCGCGGCCACCGCGCTGCTGCGCGGTTTCGTGCAGCGCTACCGCCGCGACGACCCCCCGCGCGGGCGCGCGGGGGCGCGCGCGGAGGCCAGGGCCACGTAGTACGGGCGGAGCACGTCGGCGAGGCCCGCCGCGCCCGGGCCCAGCACGAGGTCGTCCAGGTCGTCGGCCACGGTGCGGCCGGGGACCCGCTCGGGGACCCCGAGGTCGGGCAGCGGCCCCGCCATCCGGTGGAAGTCCGCGGTGTGCCGGGTCAGGTCCTCCACGGGGGCGGAGGGGCCGGAGGCGGCGGTGGTGATGCGCCGCAGCAGGTCCGGCAGCTCCACCCCGCGCAGGGTGAGGGCCGTCGCGGGTTCGGCGTCGAGGCGCTCGGCGAGGGCGTAGACCACGGCCGCGGCGTGCTTGCAGGGTTCGCCGTCGTCGGGGCAGCTGCAGTCGTAGTCCACCTCGGCGTCCTCGGGGAGCAGCTCGACCCCGGTGCTCGACAGCAGGTCCACCAGACCCGGGGGGACGTCGCCCTCGAACAGCGGGGCCAGCAGCAGCGGGTTCTCCACGACGACCGCCACCACGGCCTCGACCTCCGCGGGCGACCACCGCCGCACGAGGATCTCCACCAGGTAGGGCCGCGGGCGCGACCCCTGCACCCGGGCGCCGACGGCCCCCGGGCGCGGGTGCAGCTCCACGACCTGCCCGGCGCGGGCGTAGGTGCGCCCCCGGGCCAGCCGGCCGGCGTCCCCGGTCCGTTCCAGGGCGCCGGTGAAGCGCTGGGACCACCACGTCTGCGCGATCCGGCCCCGCTGCGAGCGCAGCTTCGGGCCGCCGCCGGCCCGACGCCGGCCGTAGGAGGAGTCCACGCTCAGTCACCCACCGCGTCGTCGCCCAGCCGCAGGAGTTCCCGCAGCGCGTCCCCGTCGAGGTCGGCGATCCAGCCCTCGCCGCTGCCGACGACGGCGTCGGCCAGGCCCCGCTTGCGGGTGATGACCGCGTCCACCCGTTCCTCCACCGTGCCGACGCTGACCATCTTCCGCACCTGCACCGAACGGTGCTGCCCGATGCGGTAGGCGCGGTCGGTGGCCTGGTCCTCCACCGCGGGGTTCCACCAGCGGTCCACGTGCACGACGTGGTTGGCGGCGGTGAGGTTCAGCCCCGTCCCCCCGGCCCTCAGCGACAGCAGCATGACCCCCGGGCCGTCGGCGCTGGAGAACTCCGCGACCATCGCGTCGCGGGCCCGGCGGGGGACGCCGCCGTGCAGGAACGGCACGGGTTCCCCGGTCCGCTCGGCCAGGTGCGGCCCGAGCAGGTGCCCGAACTCGGCGAACTGGGTGAAGCACAGCACCTTCTCGCCCTCCGCCCGCGCCGAGGTGACGATGTCGTCCAGCAGTTCCAGCTTCCCCGACCGGTGCCGGCCGCGGTGCAGGACCCCGGAGGCGTCGGCGAGGTAGTGCGCGGGGTGGTTGCAGATCTGCTTGAGGCGGGTCAGGGTCGCCAGGACCAGACCGCGCCGCGCGGGCCCGCGCGGGTCGGGGTCCTCCTCGGCGAGGCGCCGCACGAGGTCGTCGACGACCTGCCGGTACAGCGCGGCCTGCTCGGGGGTGAGGTTCGCCCGGACCGTCATCTCGATCTTCTCGGGCAGGTCGCCGGCGACGGCCGGGTCGGTCTTGACCCGGCGCAGCACGAAGGGCCGGGTGACCAGGGCGAGGCGGCGGGCCGGTTCCTCCTGCCCGAGCTTCTCCACGGGCACGGCGAAGGTGTCCCGGAAGCGGGCCGCGCTGCCCAGCAGACCGGGGTTCGTCGCGTCCAGCACCGCGCGCAGGTCCTCCAGCCGGTTCTCGACGGGGGTCCCGGTGAGGGCCACCCGGTGGTGGGCGCGCAGCGCCCGCACCGCGCGGGCCTGGCGGGTCGCGGCGTTCTTGACGTGCTGCGCCTCGTCGAGGGCGACCCGGTGCCAGTCCACCGCGGCGAGGTCGCCCGCGTCGCGCACGAGCAACCCGTAGGTGGTGACGACGAGGTCGTGCCCGGCCGCGGCGCGGGCGAGGTCCGCGCCGCGGGGACGCCCGGGCCCGTGGTGGACGTGGACCCGCAGGTCGGGCGCGAACCGGGCGGCCTCGGCGGCCCAGTTCCCCACGACCGACATCGGGCACACCAGCAGCGTCGGGCCGGGGTCCCCGCCCCGCTCGTGCAGCAGCAGCGCGAGGAGCTGCACCGTCTTGCCCAGGCCCATGTCGTCGGCGAGGACGGCCCCCAGCCCCAGGCCGGACATCGCCGCGAGCCACGTCAGGCCCCGCCGCTGGTAGGGGCGCAGCGTCGCGCGCAGCCCCGGGGGGTCGGGCAGCTCCGGCAGCCGCTGGGCGCCGTCGCCGGAGAGGACGTCCCCGAGGACCCCGCGCGCGTCGATCCCCGTGACGGGGGCGGGCAGGTCGCGCCCGCCGCCCACCGTCGAGAGCACGTCGAGGAGGGACGCCCGGCCGCTGCCGCGGGTGCGCAGGAAGGCCGCGCTGCGCCGCAGCGCCTCGAGGTCGACGTGGACCCACTCGCCGCGGAACCGCACCAGCGGGGCCTTGGAGGCGGCCAGGGCCAGCAGCTCGGCCTCGGTGATCGGGGAGTCGCCCAGCGCGGCCCGCCACCGGAACGCGACGAGGTCGTCCTTGCGCACCCGGGGGTCGGTGATGGCCCCGGGCTGGACGGCGGAGGCGCTGAGGGAGAACGTCAGCGCCTTCCTCGTCCAGTGCCGGGGGAGCTGCAGCGCGATCCCGGCGGCGGCGAGCTTCGGCCCGCCGTCCTCGACGAGGTCGAGCACCTCGTCCAGGGTGAGCTCCACCCCCGCCTCGGCGGCCGCGTCGCCGCGGCCGGCCCCGCCGAGGACCCGGCGCAGCGGCGGGTGCACCGCCCCGGCCCGCGCGGTGCCGGTGAGCAGCAGCAGCAGCGGGTCCTCCCCGTCGGGGGAGCCCTCCGCCCGGGCCTGGTCCAGGGTGAGCACCAGGCTGGGGTCGTCCAGGGGCCGCAGCCGGGTCTGCAGGCGCCAGTTCAGGTCCGCGGTCCGGTCCGGCTCCTCCGTGCCGAGCCGCCCGTCGGCCAGCTCCTCGGGGACGTCCTCCCACGGTTCGGGCTCGACGACGCGGAGCACGACGTCGTAGCCGGACGCGTCGCCGCTGCGCTGCCACTCCCGCACCCGGCGGGCGAAGCTCCGCAGCCCGGCGGCCGGCACGCTGCCGTCGACGGGCTCCCCGCGGTGCAGCGAGGTGATCCAGGCCAGCGCCGCGGCCCCGGTCGGCAGCTCGTGCGGGCGGACCCCCTCGGTGGCGCGCGCGGTGAGGACGTCGACGACGACCGCGCAGACCTCGTCCAGCAGGACCGCCGCCGGGGGCGGCCCGTCGTGGCGGGAGGGTCCCCGCTCGGCGCGCAGCACCGGGGGGCAGGCCTGGGCGACGGCCGCGCGCCAGCGGTGGAACCCGCGGTCGGGCAGCGGGACCCAGCGGGCGGTGAACGTCCCGGCGGGGGCCGCGGCGTCGCGCGCCGTCCCCGCGTCGGCGAGGTCGGGCACGACGTGCCCGGCCCGCACCGCCGCCCGCGCCCCGGCGGCGACGTGCGCGAGCCAGCGCAGCCCGTCGGAGACCGGCGCCGGCCCGGCCCCGACCTCGGTGAGGACCTCGAGGGCCTGCGCGCCGCGCAGCTCGACGACGTCGACCTCCACGGGCCGCAGCCGCAGGTCCTCGCGGGCCCGGCCGGTGGAGGACGCGGGCCGCCCCGCCGGGGTGCAGGGCAGCAGCAGGGGCAGGGCCCGGGTCGCCGGGCGGGCCAGCGCCGCGGCCAGGGCCACCGCGGCGGGGGCCGGGGAGGCCAGGGCGGCGAGGTCGCGCGGGCGGGCGGGACCGGGGTGGCGCCGCGGAGCCTCGACCCACAGGGCCAGGCTCTGCGCGCGGGTCCAGAGCCCGTGGACGACCAGCACCCGCGCAGCCTACGGCGGGGGTGCGACACCCGGCCGGGCCCGGACGGGGGCCCGCCCCGCCCGCCCGTCCCCGCCCGTCCCCGCCCGTCCCACCCGCGTCGGCGCGCGCCGGGCGCACCGCGGTGCTTGGGTGGGTCCGGTTCGGCGCCGAGCCCGTTCCGTCCACGACGACGTCGGAGAACCCCATGGCCCACCCGCACGGGAAGAAGCACGACACCAGCACGGACGACGGTGGTGGCCTCACCGGCGCCGTGGTGGTCGTCGCGCTGGTCTCGGCCATCTCGGGACTGCTCTACGGCTACGACACCGGCATCATCTCCGGCGCGCTGCTGCAGATCGGCGACGAGTTCGAGATCGGCAACGGCTGGGAGCAGCTCATCGCCGCCTCGATCCTCGCCGGGGCGGTCGTCGGGGCCCTCACGTGCAGCCGCCTCAGCGAGCGCCGCGGCCGCCGCGGCACCCTGCTCGTGGTCGCGGTGGTCTTCGTCGTCGGGACCCTCGGGGCCGCGTTCGCCCCGAACCCGGAGCTGCTGTCGCTGGCCCGCCTGGTCCTCGGCTTCGCCGTCGGCGGCGCCACCCAGACCGCCCCGGTCTACGTCGCGGAGCTGGCCCCCACGAAGTACCGCGGGCGCCTGGTGCTGTTCTTCCAGATCGCCATCGGCGTCGGCATCCTCACGGCCACGATCGTCGGCGCCAGCGAGGCCGTCGACTGGCGCGTGTCCATCGGGGCCGCCGCCGTGCCGGCCGCGATCATGCTGGTGCTCATGCTGCGCCTGCCCGAGAGCCCGCGCTGGCTGCTCAAGAGCGACCAGCAGGACCGGGCCCGGCAGTCGCTGGAACGCGTCCGGCCCCGGGGCGCGGACGTCGCGGGCGAGCTGCACGAGATCGACGCCCTGGTCCGGGAGGAGTCCTCCGCCGGCACCCGCGGCTGGCGCGGGCTGCGCGAGGCGTGGGTGCGCCCGGCGCTCGTCGTCGGCTGCGGCCTGGCCATCGCCACCCAGCTGTCCGGCATCGAGATGATCGTCTACTACTCCCCGACGATCCTCACCGACAACGGGTTCGCCGACAGCACCGCGCTGCAGGTCTCGGTGGGGCTGGGGGCGACGTACCTCATCACCCAGCTCATCGGGCTGGCCATCATCGACCGCGTGGGCCGCCGCCGCCTGACCCTCATCACCCTGCCCGGCGCCGCCCTGGCGCTGATCGTGCTGGGCACCTTCTTCGTCACCGGCAACGACGGCAAGGAGCAGGTGCCGTACATCATCGCCACCCTCATCGCGTTCATGGCCTTCACCGCCGGCGGCATCCAGCTCATGGGCTGGCTCACGGGCTCGGAGATCTACCCGCTGGCCACCCGCTCCGCCGGGGCCGCGGCCCAGTCGGCGTCGCTGTGGGGGACGAACCTGCTCATCACCCTGACCCTGCTGAGCATCATCGACACGATCGGCACCGGGCAGACGTTCTGGCTGTACGCGGCGTTCAACGTCCTCGCCTTCGTCTTCCTCTACAAGCGGATGCCGGAGCTGACCGGGCACAGCCTGGAGGAGATCGAGGGCCGCCTGCACGAGGGCCGCTTCCGCCCGGCGGACTTCGCGAAGGAGCCCGCGGAACGCGCCGCGAGCCGCTGACCCGCGGCCGCGTCGACCACGCGTCGAGCCGCGTCGAGGAGGCGTCAAGGACGCGTCAAGACGGACGCGCCCGGCGTCAAGGAGGCGTCAGGGGCGGGCCCGGGGCCCGCCCCGGGTGCTGTGGTGGGTGAGCACCACCCGCACCCACCTCCCTGGAGTCCTCCGTGCTCGACGTCGGGTACACCGTCCTGACCCTGGTCCTCGCCCTCGCCGCCACCCTGCTCGTCCGCGGTCTGGAGCGCCGGTGAGCGCCGAGGCGGCGGTGGGCCTCGCGCTCGCCGTCGCGACCGCCGGGTACCTGCTGCACACCCTGCTCCACCCGGAGCGGTTCTGATGGGCGACCTCGGCGCGGGACTGCTCCAGGCCGGTCTCCTCCTCCTGCTGCTCGCCGCCGTGCACGTCCCCCTCGGGGACTTCCTGGCCCGGACCTTCGCCGGGACGAGGCACCTGCGCCTCGAGCGCGGGATCTACCGGGTGCTGCGCGTCGACGCCGACGCCGACACCCGCTGGCCCACCTACGCCCTCTCCGTCCTGGGCTTCTCGACGGTCTCCATCCTCTTCCTCTACGCGTTCCTGCGGCTGCAGGGGTTCCTGCCGCTGTCGCTGGGCCGGCCGGGGATGGAACCGACCCAGGCCTGGAACACCGCCGTCTCCTTCGTCGGCAACACGAACTGGCAGTCCTACGCGGGGGAGTCCACCCTCGGGCACCTCGTGCAGATGGCCGGGCTGACCGTGCAGAACTTCCTGTCCGCCGCCGTCGGCCTGGCCGTGGCGGTCGCCCTCGTGCGCGGGCTCGTCGCCCGCGGGACGGGGACGATCGGCAACTTCTGGGTCGACCTGACCCGCGGGACGCTGCGCGTCCTGCTGCCGCTGGCGTTCGCCGGCGCCGTCCTGCTGCTCCTCACGGGGGTGGTGCAGAACTTCACCGGCGCCACCACGTACCCGACGCTGGCGGGCGGCTCGCAGACGATCCTCGGCGGTCCGATCGCCTCGCAGGAGGCCGTCAAGGAGCTCGGCACCAACGGCGGCGGGTTCTTCAACGCCAACTCCGCGCACCCGTTCGAGAACCCGAACGCGGTCTCGAACCTCCTCGAGGTGTTCCTCATCCTCGTCATCCCCTTCAGCCTGCCCCGCGCCTTCGGCACCCTCGTCGGCGACCACCGCCAGGGGCTGGCCGTTCTGTCGGTGATGGGCACGATCTTCGGCGCCTCCCTCGCCCTCACGACCTGGGCCGAGACCCACGCCGGGGGCAGCGTTCCGCAGGCCGCCGGCGCGGCGATGGAGGGCAAGGAGACCCGGTTCGGGGAGTGGGCCTCGGCGCTGTTCGCGACCGCGACGACGGCGACGTCGACGGGGGCGGTGAACTCCGCCCACGACAGCTACACCGCCGCCGGCGGCGGGGTGGTGCTGCTGAACCTGGTGATGGGCGAGGTCACCCCCGGCGGGGTCGGTTCCGGGCTCTACGGGATGCTCGTGCTCGCCGTCATCACGGTGTTCGTCGCCGGGCTCATGGTCGGGCGGACCCCGGAGTACCTGGGCAAGCGCATCGGCCAGCGCGAGATCACCTGCGCGGCCCTCTACGTCCTCGTGACCCCCGCGGTCCTGCTCACCGGCACGGCCGTCGCGCTCTCCGACGCCGCCACCCGGTCCGCGCTGCTGAACACCGGCTCGCACGGGCTGACCGAGATGCTCTACGCCTTCGCCTCGGCCGCCAACAACAACGGCTCCGCGTTCGCCGGCCTCAGCGCGAACACGCCGTTCTACAACACCGCGCTGGGCCTGGCGATCTGGCTCGGGCGGTTCCTGCCGATGGTCCTCGTCCTGGCCCTGGCCGGGGCGTTCGCCGCCCAGCGGACCGCGGCCGAGACCGCCGGCACGCTGCCCACCCGGTCCCCGACCTTCGCCGGCATGCACCTGGCCGTCGTCGTGGTCGTCAGCGCCCTCACGTTCTTCCCCGCCCTCGCCCTCGGCCCGATCGCCGAGGCCCTCACCGGAGCCCAGTCGTGAGCACCCTCACCGAGAAACCCCTCCCGCCGGACACCGCCGCCCCCGAACCGCACCGCGTCCCCGGCGGGGCGTTCAGCCCCCGCCAGCTCGTCGCCGCGGTGCCCGGCGCGTTCCGCAAGCTCGACCCGCGCCACCTCGTCCGCACCCCGGTGATGTTCGTCGTCGCCCTCGGCGCCGTCCTCACCACCGCGCTCGCGGTCACCGACCCGTCGGTGTTCGCGTGGGTCATCGTCGCCTGGCTGTGGATCACCGTCCTCTTCGCGAACCTGGCCGAGGCCGTCGCCGAGGGGCGCGGGCGGGCGCAGGCCGCGTCGCTGCGCCGGGTGAGCGCGGAGACCGTCGCGCGCCGGCTGACCGAGGGCCGGGAGGAGCGCGTCGCCTCCAGCCGGCTGCGCGTGGGCGACCTCGTCGTCGTCGAGGCCGGCGAGACCGTCCCCGGCGACGGCGACGTCGTCGAGGGCGTCGCCAGCGTCGACGAGTCGGCCATCACCGGGGAGTCCGCTCCCGTCGTCCGCGAGTCCGGCGGCGACCGCAGCGCCGTCACCGGCGGCACCACCGTCCTCTCCGACCGGATCGTCGTGCGGGTCACGGCCAAACCGGGTGAGAGCTTCGTGGACCGGATGATCGCCCTCGTCGAGGGCTCCGCCCGCCAGCGCACCCCCAACGAGATCGCGCTGAACATCCTGCTGTCCGGCCTGACCCTGGTGTTCCTGCTCGCCGTCGTGACCCTGCAGCCGATGGCGGTCTACTCCGGGCGCCCCCAGCCGCTGGTCGTGCTGGTCGCCCTGCTGGTCTGCCTCATCCCCACCACCATCGGGGCGCTGCTCTCGGCCATCGGCATCGCCGGCATGGACCGCCTGGTGCAGCGCAACGTCCTGGCGATGTCGGGACGCGCCGTCGAGGCCGCCGGCGACGTGGGGACCCTGCTGCTGGACAAGACCGGCACCATCACCCTCGGCAACCGGCAGGCCCACGAGCTCGTCCCCGCCCCGGGCGTGGACCCCGCCGAGCTCGCCGACGCCGCCCGGCTCTCCAGCCTCGCCGACACCACCCCCGAGGGCCGCTCGATCGTGGTCCTCGTGGAGGAGCGCCAGGGGGTGGCCGCCCACCCCGCGGACCTCGGCGCCACGCCCGTCCCGTTCACCGCCCAGACCCGCATGTCCGGGGTCGACCTGACCACCGGCCGGGGGGAGCGGCGGATCCGCAAGGGGGCCGCCGCGGCGACGGCGCACTGGGTCCGAGGGCTCGGCGGCGACGTCCCCCGCGAGGTCGAGCGGGCCGTGGAGGACATCTCCACCGTCGGCGGGACCCCGCTGGTCGTGGCGGAGGACGTCACGACGGGTTCCGGGTCGCGGGCCCGCGTCCTCGGCGTCGTCCACCTCAAGGACGTCGTCAAGGAGGGGATGCGCGAACGCTTCGCGCAGCTGCGGGCCATGGGGATCCGCACCGTCATGGTCACCGGCGACAACGCCCGCACCGCCGCCGCCATCGCCGCCGAGGCCGGGGTCGACGACGTGCTCGCCGAGGCCACGCCGGAGGACAAGCTGGACCTCATCCGCCGCGAGCAGTCCGGCGGGCGCCTGGTGGCGATGATGGGCGACGGCACCAACGACGCCCCCGCCCTGGCCCAGGCCGACGTCGGGGTCGCGATGAACACCGGCACCTCGGCCGCCAAGGAGGCCGGGAACATGGTCGACCTGGACTCCGACCCGACGAAGCTCATCGAGATCGTCGAGATCGGCAAGCAGCTGCTCATCACCCGCGGCGCGCTCACCACGTTCTCCATCGCCAACGACGTCGCGAAGTACTTCGCCATCCTCCCGGCGATGTTCGTCACCACGTTCCCGCAGCTCGGCGCGCTCAACGTCATGCGGCTGGCCACGCCGGAGTCCGCGATCGTCTCCGCGGTCGTCTTCAACGCCCTCGTCATCGTGGCGCTCATCCCCCTCGCCCTGCGCGGGGTGCGCTACCGGCCCTCCGGCGCCGCGGCCCTGCTGCGCCGCAACCTGCTCGTGTACGGCCTCGGCGGCGTCGCCGTGCCGTTCCTGGGCATCAAGCTCGTCGACCTGCTCGTCTCCCAGATCCCAGGAATCGGCTGATCCCGTGTCCCTCGCGCTGACCAACCTCCTCCGCCAGGCCCGCACCGGCCTGCTGCTGCTGCTCGTCGCCACCGCCGGCCTCGGGCTGGTCTACCCGCTCGCGGTGTTCGCCGTGGGGCGGCTCGTCCCCGCCCGCGCCGACGGGCAGGTCGTCGCCGTCGACGGGCAGCCCGTCGGCTCCCGGCTCATCGGGCAGGAGTTCCCCGGCGAGCAGTGGTTCCAGCCGCGCCCCTCCGCGGCCGGCGACGGGTACGACCCCACCGCCAGCGGCGCCTCGAACCTCGGCCCGGAGAGCACCGACCTGCTGAAGGCCGTCGAGGAGCGGCGCGCCGCGGTCGCCGCCGCCGACGGCACCGCGCCCGTCGACGTGGCCCCCGACGCGCTGACGGCCTCCGGGTCGGGCCTGGACCCCCACGTCTCCCCGGAGAACGCCCGCCGGCAGGTCGCGCGGGTCGCCGCGGCCCGCGGGCTGAGCGAGCAGCGGGTCGCCGCCCTCGTCGCCGAGCACACCCGCGGGCGCGCCCTGGGGTTCCTCGGCGAGCCGACGGTGAACGTGCTGGAGCTGAACCTCGCGCTGCGGTCCGCGGCCCCCTGACGGTGCCGCAGACTGGGCGGGTGGAGCCCCGCCGCGACGAGAAGAGGCGGGGGCGGCTGCGGGTCTTCCTCGGCGCCGCCCCCGGCGTCGGCAAGACCTTCGCCGCCCTCGACGAGGCGCACCGCCGCCGCCGGCGGGGGACCGACGTCGTCGTGGGGCTCGTCGAGTGCCACGGCCGCGAGCGGACCGAGGCCCTGCTGGCGGGGCTGGAGGTCCTGCCGCGGCGCACCGTCGAGCACCGCGGCCTCGCCGTCGCCGAGCTCGACGTCGAGGCCGTCCTGCGGCGCCGGCCCGAGGTCGTCGTCGTCGACGAGCTCGCCCACACCAACGCCCCCGGCTCGAAGCACCCCAAGCGATGGCAGGACGTCGAGGAGATCCTCGCCGCGGGCGTCGACGTCGTCTCGACGGTGAACATCCAGCACCTGGAGTCCCTCAACGACGTCGTCGAGCACATCACCGGCATCGAGCAGCGCGAGACCGTCCCCGACGCCGTCCTCCGCTCCGCGGACCAGGTGCAGCTCGTCGACATGACGCCGGAGGCGTTGCAGCGCAGGATCTCCCACGGCAACGTCTACGCCGGTGACCGCGTCGACGCGGCCCTGTCGAACTACTTCCGCACCGGCAACCTCACCGCGCTGCGGGAACTGGCCCTGCTGTGGCTGGCCGACCGCGTCGACGAGGGGCTGGAGCGCTACCGGGCCCAGCAGGGCATCGACGCGACCTGGCCCGCCCGCGAGCGCGTCGTCGTCGCCCTCACCGGCGGGGCCGAGGGGGCCACCCTCGTCCGGCGCGCGGCCCGCCTGGCCGGGCGCGGCGCGGGCGGCGAGCTGCACGCCGTCCACGTCGCCCGCGGCGACGGCCTGCTGCGCACCTCGCCGGTGCGGCTGGCCGAGCAGCGCGAGCTCGTCGAGACCCTCGGCGGCACCTACCACCAGGTGGTGGGCGACGACGTCGCGACGTCGCTGCTGGAGTTCGCCCGCGGGGTCAACGCCTCGCAGATCGTCGTCGGGGCGAGCCGGCACCGCCGCCTCGCCTCGCTGTTCCGGCGCAGCGTCGGGGACGGCGTGGTCCGCGGGGCGGGAGCCGTCGACGTCCTCGTCGTGACCCACGAGGAGCAGGCGCGGCGCTCGGGGCTGCCCCGCCCGGCGCGGGCCGCGCTGTCGGGGACCCGCCGGGTCCTGGGCTGGCTCGTCGCCCTCCTCGGGCCGCTGCTGGTCACCGGGGTGCTGCTCGCCATCCCCCACCAGGACCTCTCCACCGACCTCATGGTCTTCCTCGTCGTCGTGGTGGGGGCGGCCCTGGCCGGCGGGGTCCTGCCGGCGCTGGCCGCGGCGCTGGTCGCCGGGCTGGCGGTGAACTGGTTCTTCACCGAGCCGCTGCACCGGTTCACCATCGCCCAGCCGGCCAACGCGGTCGCGCTCGCGGTGTTCCTGCTCGTGGCGCTGGCGGTGTCCAGCACCGTCGACACCGCCGCGCGCCGCACCCGCGACGCGGCCCGCTCGCGGGCGGAGTCCGAGGCGCTGTCGGTGCTGACCCGCACGGCCCTGCTGGCCGCCGACCCGCTGGCCGAGGCGCTGCGGCACACCCGCGAGACGTTCGCCGTGGACTCGGTGACGCTGCTGGAGCGCAGCGACGTCCGCGCGCCGTGGGCGGTGGCCGCCGCGACCGGGGCGCCGGTGTGCACCCGTCCCGCCGACGCCGACGCCGAGGTCGTCCTCGACGACCTGACCTGCCTGGTGCTGCGCGGGCGGCTGCTGGGGGCCGGCGACCGGCGCGTGCTGGAGGTGTTCGCCACCCAGATCGCGGCGGTCCGCCAGAAGCAGCGGCTGCGGGCCGAGGCCGCGCAGGTGCGCCGCCTGGAGGAGGGCGAGGCCGTCCGCGGGGCGCTGCTGACGGCGGTCTCGCACGACCTGCGGACCCCGCTGGCGACGTTGAAGGCGTCGCTGGACAGCTTGCGGGCCAAGGACATCGACCTGCCGGAGGAGATCCGGGACGAGCTCCTCGCCGAGGTCGGGAACTCCGCGGACCGGTTGCAGGGGCTCATCGACGACCTGCTGGACCTGACCCGGGTCCGCAGCGGGACGGTGGAGCCGCTGCTCGTCGTCGTCGACCTCGAGGACGTCGTGGCGGGGGCGGTGCGCGACGTGGGACCCGGGCGGGTCGTCGTCGACCTGCCGCCGGGCCTGCCGCCGGTCTCGACCGACCCGGGGCTGCTGCAGCGGGTGGTGGCCAACCTCGTCCAGAACGCGGTGCGGCACGGGGGGACGCGCGTGGAGGTGGTGGCGTCCTCCTCCACCGACGACGCCCGCCGGGTGGTGCGGCTGCTCGTCGTCGACCACGGCCCCGGGTTGCCGGACGCGGCGAAGGAGCGGGCGTTCACCCCGTTCCAGCGGCTGGGCGACCGCTCGACGGCGGGGCTGGGCCTCGGGCTGGCCGTGGCCCGCGGGCTCGCCGAGGCGGTCGGGGGGCGGCTGGAGGCCCAGGACACCCCCGGCGGCGGGCTGACGATGGTCCTGGACCTGCCGCCGGCGGGGCACGCGCAGGCCCTGGTCCCGGCTCCGGGAGGATCACCGGCGTGAGCAGGGTGCTGGTGGTGGACGACGAGCCGGGGTTGCGGCGGGCGCTGTCGATCAACCTGTCCGCGCGCGGCTGGGACGTGACGGTCGCCGCCGACGGAGCGGCGGCCCTGGAGGCGGCGGCGAGCACCCACCCCGACGTGGTGCTGCTGGACCTCGGGCTGCCCGACCTCGACGGCCTGGAGGTGCTGGCGGGCATCCGCGGGTGGAGCCGGGTGCCGATCGTCGTGCTCACGGCCCGGACGTCCTCGGCCGACGCCGTCGACGCGCTGGACGCCGGCGCCGACGACTACGTGACCAAGCCCTTCGCGATGGACGTCCTGCTGGCCCGGCTGCGCGCCGCGGTGCGCCGCGGGGAGGTGGCCGGGACGGGCCCGGGGGAGGTGCTGGAGGTCGGGGACCTGCGCATCGACCTCGCCCGCCGCGCGGTGACCCGCGGCGGGGAACCGGTGAAGCTCACCCCCACCGAGTGGCACCTGCTGCAGGTGCTGGTGACCAACGCCGGCCGGCTGGTCACCCAGACCCGGCTGCTGCAGGAGGTCTGGGGACCGGCCTACGGGCGGGAGACGAACTACCTGCGGGTCTACGTGGGGCAGTTGCGGCGCAAGCTGGAGGAGGTGCCGGGCGCGCCGGTCCACCTCATCACCGAACCGGGCATGGGGTACCGCTTCGAGCTCTGAGGGTTCGGGGCCCGGGGTTCAGTGCCGGATCCAGTCGAAGGTGCGCTGGACGGCCTGCTGCCAGTACGCCCAGCCCAGTTCGCGCTCCTCCGCCCCCATGGTCGGCGACCACTGCCCGGCCCGGTGCCAGCGCCGGCGCAGCGCGTCGAGGTCGGGCCAGAAACCCACCGCGAGACCCGCGGCGTAGGCCGCGCCCAGCGACACCGTCTCGTTGACCATGGGGCGCACGACGGGGGCGTCGAGGACGTCGGCGACGGTCTGCATCAGCAGGTTGTTGGAGGTCATCCCCCCGTCCACGCGCAGCGACGCCAGCCGCAGGCCGGAGTCGGCGTCCATGGCCTCGACGACCTCGCGGGTCTGCCAGGCGGTGGCCTCCAGCGCGGCCCGGGCGATGTGGCCCTTGGTGACGAACGAGGTGAGGCCGATGACCAGCCCGCGGGCCTCCGAGCGCCAGTGCGGGGCGAACAGCCCGGAGAACGCGGGGACGAAGTAGCACCCGCCGTTGTCCTCCACGGTGCGGGCGAGGGTCTCGATCTCGGGGGCGGTGGAGATGAGCCCCAGGTTGTCGCGCAGCCACTGCACGAGGGCGCCGGTGATGGCGATGGACCCCTCCAGCGCGTAGACCGGGGGTTCCTCGCCGATGCGGTGGGCCACGGTGGTGAGCAGGCCGTGGGTGGAGCGGGTGATCTCGGTGCCGGTGTTCATCAGCAGGAAGCTGCCGGTGCCGTAGGTGCACTTGGCCTCCCCGGGGGAGAAGCAGGTCTGCCCGAACAGCGCGGCCTGCTGGTCGCCCAGCGCGGCCCCGATGAGGGCCCCGGGGACGACGGTGGTCGCGGCGCCGTACACCTGGGAGCTGGGGACGATGCGGGGCAGCGCCCGGCGCGGGATCCCGAACTCCGCGAGCATCCGCTCGGAGTAGTCCAGGGTCTCCAGGTCCATCAGCATCGTCCGGCTGGCGTTGGTGACGTCGGTGACGTGCCGCCCGCCGTCGGGGCCGCCGGTGAGGTTCCAGACCAGCCAGGAGTCCATCGTCCCGAACAGCACGTCGCCGTTCTCCGCCCGCCGGCGCAGCCCCGCGTCCTGGCGCAGCATCCAGGTGATGCGGGGCCCGGAGAAGTACGTGGTGAGCGGCAGCCCGCAGACGTCGGTGAAGCGGTCGGCCCCGCCGTGGGCGGAGAACTCCTCGACGAGCTCGGTGGTGCGGGTGTCCTGCCAGACCACGGCGGGGCTCACCGGGTCCCCGGTGCGGCGGTCCCAGGCCACGACCGTCTCGCGCTGGTTGGCGATCCCGATCGCGACGACGTCGGCGGGGGTGGCCTCGACCTGGGCCATGGCCTGGGGGACCAGCCGCGCGACGTTGCGCCAGATCTCCGCGGCGTCGTGCTCGACCCAGCCGGGCCGGGGGTAGTGCTGGCGGTGCTCGCGCTGGGCGACGGCGACCAGCCGCCCGGCGTGGTCGAAGAGGATGCAGCGGGTGGAGGTGGTGCCCTGGTCGATGGCGACGACGTAGCCGCGGTGCTCGGGGCGCTGGTCCCCGGGCAGGCGCACCGGTGCGGTCTCGTGCGCGTCCTCGGTCACGCGCGTCATCCTGCCCGATCCCCGGGCCCGGTCCTCACGCGCCGTCGCGTCCCCCCTCGCGCGCTCCCAGGCCCCGGGAGATCGAGCGGGCGGCCTGCCGCACGGCCGGCACCAGCCCGGCGCGGGGGCGGCCGCGGGAGTCCACGAGCCGGTCGACCTCGCCGGCGATGCCGATCGCGCCCACGACGAGACCGCCGAGGTCGCGGACGGGGGCGGCGATGCCCGCCCAGCCCGCCTCCAGCTCCTCGACGTCGAGGGCCCAGCCCTGCGCGCGCACCGCGGCGAGGGTCCGGCGCAGCGCGGCGGGGTCGACGGTGGTCCGGGCCGTCATGGCCGTCAGCCGGCCCCGGGGCCGGACGGGGGCGGAGGCGAGCAGGACCTTGCCCAGGGCGCAGGCGTGGGCGGGCAGCGAGGCGCCGGTGCTGAGCTCCTGGGCGCTGTCGTCGGGGCGGAACACGTGGTGGACGACGAGGGCGCGGCCCTCCACCAGCGTCGCCAGCCGCACCGACTCACCCGTCCGGCTGGCCAGGGAGTCCGCCCAGTTCACCGCCCGGGCGCGCAGGTCGTTGGCGTCGATGCGGGGGCGGCCGAGGTCGGCCAGCCCGGGGGAGGCGCGGTAGTCCCCGGACTCCTCCTGCACGACGAAGCCGACCTCGACGAGGGTCCGCACGATCCCGTGCGCCGTCGTCTTGGCCAGCCCCAGCGCGTTGCCGATGTCGACGACGCCGAGCCCCTGACCGGCGCCGGCGAGCAGCCGCAGCACGGCCGCGGCCCGCTCGATCGACTGGATGGACCCGGGCACGGGGTCATCCTGCACCCCGGGGGCCCGCCGGCCGGTCCCACCAGCGCGACCACACCAGTTCCCCCGCCCCCACCAGCGGGCCGTCGGCGCCGAGCGCCGCGGCGGCCAGCACCGCGGGGGAGCTGCGGCGCACCGCCATCGAGCCCGCCTCCAGCGCCGCGCGCACCTCTCCCGGCGCGACGTCGAGGACGCGTCCGGCCAGCCCGCCCAGGGTGACCAGGTCGGCGTCGAGGGCGTTGACCAGCCCGGCGGTCCCGCGGCCGAGGGCACGGGCGACGACGGCCACGGCCCGGCCCGCCGCGGGGTCCCCCGCGCCGGCGCGGTCGAGGACCCGGTGGCCGTGGGAGACCGGGTCGGGCGGGTCCTGCTCCCCGAGCAGCCGGGCGAGCGCGGCGCCGTCCAGGGCGGTGCCCCAGCAGCCGGACGCCCCGCACCCGCAGCGGCGCGCGGGGTCGCCGAAGGGCAGGTGGCCGAACTCCCCGGCGCTGCCGCGGGCGCCGTCCAGCAGCTGCCCGTCGGTGGTGAGGGCGCCTCCCAGGCCGGCGTCCAGGTGCAGGTGCAGGTGCAGGCGGGACCCCGCGGCCCGCCCGCGCACGGCCTCCGCCACCGCCGCGCACCGCGCGTCGTTGCCGGCGAGCACGAGGTCGGCGGGCAGATCGGGGGAGCGCGGCCAGGCCGCGCGCAGGTCCACGTCGTGCCAGCCCAGCAGGGGGGCGTCGAGGAGGTGGGCCTCGCGGACGAGGCCGGGCACGGCCAGCCCGGCCCCGCGCACCCGCCGGGGGAAGCGGCGCAGCGCGCCGCGCGCCGCGGCCCGGACGGCGGCGAGCACGGCGTCGGGACCGCCCGCGCCGTGGGGGCCTCCCGTCTCGGCCACCACCGCGCCGCCGAGCTCGACGACCCGCAGCCGCCAGTCCTCGTGGCTGATCGCCGCGGCGAGCACGAGCGGCCCCTCGGGGTGGGCCACCAGCGGGCGGGTGGGGCGGCCCCGCCGGCCGGTGGCGGAGGGGGGCCCCTCGGCGAGGAGGTGCTCGCCCAGCAGGCGCACGACGATCTCCGTCGTGGTGCCCGTCCCGGTGCCCAGGGCGCGGGCGGCGTCGGCGCGGGTCAGCCCGGGGGTCAGGTGGGCCGCCCGCAGCAGGTCGCGGCCCAGGGTCGCGCGGTTCGTCATCCCACTCCTTTTGCTCGAAGCCCGAGTATATTGCCGGGCGTGCCGTCCCCGCCGCGACTGCCCGCCGCCCCGATCGCCCTGCTGACGGCCTCGCTGTTCGGGGCCGTCACCACCGAGGTCCTGCCCGTCGGGCTGCTCCCGCAGCTCGCCGCCGCCTTCGGCGTCCCGCAGTCCCGCATCGGCTGGTGGGTCTCGGCCTACGCCCTCGTCGTCGCCGCCACCGCGATCCCCCTGACCGCCTGGCTGGCCCGGTTCCCCCGGCGCAGCGCCCTCGTCGGGCTGCTGCTGGTCTACGCCCTGAGCAACGCCGCGATCCTGCTCGCCCCCGGCTACGGCTGGGCCGTGCTGGCGCGCCTGCTCGGCGGCCTCGCCCACGCCGGGATCTTCTCCGTCGTCGTCAGCGCGACCGTCGCCCTCGTCCCGCCCGAGCGCCGGGGCCGGGCGCTGGCCGTGGTCAACGCCGGGATCACCCTCGCGCTGACCGCCGGGGTCCCGCTCGGCACGGCCCTGGGCACGGCGCTGGGCTGGCGGTGGGCCTTCGGCACCACCTCGGCCCTGCTCGCGGCGCTCGCGCTCGCCGGGCTCGCCGTCCTGCCCCGCGACCCCGGCGCCGGCACCGGGGAACGCCCGCCGTCGGTGCGGGCCGCGCTGCGCGGCGGGCGGCTGCTCGCCGTCGCGGCCGCGACCACGGTCATCACCCTCGGGCACTACACCGCCTACACCTACGTCACCCCGCTCGTGGTGAGCGCCGGCGTCCCGGCGGGCGGCGTCAGCCTGGTGCTGTTCGGCTACGGCGCCGCCAGCCTGGCCGGCCTCGTCCTCGCCGGCACCCTCGCCGACCGCCACCCGCAGCGTTCGCTCGTGGGCACCGTCCTGGTGATCGCCTCCTGCCTGCTGGCGGGGGCCGCGGTGCTCGGCACCGGCCGGGCCGCCCCGGTGGTCGCGCTGGTCGTCGTCTGGGGCACCGCCTTCGGGGCCCTGCCGACCCTGGTCCAGACCGCCGCCCTGCGCGCCGGGCGGGGCAGCGACGCCGCCCCGGCCGTCGTCAACGCCACCTTCAACGTCGGGATCGCCGGCGGCGCCTGGCTGGGCGGGGCGCTGCTGGCGCTGGACCTGCGGCTGGTGCTGCTGACCGGCGGGGTCCTCGCGGCCGGCGGCCTGCTGCCGCTGACCCGCCGCGGGCGGTCCGGGCGTGCGGGGGAGGGGGCACCGGCGCACGCTGGGGCGGCACCCGTCCACGACCCGAGGAGAACCTCCCCGTGAGCAAGACCTGGTTCATCACCGGCACCTCCCGCGGCTTCGGCCGCGAGTGGGCCGTCGCGGCGCTGGAGCGGGGCGACCAGGTGGTCGCCACCGCCCGCGACGCCTCCCGCCTCGACGACCTGACCGCCCGGTTCGGGGAGCAGCTGCTCGCCCTGACCCTCGACGTCGACGACAAGGCGGCCGTCGAGACCGCCGTCGCGCAGGCCGTCGAGCGCTTCGGCCGCATCGACGTCGCCGTCAACAACGCCGGGTACGGGCAGTTCGGGATGGTCGAGGAGGTCACCGAGGCCGAGGCCCGCGCGCAGTTCGAGACCAACGTCTTCGGCGCGCTCTGGGTCACCCAGGCCGTCCTGCCCGTCATGCGCACCCAGGGCGGGGGCCACGTCCTGCAGGTCTCCTCCATCGGCGGGATCTCCGCGTTCCCGAACATCGGCCTCTACAACGCCTCGAAGTGGGCGCTGGAGGGGTTCAGCCAGTCCCTCGCCGCCGAGGTCGCCGACTTCGGCATCAAGGTGACGCTCATCGAGCCCGGGGGTTTCTCCACCGACTGGGGCGGGGCCTCGGCCAAGCACGCCGCGCCCCTGCCGGCCTACGACGCGTTCCGCGAGAAGGCCGCCGAGGCCCGCCGCACCCGGATGGCCTCCCCGGGCGACCCCTCGGCCAGCGCCGCCGCCGTGCTGGAGCTCGTCGACGCCCCGAACCCGCCGCTGCGGGTGTTCTTCGGCACCGCCCCGCTGGGGATCGCCACCGCGGACTACGAGTCGCGGCTGGCGGAGTGGAAGCGGTGGCAGCACCTGTCGGAGCTGTCCCAGGGTTCCTGAGGGCCCTCCCGACCCGGCCCGGCTGCCCCCCCCGCCCGCCCGGCGCGTTCACCCGTCCGGGCGGGCCGGGCGCGGTGGTCCCGCCGCGGCGCTACAGCCGGGGGACCGCGGTGTCGATGCTCCTCCCGTGAGCACCGCCGCGCCCCGGGACGGGCGCAGTCCCCAGGACCGCGTCCGGTTCTTCGGGCTGCTCGCCGGGGGCATCGGCTTCGCGGTGATGCTCCCGCAGGTCCTCACCGCCGACCTGCCGGTGGGCCGCCGCGTCGTCGGCGTCGCGGCCCTGGTGCTGCTGGTGGCCTCCGCGATCGCCACCTACCGCCGTCGCCGGCCGCTGCCGCTGGACGTCCTCTTCGTGCCGGTGCTCACGGTGCTGGTGGGGGCCAACCTCGCCAACTCGATGGCCACCATGAGCATCTACCTCGACGTCGTGTTCTCCCTGGCGCTCTACGGCAGCCACCGCCGCGCGCTCGCCCTGACGGTCCTCATGATCGCCGCGATCCCCGCCTCGATCGGCCTGCACCCCGTCGCCTTCGGCCACGCCGTGTCCTGGCACGGGCCCGAGGCCCTCGGCAACCTGCCGCAGATGGCCCTCATCTCCGTCATCGTGCGCGTCCTCGTCACCGCCCTGCAGGCGCAGGAGGCCGCCGCCCGGCGCGTGGCCCTGCTGGCCGGCACCGGCCAGGCCTTCCTCGGCACCCGCGAGCTGCCCGCGCTGCACGCGCAGCTGCACGACGCCGCGGCGGCGCTGTGCGCGTTCACCCCCGGCCTCGCCGTGGCGCTCGCCGAGCGCACGCCCACCTCCGCGCGCCTGCTCACCACGGCCGGGGCGGTGGCGACCGACCTCGGCCCGGGCGTGCCGGCGGAGGTCCTCCAGCGCCTCGCGGGGCTGGCCGGGGACGACCCCCGTCCCCCCGCCGGGCAGCCCGATCCGTTGACCGCGCTCGCCCCCGGGGTGCGGCACTGGCGCGCGGCGGCCCTCAGCGGCGGCGGCGCCGACGTCGAGCGGTTCCTGCTCGTCGGGTCCCCCGCCCCCGTCCGCGACGGGGAGCTCGTCGCCTTCCGGACGCTGGTGGACCAGTTCACCCTCGCCGAGGCCAGCTGCGCCTCCCACGCCCGCCTGAGCCACCGGGCCAGCCACGACGAGCTGACCGGCCTGCCGACCCGCGCGCTGTTCCTGGAGCGCACCATCGACGCCGTGGACGCCTCGGTGGCCACCGGCACCGGCCGCGCGAGCGTCCTCAACATCGACCTCGACGACTTCAAGCAGGTCAACGACCGCCACGGCCACGCCGGCGGTGACGAGCTGCTCGTCGAGATCGGCGCCCGGATGGTGCAGGTCTGCGGCCCCGGCAGCGTCGTCGCGCGCTTCGGCGGGGACGAGTTCGCCGTGCTGCTGCCCGCCGCCCTGCCCCTGCCCGAGGTCCACGCCCTGGCCCAGGCGCTGTGCGCCCGCCTCGTCGAGCCCGTCCACCTCAGCACCGCCGTGGTGACCGTCGGCGCCAGCATCGGCGTGGCCTCCTGGCAGCCGCCGCTGACCGCCCACGACCTCGTGCGCTGCGCGGACATCGCGATGTACTCCGCCAAGGCCCGCGGCAAGAACCGGGTCGAGGTCTTCGAGGCCGGCCGGCACGGCGACATCGCCCGCCACCGCCTGATGGAGGACCACCTGGCCTCGGCCGTGGAGCGCGGGGAGGTCGTGGTGACCTACCGGCCCGCCGTCGACCTCACCACCGGCCGGTGCGTGGCGGTGGAGGCCGTCCCGCAGTGGGACCACCCCACCCTCGGCCCGCTGGCCGCGGAGGAGTTCCTGCCCCTGGCCGACCGCTCCGGGCGGCTCCTCGCCATCGGGGCGCACGTGCTGCGCACCGCGTGCGCCGACCTCGCCGGCTGGCGGACGCTGCCGGGGGCCGGCGAGGTCCGCCTCGCCGTCGACGTCACCGCCCGCCAGCTCACCGACCCGGCCTTCGCCGACCTCGTCCTGGGCGCCGCGGGCGCGGCGGGGGTCCCCCTCGACGCGCTGGTCCTCGAGCTGGTCGACGCCCACGACGTCGAGGCGGACACCGCCCACCGCCAGCTGCGCGAGCTCGCCGGGCGGGGGGTGCGCGTCTGCGTGGAGGGCTTCACCGGCGGCCTGGACATCGGCGGCGCGCTGCGGTCCTTCCCCGTGCACGAGGTGAAGGTCGACGGCGCCGCCGTGCTGGACCCCGGCGCGCGCGCCGGCAGCGGCACGGTGCTCCAGCTCGCGACGGCGGTCAGCGCCGTCCTCGGCCTGCCGCTGGTCGCCCAGGACGTGGACACGCCCGCGCAGGCGGAGCTGCTGCGCGCGGCCGGGGTCGCCGCCGCCCAGGGGCGCTGGGTCGCCCCGGCCATGCCGCGGGCCGCGCTCGCCGGGTGGCTGGCGCGGCCCGCCGGTGCGGTGCGGGCGGTCCCGGCCGGGTGACCCGCCGGGTGTCCTCGTCCCTCGCCCGCCCGGCCCCGGGTCAGGGCAGCCGCGGCGGTTCCTCCGCGGTGGCGTCGGCGGCGACGACCATCTCGATCGCCCCGGTGCGCACGTCGTAGACCCCGCCGGCAACCGGCATCGTCGGCGGCAGGAACGGCCACGACCGGATGCGCTGCACGTCGTGGACGAGGGTCGCCCGCTGGTCGGCGATGGTCCGGAACTCGATGCTGCGCGAGTCCACGCCCTGGGCCAGCACCTTCGCGTGGACGTCGGCGTCGGTGTTCTTCGTCATGCCGCAGTCGGTGTGGGCCAGGACGAGCACCCGCTGCACGCCGAGCAGGTGGTGGGCGAGGACGAGGGTGCGCAGGACGTCGTCGGTGACCCGGGCCCCGGCGTTGCGGAGGATCTTCGCGTCCCCCTTCTCCAGGCCCAGCACCTCCAGCGGGGAGATGCGCGAGTCCATGCACGTCAGCACGGCGAGCCCGCTCCCGGCGATGCCGGGGCGGCCGTCGTCGACGAAGGTCTCGGCGTAGGCGGCGTTGGCGGTCAGGACGTCGGCGAAGGGATCCACGCGCGACATTCTCACCACCCCGCCCCGGGCGCGGGACGGGACCCTCCCCGGGGGGCCGGGGAGGGCGCGTACGGTGGCGGTGTGTCGATCCTCGTCGTCCGTCACGGCCAGACCGAGTGGAGCCTCTCGGGGCAGCACACCGGCAGCACCGACGTCCCGCTCACCGCGGCCGGCGAGGCGCAGGCCCGCGGGCTCGCCCCCGTCTTCGCCGGGCGCACCCTCGCCGCCGTCCTCGTCAGCCCCCGCCGGCGCGCCCTGCGCACCGCGGAGCTGGCCGGCCTGACCTCCCCGGCCCCCACGGTCGACGAGGACCTCGTGGAGTGGGACTACGGCGGGTACGAGGGCCGCACCACCCCGGAGATCTCCGCCGAGCTCGGCCGCGAGTGGTCGGTGTGGCACGACGGCGTCGTGCCCGGGGCCACGCCGGGGGAGACCGTCCACGCGGTGGCGGCGCGGGCCCGCGCGGTCCTCGCCCGGGCGCAGGCCGTCCAGCGCGCCGGCGCCGGGGGCGACGTCGTCCTCGTCGCCCACGGCCACTTCCTGCGCGTCCTGGCCGCCACCTGGCTGGGGCTCTCGCCCACGGCCGGTGCGCTGTTCGCGCTGGAGGCCGGGACGTGGGGCGAGCTCGGCCACGAGCACGCCCGCCCGGTCCTGGTGCGCTGGAGCGTTCCGCCGATCGGCTGACCCGCCGCTGGGCCGGACGCCTCAGCTCCTCACCCCGCGTGCCGATCAGGCACGTGTGACAGCCGCTGCGATCGCGTGGACCACCTCGGTGCTCGTGATCGCGGTGAGCACGGTCCTGCTCACCGTCCTCGTCCGCCAGCGCAACCGCGCCCGCGACGACCTCGCCCGCACCGACCCCCTCACCGGCCTCGGCAACCGCCGGGCCCTGCTCGAGGTGGGCGGGTCGTGGCCGGCCCCCGGGCCCGGTCCCGGTCTGCTGCTGCTGGACCTCGACGGGTTCAAGGACGTCAACGACACCCTCGGTCACGCCGCGGGCGACGAGGTCCTCGTCCAGGTGGCCCACGCGCTGGCCCGCACCGTCGGCGACCGCGGTCTCGTCGTCCGCCTGGGCGGGGACGAGTTCGCCGTCCTCGTCCCCGAGCCCGCCTCGGACGAGGAGCTCGAGGTCGTCGCCAAGCGCCTGCTCACCGCCCTCGCCGTCGGCAGCTTCCACGCCGGGGTCGTCCCCATCGACCTGCAGGGCAGCATCGGGATCGCGCGCGCCGGGGCCGACGGGAACTCCCTGGGCGAGCTCCTGCAGCACGCCGACATCGCGATGTACGCCGCCAAGCGCGGGCGGGCGGGGGTGCTGCGCTACGACGCCGCCACCGACCCGCACTCCGGCGGGGGCCTGGAACTGCTGGGGCAGTTCCGCGGGGCGATGGAGGAGGACCAGCTGGAACTGCACTACCAGCCCAAGGTCTCCGGCGACGGCTCCCGGTTGCTGGGCTTCGAGGCGCTGGTGCGCTGGAACCACCCCACCCGCGGTTTCCTGCTGCCCGCCGACTTCCTGCCCTTCGTCGAGCGCACGAACCTCATCCACCCCCTGACCCGCTGGGTCCTGCTCACCGCGCTGCGGCAGGCCGCCACCTGGCGCGCCCAGGGCGTGCGGACGACGATGGCCGTGAACGTCTCCGCGGTGGCCCTCGACGCGGGGCTGCTGGGGGTCGTCGAGGAGGCCCTGGTCCTCACCCGCTGGGCCCCGGCCGACCTGGTGCTCGAGATCACCGAGACGGCCGTCGTCAACGACCCCGACGGCGCCCGCGCGACCATCGCGAAGCTGCGCGACCGGGGGGTGCGGGTCTCCGTCGACGACTTCGGCGCCGGGTCGACCAGCCTGGGGCACCTGCGCGGGCTGCCCGTCCACGAGCTGAAGATCGACCGCCAGTTCGTCGCCGAACTCGTCGCCCACCCCGAGGACGAGGCGGTCGTGTCCTCCGTCATCACCCTGGCCCACCGCCTCGGGCTGGTCGTCGTCGCCGAGGGCGTCGAGACCGCCGCCGTCGCGGACCGGTTGTGCGCGTTGGGGTGCGACGAGCTGCAGGGGTTCTTCTTCGCCCGCCCGCTGCCGGCGGAGAAGGCCCTGGCCTGGGCGCGCGCCGAGGGCATGACCGGCGCGGCCGTCGAACTGCGGTAGTCCCCGCGCGCTCGCGCGGTGCTCAGTCCAGCACGGCGAGGGCGTCGATCTCGACGAGCATCTCCGCGCGCGGCAGGCCCGTCATGACGGTGGTGCGCGCCGGCAGGACCCCCGAGGTGCAGCGCGGGGTCAGGAACTCGCCGTAGGCCTCGTTCATCGCCGCGAAGTCGTCGCGGGTGGTCAGGTACACCCGCAGCATCACCACGTCGTCGAAGGTCGCACCCCCCGCGCGCAGGACCGCCTCGACGTTGCCCAGCGTCCGCAGGGTCTGGGCCCGCACGTCGCCGGGGTGCAGGTACTCGTTGCTCACCGGGTCGACCGGGCCCTGGCCCGACACCTGCAGCAGCGGGCCCTTGCGCACCCCCTGCGAGAACGTGTGCGCGGGGGTCGGGGCGTCGGTCGTGGTGACGGCGGTGCGCGGGTGGCTCATCGGGGAACTCCTCCGTGGGGTGGTGTCCGGGTGCGGCCGGGGGCCGCCGCGGTCGCGCCGCGGCGGGCGGTCTTTGACCCGGTCACGGGCCGATGCTAGAACGGCCCGACCGGTGGGCGACGGCCGTCACCTACCGGTCGACGGCGGTTGGAGGACCGGTGCCCTACGACGCGGAACACCTCGGAGCGCTCGACCCGGGGGCCAAGGCCGTCCCGGTCGAGGCCTGGGGCCGCGACGCCGCCGGGTTCGCCGGGGAGAACCCCGGCCTGGACCGGCTGCCCACGCCGCTGGTCACCCTGGACGCCGGCGCGCTGGACGCGAACATCGCCGCGATGCGGGACTGGACCCGTTCCGCCGGGGTCGACCTGGCCCCGCACGGCAAGACGACGATGGCGCCCTCGATCTGGCGCGCGCAGCTCGCCGCCGGTGCCCTCGGGATCACGGTGGCCACCGGGTGGCAGCTGACCGTCGCCCTGCGGGCGGAGGTGCCGTGGATCCTCGCCGCCTACCCGGTGCTCGACCCCGGGGTCCTGCGGCTGCTGGCGCGCCCGCGCCGCGCCCGGGTCCTGGTCTGGGCCGACGGGGCCGACGTGGTGGCGGCGATGGCCCCCCACGTCGCCGGCGCCGCGCAGCCGGTGGACGTCCTCGTCGAGCTCGGCGGGATCGGCGGGCGCACCGGGGCCCGTTCCACCGCCGTCGCCCTCGAGGTCGCCCGCGCCGTGCGGGCCACCCCGGGGCTGCGCCTGGCGGGGGTCGCCGGCTACGAGGGCGCCTTCGCCCACGACGCCTCGCCCGCCTCGCTCGCGGTGGTCCGCACCTACCTCTCGGACCTGCGCGGCCTGCACCGGCGGCTGCTGGCCGAGGACCTCTACCCCTCCGTGCCCGAGGGGCTCGTCGTCTCGGCCGGCGGCAGCGCCTACTTCGACGTCGTCGCCGACGTCCTCGCCCCGCTGCACGACCCCGACGGCGCGGTCCCGACCCGCGTCGTGGTCCGCTCGGGCGCCTACGTCGCCCACGACGACGGGTTCTACCGCGGCGTCACCCCGATGGACCGGATCGGGGAGGGGGGTTTCCGCTCCGCGCTGCACGGCTGGGTGCGGGTCGTGTCGCGGCCGGAACCCGGCCTGGCCCTGGCCGACGCCGGCAAGCGCGACCTGTCCTTCGACGAGGGGCTGCCGGAGGTCCAGGCCGTGCGCCGCGGCGGGACCGGCCCCACCGAACCCCTGGAGGGCGCGGAGGTCACCGCCCTCAACGACCAGCACGCCTTCGTCCGGCTCACCGGCCCGGCGCGCGAGCTGCGGGTCGGCGACGTGCTGCGGCTGGGGCTCTCCCACCCCTGCACGGTGTTCGACAAGTGGGGGCTGCTGCCCGTCGTCGACGACGCCGCGGCGCCGCAGCCGGTGCTGGTGGACTGGGTGCGCACGGTGTTCGGGTGAGGTCCGCGCGGGACCTGCTGATCCGGGGCGCGCGCATCGTCGACGGCACCGGGGCCGCGGGGTACCGCGGGGACGCGCTCGTCGTCGACGGCCGGATCGCGGAGCTCGGCGAGGTGGCCGGGGCGGCGGGGGCCCGGGTCCTGGACGCGGCCGGGCTCGTCCTGGCCCCGGGGTTCGTCGACATGCACGCCCACTCCGACCTCGCCGTGCTCACCGACCCCGAGCACCTCGCGAAGACCACGCAGGGGGTGACGACCGAGGTCGTCGGGCAGGACGGGCTGAGCTACGCCCCCGTCGACGACGCCGCCCTGGACGTCCTGCGCGAGCAGCTCGCCGGCTGGAACGGGGTTCCCGACCTGGACTGGGACTGGCGCGGCGTGGGGGAGTACCTGGACCGCGTCGACCGCGGGGCCGCGGTGAACGTCGCGTACCTCGTGCCGCAGGGCACCGTCCGGATGGTCGTCGTGGGGACGGAGGACCGGGCGGCGACCCCGGAGGAGCTGCGGCGCATGCGGTCCCTGGTCGCGACGGGCATGGCCGAGGGTGCCTTCGGGATGTCCAGCGGGCTCACCTACGTCCCCGGGATGTACGCCGGCACCGACGAGCTCGTCGCGCTGTGCGAGGTCGTCGCCGCGCACGGGGGTTTCTACGCCCCGCACCAGCGCTCCTACGGGCGGGGGGCGCTGGAGGCCTACGCCGAGGTCGTGGAGGTGGCCCGGCGCTCGGGGGTGGCCCTGCACCTGACCCACGCCACGATGAACTTCGCGGTCAACGCCGGGCGGGCCGGGGAGTTCCTGGGTCTCGTCGACGCCGCCCTCGCCGACGGGGTCGACGTCACCCTGGACACCTACCCCTACCTGCCGGGGTCGACGACGCTGGCCGCGGTCCTGCCGAGCTGGGCGTCGGCCGGCGGGCCCGCCGAGACCCTGCGCCGGCTGGGGGACCCCGCGGCGCGCGAACGCGTCCGGCACGCGCTGGAGGTCGAGGGGTCCGACGGGTGCCACGGGGTCGTCGCCGACTGGGCCACGCTGCAGGTGTCGGGGGTGCGCCACGGGGAACTGTCCGGACTGGTCGGGTCCACCGTCGCGGAGCTGGCCGCGGCGTCCGGGCGGGACCCGTTCGACGTGTTCGTCGACGTGCTGGTCCGGGACCGGCTGGGGACGACGGTCCTGCAGCACGTCGGTCACGAGGAGAACGTGCGCGCCATCATGACCCATCCCCGCCACACCGGCGGCAGCGACGGCCTGCTCGTGGGGGGCCGGCCCCACCCGCGGGCCTGGGGGACGTTCCCGTACTACCTCGGCCACTACGTCCGCGAGGAGGGCGTCCTCGGCCTGGAGGAGTGCGTCGCGCACCTGACCTCCCGCCCGGCGCGGCGGCTCGGCCTGGGCGACCGGGGGGTGCTGCGCCCGGGGGCGGTGGCCGACCTGGTGCTGTTCGACCCCGGGACGGTGGCGGCGGGGGCGACGTTCGAGGAACCCCGCCGGCCGGCGGTGGGGATCCCGCACGTGCTCGTGGGCGGGGTCCCGGTCGTGGCCGACGGCGTGCGCACCGGGGCGGTGCCGGGGCGGGCGCTGCGGCACCGGCACCCCGGACACCCTCTTCCCTTCCGAGCCATAGCGATATATCGTTGAAGCATCGCGAGGCGCTCGGTCGCGCGACGAGACGGAGGTGCGTCATGAGGGGCATCAGGTTCGACGGCCCGTGGGGCGGTCACGGGGAGCACGGACGCGGCCACGAGCGGGGTCACCGCCCCGGCGGTGGTCCCGGCGGCCCGGGGTTCCCCGGGTTCCCGGGCTTCCCGGGGTTCGACGTGCCGGGCTTCTTCGAGGGCCGCGGGCCCCGGGGGTTCGGCCGCGGCGGGGGCCGGCGCCCGCGCGGCGACGTGCGGGCGGCCGTGCTGGTTTTGCTGGCCGAGGGGCCCAGCAACGGGTACCGCATCATCGGCGAGGTCACCCGCCGCAGCGACGGGGAGTGGAAGCCGAGCCCCGGCTCGGTCTACCCCACCCTGCAGCAGCTCCAGGACGAGGGGCTGGTCACCGCCGACCCCGCGGACCCCAAGCAGTTCACCCTGACCGAGGAGGGGCGCCGCCACGTCGAGGCGGAATACTCCCGGACCCCGCCGCCGTGGGAGGACCTCGGCGGCGGCGGCGGCGACCACCGCGAGCGCTCGCACCAGCTGCGCAAGCAGATCGCCTCGATCGCCATGACCTACCAGCAGATCGTGGTGTCGGGTCGCCCCGGCGACCTGGACCGGGCCGGCGACGTGCTGGAGAAGGCGCGGCGGGAACTGCTCGCGATCCTCGCCGAGGACCTCAGGGAGACGCCGGGAGCATGACCCGGAAGGTCGCCACGACGGGGGTCAGCGCGTGGACGAACCGGCGCCCGGCGCCGGGGAGCTGCGGCCCGCCGGGCGAGAACGCGCCGGCGGGCAGCAGGTCGGCCCGCACGGCCAGGTTGGCGGTCGTCTCGTGCACGTCCCCGGTGCCGCGGACCGGGCCGGTGCTGGCCGCGGCCCCCGCCCGGTGGTGGCGCACGTGCTCGGCGATCCAGCCCGGTCCCACCCCCACGTCGCACGTCGTCGTGAGGACGACGGTGCCGCCGGGGTCGGCCAGCGCCGTCAGCGCCCGGGCGCCGCGCTCGCGCAGCTCCTCGCGCGAGGCGGCGGTGGCCGGGTGGAGGTCCACGGTCAGGTCCACGTCCTCCAGCAGGGCGACCAGCGGGGTCCACTCGGCGAGGAGGGCGGCCAGGTCCGCGGGGTCCGCGGAGGTGGCGAGCACGAGCGAGGTCGGGATCCCCGCGGCGGAGGCCTCGTCGGCCGCGGCCACCAGGTGCTCCAGGCACGGCTCGAGCCCGGGCAGGTCCGCGGACGGGACGGGGAGCAGCACCAGGGCCCGACTCACACGCACGCGCTCCACCCTTCCGCGTCGGGGGCGCCGTGCCCGTCCGATGAGGTGTCCTCGTCACGGGGCACCGGTTCCTTGAGCCTCCCGGACCACGGACCGCGGACCCCGGACCCGTTCGCCCAGCGTGCGCTGAGCCGACACCCTCCCGTCACCGGTCCGCGGGCCCGGTGTCGGTGCCCGGGTGCAGTCTCGGGAGATGGACGAGACGGAACTGGCCCCCGCCCCCGAGGTCCACCGGGCGGACGGAGCCGGACTCACCGGGCGCACCGGCTACGACCCGCGGTTCCTGGCCCCCGGCCCCTGGATCCCGCTGCCCGAGCCCGTCGACGGCACCGAGGTGGTGGTCCTGCCCTACACCCACTTCTCCGTGGTGCAGCGCCCGGACCGCCGGCTCGCGGCCGCGACCGTCGTGGCCGTGGACGGGGCGAGCCTCGTCGACGTCGACCGCGGCGGGGACGACTGGTTCCTCGACCCGCGGCTCGCCCCCGACGAGCAGGCCGGCGCCGAGCTGTACGCCCGCAACGACTTCGACCGCGGGCACCTCGTCCGCCGGCGCGACCCGGTCTGGGGGCAGCAGGCCCGGGAGGCGAACGCGGACACGTTCTCGTACACCAACGCCGCCCCGCAGGCCGCCCGCTTCAACCAGTCCCTGGACCTGTGGCTGGGGCTGGAGGACCACGTCCTGGCCTACGCGCGGCAGTGGGACCAGCGCCTCGTCGTCGTGACCGGGCCGGTCTTCGCCGACGACGACCCGGAGTACCGCGGGGTGCGGATCCCGCGCCGGTTCTACAAGATCGCCGCCTACCTGCTCCCGCAGCCGGTCGACCTCGACCCCAGCGGGGAGGTGTCGGTGCTCGCCACCGCGGGGTTCGTCCTGGACCAGACCCCGCTGGTGGAGGAGATCGTCGGGTCCGCCCGGGCGCGCGAGGTCCCCGTCCTCGGGGGGTTCCGCACCTTCCAGGTCCCGGTCGCCGACGTCGCCGACCTCACCGCCCTGGACTTCGGCCCCCTCGTGGCCGCGGACCGGATGCCGGGACTGGTCCCGGCGGCGGCGCCCGGGGACGGGGTGCCGCTGTGGCGCCCGGTCGCGGGGGCGGGGGACCTGCTGCTGTAGCGGGGGCCCGGCGCCCCGCGCAGGATGGGCCCGTGAGCGACGAGTGGTGGGCCCGGGCCCGGGCGGCCGAGACCGCCCGCGCGCGGGCGGCGCTGGCGGCGTTCGCGGCGGAACTCCTGCGGCGCGGGGTCGCGCCCGGCCCGCTGAGGGCGCGGGCGGGCTCGGCGCGCTACCGCACCGACCGGGTTGGCTGGTACCTGCGGGCCGACGGCTCCCTCGGGGTGGGCCCGGCGGGGGAGTACTACGTCCTGGACGTGGCGCCCAGCCTGGCCGGGCGGTTCCGCGGGGTCTCGCCGGACCCCGCGGAACCGCCCTGGCAGGTCGGCCGCGGCGCGCGGGACGGGGAGTCGATCGAACTCCCCGAACTGCTGCGCCGGAGGCTGGCCGAGCTGGGGTGATCAGCCCTTGCGCAGTTGGACGACCGCCCAGGACAGCGGGGGCAGCACGACGGTCGCGGTGCCGTCGGTGACGCTGACGTCCTCGAGCGGGCGCAGCCCGACCTGCTGGTGGTCGCCCGTCGCGTTCGTCGTGTGCCGGTCCTGGCCCTCGGTGGCGGCGAGCACCTTCGCGCTGCTGACGCGGTCCACGCCGAAACCGCGCAGCGCGACGTCCACGGACGCCGGTTCCGTCAGGTCGCGGTTGGCCAGGAACAGGGTGAGGGTCTCCTCGTCCCAGGTGGCCGACGCGTCGACGACGTCGACGCCCCCGAAGTTCGAGCTCTCGTACTTGTCGGACTGGGCGACGACCTGCAGGACGTTCCCGCTCGCCAGGCGACGGACCTGCTCGAAGGGGTGGGCGATGGTCTGCTTCCAGGCGTCGCCGCCCGGTTCGCTGCGCAGCAGGCCGATGACGTTGACGAGCTGGGCCTGCGCCCCGATCGTCACGCGGTCGCTGTGGCGCAGCAGCGAGTTCAGCAGGGTCCCGACGACGACGGCGTCGGTGATGGAGTACTCGTCCTCGATGACGCGCGGGGCGACGTCCCACGGCTGCACGCCCTCAGCGTGGTGCGGCTTGCTCTGGTACCAGACGTTCCACTCGTCGAAGCTCAGGTTGATCTTCTTGGAGTGCTTGCCCTTGGCGCGCACCGCGTCCGCGGTCGCGACGACCTGCTCGATGAACAGGTCCATGTCGACGGCGGAGGCCAGGAAGTTCCCGACGTCGCCCTCCTTCTCCTCGTAGTACGCGTGGCAGGAGACGTAGTCCACCGCGTGGTAGGCGAGGTCGAGGACGGTGGACTCCCACTCGCCGAACGTCGGCATCGAGCGGCTGGAGGAACCCACCGCGACGAGTTCGATGCTCGGGTCGATCGAGCGCATCGCCATGCCGGTCTCGGCGGCGAGGCGGCCGTACTCCACGGCCGTCTTGTGCCCGGTCTGCCAGGGGCCGTCGAGCTCGTTGCCCAGGCACCACAGCTTGATGTCGAACGGGTCCTTGGAGCCGTGCGCCTTGCGCAGGTCGGAGAACTTCGTGCCGGAGTCCAGGTTGGTGTACTCGAGCAGGTCGCAGGCCTCCTGCAGCCCGCGGGTGCCGAGGTTGACGGCCATCATGGTCTCGGTGCCGACCTTGCGGGCCCAGGCGTCGAACTCGGCGAGGCCGAACTGGTTGGTCTCCACCGAGCGCCAGGCGCGGTCGATGCGGCGGGGGCGGTCCTCGCGCGGGCCGACGGAGTCCTCCCACTCGAAACCGGACACGAAGTTCCCGCCGGGGTAGCGGACGACGGTGGGCCCGATCTCCTTGGTGAGCTCGAGCACGTCGGTGCGCAGGCCGTCCTCGTCCGCGCTCGGGTGGTCGGGTTCGAAGATGCCGGTGTAGACGCAGCGGCCCATGTGCTCGACGAACGAGCCGAACAGCCGGCGGGGGACCGGCCCCACGGTGAAAGCGGGGTCGAGGGCGAGACGAGCGGTGCGCACGGGTGGTCTCCTGGTTGGCGTCACGGCGGTGTGAGGGCTTCGGTGCGATTGCAACGTTGGAAGTCAGTCAACGCGAAAGCCGGGGCGTCGTCAAGGTGCCCGGTGGCACAATGCCCCGGTGCCTCCCGAGACGACCCGCCGACCAGGGCTGCGCCCCACCACGCGGCCCACGACGCTGCGGGACGTCGCGGAAGCGGCGGGCGTGTCCATCAAGACCGTCTCCAACGTCGTCAACGACCACCCCCACGTGCGGCCCGAGATGCGCGAGCGCGTCAAGGTCGTCATCGAGCGCCTCGACTACCGCCCCAACGGGATCGGCCGCCAGCTGCGCCAGGGCCGCACCGGCCTGGTGGCGCTGGCGCTGCCGAACGTGACCAGCCCCTACTACGGCGAGCTGACCTCCGCGCTGGTGACCGCCGCCCGCGCGCGCGGGATCACGCTGCTGGTCGAGCAGACCGACGGCGACCTGGAGCGCGAGCGCGAGGTCGCCAACGGCTTCCCGGTGCGCCTGGTCGACGGGCTGGTGTTCGTGCCGCTGACCATGCCCGGCGGGGAGCTGGCCCAGCGGCGCGACTCCACCCCGGCCGTGCTCATCGGCGAGCACGGGCAGGGCTCCGGCTACGACCGGGTGACCATCGACTCCGTCGCGCTGGGCGACCTCGGGGTGCAGCACCTGCTGGAGACGGGCCGGCGGAGGATCGCCTTCCTCGGGGACAAGTCCTCGGAGGAGCTGCGCCCGCCGGTGGCGGCCCAGCGCATCGAGGGGTACCGCAACGCCCTGCAGCGGGCCGGGCTGGAGTTCGACCCGGGGCTGCTGTGGCCGCTGCCGGAGTGGGAGCTGCGCCACGGCTACGACGGGGCGCGGGCGCTGCTGGCCGCCCGCCCCGACGTCGACGCGATCTTCGCCGCCAACGACCTCGTCGCCGTGGGCGCCCTGCACGCGCTGCGCGAGCTGGGCCGCCGGGTCCCCGAGGACGTCGCCGTCGTCGGCGTCGACGACGTCGAGCAGGCCCGCTACAGCGCGCCCACGCTCACCTCCATCGCGCTGGACCGCTCCGAGATGGCCGACCTCGCCCTGGGGATGCTCGCGGACCGCCTGGCCGGGCACCAGGGCCCGGAACGGCTGCTGACCGTGGGCGGGCG
The DNA here is from genome assembly GCF_000017305.1 of Kineococcus radiotolerans SRS30216 = ATCC BAA-149. Taxonomy (GTDB): domain Bacteria; phylum Actinomycetota; class Actinomycetes; order Actinomycetales; family Kineococcaceae; genus Kineococcus; species Kineococcus radiotolerans. The sequence goes on along the minus strand of NC_009664.2, from coordinate 1,231,400 downwards.
GCTGGTGGTCCGGGAGAGCTCCGGGGGCTGACCCGCCGGGACGGCGGGCCGGGTCGACCGCGGGGGGCCGGGCCCGCCTCTGGCAGGCTCGTCCCGTGCGCGCCGTGCGGATCGACCGGACCGGAGGACCCGAGGTCCTCACCGTCACCGACCTCCCCGCGCCGGAGCCCGGGCCGGGGCAGGTCCTCGTCGACGTGGAGGCCGCCGGCGTCAACTTCATCGACACCTACCGCCGCGGCGGGGTCTACCCGCTGGACCTCCCGGCCGTCCTGGGCAGCGAGGGCGCGGGCCGGGTAGCCCGCCCCGGGCCGGGCGTCGAGGGGTTCGCGGCGGGGCAGCTCGTCGCCTGGAAGGAGGCGCCGGGCAGCTACGCCGAGCAGGTCCTGGTGCCCGCCGCCGAGCTCGTGCCCGTCCCCGAGGCGGTGGGGGCCACCACGGCGGCCGCGGTGCTGCTGCAGGGCCTGACCGCGCACTACCTGGCCACCGACACCTTCCCCGCCGCCGCGGGCACCTGGGCGCTGGTCCACGCCGGGGCCGGCGGGGTGGGGCTGCTGCTGACCCAGGTGCTCAAGCTGCGCGGGGCGAACGTCCTCACCACCGTCTCCACCCCGGCGAAGGCGGAGCTGTCGCGCGCCGCCGGCGCCGACGACGTCGTCGTGGGCTACGCGGGGGCGACCCCCCGGGCCCGGGAGCTCACCGGCGGTCTCGGGGTGGACGTCGTCTACGACGGCGTCGGGAGGGACACCTTCGACGCCGGCCTGGACGCCCTGCGCCCGCGCGGGCTGATGGTCGTCTTCGGCGGGTCCAGCGGGCAGGTGCCGCCCTTCGACGTCCAGCGGCTGAACGCGAAGGGGTCGCTGTTCCTCACCCGGCCCACGCTCAGGTCCTACACCCGCGACCGCGCCGAGCTGCTCGCCCGCACCGAGGAGGTGTTCGGCTGGATCACCGCCGGGCGCCTGGACGTGCGGGTCGGGGGCACCTACCCGCTGACCGCGGCGCGCCGGGCCCACGAGGACCTCGAGGGCCGCCGCACCACCGGCAAGCTGCTGCTGGTGCCCTAGTCGACGGCCCCGGAGAGCACGCAGAACTCGTTGCCCTCCGGGTCGGCCAGGACCGTCCAGGGCACCCCGGCGCCCTGACCCACGTCGGCCGGGCGCGCCCCGGCCGCCAGCGCCTCGGTGATCACCCGCTCGCGGCCGCGGCCGGAACGGGTCGCGCGCACGTCCGGGTGCCAGCGGTTCTTCACCGTGTGCGGGGTGGAGGACGCGACGAACTCCAGGAACGGCCCCGTGGACCCGTCCCGCAGCGCCACCACCCCCGCGCCCGAGCGCGCCGTCCGCCAGCCGGACACGGGGCCCCAGAAGCCGGCCATGGCCCACGGGTCCCGCGCCTGGTGGACGACGGCCGCGATCGCGCCCGTCCCCTCGTACTCCGGGCGCGGGTCCAGGACGCAGAACTCGTTGCCCTCCGGGTCGGCCAGGACCACCCAGGGCACCTCGCCCTGCCCCACGTCGGCGCGGGTGGCGCCGAGGTCGAGCAGGAACGCCACGGTCTCGCGCTGCTCGGCGGGGGAGGAGGAGTCCAGGTCCAGGTGGATCCGGTTCGGCACGAGCTTGGGGTCGCACACCGGGACGAACACGAGGTCGAGACCGGGCTCGCCCTCGGGCGGCACGACGTCGCTCTCGTGGTCGTCGGCGTACCCCGCCCGCCACCCCAGGGCCTCGCGCCACCAGCGGGCCAGGCCCGCCGGGTCGGCGGCGTCGACGACGAGGTTCACCAGGCGGCTGTCCACGGCGCCGACGCTACCGGCCGGCGCCACCGGCCGACCCGTGGCCGGCCCGTGGTCGGCCGGTGGTCGTCCGTGGTCAGGAGTTGCCGCGGCCGGTCTCCTGCTGCAGCTCGTCGATCAGCTCCGAGGCGCGGGCCTTGTCGAGGTCCTCGGGCAGGTCGCGGCCGGCCTCGCGGGCCAGGGTCTGCAGGTAGCTGCGCTGCGGGCCGGTCATGGGCTCGTCGCCGGTGACCCAGTCCTCGGGGTCCTTCTCGGCGCTGGTGGTCGGGTCGGGGTTCTGCGTGTTCTCGCTCACGGGGCGACCGTACGGCGGGGCTCCGACACCCGCCCGTCGGCGACGTCCCGCCGCCCTAGACTCCTGCCATGACCCACGTCCTCTCCGCGGTGGCCTGGCCCTACGCCAACGGGCCCCGGCACATCGGCCACGTCGCCGGCTTCGGCGTCCCCTCCGACGTGTTCAGCCGGTACATGCGGATGGCGGGTCACGACGTCCTCATGGTGTCGGGCACCGACGAGCACGGCACGCCGATCCTCGTCCAGGCCGAGCAGGAGGGCCTGACCCCGCAGCAGCTCGCCGACCGCTACAACCGCGTCATCGCCGAGGACCTGCACGGGCTGGGGCTGTCCTACGACCTCTTCACCCGCACCACGACGGCCAACCACTACGCGGTGGTGCAGGAGATGTTCCGCACCGTCCACCGCAACGGGTACATGGTCGCGCGGAAGGGCATGGGCGCGATCTCGCCGTCGACGGGCCGCACCCTGCCCGACCGCTACGTCGAGGGCACCTGCCCGATCTGCGGCTACGACGGCGCGCGCGGGGACCAGTGCGACAACTGCGGCAACCAGCTCGACGCCATCGAGCTGAAGAACCCCAGGAGCCGCATCAACGGCGAGACGCCCGTGTTCGTCGAGACCGAGCACTTCTACCTCGACCTGCCCGCCCTGGCCGAGGCCCTCGGGTCGTGGTTGCAGACCCGCGCCGACACCGGCCGCTGGCGCCCCAACGTCCTGAAGTTCTCCCAGAACCTGCTCGCGGACATGAAGCCGCGGGCCATGACCCGCGACATCGACTGGGGCATCCCGGTCCCGCTGGAGGGCTGGGAGGACAACCCCGCCAAGCGGCTCTACGTGTGGTTCGACGCCGTCATCGGCTACCTGTCCGCCTCGGTGGAGTGGGCCCGGCGCTCCGGCGACGACGACGCGTGGAAGGCGTGGTGGACCGACCCGGCCGCGGAGTCGTACTACTTCATGGGCAAGGACAACATCACCTTCCACTCCCAGATCTGGCCGGCCGAGCTGCTCGCCTACGACGGGCGCGGCAGCGCGGGCGGGCAGCCGGGTCCCTTCGGGAACCTCAACCTGCCCACCGAGGTCGTCGCCAGCGAGTTCCTCACCATGGAGGGCAAGCAGTTCTCCTCCAGCCGCGGCGTCGTCATCTACGTGCGCGACGTCCTGGCCCGCTACCAGCCGGACGCGTTGCGCTACTTCATCTCCGCCGCCGGCCCGGAGAACAACGACAGCGACTTCACCTGGCAGGAGTTCGCCACCCGGACGAACTCCGAGCTCGTCGCGGGCTGGGGCAACCTGGTGAACCGGACCGCGTCGCTCATCGCGAAGAACGTCGGCGAGATCCCGGCCGCGGGGGAGCTCACCGACGCCGACCGCGACCTGCTGGCCACGACGTCGGGCGGGTTCTCCACCGTCGGCGGGTTCATCGAGGCCCACCGGCAGCGGGCGGGGATCGGCGAGGCCATGCGCGTCGTCGGCGAGGTGAACAAGTACCTCACCGAGCAGGAGCCCTGGAAGATCAAGAACTCCGACCCCGAGCGGATGAAGTCGGTCCTGCACGTCACTGCCCAGGCCGTCTCCGACTGCCGCACCCTGCTCTCGCCGTTCCTGCCGCACTCGGCGCAGAAGGTCCACCAGGCCTTCGGGGGCGTGGGCACGGTGTCGCCGCTGCCGGAGCTGCGCGAGGTGACCGACCTCGACGACGGGCGGCCCTACCCGGTCCTCACGGGCGACTACCGCCGGGGCGAGACGCTGCCGGAGTGGGCCTCGCACCCGGTCGTGCCGGGGACGCCCGTCGCCGCGCCGACGCCGGTCTTCACCAAGCTCGACGTCGCGGCCGTCGTCGAGGAGGAGCTGGGGCGGTTGCAGCGGTGAGCCGGGGCGAACGCCCGCCCGCACCGGAGCCGCTGGCCGTCGCGGTCGTCGACAACCACACCCACCTGGACTCCGAGACCCCCGAGGACGTGGAGGCGCTGCTGGCGGCCGCCGCGGCGGCCGGGGTCCCGCGCAGCGTCCAGATCGGCTGCGACCTGCCCGCCGCGCGGTGGACGGTCGCCGCCCTCGACCGCTTCCCCCAGCTGCTGGGCGGGGTCGCGCTGCACCCCAACGAGGTCCCCGACCTCGTCGCGGCGGGGGAGTACGAGGCCGCGCTCGCCGAGATCCGGGCGCTGGCCGCGCACCCGCGGGTGCGGGTGGTGGGGGAGACCGGGCTGGACCACTTCCGGACCCCGCCGGAGCAGTGGGCCCTGCAAGAGGACGCCTTCCGCGACCACGTCCGCCTCGCCAAGGAGCTGGGCCTGGCGCTGCAGATCCACGACCGCGACGCCCACGAGGACGTCCTGCGGGTCCTGGCCGAGGAGGGCGCCCCGGAGCGGACGGTGTTCCACTGCTTCTCCGGCGACGCGGCGATGGCCCGGGTCTGCGGGGACGCCGGGTACTACCTCTCCTTCGCCGGGACGGTCACCTTCAAGAACGCCGACCCGCTGCGGGAGGCGCTGCGCGCCGCCCCCCGGGACCGGGTCATGGTCGAGACCGACGCCCCGTACCTGACCCCCGTCCCGCACCGGGGCCGGCCCAACGCCGGCTACCTCGTCCCGCTCACGGTCCGGGCGATGGCGCGGACGCTGGGAGCGGACCTCGACGAGCTCTGCGCCACCCTGACCGCGACGACGGAGAGCGTCTACGGGCCCTGGTGAGGTTCGTCACGACCGGGGCCACCCGATCGGCCCAGCAGCACGGGTCCGGCCCGGACGGGGCGGGCCCGGGCCCCGGGGGCGGGCTCCAGGGATCACAGCGGCTTGTCGAAGAGGTCTCGGAGCGGTTACGGTCCGCTCCTGTCGGCCGGATCGAGGTGGCCGGACCACACGGTTCGCGCGGGGACGGGGGTCCCTCCGAGCGGGCCCGCGTCCGGATCTCGTGCCCGGGCCCATCGTCGAAGGATCCCTCGTGCCGTTCCGCCTCCTGACCGCCGCCGGCAAGACGTCCCGCACCGTCCGCATCGCCGCGGGAGGCACCTGCCTCGCCGCCGTGCTCGGCGGGACCGCCGCCTTCACCGCCCTCGACAAGGACGTGGTGATCGACGCCGACGGTCACCGCACCCAGGCCAGCGCCTTCGGCGGCACCGTGGCCGACGTGCTCGAGGACCAGGGCATCACCGTCGGCGAGCACGACCTCGTCGCCCCCGCCGCCGACACGGAGCTCTCCGACGGGCAGACCATCGTCGTCCGCTACGGGCGGCAGCTGACCCTCACCGTCGACGGCGAGACGAAGACCCACTGGACCACCGCGCAGACCGTCGACGCGGCCCTGTCCGACCTCGACGTGCGCGCCGACGGCGCCAAGCTGTCCGCCTCCCGCGCCGAGCCCCTCGGCCGTCAGGGCCTCGCCCTCGACGTCACCACCCCCAAGGACGTCACCGTCGTCGCCGACGGCCAGACCCGCCCCCTCACCAGCACCGCCACCGACGTCGCCGGCCTGCTCGCCGAGGCCGGCGTTCCCGTCCGCGAGGGCGACGAGGTCTCCGTGCCCGTCACCGACCGCGTCACCCCCGGCCTCGGCGTCACCGTCGTGCGCGTCGACCGCGCCCCCAGCACCGAGACCGTCGCCCTCCCGCACGGCAGCCGCACCGAGGAGACGGACACCCTCTTCGCGGGCGAGCGCAAGGTGGTCACCGCGGGCGTGGACGGGTCCAAGACCGTCACCTACGCCGACGTCTTCCGCGACGGCGTCCGCAGCCAGCACGACGTGACCGGGGAGGTCGTGGACGTGGCCCCGGTCGAGGAGGTCGTCCAGGTCGGCACCAAGCCCAAGCCCGTCCCCGTCGCCGCCCCGAAGGCCGCCGCGTCCTCCGGCGGCGCGCCCGCCACCTCCGACGGGCTGAACTGGGGCGCGCTGGCCGCCTGCGAGTCCGGCGGCAACCCCTCCATCGTCTCCAGCAGCGGCAAGTACCACGGCCTCTACCAGTTCAGCGTCTCGACCTGGCGGGCCGTCGGCGGCAGCGGCCTGCCCAGCCAGGCCTCCCCCGCCGAGCAGACCCACCGCGCCCAGCTGCTGTACCAGCGCGCCGGTGCCGGACAATGGCCCGTGTGCGGCAAGAAGCTCTGAGCTCCCTCCTGTCGGCCAGGGACGTCCGTGACCTGGCCGACAGGCTCTCCATCCGTCCGACGAAGACCCTCGGCCAGAACTTCGTCGTCGACGCCAACACCGTCCGGCGCATCGTCCGGGTCGCCGACCTGACCCCCGAGGACGTCGTGGTGGAGGTCGGGCCCGGGCTGGGCTCGCTCACCCTCGCCCTCCTGGAGGCCGTCGACCGGGTCGTCGCCGTGGAGATCGACCCGGTGCTGGCCGCGGAGCTGCCCGCCACCGTCGCCGCCCGCGGCCGGCCCGGGACCTCCTTCGAGGTCGTCCTCGCCGACGCCGTGCAGCTCGCCGAGCTGCCCGGCCCCCCGCCCACGGCCCTGGTCGCGAACCTGCCCTACAACGTCGCCGTCCCCGTGCTGCTGACGATGCTGGCCCGCTTCCCCAGCCTGCGCCAGGGCCTGGTCATGGTGCAGTCCGAGGTCGCCGACCGCCTCGTCGCGCCCCCCGGCAGCCGCACCTACGGCGTCCCCAGCGTCAAGACCGCCTGGTACGCCTCCGCCAAGCGCGCCGGGTCGGTGCCCCCGCCGGTCTTCTGGCCCGTGCCCCGCGTGGACTCCGGGCTGGTCTCCTTCACCCGCCGCCCCGCCCCGGAGACCACCGCCGGCCGCGAGGAGGTCTTCGCCCTCGTCGACGCCGCCTTCGCCCAGCGCCGCAAGACGCTGCGGGCGGCGCTGGCCGGCTGGGCCGGGTCGCCGGCCGCCGCAGAGGAGGCGCTGCGCGCCGCCGGGGTCGACCCCTCGGTGCGCGGGGAGCAGCTGGGCGTGGCGGACTTCGCCCGCATCGCCGCGCACCGGCCGGGGGGCGCGCGAGCGGCGGGGGAGCCCGCCGGGACGCCGTAGGGTCGTCCCTCGTGCCCGGCAGTCCCGACCCCGCGCCCCCCGAGCTCGCCTCGGTCACCGCGCGCGCCCCCGCGAAGGTCAACCTGCTGCTGCAGGTGGGCCCCCGACGCGACGACGGCTACCACGACCTCGTCACCGTCTTCCAGGCCGTCTCGCTGCACGAGGAGGTGACCGTCACCCCCGCCGACGAGTTCGGGATCACCGTCGAGGGGGTCGGGGGCACCGACGTCGGCGGCGTCCCGCTGGACGGGACGAACCTGGCCCTGCGCGCCGCCCGGCTGCTCGCCGAGCGCGCCGGGGTGGACCGGGCCGTGCACGTGCACGTGCGCAAGGAGGTCCCCGTGGCCGGCGGGATGGCCGGCGGCTCCGCCGACGCCGCCGCCGCCCTCGTGGCCTGCGACTCCCTGTGGCGCCTGCGCCTGGGCCTGGACGCCCTCGCCGAGCTGGGCGCCGAGCTGGGCTCCGACGTCCCCTTCGGCCTGCACGGGCGCACCGCGGTCGGCACCGGGCGCGGCGAGCACCTCGTCCCGGTGCTGACCGGCGCCTCCTCCGCGTGGGTGTTCGTCCTCGCCGAGGGCGGCCTCTCCACCCCGGCCGTCTTCGCCGAGTGCGACCGCCGGCGCGAGGCCACCGGCCACGACGCGCCGCCGGGACGCCTGGAGGCCGTCGAGGCGGCCCTGCGCGGCGGGGACGTCGACGCCCTCGGCGCGGCGTTGTCCAACGACCTGCAGGACGCCGCCTGCGCGCTGGACCCCGCCCTGGCCGGCACCGTCGCGGCCGGGCGCCGCGCCGGGGCCGTGGCCGGGATCGTCTCCGGCTCCGGGCCCACCGTCGCCCTGCTCGCCCGCTCGCCCGCCGCGGCCCGCCGCCTCGCCCTCGACCTCGAACCCCTGTTCGGGGCCGAGCGGCTGCGCACCGCCACCGGACCGGCCCCCGGTGCCCGGGTCCTCGAAGCCGTCTCCACCCCGTCTCCCGGAGGGAGGTCCTGATGGCCAACCTCATCAGCGCCGAACAACTCACCGTCGTCCACGGCTCGCGCACCCTGCTGGACGGGGTGTCGCTGGGGGTCTCCGAGGGGGACCGCATCGGCGTCGTCGGCCGCAACGGCGACGGCAAGTCCACGCTGCTGCGCCTGCTCGCCCGCACCCAGGAGGCCGACGGCGGCCGCGTCACCCACACCGGGGGGCTGCGGGTGGCGGTGCTGTCCCAGACCGACACCCTCGTGCCCGGGGCCACCGTCCGTGAGGCCGTCCTCGGCGACCAGCCCGCCCACGCGTGGGCCTCGCAGTCGCGCGTGCGCGACGTCGTCGCCGGCCTGCTCGGCGACCTCGAGGCCTCCGACGTCGGCGGGCTGGAGGCGGTCGTCTCGACGCTGTCCGGCGGCCAGCGCCGCCGGGTGGCCCTCGCGGCGCTGCTGGCCGGCGACCACGACCTCGTCGTCCTCGACGAGCCCACCAACCACCTCGACGTCGAGGGCGTGGCGTGGCTGGCGGAGCACCTGCGCACCCGCTGGCCGGCCGGGTCGGGAGCGCTGCTGGTCGTGACCCACGACCGGTGGTTCCTCGACGCGGTCTGCGAGCGGGTCTGGGAGGTGCACGACGGGGTCGTGGACCCCTACGAGGGCGGGTACGCCGCCTACGTCCTCACCCGCGCCGAGCGCTCGCGGGTCGCGGCCGTCACCGAGGAGCGCCGGCAGAACCTGCTGCGCAAGGAGCTGGCCTGGCTGCGCCGCGGCGCCCCGGCCCGCACGAGCAAGCCGCGGTTCCGCATCGACGCCGCCAACGCCCTCATCGAGGACGTCCCCCCGCTGCGCGACACCGTCGAGCTGGCCAAGATGGCCACGACCCGCCTGGGCAAGGACGTCGTCGACCTCGAGGACGTCACCCTCGCCTTCCGCGGCAAGACCCTGCTGGACCGGGTGACCTGGCGGCTGGGCCCGGGCGACCGGGTCGGGGTCGTCGGGGTCAACGGCGCGGGGAAGTCCTCGCTGCTGCGGCTGGTCAACGGCACGCAGGCCCCCGACGCCGGGCGGGTCCGGCGCGGCTCGACCGTGGTGGTCGCCACGCTGACCCAGGAGGTCCTCGAGCTGGAGGAGGTCGGCGAGCTGCGGGCGCTGGAGGCGGTCGACAAGGTCGCCAGCCACGTCCGCCTCGGCGACCGCGACGTCCCCGCGGGCCAGCTGCTGGAGCGCCTGGGCTTCACCGCCCAGCGCGCCTGGACCCGCGTCGACGACCTCTCCGGCGGTGAGCGCCGCCGCCTGCAGCTGCTGCGGCTGCTGATGGCCGAGCCGAACGTCCTGCTGCTGGACGAGCCCACCAACGACCTCGACACCGACACCCTCGCGGCGGTGGAGGACCTGCTGGACGGCTGGCCGGGCACGCTGGTGGTCGTCAGCCACGACCGGTACCTGCTGGAGCGCATCACCGACCGGCAGGTCGCGCTGCTGGGTGACGGGGCGGTCCGCGACCTGCCCAACGGCGTGGAGGAGTACCTCCAGCGCCGGGCCGTCCTCAAGGCGGCGGGCGCCGCCCGCACCGTGGCCGCGGGCCGGAGCGCCGCGACCGCGGGCCGGGGCGCCGCGACCCCGGCGGACGGGGCCGCGGCGCGCGCCGCGCGCAAGGAGATGGCCCGGCTGGAGCGGCAGCTGGAGAAGCTCGCCCGCCGCGAGGAGCAGCTGCACGCCCAGCTCGCGGCCCAGGCCACCGACCTCGCGGCCGTCACGGCCCTGGACGCCGAGCTGCGGGCCCTGACGGGGGAGCGGGAGCGGATCGAGGAGAGCTGGCTGGAGGTCTCCGAGCTGGTGGAGTGAGCCGGTGAGGGCCCGCACCCCGTTTTGATCACTGACAGTCGTGTGGCATGACCATTGCGTCGAACGGGTGAGCCCAACCGGTGCATTCCTGCGGGGGGATCCCGCAGCGACCTGTCACGTCTTGCGTCGTTCGGGTGGCTGTCCCCTACGCTGAGCCACGCACCGGTGGTCCCTACGTGGGGGCGTCGACCGCGGGTGCCGTGCCTGGTGACCAGGCGCGAGGTACCAGTCCAGGGGGGACTTTGAGCATCAGCGACGTACCCGGAGCCAGAACGTCACGGGGGGAGATCGAGGAGAAGCTCCTCGGCACCTCGCCCGCCGACGGCGTGGCCGATCCCGTCCGGCGCGAGCGGTTGCTCGTCCCTCGTCAGCGCAACTCGCTCGGCTTCGCCGAGCGGACACCGGCGTGGCAGCGCACCTACGTCCTCAAGGTCGTCGCCGTCGACGCCCTCGCCGCCGCCTTTGCCGCCTTCGTCGGCTTCTTCGCCCGCTTCAACACCAGCCCGGCCAACCTGGAGACGACCTCCGGGCGCGCCGTGGTGGCCTGCGCGGTCCTGCTGCCGGTCCTGTGGGTCGTGGCCATGGGCGCCCTGCGCACCTACGAGCCGCGCTTCCTGGGGGTCGGCTCCGAGGAGTTCCACCGCGTCCTGACCGCCGCGCTGGCCTTCGTGGCGCTCGTCGGGACGACGTCCTGGGCCTTCGACCTCGAGATCGCCCGCGGCTACGTCGTCGTGGCGTTCCCGATCGCCACCCTGCTGACCCTGATCGGCCGCTACGCCCTGCGCCAGCAGCTGCACGCCCAGCGCACCCGCGGCGAGGCCGGCCAGACCGTCGTGGCCGTCGGCCACCGCGCCGCCGTCGCCGGCATGGCCCGCCAGCTGCACCGCGCCAGCTACCACGGCATGCGGATCGTCGGGGCCTGCGTCCCCGGCGGGCGGGGCAGCGCCGCCGAGGACGCGGAGCTGGACGAGCTCGGCATCCCGATCATCGGCAGCTTCGACGAGGTCCGGCACGCCGTGACCAGCGTCGACGCCGACGTGGTCCTCGTGACCGCCTCGCCCGAGCTCGACGGCCCCGGCCTGCGCCGGCTGGGCTGGGAGCTGGAGGCCACCCGCGCCGACCTGCTCGTCGCCCCGGCGCTCACCGAGGTCATCGGCCCGCGCGTGGCCATCCGGCCCGTCTGCGGCCTGCCGCTGCTGCACGTCGAACGACCCGAGCTGACCGGCGTGCGACGGCTGGCGAAGACGACCGTCGACCGCGTCGCGGCCGGCACCGCGCTCGTCGTGCTCAGCCCGCTGCTGCTCGTGCTGGCCCTGGTCATCAAGTTCGACAGCCGGGGCCCGGTGTTCTTCAAGCAGCAGCGCGTCGGCAAGGACGGCAAGACCTTCCCGATGTTCAAGTTCCGCTCGATGGTCACCGACGCGGAGAAGCTGCTCATCGACCTGCGCGACGCCACCGACGGCAACGGCGTGCTGTTCAAGATGAAGGTCGACCCGCGCATCACCCGCGTCGGCCGCGTCCTGCGCCGCTACTCGATCGACGAGCTGCCCCAGCTCATCAACGTCCTCCGCGGCGAGATGTCGCTGGTCGGGCCGCGCCCGCCGCTGCAGAAGGAGGTCGACGAGTACGGCTACGACATGCGTCGCCGCCTGCTGGTCAAGCCCGGTCTGACGGGGCTGTGGCAGATCAACGGCCGCTCCGACCTCGACTGGGACGAGTCGGTCCGCCTCGACGTGCGCTACGTCGAGAACTGGTCCTTCACGTTCGACTTCATGATCCTGTGGAAGACCGCCGGAGCCGTGCTGCGGGGCCGCGGGGCGTACTGACGCCCCCGGGCCACCCCGGTCCGCCGGGGCTCAGGAACCCTGCTCGAAGGGCGCCGAGACGCGACGCAGCAGCGTCGCGAGCGCTCGGCGCTCTTCGCGGGGCAGGACGTCCAGCATCCGGTGCTCGGCCCGGACGAGGTCGGCCATCGCGGCGTCGACGACGGCGGCCCCCGCGGGGGTGAGCCGGACCCGCACCCCGCGCCGGTCGTCGGGGTCGGGGCGCCGCTCGGCCAGCCCGCGGGTGGCGAGCCGGTCCACGCGGTTGGTCATCGTCCCGCTGGTCACCAGCGTCTCGACCAGCAGCTGCCCGGGGGACAGTTCGTGGGGGCTGCCGGCCCGCCGCAGCGCGGCGAGCACGTCGAACTCCCACGTCTCCAGCCCGTGGGCGCTGAAGGCGCCGCGACGCAACCGGTCCAGGTGCCGGGCCAGCCGGGCCACGCGCGAGAGGACCTCCAGCGGCTCGACGTCGAGCTGGGGGGCCTCCCGCCGCCAGGCGGCGACGATGAGGTCGACCTCGTCCGCGCCGGCAGCGGCCACCGCCTCCGCGCCGGGTGCGGCCGTCCCGTCCGCGCCGTGGACGGCGTCAGGCGTGCTCACGCGGCGGCTCCGGTTCGTCCGCGTCCCGGGCCCGCGCCGACAGGCGCGGCTCGGCGTCCAGTCCCGTCAGCCCGTTCCAGGCGAGGTTGACCAGGTGCGCCGCGACCTCCTCCCGGTCCGGTTCCCGGGTGTCCAGCCACCACTGACCGGTCATGGCGACCATGCCCACGAGCATCTGGGCGTACATCCCCGACCGCTCCGGGGGGTAGCCGCGCGCGGCGAACGCGTCCACGAGCAGGTGCTCGACCTGGCGGGCGATGTCGGAGAGCAGGCTCGCGAAGGTGCCCGTGGTCTGGGTGACGGGGGAGTCGCGGACCAGGATGCGGAACCCGTCGGTGGAGCCCTCGATGTAGTCGAGCAGGGCGATGGTGGCCCGCTCCAGCAGCGTGCGCGGGCTGCCGCGCCCCGACAGCGAGCGGGTGATGGACCCCAGCAGGGCGGCGATCTCCCGGTCCACCACGACGGCGTAGAGACCCTCCTTGCCGCCGAAGTGCTCGTACACGACCGGCTTGGACACGCCCGCCGCCGCGGCGATCTCCTCGACCGTCGTGCCCTCGACGCCCTTGGCCGCGAACAGGCCGCGCCCGACCCCGATGAGCTGCTCCCGGCGCTCGCCGCCGGTCATGCGGGACCGGGACCGTCCGCTCGCGGCTGCCGTCACCACCCCATCCTGCCTGCTGCGCCGGACGGGTGGTCGCACGGGTGGGGACCGGCGCGCGGACCGGGACTGGCAGGATGGTCCGGCGACAGCTGTCCCGGGTGGTGTAACGGCAGCACGGCGGGTTTTGGTCCCGTCCAGTAGGGGTTCGAATCCTCTCCCGGGAGCTCTGCGGGTGTCCGTCGCCGCCTGCGGGGGCCGTTATCCTCGGCACGTCCTCCGACGCCACCCGAGCCGCTAGGAGCGCGCCCCGCGTGACCACCCAGCCCGCCGTCCCCGCAGCTGTGATCGTCCTCGCCGCGGGCGAGGGCACCCGCATGAGGTCGGCCACCCCGAAGGTCCTGCACCCCCTGGGGGGTCGTCCGCTGGTCGGGCACGCCCTGCGCGCCGCGCGGGGGACCGCCCCCGAGCACCTCGTCGTCGTGCTGCGCCACCAGGCCGACCGGGTGCGGGAGGCGCTGGCCGGGGACTTCCCCTCCGTCCTCGTCGCCCTGCAGGACGACGTCCCCGGCACCGGCCGCGCCGTCCAGTGCGCGCTGGAGGCCCTCCCCGCCGACCTCTCCGGCACCGTGCTCGTCACCTACGGCGACGTGCCGCTGCTGTCGAGCGCGACGCTGCAGCGGCTCGCGGGCGCCCACGCCGCCGGCGGCAACGCCGTGACCGTGCTCACCGCGCTGCTGGCGGACCCCACCGGGTACGGCCGGGTGCTGCGCGACGGGACGGGCGTGACGGGGATCGTCGAGCAGAAGGACGCCACCGCCGAGCAGCTCGCCGTGCGGGAGGTCAACTCCGGGGTCTACGCCTTCGAGGCCGCGGCCCTGCGCGAGTCCCTCGGCCGGGTCGGGCGCGACAACGCCGCCGGCGAGGTCTACCTGACCGACGTCCTGTCCCTGGTCCGCGCCGCCGGCGGGCGGGTGGAGGCACTCGCCCTCGAGGACGAGTGGGAGATCCGCGGCGTCAACGACCGCGCCCAGCTGGCCGACCTCGCCGCCGAGGCCAACCGCCGCACCCTGCGGCGCTGGATGCTCGCCGGGGTCACGATCGCCGACCCGGCCACCACCTGGATCGACGCCGACGTCGAGCTCGCCCCCGACGTGACGATCCGTCCCGGGGTGCAGCTGCACGGGACCACCCGCGTCGCCACCGGCGCCGTCGTCGGACCCGACTCCACCCTCACCGACGTCGAGGTCGGCGCCGGGGCGCTCGTCGAACGCACCCACGGCTCCTCCGCGGTCGTCGGGGAGGGCGCGCAGGTCGGCCCCTTCGCGTTCCTGCGGCCGGGCACCCGGCTGGGGGCCGAGGGCAAGATCGGCACCTTCGTCGAGACGAAGAACGCCACCATCGGGCGCGGCTCGAAGGTGCCCCACCTCTCCTACGTCGGCGACGCCACCATCGGCGAGCACTCCAACATCGGGGCCGCGTCGGTCTTCGTGAACTACGACGGGGTGAACAAGGCCCGCACCACCGTCGGCGACCACGTGCGGATGGGCTCGGACAACATGTACGTGGCCCCCGTCACCGTGGGCGACGGCGCCTACTCCGGGGCCGGCACCGTGATCCGCAAGGACGTCCCCGCCGGGGCGCTCGCGATCAACGTGGCCCCCCAGCGCAACCTCGAGGGCTGGACCCTCGCCAAGCGCCCAGGAACTCCCGCCGCCGAAGCGGCGCAGCGGGCGAACGACGAGAGCACTGGCACCACCGCCAGCACGGACAGGGAGATCCAGCCATGACCGGAATCACCACCACGGGCGAGAAGCGGATGGTGCTCATCTCCGGACGGGCGCACCCGGAGCTCGCGGAGGAGGTGTCGGCCGCCCTGGGTGCCGAACTCGTCCCCACGAGCGCCTACGACTTCGCCAACTCCGAGATCTACGTCCGGTTCGAGGAGAGCGTCCGCGGCTCCGACGCGTTCGTCATCCAGAGCCACACCTCGAACGTCAACCAGTGGATCATGGAGCACCTGATCATGGTGGACGCGCTCAAGCGCGCGTCGGCCAAGCGGATCACCGTGGTCGCCCCGTTCTACGGCTACGCCCGCCAGGACAAGAAGGGCCGCGGGCGCGAACCGATCTCGGCCCGCCTCATCGCGGACATGTTCAAGACCGCCGGCGCGGACCGCCTCATGTCCGTCGACCTGCACACCGCCCAGATCCAGGGCTTCTTCGACGGTCCCGTCGACCACCTGTGGGCGCTGCCGCTGCTGGCCGACCACGTCGGCAAGCGCGTCGACCGCTCCAACATCACCATCGTGTCCCCGGACGCCGGGCGCGTGCGGGTGGCCGACCTGTGGTCGGACCGCCTCGGCGCCCCGCTGGCGATCATCCACAAGCGCCGCGACCCCAACGTGCCCAACCAGGTCAAGGTGCACGAGGTCGTCGGTGACGTCGAGGGCCGCACCTGCGTCCTCGTCGACGACCTCATCGACACCGCCGGCACCATCGTCCAGGCGGCCGAGGCGCTCAAGGCCAACGGCGCCGCCGACGTCATCGCCACCGCCACCCACGCCGTGCTGTCCGGCCCGGCGGTGGACCGGCTGAAGAACTCGCCGATCTCCGAGCTCGTGGTGACCAACACGCTGCCGATCAGCGAGTCCCAGCAGTTCCCGCAGCTGAAGGTGCTCTCCATCGCCCCGCTGCTGGCCCGCGCGATCCGCGAGGTCTTCGACGACGGGTCGGTCACCAGCCTGTTCGACGGCCACAGCTGAGCGGTCGCCGCTGAGCGACGGCGGCTCGTCGGGGGCGACCCCGGCGAGCCGTTATGCTGGTGCGCGGTTGCCTCGGCGAGGGTGACGCGCGAGCGTCACCGTGATCGACGCGGTGGAGTGGACGATGTTCGCGCCGTCGCGTCCTCCCGGGGTCGAAATCAGGAAGCCCCGAGAACGAGGAGATCCACCATGGCCGAGACCAAGCTCACCGCCGAGGTCCGCACCAGCTTCGGCAAGGGCGCCGCCCGCACCATCCGCCGCGCCAGCAAGATCCCCGCGGTCGTCTACGGCCACGGCGAGGCGCCGGTGCACGTGACGCTGCCGGGCCACGAGACCATGATCGCGCTGCGCAACTCCAACGTGCTGCTCGACATCGACGTGGACGGCACCTCGCACCTGGTGCTGCCGAAGGACGTCCAGCGCGACCCGATCAAGGGTTTCATCGAGCACGTCGACCTGCTCGTCGTGCGCCGCGGCGAGAAGGTCACCGTCGACGTGCCGCTGCACGTCGAGGGCGACGCCGCCCCCGAGACCGTCGTCCAGCAGGAGCTGAACACCCTCTCCGTCGAGGCCGACGCCGCCGCCATCCCCACCGCCGTCACCGTCTCCGTCGAGGGCCTGACCGCCGGCACGCACGTCGCGGCCTCCGACGTGACCCTCCCCGAGGGCACCACCCTCGCCGGTGACCCCGAGCAGCTCGTCGTCGTCATCACCGCCGCCGCGACCGCCGCCCAGGCCGAGGCCGAGCTGGAGGCCCTCGAGGCCGACGCCGGCATCGTGCGCGAGGAGCACACCCCGGTCGAGGGCGAGAACGCCTGAGCCTCGACCGCTGAGGCACTGATCCCGTGAGCGACGCCTGGCTCGTCGTCGGCTTGGGCAACCCCGGCGCCGAGTACGAGCGCACCCGGCACAACGTCGGCCAGATGGTGCTCGACGAGCTGGCGTCGCGCACGCGGGGGTCCTTCAAGCGCCACCGCACGGGCGCGCGCACCGCCGAGGTCCGCCTCGGCGTCGCGCCCGGCGGGGCGCCGGGGCCGCGGGTCGTCCTCGCGGCGCCCACGTCCTACATGAACGTCTCCGGCGGCCCCGTGGCCGGACTGGCGAAGTACTTCGACGTCGACGTCGAGCACCTCGTCGTCGTCCACGACGAGCTCGACGTCCCCTTCGGCTCCGTGCGCCTCAAGCGCGGCGGCGGCGAAGGCGGCCACAACGGCCTCCGATCCATCTCCAAGTCGTTGGGCGACAAGGACTACGCCCGGGTGCGCGTCGGCATCGGCCGCCCGCCCGGCCGGCAGGACCCGGCCGACTTCGTGCTCAAGGAGTTCTCCAGCACGGAGAAGAAGGACATGCCGTTCCTGGTGATGGACGCCGCCGACGCGGTGGAGGAGC
Source organism: Kineococcus radiotolerans SRS30216 = ATCC BAA-149 (assembly GCF_000017305.1). GTDB lineage: Bacteria > Actinomycetota > Actinomycetes > Actinomycetales > Kineococcaceae > Kineococcus > Kineococcus radiotolerans. Next base: position 1,214,358 of record NC_009664.2, on the reverse strand, counting down.
TCGTCATCAAGGGGTTCGAAGCGGCGCAGCAGAAGTTCCACGCCCCGGCTTGAACGCGCATCCCTGGTGCGCTCCTCTCGGTAGCGGCCTGACGATCACGGACGGTGACGTCGGCGATGCCGCCGCGAGGACCGAGGTGGCGGCCAGGGGTGGAACCCCGGTAGACGGAGAGCCCCCTACAGCAACCTGCGCTTACCGGCGGCTCGTGGGAGTGTGAGCGGCAGGATGAGCGGTGTGCACGACGGCCAGCCTGTCATCGACACCTCGACGTCCGCGGGCCCTCCCGATGGATCGTGCTGATACCCCACCCGACGACGGCGTGCCGTCCTGCGGGAACCTGCGGCAGGCGCTCGCCGAGCGGGGGTGGCCGGCGACCGTCGCGATGTTCTCCACCGAGTGCCCGGCGCCGCTGACGCTGTCTGGGCGCGTCCCTGCGCCGGTGCGGCGCCACGTCGGCCCCGCGCTGTCCCCGCGGGGGTGTGGGATGGGTTGCCGGACCTGCTGGTGGGGTGAGAGGGTTCCTCCTCTTCAATGGTGCCGAAGCCCAGCCTCAGCGTCGCCTTCACGCGCGTGATGCCGTCGCGGACGGACCGCCGTGACGTAGGCTTCCAGCACGGCCTGTACGTGCAACCTCTTGTCGAAGTTTTCTTCGGCGTAGCGGCGAGCCGCTCGGGCCATGGTGACCGCCAAGGAAGCGTCCCCCATGACCTCGTCGATGGCCGACCGAAGGGCAGAGCTGGTTCGTCGAGCGAATTTGACGGCAGGGAAGCCCAAGCCGGCAGCGTGGTACTCCGCTTCTTCGGTAGTGATGACGGGGATGCCGCTGGCCATGGCTTCCTGGAGCACGAGAGTGAACGGTTCACGATCGTAAGGAGCCACCAGGACGCTCGCTGCCCGGTACAACTCCACGAGTTTGCCCCGCGCGACCGGTCCCAGCCACGTCACGTGATCAACCACGCCATCCAGTGACCCACTGCCTGCCAGCGCCAGGTGGATGTCGGGGCTCGTTGCCTCGATCACTTGCAGGTACCCCTTCTTCGGAACCAGTCGCCCGACGAAGAGGACCACCGGGCGATCCAGCGGTAGCCCGAAGCGCACGAGGGCGGCGCGTTTCTCCTTATGAGTGGAGGGGGTGAACTCCGACACGGACACGCCTGTCCGGACGAGCTTGATCCGGCGGGGAGGGGCTCCCAGCTTTTCGGCGAAAGCGGCGACGTTCTCGTTGTGCACGATCACTCGAGCAGCACGTTTGACCGCAAACCTCCCCATGCTGGCGGCGATGAGACCTTGTGCCAGTTGAGTCAGGGGGTTGGTGTGGGGAACCCGGGCGACGTGCAGGCTCAGGACCAGCGGTCGGCCCGTCAGCGCAGTGAGAGCGATCCCTGCGTGGCACGGGGGGTAAAGGAAGTCGTGGACGTGCACGACGTCGGCGGAACAGATCAGCTGGTGAAGCACCTCGAGGGCCGATGGACTCAAGAGGGGGAACGGTATGCCCGTGCGTTCCTCGATGCCGTTCCAAGCGGAGAGCCGGACGATGCGGTAGCCGTCCATCACTTCGTGCGCTCCCGTCTCGGCGGAGCGTCCGGTGGTCACGACGGTCACGTCGTGACCGGCGCGGACAAGGGCCGAAGCGAGATCGGCTGCCACGACTTCGACTCCTCCGAGGTGCGGAGGGAAGTACGTGCTGATGAGAACGACCTTCAAGAGTGCACCGTCCTGACGGCTGGTTGTCGGAGTGCTCAGTGAGCTCTTCTCGGTAGCGGCCTGACGATCACGGACGGTGACGTCGGCGATGCCGCCGCAAGGACCGAGGTGGCGGCCAGGGGTGGAACCCCGGTAAACGGAAAGCCTCCTGCAGCAACCTGCGCTATCGGAGCTCCACCGTGCCTGATCTTGCCACCTATACCGCCGTCCTGCTCACCTCCCGGACCACTGTCCAGCACATCGCCGCACTCCTGCAACGCCAGCGCCTCCACCTGGGCACCCGCACCGGACGCCGGGCCCCGGGGGTCTTCGCCCACGCGGTCCTGATCTGCCGTTACCTGCTGGACGCGACCCGCATCGCTGACCTGGCCCGCGGCAACGGCGCCCTCGTCACCGCCACGGCGGCGACGTCCAAGTCCTCACCGCCTCCGTTGAATGGTCGATTTACGTCTCAGCGGTGCGCTCCGGCCGTGAGCACGACACCACCTGCGCAAGGATCCGGTCGACCTGCTGCCCGCTCCGGAGGAGTTCACCGCCGCCGGCCGCGAGGTCCTCGCTGAGCTGAGCTGCGAAGATGAACACCACCACCTCACCTGCCCGCACAAGACGGTCGAGGACCGGGAGCTGTCCGAGGACGAACGCCGGTTCAACCTCGTCCCCGCCCACATCCGCGCCCGCGGAGCAGGGCAATGCTTGGTTGAAGAACTACCGGGCTCGGCACAAGGTGACGCCCTGTCCGTGATGGATTGGGGTCGTCACCGCTGCGGTGCTCGTCGTGCTGCACCTCCAGCACGGCCGCACGACGTGACGGGATGCGACCCTCACGCCGCTCCTGGAAAGAGCTCGGTTAGGACAGGGGCGCTGAGGGAACGAGTGTTCAGTTGAAACTATTAACAGTATGTAGTCGGGCTGACACCTCGCGTCACAAGAATGCTCCATCAGGTTCCGGGAGACGCAAAATCAAGGTCTAGGGGCAGGTTTTGACTGTGACCCCCCTCACATTTTGGCGTTCTGGTTGCTGGGCTCGTGACGTGGCTGTGAAGATTTAGCAGTAGTCGATCGCGGTCTTGCGCGCTTTTGCGTGAAATTGGGGGAGTCATGAAATTGTCCGTAGTCATTCCTGCGCTGAATGAAGAGCCCAACATGCCGCGGGTTCTCGGTCAGATTCCTGCCGAGGCGCTGCGGCAGCAGGGGTGGGACCTGGAAGTGATCGTAGTGGACAACGCCTCGACGGACGGAACGGCGAGAATTGCGGCCGAACTGGGGGCCATCGTGGTCCACCAGCCGAATCGAGGCTACGGAAACGCCTACCACGCAGGTTTCGCCGCAGCGACCGGGGATGTCATCGCTACGGGCGACGCGGACTGCACCTACCCCTTCGATGCGCTCCCCACGTTGATCCTGGAGCTCGAGCTTCAGGGGTTCGATTTCATGTCGACGAATCGACTGGGTCGTGCGAACCATTCCGCGATGAAGACCTCCCACATCGTCGGCAACCACCTCCTGACTGCTGCGAGCAAGACTCTCTTCCCGCGGTCCCCCTTCCGGGACAGTCAGTCGGGGATGTGGATCTTCCGCCGGGCGATCTGGGAGCACCTAGACGTCCGTTCGAACGGGATGCAGTTCTCGCAGGAGATCAAAAACGAGGCGTTCCTCAAGGGCTTTTGTTGCGGAGAGGTCTCGATCGAGTACCGCACTCGTGGCGGTCAGGTGAAGCTCAATGCGACCAAGGACGGACTCCAGAATGGTTGGCAGTTGCTGGCGCACCGGGTCCGCGCCCGTCGCGTCTCGGCGAATGCCTCTGTGATCGTCCTGCCTGAGCCCGCAGTCAGCCTTGAGAACGTCACGACCGCGAGCAAGGCGTTGGCCCTGGACTGAGTCCTCGTTGACCAACACGAGAGAACCAATCCTCGCCGACTCGAGTTGGACCGAGGGGAACCTCGGCGAGTAGGTTTCAAGCATGCTCTCGAAAGTTAGGAGCGTCCTGCCGGGGGCACTCCTGTCGCGACGCAAGTTGCCTGCTGCCCTCCTGATCCTTGTAGTGCTGATCGTGGCGGGAACCGTTTGGAGATCCCCGATATCGCGGCAACTCAGTCTTTCCTTCACGGAACGCCCGCGAGACTTCGTCGAGCTCTCCTTCGGATCTGCCCCTCGGCTCGAGGAGGCGCGTGGCGAAACTCTCGTCGAGATCGTCGTATCAAGCCACTACGAGGAACCCAAGACATTCTTCTACAGCGCCGATCTCATCGACGGCACCACCACTGTGGATGCTCTCCGAGGGCGGACCGGTGTACTCGAACCGGGTCAGTCTGAAGTGGTGCAGGCGACCCTCAAGACGGGGGCTCAACCATCAGGTCCTTTGAAGGTCGTGGTGACGTTGCCCGAGCAGTCGCTGCTCATCCACGCCTCGGTGGAAAGTCGAGAGTCCTCTTGAGCGCTGGGCGGCGGACTCGCCGCGCGACACTGCCCAGTTCGGTGAAGAAGATGGAGATCAAGCGTCATGAGCTCTGAGACGGAAGACGAACCGCCCGTCAGCGGTCACGCTCTGGCGGTCGTCGGCCGTGCACCTCTCCGTCCTCTGGTCGCCCTTGCGATCACCATCGTCGTGGGCAACGTGCTCGTGGTCTCCCCTTGGACACCGCTCAACGTTGCCGGTGGTGTCTGGCTGCTCATCGCTCTACCCACCCTCCTCCTGTTCTCGAAGGTCCCGTGGCCCGACCGGGGTCTGCTCGCGCTGCTCCTGAGCATCGCGGGGTCTCTCCTGCTGCTCGTCATCCCCGCTCTCGTCATGAACTACGTCTTGCCCCTGGCCGGAATCGATCGTCCCCTTTCGAAGGTCCCGCTTCTCGTCGTCGCCAACGTGGTGGCGGTCGCGCTCACCGCTTGGCGACGCGATGCGACGCCCGGCCTTCCTCGCGGCGGGAGGATCCCCTTGTCGGGCGGGGAGCGGTGGCTCGCAGCTCTCAGTGCGATCGTCCTGGTCCTCTCCATCGCCGGTCCTACACGCCTGAACAACGGCCTGTCGGGCAACGTCACGCTGGTGATGCTGGCCCTGGTCCTCGTCCTGCTCGTCCTGCTGGTCGTCCTTGCCGCTCGAGTCCGCGAGATCGTGGTCATCTCCTGCATCTACACCGCAGGTGTCGCGCTGCTGCTCATGACCTCTCTTCGCGGCTGGTTCATCACAGGCCACGACATCCAGTTCGAGTACCAGATGTTCACCTACACCAACGCGGCTGGAGCCTGGAACGTCACGAGCTTCCGCAACGCCTACAACGCCTGCCTGAGCATCACAATTCTCCCGACGGTCATCGAGAACATCACTGGCCTCCCCGGCTTGTACATCTTCAAAGTCTTGGCTCAATTGCTGTTCGCCCTGTGCCCGATCGTGGTCTACCTCATCGGTCGAAGGTTCCTGGGGCGGAAGATGTCCGTACTGGGTGCGACCTTTTTCATGATCTTTCCCACGTACTACAACGACATGCCTTTCCTGGTCCGCCAGGAGGTTGCGCTCTTCTTCGTCGGGTTATTGGTGGCTGTCGCTGTTCAGGTGGACTGGCCGCTCTGGCTTCGTCGCGCGACCATCACGTGCCTCTCGATCGCCAGCGTCCTCTCCCACTACTCGACGACCTACGTCCTCATCCTGATCATGCTGGGCGCTCTCTGTGTGCGAATGGTCGGCCTGAGGCTGCCCGTGGGCCGGCGGAACGACTCCCGGGTCCAGAACGCGCTGGGCGGGAGGTTCGGATTCGGACTACTCGAGGTCGCAGTGCTCGCGGCAGCGGCCTACTTATGGGCCGGCCCCGTCACGCACACCGGTGGGCAGGTCCGTGAATCCTTGAGTGCGACGGTCGCACAGCTGACCGGGTCCCCGGCGGATCGTTCCGCCGACACTTCGTACGCGCTGTGGTCAGCGGCTAGGCCGAGCAACGATGAGCTACTCGCCGAGTACGAGGAGGAGTCGCTGAGCGGTACTGCCGCCGAGCGAGCGCAAGGGCAGTACCTCCCGCTGGACGTCCTCTCGGCCTACCCGGTGACCAAGGCGCCGGAGGAAGTGGTGCCCGTGAGCCCGGTGGGCAGGCTGATCCAGGACCGGGGAGTCGACCTCTACACGGTGAGCTACACCGTGAAACGGTCGGCTGCCGCGGGCTTCCAGGTCCTGATCCTGCTGGGTCTCGTCATGGCTTGGCGGCGACGCTCCTCCGGCGGGAACGACCAAGGAGCGGTGTACGGGCTCGCTGTTGGGGGAGCAGCGACGGTTGCGGTGATCGCCGTCCTGCCCGCCCTCTCCGTGGAGTACGGAGTCTTCAGAGCCCTGCAGCAAGCCCTGCTCGTGCTGGCACCCGTGATGGCTCTTGGCGTGACTCAGCTCTGCAGCCTCTTGGGCAGACGGGCGGGTGCAGTGCTTCCTGCGGCCTTACTGATCGGGCTCCTGCCGGCTCTCTCCGGCGCATCGTCGCAGGTCCTCGGTGGTTTCTCCCCGCAGCTCTACCTCAACAACTCGGGGCTGTACTACAACATCTACTACGTCAACGCCCGGGAGATCGCAGGTACCGAGTGGCTCCGTCGAGAGGCGGAGAAGTCTGCTCGTGACAACGTCCAGGTGGACATCTCCTCGGATCGATACACGATCAACCGTGTGCGATCGGTCCTACCCCTGCCTAAGGCGACAGACATCTTCCCCCCTCTAGTGCGGACGGACGCGTTGGTGTTCCTCGGAACTCCCACGATGGAGAAGGGCATCTCGACGATCAACTTCAAGGGGAGTTTGATCACTTACCGTTACCCGCTCGGGCTCCTCGATCGAGAAAAGGATCTCCTATACGCGAACGGGGGCGCTGAGGTATACGGGTGAGGTGAGCCCCGAAGCCGACCGACGGGCCTGACGCCGGCGCGTCCTGCCCAACAGCAATGGTTGGTCCCCGGTCGTCCGGGATCGCCTCGCAACTCCAAGGGACGTCACCAGCGTGTCACTGAGATCGTTCGACCACCTCCTCCGTACAGCCGTCTTCTCGGTAGCGACAGCGGCAGCCACAGCTGGCACGGGATTCGTCTTCTGGGTCATCGTCGCCCGAGCCTACTCGGCCAGCGACGTCGGGATCGCGACCACTCTCACCGCAGCCCTGTCAGTGCTCTGCTACGTCGCACTCCTCGGGATGGACGGTACGACGCTTCGCTTCCTCGCGGCCTCGTCGCAACGAGGCGTACTCGTGGGTCAGGCTCTCGCTGTGGTGTCGTTCGCAGGCCTCGTCACCGGCGGGGTCTACCTGATCGTCGCCTTGACCTTCTCGAGCGAGCTCAGCGTCCTGACGAGTGACCCCTTCCTCATTGCCTTGTTCCTGCTCAGCGCGGTGGTCGCCAGTGCGAACCTCCTCACCGATTTCGTCTTCGTGTCCTTGCGTCGAGCGCAGTTCAACGTGGTCGCCAACGGGATCTTGTCAGGACTCGTGAAGATCTCTGCGGCACCGCTCCTCGTCGCTCTGGGAACCATGGGGATCGTGATGTCGACAGGGCTCGGCTTCGCGGCTGCGCTGATCCTGTCCTTGTACCTGATCCGGACGAGGCTCGGACTCAAGGTGAAGATGGGGCACGCACGGACCGCGGTCGCGGATCAGTGGCGGTACTCCCTGTCCAACTACGCGGCCCGACTGTTCGCCCTGCTGCCCACCATGGCGATCCCGGTTATCGTCGTCCACCATCACGGTGCGGCCGAGGCCGCCTACTTCGCCGTCGCGCTGCAGATCGCAACGCTCCTATACGCTCTGGCCCGCGCGGTGGGGGAAGCAGTCCTCGCAGAAGCCTCGCAGGAGGGGGCACCCATCCCTGCGCTCGTGAGGCGAGCAGCCTGGCTGATGCTGCTCAGTCAGGTGCCAGCGGGTCTCGTCACCGTCCTGCTGAGCGGATTGATCCTTAGCCTGTTCGGTTCCGAGTACAGCGAAGGTGCCAGAAACTTGCTGCAGGTTCTGGCTGTGGGAGCAATCGGTGTGGCTCTCCAGAGTTGGGCCACCAACGTCCTGCTCATCTTCAACCTGCTGCGTCCGATGATGCTTGTCAACCTGGTGTACTGCCTCGTCACCGTCGGTCTGACGTTGGCATTCAAGGATGCCGATCTGACGTACACCGGCCTGGCCTGGAGTTCGGGGTACCTCGTGTCGGGGGCACTGGGCGCTGCTTTCATCGCTCGTCACATGCGCCGGCGACGTCAGCATGGATTTTCGTCATTGGAGGAGGCTGCGTGAGGACGATCCGCGTCCGCGCCGTGGGGGAGTGGGGGGGACGACTCCTCCGCGAGGTCGAGTCCGCAACGACCGAGGCTGCGTTGTCCACCTTCTACCACCAGCGCAGAGCCTCAGGTCACAATGCCTTTCGCTACTCCACGAGGCACCCGGTGAGAGTCCTCTGCGCCGCTGTGGCCGTCGCGAGGCTGCCTTTACTGCGTTGGCGCGCTGGCGGGGGCGTGGAGTCCAAGGTCATCGAGGAGGCGCTCAAGGTCCCTCTCTTCCGAGTTCTGCGGTCCTCCTGGATAGGGATGTCTGTTTTGGCGGTCCCGGGAACGCAATCCGACTACCTGAGCGGGGCGCGCAAGCAGACCTTGCGGCGGAAGATCCGAGCGGCGCAGAGGGACGGTGTCACCTACCGACGCATCGAGGACCCGGTCGAGCGGCGGGAACTGCTGGCGCTCGCCGACCGTGTGGAGATGGAGCACTCGGACCCGAACTACCGGAACAGCCGTCCGCAGAACGCCGGCATCCTGGGCCACCGGTTTTGGCTCGGCGGCTTCGGGCCGTCGGGTGAGCCCTTGCTGCTGGCTGTCCTGCCGATCGCCAACGGCGCCGCCTACTTGCGGTACTTCCGAACGCTCGGGCACGGCAACACGTTCAGCAACGCTCGGTACATGCTCTCGGCCGCGATGGTGGAGGAGCTGAGGAAGGAGGGAGTCTCGTTCGTGTTCGACGGCACTCCCCCCAGCTACCTGCCCAACGGGTTGCGTGATTTTCAACGCATGGTCGGCTTCCGAGCGATGAGGGTCCGTTTGGTGCGGCGCTCTGCCCGCCCCGCGTCGGGGGCAGTGCGGCAGGTGCCGCGCGCAGGAGCGTTCGCGGTGTCTCGCCAGGAACAGCAGGAAGGGGAGTTGATCCAGTGAGGATCATGTTCGTGACCAGCGCTGGCTGGCCTGAAGGTGGCGTCGAGACGGGCCTGCAGGAGATAAAGAAACTCCTGGTCGAAGAGGGTCACGAGGTGATGCTCGTGGCCAGTGACCGCCGATGGAGCCCTGACCACTTCAGTGACCGCACCTTCCGGCAACCGACGACGGGGGGGTGGAGGCGTTTGATCCAGCACGCGTGGAACCACTCCGCCTTCACAACCGTGCGGGCCAGCGTGCGGGAGTTCGCGCCCGATGTCGTGTCTTTCCACGTGCTGGGGGAGCCGACGGCGGCCGCTCTCGTCGCTGCACGCGGCGTCCCCAGGGTGGTGTGCGTCCATGGGCCGGAGATTTACGTAAAGAGACTCCTGCCGTGGTGCCTACCCCGGACGGACTTCCGCGGCGACTCCTACGCGTTGAGCAGTCTTTCCGCCCTCGGGTGGGTGCATTACGTCTACCTGCGCGCTGTCTGCAAGCCCCTGCTCGAGCTGGCTCTGCGCGGGGTTTCCGCTTTTGTCGCCTTCAGCACTTACACGCAGGGAGTGCTCCAGGAAGAGGGGCGCAGCCCGGTCGGGCGCGTGAACAACGGAATCCGTCTCAACGGATTTCGGCCGCTGACCCCCGAGTCGACCACGATCGCTTACGCCGGGCGCCTCGAGAAGGTGAAGGGAGTCCACTACCTTATCCGCGCCCTCGCCCACGTGCGCAGGTCCTTTCCGGAAGTTCACCTCGAGATCGCGGGGACCGGCTCCTACCAGGAGGACCTGGTGCGGATGGTCGAAGATCTCGGGCTCGGCGAACACGTCCGCTTCCTGGGTCAACTGGACCTGGACGGTGTGGCGGACCTGTATGCCCGCAGCAGGGTGGTGGCGATGCCGTCCGTGTGGCCCGAGACCTTCGGCAAGGCAGGGGTCGAAGCGCTGAGCGTTGGACGTCCCGTGGTGGCATCGGGCGTCGGAGGGGTGTTCGACTGGTTGGAGCACGAGGTCAACGGACTAATCGTCGAGCCCGGTGATGTCGAGGACCTTTCGGAGGCCCTGTTGCGGGTGCTCGCTGATGCTTCTCTCGCTGAGCGTCTGGGGATCGCGGCTCACCGTTCCGCGCAGCGCTTCTCCATCGACGAGGAGGCTCGCGGCCTCGTGGGAGTCTTCGCAGACGTGGTTCGCCCACCAGCACCTCACGCCGCGCGTCATGACTGACGGGAGTCCGCTCAAGGTGCTGACGCCGGTCGCCGATGCAGAGGCATGGGCTCAGGTAATGCGCTTCGGGGGTCGGCAGCCGGGCGGATCGTTCGCGGTTGCGTCCTCTTCGCGATGGCGCTGCTGTTGTCGGGCCAGTCGGCGACGACGGCTGCAGCGAGTGTCGAGGACACCCGTGGGCCGCGCACCTACAGGACTCTGGCGGGAAGTGCGTCGACCGCTGCAGCACCGGTGACCACCTCGCCGACCGTGGGGATGGCGTTCGGGGGGACCTTGTCCTGGATGCCCGCGGAGCAGCTGACGGCTGCGTTCGATGACGCCGCGGCTCTTGGTGTGACGTCCGTGCGCGCCGACCTCAGCTGGTCCGAGGTGCAGACAGCCGGCCCGGATGCATTCGACTGGAGTCGTTTCGACCGAGTCGTCGCCGCCGCCCGGAGTAGAAAGCTGACCGTGCTGCCCATCCTGGCGTACACCCCCACCTGGGCGCGCCCCGCCGGCTGCACGAGCGGCGACAAGTGCGCGCCGGCGGATACCGCTGCTTTCGCGAAGTTCGCTCGAGCGGCGAGCGCCCGGTACGGCCCCCTGGGTGTTCACCAGTGGGAAGTGTGGAACGAACAGAACGCCCCGGCCTTCTGGGCACCTGCCGTCAACCCTCGGGCGTACGCGAAGCTCCTGCGGGATGCAAGGACGGCCATTCGCGCCGTGGACCCGAGCGCGCGGGTCCTGATGGGTGGGCTCACGGCGGCACCAGCCGGGCAGGGCAGGTTGGGAGCTGCCGACTTCCTGGCCCAGGTAGTGGCTCAGACCGGCAAGACCTTTGACGGCGTTGCTTTCCACCCCTACACTTTTCCCTTCCTGCCGAGCCTGCAGGCGACGTGGAAGACGCCCTGGAGTCAGATCGGGGAGTTGAAGGCTGTTCTGGACCGTTTCGGAGTTCGGGGTGTGCAGATCTGGATCACGGAGTTCGGTGCGCCGACCGGCGGCCCGGGCACCGCATCCGGAGGATTGCCCGGGGCAATTCCGAGCACGACGACCCACGTGACCGAACAGCTCCAGGCGAAGATGGCCGAGGATGTCATCCGCACCATCAAGGCGGACCCGAGGATCGGAGGCTTGTACTGGTACTCATGGAAAGACCTGGGTCAGAACTCTTCGACCATCGAGAACTTCTTCGGCCTTCGTCGGGTCGATGGTTCGCCTAAACCAGCGTACGCGGCTTTTCGTCAAGCGAACGTCGGGTAACTCCCGTTTCAGGGCTTCCGGTGTGGTTCAATGGCCTTCGTGCCCCAAGGTCAGACTGAATCGGCCCGCCGCTCCGGGAATGGAAAGAGACTCCTCATCGTCTCCGCGTACTTCCCGCCGGCTGTCGGCGGTGTGGAAAGCTATGTACTGGGGCTCGCCAAGGCCATGAGCGCCAGGGGATGCCGGGTGACGGTCTTGACCACGGGTTCCCTTGGGCTCAAGCGCCCCGCGCAGGATGCAGTGGAAGGCGTCTCCGTTCTCAGGTTGCCGGTGCTGTTCAAGGTGTCGTACACGCCACTGCACCCTCTTTGGCCGTTCTGGGTCCGTCAGTTCCTCGCGCGGGAGAAGTTCGACGTCATCAACGTTCACACACCCGTTCCGGGATTGGCCGACCTGGTGGCTGCTCAGAGCCCAGTGCCGCTCGTCGTCACTTACCACGCAGCCTCTCTGCTCAAGGACGACGCACGCCTGCTAAACGTGCTGATCTCCATTTACGGATTGGTCGAGCGAGGTCTCCTGCGTCGAGCGGATCAGGTCTTGGCGGTATCCCCCTTCGTGGCCGACCGACTGCAGGAACGTTCAGGGCGCACCGTGGATGTGCTCCCCAACGCGCTCAATGGACGTCTCGTGGCTCCCGTCGCTCATCGACTCCGGGAGCAGAGGTTCACCGCGGCGTTCCTGGCTCGACTGGACGCCACCCATGGCTGGAAAGGGCTGAGTCTCGTGCTGCAGGCACTGGACAGCTACCGGCAGCTGTACGGCGTTTTGGACGTGGATCTTGTGGTCATCGGTGACGGTGACAGTCGTACCCGGTACGAGCGGGAGGCGGAGGCGCTGGGCCTCGAGCGATTCGTCACCTTCGTCGGTCATGCTGAAGGAGCTCGGAAGTTCGACCTGCTGCGTGAAGCAGAAGTTATGATCACTTACCCGACGACCGCGAATGATGCTTTCCCCACCGTTTTCCTCGAGGCGTGGGCATCCGGCATGGCGGTCGTCAGTGCCGACATCGGGGCGATCCCGTCGGTGGTCGCGGACGGCGAGACAGCGCTGCTGGCTAGGCCCAACTCACCCATCGAACTGGCCCAGACCTTGCGGCGCATGGCGGAGGACCGCGGGCTGCGCGAGCGCCTCGCGGACCACGGGAGGGCGCGGCTCGTGGACAACTTCACATGGGAGGCTGTCGCCGCCTCTTTCGACCACCAACTCGATGAGCTCATCGAGGCACGTTCCTGAGGCCTTGCCGGAGCCTCAGCAGATCTCCACGAGGTCGCTGCCACGTGAGCGACCGGCTCGGCTGCCCAGGTGACACTGGACATGATACGGGCAGGACCGGAACCTGGATGCGATCACGGACCACGAGGAAGGGCCGCCAGGATCTCCTGGCGGCCCTCCTGCGTTCGGTGTCGCGTCAGTGCGAGCGGCCCGGCTTGCGGCGACCGGCCACGACCATCGCGGCGCCACCGAGGACGAGCACGGTGCCGGCGGCCGCCCAGGGCAGGACGTCGGCGCCGGTGTAGGCCAGCTCGTCACCGCTGTCGGCGACGGCACCCGGGGTGCTGGTGCGGCTGGTGGTCGTCGCGACCCCGGAGACGGAGGGCGAGACGGAGGCCGACGGGGTCGACCCGCCGGTGGTCGGGCTGGCGGACGGCGTGACGACGTCCGAGACGGACGGCGTCGGCGTGGCCGGCGCGTAGTTGCCGGCGAAGGCGGCGCCGCCGGTCGAGCCGATGACGGCGACCGTCAGAGCCCCGGCGGCTGCGAGTCGAGCGGTGGTCTTGCGCACGGTGTGTTCCCCCCACATTCGAAGCCTCGCCGAACCCAGTGATCGCGAGACGGACCCCAGGATGACGGAACGTCACGCGTGAGTCCAGCCGGTCGAGCCCATCCGTGCGCGTGTCGAGACCTGAGCGACGACATCCACACGTCCGGGTGAACCCTCACGGAGCACAGGCACCGGTCGTCACCGCCGGTGCGATCGCGGTGGTGGGCCCCGTCACCGTCCGCGGGAGGTCCTCGGCGGCACCGCTCAGCTCCCAGCGCACGACCACCGGGGCGCCGGGGGGCACGTCGACGGTGAGGCGCACCAGCCGCCAGCCCTCCTCCGCGTCGACGGCGGTGGCGACGGGCTGCCCGCCGACGGTGACCCGGTCCAGCCCCACCCAGGGCGCGACCCAGAGCGACACGGTGTCCTGCGCGGTGCGCTTGCCCGCCGCCGTCCGCGCCGTGGCGTTGGCCACGTAGGCCGGGATGTCCTCGGGGACGGTGTTCGTCAGCGTCAGCTGCACCGAGGAGCGTCCCGTGCCGGTGGTGGCGCAGGGGGCGGAGACCTCGACGGCGGGCTGCAACCAGAAGTCGAGCTTGGAGGGCTCGGTGTTGGTGAGCCCGATCCGGGCGACCGGCCCGGCCTGCGCGGGGTCGCCCAGCACCCCGGCGACCCCCGCGCTCACCAGCGCCGCCTGCTCCTCCGCCCGCGAGGACCAGACGGCCAGGTGGCCGGAGTCGACGGCGGTCCGGGCGCCGTCGAGCGCCGCGGTGGACAGCCCGTCGGAGAGGACGGCCTCGAAGGCGGCCGCCGAGGTCGCGGCCAGGAACAGCTTGCGGGCGTCGTTGTCGGCCCCGTAGGTGACGTAGGCGTCGTACATGAGGACCCTGGCCAGGTCGGCCGTCGCGACGTCGCCGAAGGGACCCAGCTGCAGCGGCGCGTGGTCGGGGCCCAGGAGCTGACCCAGGCCGACCGGGTCGACGAAGACGACGACGTCCGGCACGGGCAGCCCCGCGTCGGCGACGAGGGAGGAGGTGAGGACCCCGGCCTCGTCGGCGCTGCCGCCGGTGGTGACGTTCTGCACGATGGCGGCGTCCTCGCCGTAGAGCGCGGCGAACTCCGCCCCCGCGGCCGCGACGTCGGCGCGGGCGTCGTAGAGGTCGTTGTCCGTCCCGGTCCGGGTCAGCGAGATCCGCCCGCCCTCCACGGCCAGGTAGGCGTAGGCGCCGACGATGCCCTGGACCGGGCGGATCTCGGCGGGGTTGGTGAAGGCCACCAGGTAGGTGCGGGCGCCCTCCGCCCCGAGCAGGGCGGGCAGGCGGGGGAGGACCTCCGCGGCGGTGTCCAGCGGGTCGGCGAGGTCGTCGAGCTGCGCGGTGACGGGGTCGAGGCGCTCGCTGATCGCGTCCAGCACGTGCGGGCCCTCCCCGGCGTGCAGGGCCGCGCGGGCCTCGGCGACCCGCTCCCGGTACCCGGTGACGATCGGGGTCAGCCGCTGGAGGCCGGCGACGTCCACCGTGCGGTCCGCGGAGACGAGACCCTCGCCCACGACGTCCTCGGCCACCGCCAGCGCGTCCGGCAGCGGCTGCGTGAGCAGCGCGGCCGCGCGCGCACCGCCGCGTACGGCGGCCAGCTGGTCCCCGACCCGGGGGACGTGCTCGGCGAGGCGGTAGGGCAGCTGGGCGGTGGCGCGGTCAGCGGCCGCGGCGTCGTCGGCGACCCGGTCCGCCGTCGTCCCGGCCGCGGCGAGGTCCTCGTCGCGGACCTGCTGCTCGAGGACGGGGACCGCGTCGGCGACGCGCTGCAGCGCCCGGCCCGCCTGCACCCCCGCCACCGCGACGGCCACGACCCAGGCCAGCAGCAGCAGGAGCAGGACACCCAGGACGACCCGCACCGGGCGTCCCCGCCGGCGGCGGGTCGTCGGCGGCGGGGCCGGCGGGTCGGCGGGGGACTGCTCGGAGTAGCCGGACACCCGGGGACAGTAGCGAGCGGCCCGCGGGTCCCGGTCCGCCGCCGCTCGCGGGGGCCCGTGTCGCAGGGCGGACGTAGGCTGACCGCACCCCCTGATCGAGTTCCCGCACCTGAGTACCGGAGTGTTCGTGAGCCTCAACGGCCTGCTCGACGTCCTGCGCACCGAACCCGCCGTCCGCGCCGCCGTCGAGACCGCGCGCGAGGGCACCAGCACCGCGCTCGACGTCGTCGCGCCCGTGGGCGTGCGCCCCGCGCTCGTCGCGGCCTTCGCCGCCGAGCGCCCGCTGCTCGTCGTCACCGCCACCGGCCGCGAGTGCGAGGACATGGCCACCTGGCTGCGGTGCTACCTGCCCGCGGACCAGGTCGCGGAGTTCCCGGCCTGGGAGACGCTGCCGCACGAGCGGCTCTCCCCGCGCAGCGACACCGTCGCGCAGCGGCTCGCGGTGCTGCGCCGCCTGGCCCACCCCTCGCCCGACGACCCCACGACGGGGGAGGTCCGGGTCGTGGTGGCGCCGATCCGGGCCGTGCTGCAGCCGCTGGTCAAGGGGCTGGCCGACCTCGAACCCGTCCGGCTGCGCGCGGGCGACGACGCCGGGCTGGAGACCGCCGTGGAGGCGCTGGCCGCCGCGGCCTACAGCCGGGTCGACATGGTCGAGCGGCGCGGGGAGTTCGCCGTGCGCGGCGGGATCCTCGACGTCTTCCCCCCGACGCGCCCGCACCCGCTGCGGGTGGAGTTCTTCGGCGACGAGGTCGAGGAGGTCCGCTCGTTCTCGGTGGCCGACCAGCGCACCCTGGAGGTGGAGCCCGACGGCGTGTGGGCCCCGCCGTGCCGGGAGCTGCTGCTCACCGACGTGGTGCGCGAACGGGCCCGCGCGTTGATGGAGACCCTGCCCGGGGCCGCCGACGTCCTGGCCAAGATCGCCGAGGGCATCGCGGTGGAGGGCATGGAGTCGCTGGCCCCGGCCCTCGTCGACGGCATGGAGCCGCTGCTGGACGTGCTGCCCGCGGGCACGCACGTCGTGCTGGCCGACCCGGAGAAGGTCCGCGCCCGCGCCCACGACCTCGTCGCCACGGGGGCGGAGTTCCTCGACGCGGCCTGGATGAACGCCGCCGCCGGGGGAGCGACCCCCGTCGACCTGGGGTCGTCGTCGTTCGCGACGCTGGCCGAGGTCCGCGCCCACGCCGAGGCCACCGGCCGCCCGTGGTGGTCCATCACCTCCCTGACCGCCGACGCGGACCTGCGCGACCTCGAGGACGTCCGGATCCTGCGCATCGGCGCCCGCGACGTCGAGGCCTACCGGGGGGAGACGGAGAAGGCGTTGCGCGAGCTGCGCGACCTCGCCTCGGCGGGGTGGCGCATCGTGGTGACGACGGAGGGGCACGGGCCGGCGAAGCGGCTGGTGGAGATGCTCTCCGGTGAGGACGTCCCGGCCCGCCTCGTCGACGACCTCGTGGAGGAACCCGCCCCGTCGGTGGTGACCGTCACCACGGCCACCGTCGAGCACGGCTTCGTCGCCGAGGCGCTGAAGGCGGCGCTGGTCACCGAGGCCGACATCACCGGGGTCGGGGGGCAGTCCACCAAGGACATGCGCCGGATGGCCCCGCGCCGGCGCCGCAACGCCGTGGACCCGCTGACCCTGCGCCCGGGCGACTTCGTCGTCCACGAGCAGCACGGCGTGGGCCGGTTCGTCGAGATGGTCCAGCGCACGATCCAGGGCGCCACCCGCGAGTACCTCGTCCTGGAGTACGCCCCCAGCAAGCGCGGTCAGCCCGGCGACCGGCTGTTCGTGCCCACCGACACCCTCGACCAGGTCACCAAGTACACCGGGGGCGAGGCGCCGACGCTGTCCAAGATGGGCGGCTCGGACTGGGCGAAGACGAAGAGCAACGCCCGCCGGGCGGTCAAGCAGATCGCCGGGGACCTCATCAAGCTGTACTCGGCCCGGATGGCGACCAAGGGGTACCAGTTCGGTCCCGACACCCCGTGGCAGCGCGAGCTCGAGGACGCCTTCCCCTACGTCGAGACCCCCGACCAGCTGGCCAGCATCGACGAGGTCAAGGCCGACATGATGAAACCGGTCCCGATGGACCGGCTCATCTGCGGCGACGTCGGCTACGGCAAGACGGAGATCGCGCTGCGGGCGGCGTTCAAGGCCGTCCAGGACGGCAAGCAGGTCGCGGTCCTGGTGCCGACGACGCTGCTGGTGCAGCAGCACTTCAAGACGTTCGCGGAGCGGTACGCGCAGTTCCCCGTCGTCGCCAAGCCGCTGTCCCGCTTCACGCCGGGCAAGGAGGCCAAGGAGACGATCAAGGGCCTGGCCGACGGCTCGGTCGACATCGTCATCGGCACCCACCGCCTGCTCAGCGGGGAGGTGGCGTTCAAGGACCTCGGCCTCGTCGTGGTCGACGAGGAGCAGCGCTTCGGCGTCGAGCACAAGGAGGCCCTGAAGACGCTGCGCACCAACGTCGACGTCCTCGCGATGAGCGCGACCCCGATCCCGCGCACCCTGGAGATGGCCGTCACCGGCATCCGGGAGATGTCGACGCTGGCCACCCCGCCGGAGGAGCGCCACCCCGTCCTCACCTACGTCGGGGGCCAGGAGGAGAAGCAGATCACCGCCGCGATCCGGCGCGAGCTGCTGCGCGAGGGCCAGGTGTTCTACGTCCACAACCGGGTGTCCTCCATCGAGCGGACCGCGGCGCGGCTGAAGGAGCTCGTCCCCGAGGCCCGCATCGCGACCGCGCACGGGCAGATGGGCGAGCACCGCCTCGAGCAGGTCGTGGTGGACTTCTGGGAGAAGCGGTTCGACGTCCTGGTCTGCACGACCATCGTCGAGACCGGCCTGGACATCTCCAACGCCAACACCCTCATCGTGGAACGGGCCGACGCGATGGGTCTCTCGCAGCTGCACCAGCTGCGCGGCCGCGTCGGGCGCGGGCGCGAGCGCGCCTACGCCTACTTCCTCTTCCCGCCGGAGAAGCCCCTCACCGAGACCGCCCACGACCGGCTCGCGACGATCGCCCAGCACACCGACCTCGGCTCGGGCATGGCGGTGGCGATGAAGGACCTCGAGATCCGCGGGGCGGGCAACATGCTCGGCGGGGAGCAGTCCGGGCACATCGCCGGCGTCGGTTTCGACCTCTACATGCGGATGGTCGCCGACGCCGTCGCCGACGTGCGCAACCAGGTGCCCGGTGCGCAGAGCGACGAGGAACCCGAACCCACCGAGGTCAAGATCGAGCTGCCGGTCGACGCGCACGTGCCGCACGACTACGTGCCCTCGGAGCGGCTGCGCCTGGACGCCTACCGGCGCCTGGCCGCGGCGAACTCCGACACCGACCTCGTCGAGCTGCACGCCGAGCTCGTCGACCGCTACGGCACCCCGCCGCAGCCGGTGCTCAACCTGCTGGAGGTGGCGAAGTTCCGCATCGTCGCCCGCAAGGCCGGGTTGCGCGAGGTGTCGCTGCAGGGCAAGCAGGTCCGCTTCGCCCCCATCGACCTGCCCGAGTCGCGGGAACTGCGCCTGAAGCGGCTGTACCCGGGGACGCTGCTGAAGCCGGCGCTGTCGGTGGCGCTGGTGCCGGCGCCGATGACGGCCCGCGTCGGCGGGAAGCCGCTGCGGGACGCCGAGATGCTGACCTGGGCGACGGAGTTCGTGAACGCGGTGCTGCTGGAGCAGCCCGCGGCGGTCGCGGCGGGCGCGCGGTAGGGCCGCAGCGGCAGGGGCCGAGGTCGACGGCGGGGCTCGCCGGGCCGAACGCCCGCCGGACGACGGGGATCGCCGTCCCGCAGGACCCGGTCCGGGTGGGAGACCCCGCTGCGTCGAGGACGTGGACGCTGAGGATCCGCTCGCGGGGGTCGACGGTCCGGTGGTCCGGCCGCCCGGCCGCGGCGCACCCGGCCGTCGTCGGGGGCGGGTCGTCGATGCGGTCGCTGCGGAGCACCGCCGGCGCACCGGTGGATCGCTTCGTGCCGGTCTCGTCGACGGTGCCCGCAGCTGCACGCTCCCGGCCCTCCCGGCGGTGCGGACGTGCCCGGCCGGTGCGCTGGGCCGGGACGGGCGTCACCCCCGGGCGGGCAGGCGGGTGATCGTCGGACGGGTCGATTGACGGGTCCCGGATCCGGTGCTCTACTTCCGCCATTCCTTCCGGAAGCTTTCCGGAACCAGTGGATCACCGGCATCGACGCCGGCCCGTCCCGAAGGGCATCGACACCCATGAGACAACGACGTCTGCGAGCCGGTGCGCTCGCCACCGGCCTCCTCGCCGGGCTCGGCACCGTGGTGGCTCCCTCGGCCACGGCCGCTGCGGTCGACTACACCGCCGGCTTCGAGTCCGGCACCTCCGGCTGGACCGGCCGCGGCACCACCGGGGTGGCCGTCAGCACCGATCAGGCCCACGGCGGCAGCAGCAGCCTGCTCGCCACCGGCCGCACCGCGAACTGGCACGGGCCCGCCCTGGACGCGCGCACCGTCATGCCGGCCGGTCGGTACACGATCGAGGCCTGGGTCCGGCTCGTCGCCGGCACGGGCGCCGACACCGTGAGCCTGACCGTCGCCCGCACCCCCGACGGCGGCGCCGCGGCCTACGACTCCGTGGCGAACGGCGTCGCCGTCACCGACAGCGGCTGGACCAGGGTCAGCGGCACCTACGAGTTCGCGACCGCGAACAACAGCCAGCTGGAGCTCTACCTGGAGAGCCCCGACGCGACCCAGGCCTTCTACGTCGACGACGTCCGCATCACCGGTGAGACCGCGGCCCCCGTCCAGCCCGGCACCACCCCGCCCGTCACGACCGCCTTCGACGGCGGCCCCGACGGCTGGACCGCGCGCGGCGACGCGACGGTCGCGCACGTGACGGCCGGTGGCCGCAGCGGCGGCGCCCTCAGCGTCAGCGGCCGGACCCAGACCTGGCACGGCCCCGCCTTGGACGTGACGCCCAACCTCGCGGTCGGGCGCACCGTCGAGGCCTCGGTGTGGGCCCGGCTCGCTCCCGGTTCCGCGCCCGCCCAGCTGACGCTCTCGATCCAGCGCGACCGCGCCGGTACCCAGACCGCCTACGAGAACATCGCCGGCGCCGAGGTCACCGCCGACGCGTGGACGCGCATCCGCGGCACCTACACCCTGGGCTCCCCCGTCGACAGGGCGCAGGTCTACGTCGAGGGCACCGCGGGGGCCGCCTTCCTCATCGACGACTTCACCCTCCAGCCCTTCGCCGAGACGCCCGTGCAGGACGTGCCCGCGCTGAAGGACGTCCTCGGCGCGCAGGGCTTCGAGCACGTCGGCGTCGCCCTCGACCAGCGCGAGACCACCGGCCGGCCGGCCCAGCTCGTGCAGAAGCACTTCAACGCCTTCACCCCGGAGAACGACGGCAAGCCGGAGAGCGTCCAGCCCACCGAGGGCACCTTCACCTTCGGCAACCTCGACCGGCTGCTCGACTTCGCGGACGCCACCGGGACCCAGGTGTACGGCCACGTCCTCGTCTGGCACTCCCAGACCCCCGCGTGGGTCTTCCAGCGCCCCGACGGCACCCCGCTGACGAACTCCCCGGCGGACCGGGCCCTGCTCGAGCAGCGCATGGAGACCCACATCAAGGCGATCGCGGACCACGTGAACGCCCGCTACCCGGACGGGAACAGCCCGATCTGGGCGTGGGACGTCGTGAACGAGGTCATCGCCGACGGCGACAACGCCAACCCGCACGACATGCGCGACAGCCGCTGGTTCCAGGTCCTCGGCGAGGGCTTCGTGGACCACGCCTTCCGCCTCGCGGACCAGTACTTCCCGGACGCGAAGCTGTTCATCAACGACTACAACACCGAGATGCCGGAGAAGCGAGCCGACTACCTCGGCCTCGTCTCCTCCCTCATCGAGCGGGGCGTGCCGATCGACGGCGTCGGGCACCAGGCCCACGTCGACTTCGGCCGCCCCGTGCAGTGGCTGGACGACTCCCTCACCGCGGTCGAGGAGCTCAGCGCGCAGGAGGGGCACCCCCTGGCCCAGGTCATCACCGAGCTGGACGTGAGCACCTCCACGGAGATGGCCTCGGCGGACGTCAACAGCACCGGGGCACCCGAGCGCGCCACCCCCGACGACGCCGCCGCCGGCGTGGAGAACGGCTACTACTACCGCGACCTGTTCGCCGCGCTGCGCGAGCACTCCGGCTCGATCGAGTCGGTGACGTTCTGGGGCATCAGCAACGCCCGCACCTGGCTGCGGACCTGGCCGTACCCCCGTCCGTGGGAGCGGCCGCTGCCCTTCGACGACGACCTGCAGGTCACCCCGGCGTACTGGGGCGTCGTCGACCCGTCGAAGCTGCCCGCGCGCCCGGCGGACTTCCTGATCCCCCGCCTCGCCGCGAAGGACCCGGTGCGGGTGTCCTCCACCAGCCCCGCGGGGGCGGAGGTCACCTTCACCCCGCCGGTCGCCGGTGACACCCGCGACGGCGTCCTCAGCCCGACGTGCACCCCGGCGTCCGGCTCGCAGTTCCCGATCGGCACCACCCGGGTGACGTGCACGCTGACCGACGAGGCCGGCAACCAGGCCACCCCGGGCGTGTTCGACGTGGTCGTCACCCCGCCGCCCACCACGACGAAGCTGTACCAGCGGGTCAACCACGGTCCGGTCGTGCGGGCGAACGTGAACCAGACCGTGCAGGTCGTGGTCCAGTTCGGCAACGAGGGCACCGGCACCCTGCTCGGGCGCACCTTCGGGCACTCCTGCACCCAGGTGAACGCCGGTGCGGCGGGCTCGACCCCGCTGGCGCTGGAACTCGCCCCGGGCTCGGCGCACACGACCCAGCGGAACTACCCGGCCGGGCAGAACGGGAACTTCACCCTGCGGGCCCGCCCCACCAGGACCGGCACCGCGGTGCTCGACTGCACCCTGTCCCTGCAGGACTCCTTCGGGGCGCAGGTCAGCACCACGACCCGCATCACGGTCGACGTCCGCAAGTGATCCGTCCCTGACGTCACCACGAGGCCCCGCCCCTGCGAGGAGGCGGGGCCTCCGTGCGTCCGGGAGCGCCTCGCTCGCGGTGGAGGAGCGGGTCACCGCGCCCTGCGCAGCCCGGGTTCGGAGCGGTGCCCGGCCCCCGGCAGGTCCCACGGCCGTGACGGCCCCGGCTCCGGCGTCGTCCTCGCGGGCCGCACCCCGGCGGGCGAGCGGGGCGCCGGTGCCGGTGGCGGGCGCGCGGCGGGAGCGGGCGGGGCGAGGTCGTCGCGGCGACCCGCCCCGTTCCCGGGACGGGGCGGGGAGCGCACCACTAGGGTCGCGGCGTGATGCGGAGGGGCGGGCGGCGCCGGGCGGCTCCCGTGCTGGGGCTGCTCCTGCTGGCGGTCCTCACGGGCCTCGTCTGGTACCTGGCCTGGCAGCGCCTCGCCACGCCCGTCCCGTCCACCCGGACCCGCAGCGCGGTCGTGGTCACCCCCACCGCCGAGGTCCCCCAGCGCCCGACCGCGGTCTTCCTGGGCGACTCCTACGTGCAGGGACGCGGGGCCTCGGCCCCCTCCTCGCGCTGGAGCAGCCTCGTCGCGGGCGAGCGGGGGTGGGACGAGGTGAACCTCGGGCTCGGCGGGACCGGCTACGTCGCCACCTCCGGCCCGGAGGGCTGCGGGCTGGACTTCTGCCCCTCCGTCGAGGCGCAGGTGGCCGCCGCCGTCGCGCGCGCCCCCGACGTCGTGGTGGTCGCGGGCGGCCAGAACGACTTCACCTCCTACCAGGACGACCCGGAGGCCGTCGACGCCGCGATCGCGGCGACCTTCGAGCAGCTGCGTCGGCAGCTGCCTGGGGCGCGCCTGATCGCCGTCGGCCCCTCGACGACGCGGGCGGTCGGCGCCGTCGCCGAGGCGGTGGACGCCGACGTGCGGACCGCCGCCGCCGTCGTGGGCGCGCAGTACGTGTCCCTGCTGGAGCCGAACGTCATCGCTCCGGGGACGGTGCTGCCGGACGGCGCCCACGTCGACGACGCGGGCCACCGGGCCATCGCCGACCGGGTCCTCGCCGCGGTGCCCTGACCGGGGGCGCACCGCGGTGCGCTTGTAGCGTGCGGCCATGACCGAGTCCGTGCCCGGCCGCGCGCTCCTCGACCTCGTCGCCGTCATGGACCGCCTGCGCTCACCCGGCGGCTGCCCCTGGGACGCCCGGCAGACCCACACCAGCCTCCTGCGGTACCTGGTGGAGGAGAGCTACGAGGTCGTCGACGCGGTGGAGAACGGCACCCGCGCCGAGCTGCGCGACGAGCTGGGGGACCTGCTGCTGCAGGTCGTCTTCCACGCCCGCGTCGCGCAGGAGGACCCCGAGGAGCCCTTCGGGATCGACGACGTCGCCGCCGCGATCGTGGCCAAGCTGGAGCGCCGCCACCCGCACGTCTTCGCCGGCGAGGCCGTCGCGGAGGACCTGCAGGCCGGGTGGGACGCCATCAAGGCGACCGAGGGGGTGCGGGAGAGCGTGCTGGACGGGATCCCGCTGCAGCTGCCCGCCCTCGCCCGGGCCGACAAGGTGCTGGGGCGGTTGCAGCGCAACGGCCTCGACGCCCCCGCCGCCCCCGGCGAGGGCGTGGACGAGGAGTCGGTGGGCCGGGAGCTGCTGGACCTGGTGCGCCGGGCGCACGCCGCGGGGGTCGACCCCGAGGCGGCGCTGCGGGTGACGACGCGGCGGCTCGAGACGGCCGCCCGCGAGACCGAGCGCCACCGCGGGGCGGGGGCCGCTGGGTAGGGTCCTGCGTCGTGACGAACGTGCTGGCCCTCGACATCGGCGGGACGAAGATCGCCGCGGGCCTCGTCGGGGACGACGGGACCGTGCGGCTGGACCGCGAGGTCCCCACCGACCAGACCAGCCCGGACGCCGTCGCCGCCGCCCTGGAGGGCCTGGTGGGCGGCGTGCTCACCGCCGCGCGCGAGCAGGACCTCGAGGTCGCCGACGTGGTGGGCGTCGGCTCCGCCGGTCCCGTCGACGCCGGCCGCGGCACCGTCGACCCGGTGAACATCGTCTCCCTGCGCGGGTTCCCGCTCGTGGAGCACGTCGCCCGCGCGGCCTCGCGGGTCCTGGGGCGGGAGGTGAGCGCCGCGCTCGCCCAGGACGGGCAGTGCTTCGCCGCGGCCGAGCAGTGGATCGGCGCCGCGCGGGGCTCGCGCTCGATGATGGGGGTCGTCGTGTCCACCGGCATCGGCGGCGGCATCGTCCTCGAGGGCCGCATCCTGGCCGGCAAGTCCGGCAACGCCGGGTTCCTCAGCCACGTCGGCGTCGTCCTCGACGGCGAGCTGCTGCCGGGCTCGGGCGCCCTGGGCGTCGTCGAGGCCTACGCCAGCGGGCCGGCGATGGTGCGCGCGGCCCTGGCCCAGGGGTGGCGCCACGGTGAGCGGGTCGACGCCCGGGTGCTGACCGCCGACGCGCGCGCGGGCGACCCGGTCGCGACGGCGGTCATCGCCGCCGGGACCCGGGCGCTGGCGTCGGCGTTCCTGTCCACCGCGGCCCTCCTCGACCTCGAGGACGTCGTCGTCGGCGGGGGAGTGGCCTCGGCCGGGGACGTCCTCCTGGACCCGCTGCGCCGGGCCTACGCCGAGCTGGCCGTCTACCCCCACCTCGCCGACGTCAGGATCTCCGCGTCGCAGCTGCCGCGCGGTTCGGGGCTGGTCGGGGCGGGACGGCTCGGCTGGCAGCGGCTGGGCGCCTGAGCGGGTGCGGCCCTAGCGCCGCAGCGGCTCCACGTGGTGCCCGTCGAGGCGCAGCGAGGAGCGGGTGGCGAAGCCGCCGTAGGCGAGGTCGACCTCGACCTGCACCTCGTGACCGCCCAGGTCGAAGCGGAAGACCTTGTCGGAGAACCAGATCCGGTCCTCCTCCAGCACCTTCCCGTCGAGCCGGACGACGATCTTGCCGCTCATCGCGGCCACGTCCACGTCGACCTCGTGCTGCGCGCCGTCCACGTCGAGGCGCCAGGCGTTGTCGGCTTCGCTCATCGAGGGGTCCCTCCGTCGTCGTCGAGCTGCGGGCGTCGTCCCGCGATCCTCGCCGATCCCGGGTCGATCCCGCCAGGTCGCCTGCCACTAGGCTCGGGACGCACCACGGATCCACCCGAAGACCCACCCAAGACGCTGTCGAGAAGCACGAGGAGTGCGCGTGGCCACCATCGAGGCCGTCGGAGCTCGCGAGATCCTGGACTCGCGCGGCAACCCCACCGTGGAGGTCGAGGTCCTGCTCGACGACGGGACCTTCGCCCGGGCGGCGGTGCCCTCGGGCGCCTCCACCGGCGCCTACGAGGCCAACGAGCGCCGGGACGGCGACAAGGGCCGCTACGGCGGCAAGGGCGTCGAGCAGGCCGTCGAAGCCGTCATCGAGGAGGTCGGCCCGGCCCTCGTCGGCCACGACGCCCACGAGCAGCGGATCATCGACCGCGTCATGCTCGACCTGGACGGCACCCCCACGAAGAGCCGCCTGGGCGCCAACGCCATCCTCGGGGTCTCCCTCGCGGTGGCCAAGGCCGCCGCCTCGGCCGCGGACCTGCCGCTGTTCCGCTACCTCGGCGGCCCCAACGCGCACGTCCTGCCGGTGCCGATGATGAACATCGTCAACGGCGGCGCGCACGCCGACACCGGTGTCGCCATCCAGGAGTTCATGATCGCCCCCGTGGGCGCGGCCTCCTTCCGCGAGGCCCTGCGCTGGGGCGCGGAGACGTACCACGCGCTGAAGTCGGTGCTGAAGCAGCGCGGCCTGGCCACCGGCCTGGGCGACGAGGGCGGCTTCGCCCCCGACCTGCCCAGCAACAAGGACGCCCTCGACCTCATCGTCGAGGCCATCGGCAAGACCGGGTTCGCGGTCGGCTCCGACATCGCCCTCGCCCTCGACGTCGCCGCGACCGAGTTCCACGGCGCCGACGG
Source organism: Kineococcus radiotolerans SRS30216 = ATCC BAA-149 (assembly GCF_000017305.1). Classification (GTDB taxonomy): domain Bacteria; phylum Actinomycetota; class Actinomycetes; order Actinomycetales; family Kineococcaceae; genus Kineococcus; species Kineococcus radiotolerans. The sequence continues at coordinate 1,188,466 of NC_009664.2, read as the reverse complement.
CTACGACTTCGAGGGTTCCAAGCGCTCCGCGGAGTGGATGACCGGCTACTACGAGGGCCTGGTCTCGGAGTACCCGCTGGTCTCCATCGAGGACCCGCTGTCCGAGGACGACTGGGACGGCTGGCAGCACATCACCAACGCCCTCGGCGGCAAGCTGCAGCTCGTCGGCGACGACCTGTTCGTCACCAACCCCGAGCGCCTGCAGAAGGGCATCGACCTGTCCGCGGGCAACTCGATGCTGGTCAAGGTGAACCAGATCGGTTCCCTCACCGAGACCCTCGACGCCGTGGACCTGGCCCACCGCAACGGGTTCAGCACGATGATGAGCCACCGCTCGGGCGAGACCGAGGACACCACGATCGCCGACCTGGCCGTCGCGGTCGGCTCCGGCCAGATCAAGACCGGCGCCCCGGCCCGCTCCGAGCGCGTCGCGAAGTACAACCAGCTCCTGCGCATCGAGGAGGAGCTGGACGACGCGGCGGTCTACGCCGGCGCGAAGGCGTTCCCCCGCTCGGCCGGGTTCACCGGGCGCGCCTGACCGGATAGCGGCGGCGACCGGGAGAAGCTGGACCCATGGGTTCGCGACGACCGACCGCGCCCCGCAGCCCCTCCCGCACGGGAGGGGCCGCGGGGCGCAGCGGCGCACCGCGCCCCGGCGCGGGCCGGGGACCGGGCAGCCCCCGCCGCACCACCACCGGGCCGGCGACCCGCCCCGCCCCGGCCGCCCGCGGGCGCAGCGGGGCCACGATGTCGGCGGCCGACCGCCGCCGGACCCGCGGGCCCCGGGTGCTGGTGCTGGCCGTGGTCGCCCTGCTGCTGGCGATCTTCCTGCTCCCCAGCCTGCAGAAGTGGCTGGAGCAGCGCTCGGAGATCGGGCGCCTGGACGCGCAGATCTCCCAGCAGCGCGAGGACCTCGCCGCGGCGCAGGCCCAGGAGGAGCGCTGGCAGGACGACGCCTACGTCGTCGCCCAGGCGCGGGAACGGCTGCGCTACGTGAAGCCGGGCGAGGTGCCCTACGTCGTCGACGGCACGACCGACGCCGACGAGGTCCCCCCGCAGCAGGCCGCGACCACCGTGCCGAAGCCCTCCGCCGCCTGGTACGAGAACGTCTGGGAGTCCCTGCGGCTGGCGGGCAACCCCGACGAGCTGGCCCCCTCGCGCACCCCGGGGCTGGGCGCGACGAGCTCCAGCAGCAGCGACACCACCCCCTGAGACCAGTGAGCAGGACGTGACCGGACCGACCCCCGCCACCCAGGCCGACCTCGACAGCATCGCCGAACGCCTCGGGCGGGTCCCGCGCGGCGTGGTCGCCGTCGCGCACCGCTGCTCCTGCGGGCGCCCCGACGTCGTCGAGACCTCCCCCCGCCTGCCCGACGGCACCCCCTTCCCCACGACGTACTACCTCGTCGACCCCACGGCCGCCGGGGTCATCAGCACCCTCGAGGCGGCCGGGGTCATGCGCGAGATGAGCGAGCGCCTCGCCGCGGACGGCGACCTCGCCGCCGCCTACGCCGCGGCCCACGAGGACTACCTGCGCCGCCGGTCCGCCCTCGGCGACGCCGACGTCCCCGAGATCGCCGGGATCTCCGCCGGCGGCATGCCGACGCGGGTGAAGTGCCTGCACGCCCTCGTCGGCCACTCCCTGGCCGCCGGTCCGGGGGTCAACCCCTTCGGGGACGAGACGCTGGAGCGGCTGCGCGCCGAGGGCGGCTGGCCCGCGGTGTGCCCGCACGGCGCCCCGGCCGGGCCCGCCGAGCCGGCGGGGACGAGCGCGTGACCCGCCGCGTCGCCGCCGTCGACTGCGGGACGAACTCGCTGCGCCTGCTCGTCGCCGACGTCGACGCCGCCGCCGGGACGAGCGTCGAGCTCGAACGGACCATGGAGGTCGTCCGCCTCGGCCAGGGCGTCGACCGCACCGGCGTCTTCGCCCCCGAAGCGCTGCAGCGCACCTTCTCCGCCCTCGACCGGGCCGCGGAGCTCGTCCGCCGCCACGGCGTCGACCCCGCCGCGGTGCGGTTCGTGGCGACCTCCGCCTCGCGCGACGTCGCCAACCGCGACGAGTTCGCCGCCGGGGTCCTCAGCCGCCTCGGCGTCCTGCCCGACGTCGTCACCGGCGAGGAGGAGGCCGCCCTCGGCTTCGCCGGCGCCACCCGCGAGCTCGGCGGTGCGGGGGCACCCTTCCTCGTCGTCGACCTCGGCGGGGGGTCCACCGAGCTCGTCCTGGGCGAGCGCGACGTCGAGTCCGCCCGCTCCCTCGACGTCGGCTCGGTCCGGCTGACCGAGCGGCACCTGCACGACGACCCGCCCACCCCCGCGCAGGTCGCCGCGGCCCGCGCCGACGTCGAGGCCGCCCTCGCCGGCAGCGACGTCCCGCTGGCGCGCACCCGCACCCTCGTCGGGGTCGCCGGCTCGATCACCACGATCACCGCCGCCGCCCTGGACCTGGCGCAGTACGTCCCCGGTGCGCTGCACGGGGTCCGGCTGCCCGTGGCGCAGGTGCGCGACGCCTGCGACCGGCTGCTGCGCGCCACCCGCGCCGAACGGGCCGCCCTGCCCTTCGTGCACCCCGGCCGCGTCGACGTCATCGGTGCCGGGGCGCTGGTCTGGCGCGCGGTGCTGGAGCGCGTGGAGGCCGAGGCGGGGATCACCGAGGTCGTCACCAGCGAGCACGACCTCCTCGACGGCATCGCGTTCGGCCTCGCCGGGAACGGGTGAGCCCCCGGGCCACCGGTCACCCCGGCGGGGCGGGCAGCAGGGCGCGCAGGTGGTCGGGGAGGGCGGACTGCACGCGCCGCGGCGCGGTGCGGCGCCACGCCTCGAGCAGGACCGAGCGCAGCTCCGTCGGGTCCGCGCCGGCCAGCGACACCTCGACCCAGCCGAAGCGGCCCACGTGCGAGGCGACCCGGTAGGTCCGCGGGTCGCCGGCGATGAGCTCGGCCTGGTCGACCGGGGAGGCCTTGACGGAGACGACCCCGTCCTCGGCCCGCAGGATCGCGAAGATCTTCGCCCGGACCCGGAACGTCGCCGCCCCCCAGGTCTCCTCCTCGTGGGCCTCGGGCAGCTCCAGGGCCCAGGCGCGCAGGGTGTCACCGGTCACCACGCGTCACAGCCAACCGCAGATCTGGCAAGGTGGGAAGCATGCGCACCGTGACCGCCACGACCACCCGACGCATCGACGCGCCCGCCGAGCGCGTCCTCGCCGCGCTGGCCGACTACAGCGGCACGCGCCCGCGGTTGCTGCCCGAGCAGTTCACCGACTACGAGGTCGTCGAGGGGGGCCAGGGGCCGGGGACCCAGGTCCGCTGGAAGCTGCACGCGACCCGCAAGCGCGTCCGCGACGTCCACGCGCTGGTGTCCGCCACCGACCGGCACGCCCTGGTCGAGAGCGACGAGAACTCCTCCATGGTCACCACCTGGCGGGTCGAGGCCGACGGGCCGGAGGCCTCCGAGGTCGTCGTGACCAGCGAGTGGAACGGCGCGGACGGGATCGGCGGCTTCTTCGAGCGCACCTTCGCCCCGCGCGGACTGGACCGGATCTACGGTGAACTCCTCGACAACCTCGCCGACACCGTCGCCCGCTGAGCACCCGGCGACGGGGCGGTCCTTCCCCTCCCCGGTCCCGCCGGGGTCCGGCTGGCCCGGGGACCCCTCCGGCCCGGACACCCCCGTCGCCCACGACCCGGAGCAGGTGCGCGCGCTCGCCGCGACCGACCTCGCCGAGCTGTCCGCCCGCGCCGGCGTCTGCCGGGCCTGCCCCCGGCTGGTGACCTGGCGCGAGGACGTCGCCCGGACCAAGCGCCGCGCCTACCGCGAGGAGCCCTACTGGGGGCGCCCGGTGCCCAGCCTCGGCGTCGGGGACCCGCGCGTCCTGGTGGTGGGCCTGGCCCCCGCGGCGCACGGCGGGAACCGGACGGGCCGGATGTTCACCGGCGACCGCTCCGGGGACTGGATCATCGCCGCCCTGCACCGGGCGGGGCTGGCCACGCAGGCCACCTCCGTGCACGCCGCGGACGGCCTCGCCCTGCGGCGCACCCGGATCGTGGCCCCCGTGCGGTGCGCGCCGCCGGACAACCGGCCCACGACCGGTGAGCGCGACACCTGCGCGGCGTGGCTGGACGCCGAGCTCGCCCTCGTCGCCGACGGCCTGCGGGTGGTGCTCGCCCTCGGCAGGTTCGCCTGGGGGGTGGCCCTGGGGGCGGCGCGGCGGGCGGGCTGGTCGGTGCCGCGCCCGCAGCCGCGGTTCGGCCACGGCGCCGAGGCCGTCCTGGAGGGCCCGGCGGGCCCGGTGCGGCTGCTCGGCAGCTACCACGTGAGCCAGCAGAACACCTCCACCGGCCGGCTGACGGTCGCGATGCTGGACGACGTGGTGGGGCGCGCCGCGCGCCTGGCCGGGGAGGCCCCGCCCGGGGCGGGCTGACAGGATGTCGCCTGCGCAGGCCCGGGTGGCGTAACTGGTAGGCGCACGGGGCTTAAACCCCCGGGCCGTTCGCGGCGTGCGGGTTCGATCCCCGTCCCGGGTACACCGAGTCGTGATGCTTCCGTGATCGCGGCGGGGAACGGCGGCCGGTGCCCGGCCGTTGCACCCACCAGGAACGCAATGCCCCGGAGGGGAGCCATGGAGAGCAAGAACCCGGTCTTCGCACGCAGCCAGGAGTGGAAGGGCAACGGCTACGCCTCGTTCGACGCGCCCAGCTCGGCGCAGCGGCAGGCGGCACCGGCCGACGCTTCCGCCCGCACGCTGCAGGACTGGTACCAGAAGCCGTCCGCCACCCCGGCGCAGTCGCGCCGGATGACCCTCGACGACGTCGTGGTCCGCACGGCGTCGCTGTTCGCGGTCCTGCTCGTCGGTGCCGCCGGCGGGTACCTCGGCGTCCGGTCCGGCCAGATGGGCTTCGGCCTCGTCATCGGTGCCGCGCTGGTCGGGATGGTCCTGGGCCTGTGGGCCCAGCTGTCCAAGAAGGTCCGCCCGGGTGTGATGTTCGCCTACGCGGTCGTCGAGGGCGCGTTCGTGGGTGGCATCTCCGCCCTGTACGCCTCGCTGTACGACGGCATCATCGGCCAGGCCGTCATCGGCACCCTCGCCGCCTTCGGCGGGATGCTCATCGCCTACAAGACGGGCGTCGTCCGCAACAGCCCCCGCTTCACCAAGGTGCTGATGATCGCGGGCATCGGGTACCTGGTCTTCGGGCTGGTCAACCTCGTCGCCTCCCTCGCGGGCATCGGCAGCGTCTACTCCGGCGGCGGCCTGCTGGCCATCGTCGTCAGCGCCTTCGGCGTCGTCCTGGCCTCGCTGTTCCTGGTCCTGGACTTCGACCACATCGAGCAGGGCATCCGCAACGGCCTGCCCGTCAAGGAGTCCTGGCGCGCCGGCTTCGGCCTGATGGTGACCCTGGTGTGGCTGTACCTGGAGATCCTGCGCCTCATCGCGATCCTGCGCGGCAACGACTGACCCACCGGTCGGATCGATCGTGGAGGACACCGACGAGCTCGGTGCGCCGGCCCTGCGGGCCGCGCGCGCCGAGCTCTCGCGCTCCCTGGACCTGCAGGCCGACCGCGTCCGCAGCCTGCCGCTGACCCGCCTGGAGCGGGTGCGCCCGGGGGAGGACACCAGTCCCGCCGACGCGGTCCGGGCCGGGGCCCAGGCCCTGGCCGACCTCGCCGCCGACGCCGAGGGCGAACCCCGCCGCGCGCTGCCGCGGCTGGCCACGCACGGCCTCGGCGACCAGCTCGCCGTCGTCGGCCACGACCTCGCCGCCGCCGGGGACGGTGCGGCGCTCGCCGCCGCGCACGAGGTCCTCGCCCGGGTGCGCCGGGCGCTCTGAGCCCCGGGCTCCGTCGGGGGCCGTCGTCGCCGTGCGGGATGATGGGGCCATGCGCTACGCCGAGACCGTCGTCGACCTCGTGGGCGGGACCCCGCTGGTCAAGCTCAACCGCGTCACCGAGGGCCTGGCCTGCACGGTGCTCGCGAAGGTCGAGTACCTCAACCCGGGCGGCTCCGTGAAGGACCGCATCGCGACCCGCATGATCGAGGCCGCCGAGGCCGAGGGGCTGCTGAAGCCGGGCGGCACGATCGTCGAGCCCACCAGCGGCAACACCGGCGTCGGCCTCGCGCTCGTCGCCCAGCAACGCGGCTACAAGTGCGTCTTCGTGTGCCCCGACAAGGTCGGCGCCGACAAGCGGAACGTGCTCAAGGCCTACGGCGCGGAGGTCGTCGTGTGCCCCACCGCCGTCCCGCCGGAGGACCCGCAGTCCTACTACTCGGTCTCCGACCGCCTCGTGCGCGAGATCGAGGGCGCCTGGAAGCCGAACCAGTACAGCAACGTCCACGGCCCGCGCAGCCACTACGAGACGACCGGCCCGGAGATCTGGGCCGACACCGAGGGCCGGATCACCCACTTCGTCACCGGCGTCGGCACCGGCGGGACGATCACCGGCACCGGCCGCTACCTCAAGGAGCAGGGCCCGGTGAAGGTCATCGGCGCCGACCCGGAGGGCTCGGTCTACTCCGGCGGCACCGGGCGCCCCTACCTCGTCGAGGGGGTGGGGGAGGACTTCTGGCCCACCGCCTACGACCCCTCGATCCCGGACGAGATCATCGCCGTCTCCGACGCGGACTCCTTCGAGATGACCCGCCGCCTGGCCCGCGAGGAGGGTCTGCTGGTCGGCGGCTCCTGCGGGATGGCCGTCGTCGCGGCCCTGCGCGCGGCGAAGGACCTCGGCCCCGACGACGTCGTCGTCGTGCTCCTGCCCGACGGCGGCCGCGGCTACCTCGGCAAGATCTTCAACGACGACTGGATGGCGTCCTACGGGTTCCTCGACTCCGGGGCCCGCGGCACGGTGGGCGAGGTGCTGCGCGCGAAGACCACCGGGCTGCCCGCGCTGGTGCACACCCACCCCACCGAGACCGTCCACGACGTCATCGAGATCATGCGTGAGTACGGCGTCTCGCAGCTGCCCGTCGTGGGGGCCGAACCGCCCGTGATGGCCGGTGAGATCGCCGGGGCGGTGAACGAGCGCGCCCTGCTCGACGCCCTGTTCACCGGCCGGGCGAAGATGTCCGACGCCGTCAGCGCCCACATGGGCCCGGCCCTGCCGCTGGTCGGGGCGGGTCAGTCGGTCGAGGACGTGCGCTCGGTGTTCTCCGGCGCCGACGCCGCCGTCGTGGTCGAGGACGGCAAGCCCACCGGCGTCATCACCCGCCACGACCTGCTGGCCTACCTGGCCATCTCCCACTGACGCACCGCGCCGGGGGCCCGCACGGGGAACCGTGCGGGCCCCCGGCGTGTCGGGGGGAGCCGGCGCCCCGCGCCGGGTCGGCAGCGCCGGTCAGTAGCGGATGGCGTCGATGACCTTGGCGCGCACGGCCATGGTCGCGGGGACCAGACCCGCCAGGGCCCCCACGAGGGTCGCGGCGACGAGCCCCTCCACCGCGGCCCGCACCGGGAACGGCGGGACGTCCTCCAGGGTGACCCCCGCGGGCAGGACGGCGTCGAGGGGGAAGTTCGACACCAGGATGATCGACAGCATCACCGCGAGCAGACCCGCGACGAACGTGGCCGCGACGCTCTCGAAGAGCACCGCGAAGAACACCCGGCTGCCGGTGGCGCCGAAGCTGCGCCGCACGCCGATCTCGCGGATGCGCTGCCGGACGGTGACCAGCCCGACGTTGAGGACGCCGATGCCGCCGAGCAGCAGCGCGAAGACCCCGACGCCGCGCACGCCGTAGGCGAGGACGGTGTCGAGGATGCCGAGCTCGGCGCCGGCGTCCTGGCGCCAGACGGACACCGAGTAGCCCGGCAGGCTGGCCTGCACCTCGCTCTGCAGGGCGGCAACGAGGGCCTCGGCGTCCGCGTCGGGCACCCACATCTCCAGGCCGGGCCCCGCGGTGCTGGCCGGGTCGCCCGTGAGGTTCCACCGCTGGGCGTCGCTGTTGAGCACGTACGCCCCCGGGGTCGCGGCGTCGTAGCTGGCCGAGGAGGAGATGCCGATGACGGTCGCCGTCACCGGGGTGTCGCCGCCGAGGACGACGGTGAGCGGGTTCGCGGGGTCGAACCCGCCGAGCTGGTCGGCGAAGGCCCGGTTCACCACGAGGCGCGGGGCGAAGGCGTCCGTGTCGGATGCCGCGAACCAGCGGCCCTCCTCGGTGATGACCCGGTGCATCGTGCCGTAGCTGGGGTCGACCGTGGAGGCGGTGACCAGTTGCGTGCCGGCGGGGAAGCGCACCGTGAGCTGACTGCCCTGCTGGGAGGCCAGGCCCCACCAGGCCGTCTCGTGCCGGGTGGCCGCCTCGCGCAGCGCGGTCTGCGTGGTGCGGAGGGTCTCGGCGGTGCTGGCCGACATGGGGTAGGCGTCGACCCGGATGGTGGCCGGGCGCCCGGAGGAGCGTTCGGTGCTCTCCCCGACCATCTGCCGGGCCATGTTCCCGGCGGCGGTGATGGTCGTCATGGCGAAGACGGCGAGGAAGACGCCCACCAGGGACAGCACCACGCGGACGCGGTTGACGCGGATCTCGCTCCAGGCCTCGGAGATCGCCGCGAGGAGCCCGATCACACCGTCTCCCGGTGCGCGGTGGCCGCCGCCAGGGCGTCGGCGGTGATCTCGGTGAGGACGCCGTGGTCGAGGCGGAACCGCCGGTCGGCGCGGGCGGCGACCGACAGGTCGTGGGTGATGGTGACCAGCGTCGTGCCGTCGTCGCGGACGAGTTCCTCGAGCACGTCCATGACGGCGGAACCGGTGTCGACGTCGAGGGCGCCGGTGGGTTCGTCGGCCAACAGGACGCGGGGGCGCCGGACCAGGCTGCGCGCCAATGCGACGCGCTGCTGCTCACCGCCGGACAGCTTCTCGGGCATGGTGTCGAGGCGGTGGCCCAGCCCGACGCGTTCCAGCATGGCGCGCGCGGTCCGCTTGCGATGCAGGAAGTCGCGGCCGCCGGCGTACATCAGCGGGTTGGCGACGTTCTCCGTCGCGGTGCGCCCGGGCAGCAGGTTGAACTGCTGAAAGACGAAGCCGAACGTCTGCCCGCGCAGCTTCGCCGTGCGGCGGGCGGACAGTCCCGAGACGGGTCTCCCGTCGAGCAGGTACCGGCCGCCGGTGGGGGCGTCGAGCAGCCCGACGATGTTCAGCAGGGTCGACTTGCCCGACCCGGACCGGCCCACGACGGCGACGTGCTCGCCGCGGGCGATGTGCAGGTTCACCCCGGTGAGGATGTGCAGGTCCTCGCCGTCGGGCAGGCGCACCGTCCGGCTGACGTCGGTCAGGGAGACGACGTCGTCGGCGGTGGTGACGGGCGTGCTCGGTGCGGAGGTCCCCTCCATCAGTAGCCCATCCCGTACATCCCGCCGCCGGGCTGGCCGGCCGGGGTGTCGGTGCCGGGGACGAACTGCAGGATCTGCTGGCCCTCCTCCAGGCCCTGGGTGATCTCGACGTTCTGGCCGTCGGTCAGCCCCAGGGAGACCTGGGTCTCGACCTGCGCGCCGTCGTCGGCCACGAGCCACACCGTGCCCGTGCCCACGCTGCCCTGGACGGCGGTGACCGGCGCCAGCAGGACCCCGGTCGCGGAGCCGGCGGTGACGTCGACGGTGGCGCTGAGCCCGGCGAAGACCTGCACCCCGGCGGGGACGGCGCAGGACACGGTCGCCCCGGTCATGGCCGAGGACGGGTCGGCGTAGGGGTCGACGTACCCCGCGTCCGGGTCGGGGGTCTCGGGCGTCGTCGCGGGGGTGCCGGTGCGCAGGTCGGTGCACTCGAACGTGCCGGGGCCGCCGGGCACGGTGACCCGGGCGGTCGAGGGGGGCTGGAGGAGGCGGAACTGCTGGGCCTGGGTCATGGGGGCGGAGACGGTGAGGGTCCCCGGGCTGACGCTGGCGACGGCGTCGCCGACGGTCACGGCCTGCTGGGGGAGGACGTCGAGGGTGGCGAGGGTGCCCGGGACGGTCGCGGAGACGGTGACGGTCCGGGTGGTGGGCGCGGCGGGCGGGGCGAGGGGGTCGGTGGCGGGGGGCGGTTCGGTGGTCACCGCGACGGTGAACAGCGGGGTGCCCTTCTCCACGTCGTCGCCGACCTCGGCGCGGACCTTGCCGACGACCCCGGTCGCGGTGGCCTTGACGGTGGTGGCCGGGTCGGCCTGGATGCTGCCCTGGAGGGACACGGTGTTGGTCACGTCGCCTCGCACCACCGCCGCCGCGGGCGGGTCGACGACGGCGGAGGGGCTGGCGGCGGCCTCGGTGTCCTCCCCGGAGCCGCGCACGAACGCGATGTAGAGCAGGGCGACGGCGATGAGCGCCCAGACGAGGAGTCTCAGGGCGGGGAAGACGATCGTGCGGACAACGCCCACAGCGGCACCTCCGGAGGTTTCGGGGGTGGGTCGCTGGTGCACGGTGCAGGCTGCCGGTCCCCCGATCGGCTGGGCCGGAACCTAGCAGCGACCGAGCGGTCACCGTGGGACGTGGGGGAAACCTGCACAGGACACGTCCGCCGTCGCGCGTTCAACCACTCCGCGGGGGAGCGGGTGCGGGGAGGAACCCGCGTCGCCCGGTCCTTGCCCCCGGCGCCCTCCCTGACCTAGCCTTCCGGAAAGCGCATTCCCACTACTTCCAGGAGGAGGCAGCGATGGTGCAACGCCTCGGTGTGGTCATGAACGGTGTCACGGGACGGATGGGGTACCGGCAGCACCTGCTGCGCTCGGTCCTGGCCATCCGCGAGCAGGGCGGGGTCGAGCTCCCCGACGGCTCCCGCGTGCAGCTGGAACCGCTGCTCGTGGGGCGCTCGGAGGACAAGCTCCGCGAGATCGCCCGGCGCCACGACCTCCGGCACTGGACGACCGACCTCGACACCGCCCTCGCCGACGACGAGTACCCGCTCTACTTCGACGCCCAGATCACCTCCGCGCGCGAGCGCTCGATCCTCGCCGCCATCGCCGCGGGCCGCCACGTCTACACCGAGAAGCCCACCGCCGAGAGCGTCGAGGGAGCCCTCGAGCTGGCCCGGGCCGCCGCCCGCGCCGGGGTCAAGAACGGCGTCGTGCACGACAAGCTGTTCCTGCCCGGCCTGCGCAAGCTCAAGCGGCTCGTCGACTCCGGGTTCTTCGGCGAGATCCTCTCCGTCCGCGGGGAGTTCGGCTACTGGGTCTTCGAGGGCGACTGGCAGCCGGCCCAGCGCCCGAGCTGGAACTACCGGGCCGAGGACGGCGGCGGCATCGTCGCGGACATGTTCTGCCACTGGAACTACGTGCTGGAGCAGATCGTCGCCCCCGTCGAGGCCGTCACGGCCAAGGCCGTCACCCACGTCCCCGTGCGCCACGACGAGCACGGCGAGGCGTACAAGGCCACCGCCGACGACGCCGCCTACGCGATCTTCGAGCTCGAGGGCGGGATCATCGCCCAGCTGAACTCCTCCTGGGCCGTGCGCGTCGACCGCGACGAGCTCGTCGAGTTCCAGGTCGACGGGACCCTCGGCAGCGCCGTCGCCGGGTTGTTCGCCTGCCGGGTCCAGCCGCGCGCGGTGACCCCGAAGGCCGTGTGGAACCCCGACCTGCCCGAGCAGCACCGTTACCGCGACGACTGGGTCCCCGTCCCCGACAACGAACCGCTGGACAACGGGTTCAAGGTGCAGTGGGAGCAGTTCGTCCGCCACGTCGTCGCCGACACCCCCCACCCCTACGACTTCCTCTCCGGGGCGAGGGGGGTCCGGCTCGCGGCGGCCGGTCTGGAGTCGTCGGCGCAGGGCCGGCGCGTCGAGCTCGCGGACCTGGCGCTGTGAGCGCCGTCTCCGAGCGGCTCGCGCGGCGCGGGCTCACCGGCGACGTCCTGCGGCTGCCGCGGCGCCGCCCCGACGGCGGGGTCGAGCTCGTCGAGCACGCCGTCTCCGAACCCGTGGACTGGGAGGTCCCCGCCGGCCCGGCCCGCAGCCGGACGGCGTTCGCCGCCGCCCACGTCGTCCCGCGCGCCGGGGCCGAGAACGTCCCCGGCGCCCCCGCCGACCTCGACTGGGACGCCACCCTGGCCTTCCGGCACCGGCTGTGGTCCCTCGGCCTCGGCGTCGCCGAGGCCATGGACACCGCCCAGCGGGGGATGGGCCTGGACTTCGCGGCCACGACGGAACTCGTGCGCCGCAGCGCGACCGAGGCCGCCGCGGTCGGGGGCCGCATCGCCGCCGGGGTCGGGACCGACCAGCTCGGGCCCGGCCCGCACACCCTCGACGAGGTGCGGGCGGCCTACGAGGAGCAGCTCGCCCTCGTCGAGGACACCGGCGCCCAGCCCATCCTCATGGCCAGCCGCCACCTCGCCGCCGCCGCCTCCGGGCCCGAGGACTACCTGGCCCTGTGCTCGGGGTTGCTCGCCCAGGTCCGCCGCCCCGCCGTCCTGCACTGGCTCGGGGAGGTCTTCGACCCCGCCCTGGCCGGGTACTGGGGCTCGCGCCCGGGCGACGTCGCCGCCGCCACCGACACGTTCGTGGACCTCGTGCGCGCCAACGCCGAGCACGTCGACGGGGTGAAGGTGTCGCTGCTCGACGCCGAGCACGAGAAGGACCTGCGGCGCCGCCTGCCCCCGGGCGTCCGGCTCTACACCGGCGACGACTTCAACTACCCCGAGCTCGTCCAGGGCGACGGGGAGCACCACTCCGACGCCCTGCTCGGGATCTTCGCCGGGATCGCCCCGGCGGCCGCCGCCGCCCTGGTGCGCCTGGACGCCGGCGACGTCGCCGGGTTCCGCTCCGCGCTGGACCCGACGGTCCCGCTGGCCCGCCACGTCTTCGGCGCCCCGACGCCCTACTACAAGGCCGGGATCGCGTTCCTGAACTTCCTCGACGGCCGCCAGCCCGGCTACGCGATGGTCGGGGGGCTGCACTCCGCGCGCAGCGCCGTGCACCAGGCCGAGACGTTCCGCCTCGCCGACGAGGCGGGGGTCCTCAGCGACCCGGCGCTGGCCGCGCGCCGGCTGCGGGACTACCTGGCGGTGCACGGCCTGGAGGTCTGAGCGACCGGGCGGGCTCAGCCCGTCGCGGGGGCGAGCGGCCGGAACTCCACCCAGGAGGACCCGGCCGCCGCGTCCACCCGCAGGTCGTCCCGCACGTCCAGGGGGAGGCCGTCCTGCCGCGCCCGCTGCAGGACGCGGCTGACGGCCTCCGCCTCGGCGCGGGAACCGTCCACCGAGAGGGTCGCCAGCCGGCCCCCCGGGGGCAGGCGCACGGTGACCTGGGCCGTGCCGCACGCGGCCAGCACGGACCCCAGCACCCCGCGCAGCGCCCCGGCCAGGTCCGAGCCGTCCGCCGTCCCGCGGTCGTCCACGACGTCGACGACGGCCCCGCGGGCCCGGGCCTCCCGCAGCGCGGTGCGGACGGAGTCGTCGAGGAGGTCGCGGGCGCGCAGGTCGTCGCGCACCTGCCGCTCCAGGGCCAGCGCCGCCCGGGACAGCTCCGCCCAGTCGTCCGCGTCGGGTGCGGCGGCCGCGACCCGGCGCAGCAGCGGGACCGCGCCGTGCTCGAGGTCGTCCCGGCGCCGGCGGGCGCTGCGGGCGCGGGCCTGCGTGCTCGCGCCGGCGGCCACCGCGCGCCCGGCGTCGGCGTCGTAGCGGGCCACGTCGCGCGCGGTGCGGTCGAAGACGAAGCGCACCCCCACCGAGGCGGTGAACCAGACGATCGCGGGCTGGTTCAGCGCCGCGAAGACCACGACCCGGTGCGGCAGGTCCGACCCCGCGACCAGGAACCCCAGGACCGCCGCGGACCCCAGCTCCGCGGCCAGCGCGGGCCCCCACCGCCGGCGCACCACCAGCGCCGCCACCACGATCTGGGTCAGCCCCGGCCACCAGTTCGCGTGGGTGCGCCAGAGGTCCTCGGCCACGAACGGGGTGACGGCCAGCCCGCTGAGCGGGACGACGGCGGCCATCGCGACCGCGGCCCGGCGGGAGAGGTCCAGCGGGCCCCCGAGGAGGGGGCGCACGGCCAGCGCGCTCACCCCGAGGACGACGACCAGGGCGAGGAGGGCGAGGGCGGGCCACCGGTGCTGGTGCAGGGAGAGCAGCGCCACGAGGGGGCCGTGGGAGAACAGCCAGATGACCGTCCCGGTCAGGCACGCCCGCCGGACCCCGCTCACCCGGCGCCCTCCGCGCTCGTCCCCAGCAGCGGGACGCCCAGCAGGACCACGGTGCCGACCCCGGGCGCGGACCGCACCAGGGCCCGGCCGCCGACGACGTCGGCGCGCCGGCGCACCGACACCGCCAGACCCAGCCGCGGGGTCGCCCGGCGGGCGTCGAAGCCGGCGCCGTCGTCACGCACCTCGACGCCGAACCGCCCCCGCCGGGCGTCGGCGCGGACCCGCACCCGCACGTCCGGGACCCGCCCGGCCCGCGACCCGTGCCGCACGGCGTTGCGCACGGCCTCCGCCGTCGCCGCGACCAGCGCGTCCACCGCCTCCGGGGCCAGCTGCCCCGCGGGGGCGTCCGGGGCGCTCAGCACCGCGCCCGGGTGCAGCGCGAGCACCGCGCTGCGCAGGCGGGACACGGTCTCCGCCGCCCCCACGGGCCCGGTGTCGCGGGCCCCGGCGAGCCCGCCGTCGACGCTGGCCAGCGCCCGCTCGGCCGCGGCCCGGGCCCGCCCCCGGTCCGCGGCGTCGCGGGCGTGCGCCGCCGTGGACAGCGAGGCGAGCACGTCGTCGTGGACGATCCCGTCCCAACGGGAGTTCTCCACCTCCTCCGCGCGGGCCGCCGCGGCCGCCGCGGCCGCGCGCGCGGCGGCGTCGCGGGCCTGCTCCACCGACCGCGCCGACTCCTGCACGGCCTGGACCGCGACCGAGGCCGCCACCGCGATCACCAGCTGCCCGACGGTCTCCACGACGGCGATGTCGGCCCGCACGCTCCACACCCCGCTCAGCTGCAGGAGCTGGCGCAGGAGCAGGTGGACCGCGGTGAGCCCGAGCGCACCGCCCAGCGACGGGGCCGCGACCGCTCCCGCCCCCACGGTGATGGCCGACAGCGCCAGCACCCAGGGGACGTCGTCGTCGACGTGCGGGGAGACCACGGGGTAGGTGGCGAGGGCGACGTCGCCCACGACGACGAGCGCCCAGGCCGCCGGACCGCACGCCCCGCGCCGCACGGCCTGGACCAGCAGCACGACGAAGACGGCCAGGTAGGCCGTGCACACCGCCGCCGCCCAGGCCGGCGGCGTGGCCGAGCGGCCGGTCACCAGGTTCGCGACGACGGTGGGGGCCACCGAGACCAGCCCCAGGGCCAGGACCAGGGCGAGCAGCCGCTGCGCGCCGGAACGGGTCACCGCGCGCTCAGCACGGGGTCACCGCGCGGTCAGTCCTCGGGACCACGGGTCGCCGGCGGCATGAGAGGGGCGAGGACGCCGTCCTCCACCGCGCGCCGGTACAGCTCCATGCGGGTGTAGGCCGGCCGGTCCAGGGCGGCGTACTTCGCGCGGATGCGCTTGAGGTAGCTCTTGGCCGTCTCCAGCGTCACCCCCAGGCGCAGCGCGACCGACCGCGCCGGCATCCCGCCCGCGTACAGCTCCAGCACCCGCCGCTCCTGCGGGGACAGGTGCGAGGTCAGGGTCTCGTCGACCTGCAGGGCCGCGGCCGTCTCCGCCGAGGGGACGGTGTCGCCGGCGGCCACGGCGCGCAGCGCCTCCGCGACCGTCGCGACCGGGCGGTCCTTGAGCAGCACGCCCTGGGCGCCCGCCTGCAGCGCCTCCAGGGCCGGGGTGTGCTCGCGGCCCTCGGTGTAGACCAGGACGCGGCTGCCGGCGGCGAGCAGGGCCGCCACGTTGCCCGCGGGGCGCGAGCCGTCGCCCAGGCGCAGGTCCAGCAGGACGACGTCGGGCGGCACCGCCCCCTCCAGCTGGAACAGCAGGTCGGGCACGGTGGGGGCGGTGGCGACGAACTCCAGCGAGGGCTCCAGGCGGGCGAGCTCGAGCTGCAGCCCGGCGAGCAGAGCCGGGTGGTCGTCGACCGCCGCGATGCGCAGGGTGGTCACGTCGGTCCTCCTTCCGCGGCGAGGCTAGCGGGACCGGGACGGTGCTCCCGACCACCCGCGGCCCCCCGCGGCCGTGCGCGCACCCCCGAAAGGGGGGTGGCTCGGCGGTGTCGGGGGACGCGCCCCTCTGGGAGGATTCCTCCCGGCACCCCGCCGGGGGGACGGGTGGCCGCGCATGCGCTGGGGGGCGTACGCACACGAGGGGACGGTGCCCGCGGGCACCGTCCCCTCGTGGCGTCCACGCCTCGGCCCCGCGACGCCTCAGCCCCGCGGCGTCACTCCGCGGCCGGGACCAGCCCGATCTGGCAGGTCAGCCCGTTCGGCCCGTGGTTGCAGTAGCCGTTCGGCACCTTCTCCAGGTACTGCTGGTGGTAGTCCTCGGCGTACCAGAACGGGCCCGCCTCCGACGCCCGGCGGATCTCGGTGGTGATCCGCCCGTGCCCGTGCTCGGTCAGCTCGCGCTGGAACGTCTCGCGGGTGCGCTGCGCCGCCTCCCACTGCTCGTCGGTCGTCGTGTAGACGGCCGAGCGGTACTCCGTGCCGCGGTCGTTGCCCTGGCGGTAGCCCTGCGTGGGGTCGTGGTTCTCCCAGAAGATCTTCAGCAGCTGCTCCGCGGACGTCGCGGTGGGGTCGTAGGCCACGAGGACCGTCTCGGCGTGGCCGGTGCGGCCCGTCGTGGACTCCTCGTACGTCGGGTTCTCCGTGAAGCCCCCCTGGAAGCCCGCCGCGGTCGTCACGACCCCCGGCTGGCGCCAGAAGATGCGCTCCGCGCCCCAGTAGCAGCCCATGGCGAACGAGATCACCTCGGTGCCCTCGGGCCACGGCCCCTCCAGCGGGGTGCCCAGGACCGCGTGGGTCGCGGGGACCTCGAAGCGCCGCGTCGCCGAGCCCCGCAGGGCCTGGTCCGCGGTCACCATCGTCGTCTTGTACGGGTTGCCGAACAGCACGTCACCAACTCCTCTTCGCCGTCGTGACCGTTCCAACCGCGAGGACGCCCCGGACGTTCCCTAGGCTGGTCCCGTGACCGACTCGCAGCTGCCAGGCTTCTCCACCCGAGCCATCCACGCCGGCCAGGAGGCCGACCCCGCCACCGGCGCCGTGGTGACGCCGATCTACCAGGTCTCGACCTACAAGCAGGACGGCGTCGGGACGCTGCGCACCGGTCTCGGCACCGGCTACGAGTACTCCCGCTCCGGCAACCCCACCCGCACCTCCCTGGAGTCCCAGCTCGCCTCCCTGGAGCAGGGCGACGCCGGGTTCGCCTTCGCCTCCGGCCTCGCCGCCGAGGACGCGATCCTGCGGGCCCTGCTCAAGCCCGGCGACCACGTCGTCGTCCCCGACGACGCCTACGGCGGCACCTACCGCCTCGTGAAGCGGGTCGTGGAGCCCTGGGGCGTCGAGCACACCCCCGTCGACCTCGCCTCCGTCGACGCCGTCCGCGAGGCGATCCGCCCCGGGAAGACCCGCCTGGTGTGGGTGGAGACCCCCACCAACCCGCTGCTGACGATCGCCGACATCGCGGCCCTCGCCGAGGTCACCCACGCCGCCGGGGCCCTGCTCGTCGTGGACAACACCTTCGCGACCCCGTACCTGCAGACGCCCCTGACCCTCGGCGCCGACCTCGTCGTCAGCTCGACGACGAAGTACGCCGGCGGCCACTCCGACGTCGTCGGCGGCGCCGTCGTCGTGCGCGACGGCGACGACGGGCGCGGGAGCTCCCTGACCGAGCGCATCGGCTTCCACCAGAACGCGATGGGCGGGGTCCCCGGGCCCTTCGACTCCTGGCTGGTCCAGCGCGGCCTGAAGACCCTCGCGGTGCGCATGGAGCGCCACTGCGACAACGCCGAGCGCGTCGTGGAGTTCCTGCAGTCCCACCCCCGGATCACCAAGATCCTCTACCCGGGTCTGCCCGAGCACCGCAACCACGACGTCGCGGCCCGCCAGATGAAGCGCTTCGGCGGGATGATCAGCTTCCGCACCGCCTCCGTCGACGACGCCCTCGCCGTCTGCAAGGCGACGCAGCTGTTCACCCTGGGGGAGTCCCTCGGCGGCGTGGAGTCCCTCGTCGAGCACCCCGGCAAGATGACCCACGCCGCAGTCGCGGGGTCCCTGCTCGAGGTCCCCGACGACCTCATCCGGCTCTCCGTCGGGATCGAGGACGCGGACGACCTCGTCGCTGACCTCGCGCAGGCGCTGGGCTGAGGCCCGCGACGGGGCCGGGTCCGCGGACCCGGCCCCGTCGCGCGTTCAGTCGTGGGCGACGTGGCGCAGCGGGCGCCACACCAGGGCGACGAGGACGGCGGAGCCGGCGGCGGCGAACCAGAACGGGGCCGTCACGCCGTGGTGCTGGGCGAGGACCCCGCCGACGGCGCTGCCGATCGCCAGGCCCCCGAAGGACCCGGCGGTGTTGACGGCCCCGACGCGGCCCTGGAGGTCGTGGGGGACCACGCGCTGGCGCACGGTGATCGACGTCGTGCCCCAGACGAAGGCGTGGACGCCGAAGACGAAGAACACCGGCAGGGCCACCCACGGCGAGCGGGCCAGGGCCAGGGCGAGGTGGGTGAGGGTCTCGACGACGAGGCCGACCCGCATCAGGGCGCCCAGCGACACCCGCCGGGTGATCGCGCCGTGGGCGAGGGTCCCGAGGACGCCGCCGACGGCGCCGGTGGTGGTGATCAGGCCGTAGCCGACCGCACCCAGCCCGAGGCGCTGGGTGGAGTAGAGGACGAGGACCGACCAGGCCGCGCCGAAGGTGACGTTGAAGACGAAGATCGTCAGGACCAGCACCCGGACGGCGGGGTGGTGCGCGGTCCAGCGGATCCCCTCGCGGACGTCGTGCCAGGCGGTGGTGGGAGGCCGGTCGGCGGCGCGGGCGGGCAGGCGCAGGCGGGCGACGAAGGCTCCGGCCAGAGCGCACAGCGCCGCCTGCGTGGCGAAGGGCGACGCGGTCCCGAGGGTGAACAGCACCGCGCCCAGGGGCGGGCCGGCGAGCTGGTTGACCGTCACGAAGCCCGTCTGCACCCGGGCGTTGGCGAGCGCGAGGTCGTCGCGGGCGACCAGTACCGGCAGCAGCGTGCTCGCGGTGTTGTCCGCGAACACCTCGGCGGTGGCGAGCAGGAACAGCGCGCCCAGCACGAGCGGGACGCTCGCGCGCCCGGTGGCGACGACCGCGGCGAGGGCGAGGAGGAGCCCGGCGCGGACGAGGTCGACGGTGAGCACGATGCGCCGCCGGTCCAGGCGGTCGGAGAGCACGCCCGCGGTGAGGCCGAACAGCAGGGGCGGCAGCCACGCGGCCAGGGCGGCCAGCGCCACCGGGAGGGCGTCGTCGGTGAGCGAGGCGATCAGCAGGGGACCCGCCGCCAGCGCGACGCCGTCGCCGAGGTTGCTGGCCCAGCTGGAGGCGATGAGCCAGCGGAAGCCCGTCCCGAGCCGGCGGGGGAGGACGACCTCCACCACCCGCGCGGCGGCGCTCACCCCGGCGCCGCCCACCCCGGCACCGTCGCACAGCCGGGACCGGGGTGGCCACGCGGTTTCAGGAGGCGCGGCGCCCGCCGCGTCGCCCACCGCGCGAGCGCAGGTAGTCGTCGACGACGTACTGCCCGAGGCGGTCGGGGCTGGGGGAGAGCACCCGGCCCCCGTTGCGGCGGGCGACGGCCTCGACGAACCGGCGCAGACCGGGGTCCTCGCCCAGCATGAACAGGTTGATGGTCGCCCCGGAGCGGGTGAGGAGGTCGACCTCGTGCACGGTGGCCCGGATGGCCGCCGGGGTCGGCGGCCACTGGAACACCGCCTCGGGGGCGCCGCGGCTGTCGTCGAGGTGGGCGGTGGGTTCGCCGTCGGTGATGACGAGGACCACGGGCTCGGCGTCGGGGTGCCGGCGCAGGTGGCGCCGGGCCAGGCTCAGGGCGTGCTGGAGGTTGGTGCCCTGCACGAAGTCCGGTTCGACCTCGGCGAGCTCCCCGACCGTCATGGGCTGGGCGTGCAGCCCGAACCCGATGATCTGCAGGGCGTCGTGGGGGAACTTCGTCGAGATGAGGTGGGAGAGGGCCAGCGCCGTCTCCTTCATCGGGCCCCAGCGGCCCTCGGCGGCCATCGAGAAGGACAGGTCCACGCACAGCGCGACGGCCGCGCCGGTGCGGCGCTCGGTCTCGACGACCTCGAAGTCCTCCCAGGACAGCGCCACCGCCCCGGAGCGCTCCTGGGCGGCGCCGCGCTTGAGGGCGTTGGACACGGTGCGGACAACGTCGAGGGGCTGCTCGTCGCCGAAGCGCCACGGCCGGGTCGCCCCGGTCGGTTCCCCGCCGGCGCCGGCGTCGCGGTCGTCGTGCTCCCCCCGGCCCCCCGCGTCGAGGCGGCCCAGGACGTCGCGCAGCGCGGTCTGGCCCAGGCGGCGCAGGGCCTTGGGGGAGAGGGTGAGCCCCTCCGCGGAGCGGGAGAGCCACCCCTGCCGCTGCAGCTCGCGCTCGAGGTCGCGCAACCGGCGCAGGTCGTCGGCGGCGCCCCGGCCCAGCTGGCGTTCCAGGACGTCGACGTCGACGTCGTCGAGGGTCGCCCCGGGGTGCTCCTGGCCGAGCTGGTCGAGGAGGTCGTCGAGCTCGGAGACGTCCTGCAGCGCGTCGGCGGCCTCCCCGTAGCCGAGGGGCTCGCTGCCGCGCTGGCCGCGGACGCGCTCGCCGCGGGAGAAGTCGAGGTCGGGGCGCAGGGCGCGGAGGTTGTCGCCGAGCTGGGCCACCTGGGCCTGGAGGTCGACGTCGTCGCCCATCGCCTGCTGCATCAGCGACTGCAGCTCCTCGCGCTGCTGCGGGGAGAGGGAACGCATGAGCCGGGAGGCGGCGGCGGCGCGGCGGGCGAGGGCGTCGACGAGGTCGTCGAGGTCCTCGATCCCCTCCTCGCCCAGCGTCTCGCCGTGCTTCGCCATGAACTCCTGGAAGTCCTCGGGCGTGTCCTCGCCGCGGGCCTTCTTGGCCAGGAGGTCGTTGAGGTCGCTCATCATGTCCTTGAGCGCCTGCATCGCCGCCGGGTCCCCGCCCTGGAGGGCCTGCTTCATCCCCTGGAACTGCTGGCCGAGGACGTCCTCGCGCAGGGCGTCGAGGATCCGCTGGTACTGCTGCCGGGCCGCCTCGGAGGCCCACGGGTAGTCCTCGAGGTCGCGCACGGCCTGCGCGGTGGAGCGGGGCAGGGCGTCCAGGCGGGTCTCGGCGAAGCGGGCGTCGTCGCCGTCGCGGCCGGCGAGCTCGTCGCGCTCGGCGGCGAGGGCCTGGTCCAGCTGGGCCCGGGCCTTGGTCAGGGCCCCGTCCAGGTCGCCGCGGCGGGCGGCCTCCTTGCGCAGCCGGGCGGCGCGGGCGCGCAGCTCGTCCATGCCGGAGCGGCCGTCGGGTCCCCGGCGCAGCAGGTCGCGCAGGGCCTCGCGCAGCGACCCGCCGCGCAGGACCTCCCGGCCGACCTCGTCGAGGGCGGCGCGCACGTCGTACGGGGGAGCCAGCGGGTCGGGACCGCCCGCCCACTCGCCGTACCGGTACCGACCACCGCGCCGCCTGCTCCACGCATCCCTCGCCACGACGGGAACGCTACGTCCGTCCCGCGGCGCGCGCCACGGGCCCGCGGCGGAGTGTCCGCGAACCCCCCGATTCCATGACAGTTTGTCTGGACAAAGCCGGGCGGTCGGGTGGCATGATGGGCCGGGTCCGGCACCCCGGCGCGGGGTCGCCCCGCCGATGACGTCCCAGGAGGGCTTCGTGACCACCACCACCGCCAGCACCAGCGCCGACGCCGGTGCGCCGGGCGACCCGTCGCCGGCGCCGCTCGTGCCGCACTGGATCTCCGGGGCACCCGCGCCGGGGTCGGGCGAGCGGGCGGGCGACGTGTACGACCCGGCCACCGGCAAGCGCACCAAGCGCGTCGTCCTGGCCGACCCGGCCGACGTCGACGCCGCCGTGGCCGCGGCGAAGGCCGCCTTCCCCGCCTGGCGCGACACCTCCCTGGCCCGCCGCACCGCGGTCCTGTTCCGGTTCCGGGAACTGCTGAACGAGCGCAAGGGCGAGCTCGCCGAGATCATCACCGCCGAGCACGGCAAGGTCCTCTCCGACGCCCTCGGCGAGGTCTCGCGCGGGCAGGAGGTCGTGGAACTGGCCTGCGGCATCAACCACCTCCTCAAGGGCGCGTTCAGCGAGAACGCCTCCACCGGCATCGACGTCTACTCGGTGCGCCAGCCCCTCGGCGTCGTGGCGGTCATCTCCCCGTTCAACTTCCCGGCCATGGTCCCGATGTGGTTCTTCCCCGTCGCCGTCGCCGCCGGCAACGCCGTCGTCCTCAAGCCCAGCGAGAAGGACCCCTCCGCCGCGAACTTCATCGCGCAGCTGTGGAAGGACGCCGGGCTGCCCGACGGCGTCTTCAACGTCCTGCACGGCGACAAGGTCGCCGTCGACGGGCTGCTCGCCCACCCCGACGTCGCCTCGGTGTCCTTCGTCGGCTCGACCCCGATCGCCAAGTACGTCTACGAGACCGCCACCGCCCACGGCAAGCGCGTGCAGGCCCTCGGCGGGGCGAAGAACCACATGCTCGTCCTGCCCGACGCCGACCTCGACCTCGCCGCCGACGCGGCGGTCAACGCCGGGTTCGGTTCCGCCGGGGAACGGTGCATGGCCGTCTCCGCCCTCGTCGCCGTCGACTCCGTCGCCGACGAGCTCGTCGCCCGGATCCGGCAGCGCGTCGCGACGCTGCGCACCGGCGACGGCCGCCGCGGCTGCGACATGGGCCCCCTGGTGACCGGCGCGCACCGCGACAAGGTCGCCGGCTACGTCGAGGCCGGGGTGCGCGAGGGCGCCGAGCTCGTGATCGACGGGCGCGAGGTGGTCCCGGACGCGCAGGACGACGAGGCGGCCGCCGACGGGTTCTGGCTCGGTCCGACGCTGTTCGACAGGGTCGATCCCGGCATGTCCATCTACACCGACGAGATCTTCGGCCCCGTCCTGTCCGTCGTGCGGGTGGCCGGCTACGACGAGGGCCTGGACCTCATCAACCGCAACCGCTACGGCAACGGCGTCGCCATCTTCACCAACGACGGCGGCGCGGCGCGGAAGTTCCGCAACGAAGTCCAGGTCGGGATGATCGGCGTCAACGTGCCGGTGCCGGTGCCGGTCGCCTACTTCTCCTTCGGGGGCTGGAAGCAGTCGCTGTTCGGCGACACCCACGCCCACGGCGTGGAGGGCGTGCACTTCTTCACCCGCGGGAAGGTCGTCACCGAGCGGTGGCTGGACCCCTCCCACGGCGGTCTGAACCTCGGGTTCCCGCAGAACGACTGACCGGCGCGGAGGCGCGGGGGCGCGGACACCGCCCCCGCGCCGGCGCACCGCGGAACCCGGTGGCTACGGTGCCCGGGTGAGGGACGAACTGCTCGCCCGCTACCGCGAGCTCGTCGAGCGCGAACTGCCGGCCGCCGCCGTCCGCGGCCGGTGGACGCTGCGGGCGAACCACTGCTTCGGCCGGGTCCTGCTCGACGCCGCCGTCGGCGGCTGCTGGTACTCCGTGCTGGACCGGCGGGCCGGCCCCGCGCACCGCCAGCTCGACGAGGAGCAGCTCGGACGCGCCGTCGCCCTCGGCGAGCGGGTGCTGGCCGAGGGCGACGCGCTGGTGCGGGAGCTGGACGCGCAGTCGCTGCGCTGGCGGGGGAAGCCGCCGAAGCGTCAGCTGCCGTAGACCGTCCGGCCGTCGTCCAGGACCAGCTTGTCCAGGCGGCGGGTCAGGTGCAGGGACTCCAGGACGAACTCCACGCCCGAGGCGGCTCGGCCCGGCGTCGGCTCGTCCCCCAGCCCGAGGCGGCCCAGGACCTGCCCCAGACCGGGGACGGTGCCGACCTGCTCCAGCAGCCGCTCGGCGGGCACCAGGTCACCGGTCTCCACGGTGCGGCCCTCGGTGACGAGCTCGGCGAACCCCGACAGCTCCGCACCTCCCAGCAGGGAGCGGTAGGTCTCCGCGATCGCGGTGCGCAGCAGGTGCTCCAGCACCTCGACCTCGCGGCCCTCCTCGCCCTGCTCGAACTCCACCTTGCCGCCGAGCACGCTGACCACGGTGTGCAGGTCGCCGACGCGGGCCACCGCGTCCCCCCGCTCCCCGGTCAGCGCGTGCCGGCGCAGCGCGGCCGCGGCCACGGTCTCCGCCGCGGCGATGGAGAACCGGGCCGAGACCCCCGAGGCCGGGTCCACCGCGGGGGACTCGCGCACCGCGCGGGTGAAGCGGGCCAGCACCTCCAGCAGGTGCTCGGGCACCTCCGCGACGGTGTCGGCCTCCTGCCGGACGAGGTCGACCTCCATCGACACCTCCAGGGGGTAGTGCGTGCGCACCTCCGCGCCGAAGCGGTCCTTCAGCGGGGAGATGATCCGCCCGCGGTTGGTGTAGTCCTCCGGGTTGGCGCTGGCCACCAGCAGCAGGTCCAGCGGCAGCCGCAGCTGGTACCCGCGGACCTGGATGTCGCGCTCCTCCAGCACGTTGAGCAGCGACACCTGGATGCGCTCGGCGAGGTCGGGCAGCTCGTTGACCGCGAAGATCCCGCGGTTGGTGCGCGGGACGAGGCCGAAGTGGATGGTCTCCGGGTCGCCCAGCGCACGGCCCTCGGCGACCTTCACCGGGTCCACGTCGCCGATGAGGTCCCCGACCGAGGTGTCGGGGGTGGCGAGCTTCTCGCCGTAGCGCAGGGACCGGTGCAGCCAGGCGACGGGCAGGTCGTCGCCCTCGGCGGCGACGCGCCGGCGGGAGGCCGGGGTGAGGGGGGCGTAGGGGTGCTCGTTGAGCTCGCTGCCCTCGATGACGGGTGTCCACTCGTCGAGCAGGCCCACCAGGGACCGCAGCAGGCGGGTCTTGCCCTGACCGCGCTCGCCGAGCAGGACGACGTCGTGGCCGGCGAGCAGGGCCCGTTCCAGCTCGGGGGCGACGGTGTCCTCGTAGCCGACGACGCCGGGGAAGCGGTCCTCCCCGGCGCGCATGCGGGCGACGAGGTTGGTGCGCAGCTCCTCCTTGACCCCGACGTGGCGGTGCCCGGAGGCCCGCAGCGCGCCGAGGGTCCGGGGGAGGTCGGAGGGGGCCTGGAGGGGGAGCGTGGGGGTGTCGCTGATGCTCACGAGGCGAACCTACGTCCGCTCGCCCGGATGCGCACCGGTGCCTGCGGGCCGGGGGCGTCGGCGAGGGGCAGGATGGCGCCGTGCCGTCGCGTCCCGTGTCCGATCCCCACCGCCCGCCCTACGTCTCCCCGGCCCTGCGCCTGGCCGCGGACTGGTCCTGGCGCTTCCTCGTGGTGGTGGCCGGGGTCGTCGTCCTGGCCCGGGGCCTGGGCTACGTCAGCGAGATCCTCGTCCCCGTCCTCGTGGCCCTGCTCGTCACCGCGCTGCTGGGGCCGGTGGTGGCCCGCGCCCACCGCCTCGGGGTGCCGCAGGCCGTGGCGGCGCTGGCGACCCTGCTGGTGGCGCTGGCCGCCGTGGCGGGTCTGGTGACCCTCATCAGCACCCAGGCCGCGAGCGGCTTCTCCGACCTGTCCGACTCCGCCACGGAGGGGATCGGGGAGGTCGAGAGCTGGCTGGCCAGCGGCCCGCTGAACCTGTCGTCGGCGACGATCTCGGGCTACGTCGACCAGGTGGAGCAGGCGATCTCCGACAACCGCGACGCCATCGTCGCGGGGGCGACGACGGTCGCGGCCACCGCCGGGCACCTGGTGGCGGGGTTCTTCATCACGCTGTTCGCGACGTTCTTCTACCTGCTGGAGGGCCGCCGGATCTGGTCCTGGCTGCTGCACCTGATGCCGCAGCCGGCGCGCGACCCCCTCGACGACGCCGCCCGGCAGTCCTGGCTGACCCTGGTGCACTACATGCGCGCCACCGTCGTCGTGGCCCTCGTCGACGGCGCCGGGGTGGCGATCGGGGCGGCGGTCCTGCAGGTGCCGCTCGCGGTCCCGCTGGGGCTCGTCGTGTTCCTCGGCGCCTTCATCCCCATCGTCGGGGCGCTGCTGTCCGGCGTCGTCGCCGTGCTCGTCGCCCTGGTCGCCCAGGGCCCGGTCATCGCCCTGATCATGCTCGGGGTGATCCTGCTGGTGCAGCAGGTCGAGAGCCACCTGCTGCAGCCCTTCCTCATGGGCCGCGCGGTGGCGGTGCACCCGCTCGCGGTGATCCTGTCCGTCGCCGCCGGCGCCACCGTCTTCGGCATCGTGGGGGCGTTGTTCGCCGTGCCGCTCGTCGCGGTGCTGAACACCGCGATCGGGGCCCTGGCCGGGGCGGGGGCCCCGACCCGCCAGGCCGCGGAGATCGCCGCCTCCGACGCGCCCCTGGCCCCCGACGCCCCCGCTCCCAACGACGCCACCGAGCACCTCGACGACGAGGGCCCGGCGGACGTCAGGCGGTGACGCGGGGGCCCGCGGGGACGCGGGACCGCCGGCGGGTCAGCCGGTGAACGGCTCGCAGGCGATGATCCGGACGGGGATCGACCGGCCGCTGGGGGCGGTGTAGGTCACGTCCTCACCGGGCTGGCGGCCGAGGACGGCCGCCCCCAGCGGGGACTTCTCGCTGTAGACGTCCAGGCCGGCGCCGTCGCCCATCTCGCGGCTGCCCAGCAGGAACCGCATCTCCTCGCCGGCCAGCTCGACGGTCACCACCGCGCCGAGGGTGACCTCCCCGGCCACCGACTTCGGGGCCTCCCCGACCTGGGCGGTCTCGAGCAGGTGGCGCAGCTGGCGGATGCGCAGCTCCTGCTTGCCCTGCTCCTCCTTGGCGGCGTGGTAGCCGGCGTTCTCCTTGAGGTCGCCCTCCTCGCGGGCCTGCTCGATGCGCTTGGCGAGCTCGCTGCGGCCCTCGCCGGAGAGGCGGTCGTACTCGGCCTTCAGCCGGTCGTAGGCGTCCTGGGTCAGCCACGTCACGCTGCCGGTGGTCGTCTCGCTCACGGTCCGCTCCCTGATCACGTGCCCCGGGCGGGCCTCCTGCCCCCCCACGAACGTCGAGCCGCCGGCCCCGCGTCCGCGGGGCGAGCGACTCGAAACGACCACCGTAGCCGCGATCGGCTCAGGGCTCCACCGCGCTGCAGGACTCCACGCCCACGGTCACGGCCCTCGACGTGGTCCTGACCTGCACGGACTCCTGCACGTCGCGCTCCGCCGACGCCGGGACGTCGACCTGCAGCAGCCCCACCTCCGAGGAGGAGTCGTCCAGGGCGTGGACCTGGCAGCGCACCGCGGTGCCCGGCTCGCGGGTCACGCTGAAGCGGATCTCCGCCGTGCGGTCGTCGACGATCCGGTGGCTGATCTCGGAGAACGCCGGCCCCTGCGACTGGGCCACCGCGATCCACACCCCGTAGGCCGTGAGCAGCGCCCCGCCGAGCACCGCCGCGGCCAGCGGCGCGGGACGGCGGTACCAGGGCCGGCCGGTGCGCGCGGGGCGGCGGCCGTAGCGCTCGGCGAGCACGTCGGGCGGGACGTTCCGGGGCGCCTGGCGGCTGGACACGGTGGCTCCTGGGGGGTGGTGGCGAGGGCGGTGCTCGCGGGACGGCGCGGATCGGCGAGGATGGACCCCGATCGTCGCACCCGCCCCGCGCGGGGGTCGACGCAGTGGGCGACAGGCAGCCCGAGAGGTACTTCCCGAGAGGAGCTGTGGTGGCGGAGACGTTGCGGCTGATGGCCGTGCACGCCCACCCGGACGACGAGTCCAGCAAGGGTGCGGCGTCGATGGCCAAGTACGTCGCCGAAGGCGTCGAGGTGCTGGTCGTCTCGTGCACCGGCGGGGAGCGCGGCGACGTGCTCAACCCGCGGCTGAAGGAGAACGCCTCGTTGCTGCGCGACATGGGCGAGTACCGCCGGCACGAGATGGCCGAGGCCGCGCGCATCCTCGGGGTGCAGCACCGCTGGCTGGGCTACGTGGACTCCGGGCTGCCCGAGGGCGACCCGCTGCCGCCGCTGCCCGCGGGGTGCTTCGCCCTGACCCCGACGGAGTTCACCGTCGACGCGCTGGTCCACGTCGTGCGCGAGTTCCGCCCGCACGTCATGACCACCTACGACGAGTCCGGCGGCTACCCGCACCCGGACCACATCATGACCCACGTGGTCTCGCGCGCCGCCTTCGACGACGCCGCCGACCCCGCGAAGTTCCCCCGCGCCGGGGAGCCCTGGAAGACCTCCAAGCTCTACTACCACGCCGGCTTCTCCCGCGAGCGGATGCGGACCTTCCACGAGGCCCTGCTCGCGCAGGGCAAGGAGTCGCCCTTCGCGGAGTGGATGAAGCGCTTCGAGGAGCAGGACGCGAACCCCGACGCCGCGAAGCGCGCCGAGCTCGAGATCACCACCCGCGTGGAGTGCGGGGAGTTCTTCGAGACCCGCGACCGGGCGCTGCTCGCCCACGCCACCCAGATCGACCCCGACGGCTGGTTCTTCGGGGTCCCGCTGGAGCTGCAGCGCGAGCTGTGGCCGACCGAGGACTACCACCTCGCGATCAGCCACGTCCCGACGCGGACCCCCGAGGACGACCTCTTCGCCGGGCTGCGGGACGGCGCGTGACCACCGCCCTGGTCCTGGCGGTGACGCCCACCCCCACCGGTACCGCGCAGGAGCCCCTCGACGCGGACCTGGTGACCCCGGGCCTGGCGGGTTTCCTCATCCTGTTCTTCCTGGCCGTCGCCGTCTACTTCCTGGGGCGCAGCATGGCCCGGCGGGTCCGCGGGGTGAACCAGCGCGCCCGGCTGGAGGAGGAGGCGCAGGCCGAGCGCGAGGCCGCCGAGGCGGCCGCCGCGCGGCGGACCGAGGAGCGCGGCCCCGGGGGGGAACCGCCCGCTCAGGGCTGAGCGCGCACCGCGGTGGCGCGGTCGGGGCGGGCCAGGAACTCCTCGACCGCAGCCAGCACCGCGACCGTCGCGCGGGCCGAGGCGACGTCCAGCGGGTCCGCGACCCCCGTCGCCGCGGCCGTGCGGAGGCGGTCCACGGCCCGCCGGAAACCCTCCTGCGGAGTGCCCGAGAACCGCGGCAGGTCGTGGCGCCCGCCCGGTCCCCAGATCGTCGCGAACGACCCGCCGGCGCCCTCGGGGGCGGTGAGGGTCAGCGAGAGCGACGTCCCCGCGCCGCCCGCGTGCTCCAGCGCCACCGTGACGGCGTCGCGGACCCCGCGCCCGGCGACGAGGCGCTCCACGGGCCCGAAGAGCTCGTGCGCGATCGACAGCGCGTGCGGGCCGGTGTCCCAGGCCCCGAGGTTCTCCCGGCGCCACCGCGAGCCCGCGTAGGGGTTGCCCGGGGCGTCGATGGTCCCCGCCCAGCGGAACACCCCGCCCTCCCACGGCCCGTGCTCGGCGGCCAGGGACCGCATCCGCTCCAGCCAGGCGGTGATGTCGGGCTGGAACAGGTAGGTCAGGTACGTCACCGAGGCGACCCCGCCCTCCCGGGCCGCGGCCACCACGTCGTCGGCGGCGGCGAGGTCGAGGGCGAGGGGCTTCTCCACCAGCAGGTGCTTGCCCGCGCGGGCCGCGCGCGCGGCCAGCGGGGCCTGCACGTCCGGGGGCAGGGCGATCGTCACCGCGTCCACCGCGGCGAGGAACTCGTCGAGGTCGGGGAAACCCCGGCCCCCCACCTCGGCGGCCGCGGCGCGGGCCCGCCCCGCGTCCCGCCCGTGGAACCCGACGAGCTCCACGTCGGGGTGGGCGGCGAGCGCCGCGC
Organism: Kineococcus radiotolerans SRS30216 = ATCC BAA-149; assembly: GCF_000017305.1. Lineage (GTDB taxonomy): Bacteria > Actinomycetota > Actinomycetes > Actinomycetales > Kineococcaceae > Kineococcus > Kineococcus radiotolerans. Next base: position 1,158,832 of record NC_009664.2, on the reverse strand, counting down.
CGTGGCAGGTGCGCGCCCAGAAGCCGGTGCCGAGGACGCCGAAGCGGGTCGGGGTGCTCACGGGGTCGGTCACGGGGCGGACGCTACCGGGCCCCTCGCCCGGGGGCCCGCCCCGCAGGTCTGTGGCAGCGTGGCCGTCGTGCCCAACCGCCTCGCCCGCTCGACCAGCCCCTACCTGCTCCAGCACGCCGACAACCCCGTCGACTGGCAGGAGTGGGGGCCGGCGGCGTTCGCGGAGGCGCGCGAGCGCGACGTGCCCGTCCTCGTCTCCACCGGCTACGCGGCCTGCCACTGGTGCCACGTCATGGCCCACGAGTCCTTCGAGGACGCGCGGACGGCGGCGGAGATGAACGCCCGGTTCGTCTGCGTGAAGGTCGACCGGGAGGAGCGTCCCGACGTCGACGCGGTGCACATGGCCGCGACGACGGCGATGACCGGCCACGGCGGCTGGCCGATGACGACGTTCACCACCCCCGAGGGGGAGGTGTTCTTCGCCGGCACCTACTTCCCGCCCCGCCCGCACCCGCAGGTCCCCTCCTTCCGGCAGGTGCTCGCCGCGGTCGACGAGGCGTGGCGGGAGCGGCGCGGGGAGGTCCTCGCCTCCAGCGGGCGGATCGCGGCGGCGCTGGGGGCGGCGACCCCCGCGACCGGGGACGTCCCCGGCGCCGCCGCGCTGGCCGCGGCGGTGGAGGCGCTGGCCGCGGAGGAGGACACCGTCCACGGCGGTTTCGGCGGGGCGCCGAAGTTCCCGCCGTCGACGGTCGTGGAGTTCCTGCTGCGCCACGCCGCGCGGACCGGCTCCGGCCTCGCCGCCGGGCTCGCCGAGCGGACCCTGACGGCGATGGCCCGCAGCGGGATGGCCGACCAGGTCGGCGGCGGCTTCGCCCGCTACGCCGTCGACGCCGGCTGGGTCGTCCCGCACTTCGAGAAGATGCTCTACGACAACGCGCTGCTGGCCCGCGCCTACCTGCACTCCCACCGCGCGACGGGGTCGCTCGAGCACCGCCGGGTCGCGGAGCGGACCTGCGAGTTCCTGCTGGCCGACCTGCGCACCCCCCAGGGCGCGTTCGCGGCCTCCCTGGACGCCGACACCCCCGTGCTGGACGCCGCCGGGCAGGAGCACGCCGTCGAGGGCGCCACCTACGTGTGGACGCCCGGGGACCTCGTGGAGGTCCTCGGCATCGACGACGGGCCCTGGGCGGTGGAGCTGCTCGGGGTCACCGAGGCCGGCACCTTCGAGCACGGCACCTCCACGGCCCGCCTCACCCGGGAGCTCACCGGCGAGGAGGTCGAGCGCTGGTCGCGGGTGCGCGGACGGCTCGCCGCGGCGCGCGCGGACCGCCCCCAGCCCGCCCGCGACGACAAGGTCGTGCTGGCCTGGAACGGGCTGGCGATCGCGGCGCTGGCCGAGGCGGGGGCGGTCCTGGGGCGCCCGGACCTGCTGCTGGCCGCCGACGGCGCCGCCCGGTTCCTCGTGGAGGTCCACCGGGTCGACGGCGGCTGGCGGCGGGTGTCGTGCGACGGCGTCGCCGGTCGTCCCGCGGCCGTGCTGGAGGACCTCGCCGACCTCGCCGAGGGGCTGCTGGCCCTGCACGCCGCGACGGGGGAGCGGCGCTGGTTCGAGGTCGCCCGCGGCCTCGGCGAGGAGGTCCTGGACCGCTTCGCCGACGCCGCGGGGCGGCTCGTCGACGTCGCCGACGCGGACCCCGCGCTGACCGCCGCGCGCGGGGGCGCCGGCGCCCCCGCCGACCCCTCCGACGGGGCCACCCCGTCGGGGACCTCGGCGGCCGCGGGGGTCCTGCTCAGCCTCGGCGCGCTCACCGGTGAGGCCCGGTTCCGCGACGCGGCGCTGACGGCCCTGGGCGCCGTCGGGCCCGTCGCCGCCGACGCGCCCCGCTTCGCCGGCTGGGGGCTGGCCGTGGCCGAGGCGCTGGCCGACGGGCCCCGCGAGGTCGCCGTCGTGGGGGCCGCCGGGGACGCCGCCGCCGCGGCGCTGCACCGGACGGCGCTCGCGGGCACCGCCCCCGGGCTGGTCGTGGTGCGCGGGACGCCGGGGGAGGTGGAGCCCGCGCTGCTGGCCGAGCGGGGGCTCGTCGGCGGCCGGCCCGCGGCGTACGTCTGCCGGGGTCAGGTGTGCGAGGCGCCCACGACCTCCGTGGAGGCCCTGGCCGCGGCGGTTCAGACCAGGCGGTAGGTCGCCAGCGCGATCGCCGTGCTGTGCGCGGCGAAGCCCAGGACGGTGCAGGCGTGGAACACCTCGTGGAACCCGAACCAGCGCGGGCTGGGGTTCGGGCGCTTGGTGGCGTAGGCGACCGCCCCGAGGGAGTACACCGCTCCGCCGACCGCCACGAGCACCGCGACGGCCGTCCCGCCGCCGTCGGCGAACCTCCCCAGGTAGCCCACCGCCACCCAGCCGAGGGCGACGTAGACGGGGGTGTAGAGCCAGCGCGGGGCCCCGATCCAGAACAGCCGGAAGACCACCCCCGCCGCGGCGCCCGCCCAGACCAGCGTCAGCAGGGACCGGGCGTCGTCGGGGGGCAGCGTCGTCACCGCCAGCGGCGTGTAGGTGCCGGCGATGATGAGGAAGATGTTGCTGTGGTCCGCGCGGCGCAGCACCCCCGCCCACCGCGGCGACCAGGTCCCGCGGTGGTAGACGGCGCTGGTGCCGAACAGCAGGGCCGCGGTGACGACGAAGACCAGCGCGGCCAGCCGCGACCCGGTCGTGGGGGCCAGGGCCACCAGCACGGCCCCGGCGGCCAGGACCACCGGGAACGTCCCGGCGTGCAGCCACCCCCGCAGCCGCGGCTTCACCGCGGCCAGCAGGTCGGCGGGGTCGTCGGTCACGTCGGCCATCCCCGCACGGTAACCGCTGCGGCGGGGCGGGCCGGGCGCCCGGGGCGCCCCGCCCGCCCCGGGCACCGCGCGGCTCAGGAGCCGATGACCGCGTTCATGGCGTCGGCGAACTGCTGCGGCGTGATCGAGAGGCCGAAGAGCTTCTCGATGTTGTCCAGCAGCGCCTCGGCCGCCGTGGGCGACAGCGCCTGGTCCCAGGACTGGGTGAAGGTGGCCGCACCGCTGGCGATGTCGTAGACGAACTGCAGCCACTCGGCGTCCTCGGAGGAGGAGAACTGGCTGTCGGAGCCCTTGATGATCGGCACCGAGCCCACCGAGATCCACGCCTTCGTCGTCTCGTCGGTGTTGAGGCCCTCGGCGAAGTACTTCTTGGCGGCCGTCTTCTGCTCCTCGGTGGCCTTGGAGGACAGCGCGTAGTAGGCCGAGGGGTTGCCGACGGTGTTGCTCGGGTCGCCCGCGCCGCCCTCGACGGGCGGGAAGTTCATCCAGCCCAGGTGCCCGCCGGTGACGAAGTCGCCGCCGTCGGACTTCATGCTGCCGTAGGTCCAGGTGCCGTGGACCATCATCGCGGCCTTGTCGGTGTACAGCAGCGCCTGGTCGGCGTTGGAGTCCGCGGTGATGGAGGCGAAGCCCTTGACGAACCCGTCGGCGCGCACGAGGTCCTGCAGCTGGGTCAGCGCCTCGATGGAGGCCGGGTTCGACCAGGCGTCCGGCTGGCCGTCGAAGACGGCCTGGAAGACCTCCGGGCCGCCGATGCGGTCGTAGAGGAACTCCAGCCACATCATGTTCGTCCACCGGGACTGCCCGCCCAGGGAGAACGGGGCGATGCCCGCGGCGTTGAACACCGGCACCAGCTCCATGACCTCCCCCCAGGTGGTGGGGGGCTGCGCGCCGACCTTCTCGAAGACCCGCTTGTTGTAGAAGAGGACGATCGGCGAGACGTCCTCGCACGGCACGGCGTAGACCTTGCCGTCGACGGTGGCGGCGCCGAAGGCGGTCTCGAAGATCTGCTCCTTGATCGCCGGCGTCTCCTCGAAGAACGAGGTGAGGTCCTCGACCTGGCCGTTCTCGACGTAGTTGCGCAGACCGCCGCCGCCCCAGGTCCAGATGATCGTCGGCGCCTCGCCGGCGCCGATGGCCGTCTTGATCTTGGCCTTGAACGCGTCGTTCTGGAACGACGAGACGGTCAGCGCGCTGTCCGGGTTGGCCTCGTTGAAGGCCTCGATGGCGTCCGTGCGGATGCCCTCGACGGGCTGGCCCGTGAGGATCCAGATGGTCGCCCCGTCCCCCCCGGCCGCGGCCCCCGGGCCGCTGTCGCCGCCGCAGCCGGCGAGCACCGTCCCCGCCAGGGGAGCCGCCAGGGCCAGGGTCAGCAGGGATCGACGCGAGGTGGTGGTGGCCATGTGGTTCTCCGCTGTGCCGAGCCGCGTCGTCGCGGCTGCCACGCCCCGGGCACGCCGTCCCGGGGGACCGGCGTCGGTGCCGGTGCGACGACAGTAGGTACGTCCCGGGACCCGGTCAAGGACGCCGCGCGGGATGCCTCCGTCCCGGTGAAGCGGCGCGTGTACGGTGAGCGCCGATGGGCCTCCGCGATCTCCTCTACAGCGCGTACGGGCGGCGGCTGGAACGCTCGCTCGACTCCGACGCGCTGCCCCGCCACGTGGGGATCATCCTCGACGGGAACCGCCGCTGGGCCAAGGCCTTCGGCGCCCCCAGCTCCCACGGGCACCGGGCCGGGGCCGACAAGGTCGTCGAGGTCATGGAGTGGTGCGCCGACGAGGGCATCGAGGTCGTCACGCTCTACCTGCTCTCCACCGACAACCTCAGCCGGCCCGCCGAGGAGCTCGAACCCCTCATCGAGATCGTCGAGGACGCCGTGGCCCGGGTCGCCGCGCGGCGGCGGTGGAAGGTCCACCCGGTCGGCTCGCTGGAGCTGCTGCCCGACGCCAGCGCCGCGCGGCTGCGCGAGCTCGCCGAGGCCACCGCGGGCATCACCTCCGGCGTCGTCAACGTCGCCATCGGCTACGGCGGCCGGCAGGAGATCGCCGCCGCCGTCCGCTCGCTGCTGCTCGAGCACGCCGAGCGGGGGACCACGCTGGAGGAGCTCGCCGAGGTCCTCGACGTCGAGCACATCGCCGCGCACCTCTACACCAAGGGCCAGCCCGACCCCGACCTCGTCATCCGCACCTCCGGGGAGCAGCGGCTGTCGGGGTTCCTGCTCTGGCAGAGCGCCCACTCGGAGTTCTTCTTCACCGAGGTCCTCTGGCCGGACTTCCGCAAGGTCGACTTCCTCCGCGCGCTGCGCGCCTACGCCGCGCGGGAACGGCGCTTCGGCGCCTGAGCCGTCCCCGTCCGGGCCCCGGCGCGCGGACGTCACCCGCGCGTCACCGACTGCTCACCTCCGATCGTGCGACGGGCCGCGTGTTCGACCGCCCCGCCGGGGGACCGGCCGATAGCGTCGGTCCCAGCCGGGCGGTGTCCGCCGCCCGCTCGGGAGGTCACCGTGCGAGCTGTCGAGCGCAGCGGGGAGGCCCGGCCCGGGTCGCCCGCGGGGTGGCCTGAGGTCCCGGTCCGCCGCTGCTGAGGGGGGCCGGGCGCACGCGCGCCCCGCGCCCCCGAGAACGGGAGACGTCCGTGGTCACCAGCTCCAGCCCCAGCCCCGCCGCGCCGCACACCCCGACCCCCGCCCGCGCGGGCGCGGTGCCCCCCGACCCCGACCGTCAGACCTTCGTCCTGGACACCTCCGTCCTGCTCTCCGACCCCGGGGCGCTGACGCGCTTCGCCGAGCACGACGTCGTCCTGCCGCTGGTCGTCGTCAGCGAGCTGGAGGGCAAGCGGCACCACCCCGAGCTGGGCTACTTCGCCCGGGAGTCGCTGCGCCGTCTGGACGACCTGCGGGTGGAGTTCGGCCGCCTCGACGCGCCGGTGCCCGTCGGGGAGCAGGGCGGCACCCTGCGGGTGGAGCTGAACCACTCCGACGTCTCGACCCTGCCCTCGGCGCTGCGCAACGGCCCGCTCGCCACCGCCGGGGACACCCGCATCCTGGCCGTGGCCCGCAACCTGGCCGACGAGGGCCACCGGGTCACGGTGGTCTCCAAGGACGTGCCGCTGCGCGTGAAGGCCTCCGCCGTCGGCCTCACCGCCGACGAGTACCGCGCCGAGCTCGCCCCCGACTCCGGCTGGACGGGCGTCACGGAGCTGACCGCCACCGCCGAGGACGTGGCGACGCTGTACGACGCCGGGGCGCTCGACACCGCCGAGGTCCGCCAGCTCCCCGTGAACACCGGGGTCGTGCTCTCCTCCCCGCGCGGGCACGCGCTGGGCCGGGTCGGCGCCGACAAGCAGCTGCGCCTGGTCAAGGGCGACCGCGAGGCGTTCGGGGTCCGGGGCCGGTCCGCGGAGCAGCGGATCGCCCTGGACGCCCTGCTCGACCCGACCGTCAGCATCGTCTCCCTCGGGGGGCGGGCGGGGACGGGAAAGTCGGCGCTGGCGCTGGCGGCCGGTCTGGAGGCCGTCATGGAGCGCCGCGAGCACCGCAAGGTCGTGGTCTTCCGGCCGCTGTACGCCGTCGGCGGCCAGGAGCTGGGGTACCTGCCCGGCAGCGAGGCCGAGAAGATGGGCCCCTGGGGCCAGGCGGTGTTCGACACCCTGGAGGCGCTGGTCTCCCCGCACGTCCTCGAGGAGGTCGTGGACCGGGGGATGCTCGAGGTCCTGCCGCTGACCCACATCCGCGGGCGCTCGCTGCACGACTCCTACGTCGTCGTCGACGAGGCGCAGTCGCTGGAGCGCAACGTCCTGCTGACGGTGCTCTCGCGCATCGGGCAGGGCTCGAAGGTGGTGCTGACCCACGACGTGGCGCAGCGGGACAACCTGCGGGTCGGCCGCCACGACGGGGTCGCGGCCGTCGTCGAGGCGCTCAAGGGCCACCCGCTGTTCGCCCACGTCACCCTGACGCGCTCGGAGCGCTCGCCGGTGGCGGCCCTGGTGACGGAGCTGCTCTCGGACTTCGGGGCCTGAGGGACGGGTGGGGCGGGTGGTTCCGGGACCGGTGGGGTGTCCCGGCCCGGAACCTCCTGCCCGCCCCTAGCGTCAAACCACCCGCGCGGGGGTCGATCCCTGTGAGATGTTCCACAAATGTCGACGCATCGTAGCTATCGTGTGACCTCACCGTGACGAAAGCGGGGGTCGGCGTTTGCCTCGACCCCCGTCGGCGGGGCAGCGTTCCCGGACGACAGCACCTCGACGCCGTCGGCCGGTGGGCTCCGCAGGACGCCCCGCACGCCGACGACATCGACCCGGACGGCGCCGCGAGCGCCCCCGGCGATCGGGTCCCACGGTGACGCCCCCTCCCGCAGGGGGCCACGACCCGGCCGAGAGGTGGACGTGCTCGACCGGGCGTGGGCCGGGCGATCGTCGGAAGGCCCGGCTTGCCGCCCCACCGTCTCCACGAGCTCACGGACGAGCAGGAACCCACCCCCGCCACCACCCGCGGGCAGCGTCGCGCTCCCCGCCGGCGCCTGGCCCGGATCGCCGCCCCCGGCGTCGTCGCGGTCTCCGCGTGCGTCCTGGCCGGCGCGGCCCTCACCTCCGGCCCCGCCCCGCAGGCCGAGGCCGCGGTGCCCGACCGCATCCTGCAGGCCGCCGAGCTGCAGCGGCAGACCACGACCTCCGCCGCCTGGTTCGCGCAGTCCGACGTCCGCGCCGCCAGCGACCAGCGCCTGGCCCAGGAGCGCGCCGCCGCCGAGGCCGCCGCCGCCGCGGAAGCCGCCCGCCTGGCCGCGGAGGCCGCCCGCCTGGCCGAGGAGGCCCGCGCGCAGGCCGCCGCGGAGGCCACCCGCAACGCGCAGCGCGACCCCCGGTCCGTCGCGCGGATCATGGCCGCCGACCGCGGCTGGGGCGAGGAGCAGTTCTCCTGCCTCGACTCGCTGTGGACCAAGGAGAGCGGCTGGGACTACGCGGCCGACAACCCCACCTCCAGCGCCTACGGCATCCCGCAGTCCCTGCCCGGCAGCAAGATGGCCTCCGCCGGGGCCGACTGGGAGACCAACCCGGTGACCCAGATCACCTGGGGCCTGGGCTACATCGAGAACCGCTACGGCACCCCGTGCCGGGCGTGGTCGCACTCCGAGGCCAACAACTGGTACTGACCGCGACCGGCCCCCGGGGCTGATCGCGGCGCCGCGCGGGCGGCCGGGGACGACGGGGTCCCCGGCCGTGACCGGCTCAGGCGCGGTGCTCCGCCCGCCCGGCCCCCCCGCACGGGCAGCCGAACAACCCGCACAGCGCCCGGACGACGTCGTGCTCGTGCTGCACCGGCTCGGGGAACGCCGCCCGCAGCGTCGTGGTGCCCGACCCGATCGTGACCAGGACGTCGAGGCCGTAGCGGTCCACGCCCACGACGGCGACCTCCCGGGTCTCGCGCGCCCGTTCCGGCGGCAGCGCGTCGAGGACCCAGCCGACGAGCGCGTCCCGGTGCCGGGTCTCCAGGTGCACGACGATGCCGTCCTCGTCGTCGTACAGCGGGTCGGGGGCGGCCGCGGTGAACTCGTCGTCCTCCAGCAGGTGCACGCCCCCGGCGGTGGTGACCCGCACGTCGCCCACCTCCAGGCGCCAGACGCTGCGGGTGGCCCCCACGTCGAGCAGGGCGCCCAGCGGGCGCACCGCGGCCGCGGTCTGCGCGACCCGGCGCTGGTCGGCGGGCAGGATCGACTCCACCCAGCCGGTGACGCAGAGCCGGGCGCGGGGGAGGGCGGCCTGCCCCGGCGGGACGTCGAGGACGTCGAGGACGGCCGGGACCCCGTTCCAGCGGCCGTCGGTCTCCAGCTCCAGCAAGCGCCGGTGCAGCGGCGAGCCGTCGTCCACGAGCAGCAGCAGGCCGCCCCAGGCGTCGGTGAGGTGCTGGACGGGGTGGGTCTCGGTGCGGGACCCGGCGCTGCGCCCGCGCGCGGGGGCGGTGGCGGCGAGGACGTCGGGCTCCCCGTGACCGCAGCGGTGGGCGGGCTCCCGCGGGGCGGGGGGCAGGTGCAGGGTGCCGGTCACGGTGCCCACGGCCAGGGTGCGCGCCCACTGGGCGGGCGTGGGGCGGGCGGGCGTGGTCGGGGGCACCCCCTCGGAGGCCGTAGAGTTGGGATCGGTGCGCTCCGAACCCCCCGGCCCTCGGGGGGCTGGTGCCGTGGTCGGCCGGGTCCCCTGGATCCGGTGGGTCACAGTGCCTCCTCGGGCGCGATCGTCCTGGCCTCTCGAGCACTTCTCGAGTGAGGCCAGGCTCACCTTACGATCAGGAGAGTGGAATGAACAACGCCCGACCCAAGGTGCGCATCAGCCGCGCGCTCGGGGTGGCCCTCACGCCGAAGGCCGCCCGCTTCATGGACCGCCGTCCGTACCCCCCGGGCATGCACGGCCGCAAGCAGAAGAAGGCGTCGGACTACGCGACGCAGCTGCGGGAGAAGCAGCGCCTGCGCTTCCAGTACGACGTGAGCGAGACGCAGCTGCGCCGCGCCTACGACCTGGCCAAGCGCAAGCCCGGCAAGACCGGTCAGAACCTGGTGCAGCTGCTCGAGACGCGTCTCGACGCCGTCGTCTGGCGCGCCGGCTTCGCCCGCACCATCTACCAGGCCCGCCAGATGGTCGTGCACCGCCACATCGTCGTCGACGGTCGCCGCGTCGACCGCCCCTCGTTCCGCGTCGTCGTCGGCCAGACGATCGAGGTCGCCCCTCGCTCCAAGACCAAGACGCCGTTCATCGTCGCCCGCGAGGGCGGCTGGAGCGACAACGAGATCCCGGGCTGGCTGGCCGTGGAGCGCGAGGACCTCACCGCCACGGTGAACGCCCTCCCGGTCCGCGAGCAGATCCCCGTGACCTGCGACGAGCAGCTCGTCGTCGAGTACTACTCGCGCTGAGCCTGCCGCACCGCGCACGACGGGCGCCGGTCCCCACGGGGGTCGGCGCCCGTCGTCGTCTCCGCGCGAAACCACGGCAGGACCGCGGCGGGACCGTCCCTCAGAGCCGCGGCGAGCTGCGGTGCGACAGCGACGCCTCGTCGAGGTCGAGCTGCTCCAGGGCCTCCGCGACGGCCTCCTCGGCGATGCGCCCCTCCTCCTGGGCCGCGACCAGCGCCGCCCGCTGAGCGCGGATCGCCCTGCGCCGCAGCGCCACCCCGGTCTCCGCCGCGCGGCGCCCCTCCGAGGCGGCCTCCTGGTCGGCGTCGTCGGCCGCGCGCAGCGCCGCCAGCTGCTCGGCGCGCTCCAGGACCAGCTCGGCCACGTGGCGCTGCACCGGGTCCCCGGCCTCGTCGTGGGCCGCGCGCAGCTCCGCCCGCGCGGTGCGCGAGGACAGCTCCCGCGCCCGGCGCCGCTGCTCGTCCAGCCACTCCCGCTCCTCCGGGGCCTCCAGGTGCAGGCGCCGGATCAGCGCCGGCAGCGTCGAACCCTGCAGCAGCAGCGTGCCGACCGCGACGCCGAAGGCCAGCACCTGCAGGTCCGCCCGGTGCGGGAAGGGTTCCCCGGTGCTCGTGGTGGCGGGGATGCCCGCCGCCGCGGCCAGCGTCACCACCCCCCGCATGCCGGTCCAGGCGATCACCAGGTCCTCCCGGGCGGTGTAGTGCCGCCCGCCGGGGGAGAACCGCCCGTGCAGCACCCGGCGCATGAGCAGACCACCGCCCAGCACCCAGACCGCGCGGACGGCGACGACGGCGGCGAGCACGACGAGACCGGCGCCCAGCAGCCCGGTCGCGCTGGTCCCCGCGTCGAGGGCGTCGGCGAGCAGGAAGCGGAACTGCAGCCCCAGGTAGGCGAAGACGAAGGCCTCCAGGAGCACGTCCAGCAGGTTCCACACCTCCCGCTCGGCGATGCGGGTGGCGTAGACGGTGCGCACCGAGCGGCGCGAGAGCGCGAACCCGGCGGCGACGACGGCCAGCACCCCGGACGTCTCCAGCGCCTCGGCCACCGCGTAGGCGGTGAAGGGGGTCAGCACCGCCAGCGCCGTCATGTTCGCCGGGTTGTGCAGGCGGGTCCGCACCAGGTGCACCAGGCGGCCGAGGACCGCCCCGAGCAGGATCCCGCCGGCGGCCTCGACGAGGAAGAACAGCACGGGGTTCTCGACGAGGGTCTCGGTGCCGGCCACCGCGGCGGTCGCGGTGGAGAACAGCGTCAGGGCCGCGGCGTCGTTGACGAGGCTCTCGCCCTTGAGGGTCGTCAGCACCCGGGTGGGCAGCCCCAGGCGGCCCCCGATGGCCACCGCCGTCACCGCGTCGGGGGGTGAGACGACCGCCGCGAGCACCAGGGCGGTGCCCAGGCCCAGCCAGGGCACGGCGTAGGCCGCCACCGCCCCCACCGCGGCCGTGGTGACGACGACGAGCAGCACCCCGAGGTTGGTGATGGAGCGCCACCGCCGCACGAAGCCGCGCCAGGAGAAGCCGGTCGTCGTGGAGAACAGCAGCGGGGGCAGGACCACCGACAGGATGACGTCGGGCGGCAGCTCCAGCCGCGGCAGCCCCGGGACGAAGGAGACCGCCGCCCCGCACACCGCCAGCACCAGCGGGGCCTGCCAGCCGCGGCGCACGGAGACGATGGTCAGCGCCAGGGCGCCCACCAGGACGAGCAGCAGCTGGGGGAGCACCGGGCCAGTGTCGGGCCGGGAGCCGGCGTCGGCGCGCCGGCCCCGGCCGGACACCTCAGGGGTGGGTCATCGACATGACGTCGAGGGCGGTGTCGAGCTGCTCCTCGCTGACCTCGCCGCGCTCGACGAAGCCGAGCGCGACGACGGCCTCGCGCACCGTGGAGCCGGTGGCCACGGCGTGCTTGGCGACCTTCGCGGCCGCCTCGTAGCCGATCACCCGGTTCAGCGGCGTGACGATGGAGGGGGAGGACTCCGCGAACCGGCGGCAGGCCTCCACGTCGGCCTCGAGGCCGTCGACGGTGCGGTCGGCCAGCAGCTTCGCCGCGTTGCCCAGCAGCCGCGCGGACTCCAGGACGTTGCGGGCCATCACCGGGATCTGGACGTTGAGCTCGAAGGCGCCGCTGGCCCCGGCCCAGGTCACCGCGGCGTCGTTGCCGACGACCTGCGCGCAGACCATGAGCGCCGCCTCCGGCACGACCGGGTTCACCTTGCCGGGCATGATCGAGGACCCCGGCTGCAGGTCGGGCAGCCGGAGCTCGCCGAGACCGGTGCGCGGCCCGGACCCCATCCAGCGCAGGTCGTTGCAGATCTTCGTGACGCTGACGGCGACGACCTTGAGGGCCCCGGACAGCTCCACCAGCGCGTCGCGGGCGCCCTGGGCCTCGAAGTGGTCCTCGGCCTCGGTCAGGGGCAGGCCCGTGTCGGCGGCGAGCAGCTCGATGACCCGCTGCGGGAACCCGGGCGGGGTGTTGATGCCGGTGCCGACGGCCGTCCCGCCCAGGGGGACCTCGGCGACGCGCACGACGGTTGCCTCGACCCGCTCGATCCCGCGCTTCACCTGCGCCGCGTAGCCGGCGAACTCCTGGCCCAGGGTCACCGGGGTGGCGTCCATGAGGTGGGTGCGCCCGGACTTCACGACCTCGGCCCACTCGACGGCCTTGCGCCGCAGCGACGCCTCGAGGTGGCGCAGCGCCGGCACCAGCTCGTTGACGACGGCCGAGGTCGCGGCGACGTGCACGGAGGTGGGGAAGACGTCGTTGGAGGACTGCGAGGCGTTGACGTGGTCGTTGGGGTGCACGGGGGAGCCGAAGCGCTCGGTGGCCAGCGTCGCGATGACCTCGTTGGCGTTCATGTTGGAGCTGGTGCCCGAACCGGTCTGGAAGATGTCGACGGGGAACTCCGCGTCCCAGCGGCCGGTCGCGACCTCCTCGGCGGCGTCGGCGACGGCGCGGGCGAGGTCCTCGGCCAGGACGCCGAGCTCGGCGTTGGCCAGCGCGGCGGCCTTCTTGATCCGGGCGAGCGCCTCGATGTGGGCGCGTTCGAGGCCGGTGCCCGACAGCGGGAAGTTCTCCACGGCCCGCTGCGTCTGCGCGCGGTACTTCGCCGCGGCCGGGACCCTGACCTCCCCCATGGTGTCGTGCTCGATGCGGAACTCGGCGCGGGGATCGGGTGCGGGGGCGTCGGTGACCATGGGCCCATCCTGCCAAGGACCCCGCCCGGGGTGCGCGGACGGTCGGCAGATCACGCTCCGCTCACGATCCGACGAGACCTCGGCGACTCGCGATCTTCCGGATGGCGTCGCGCGGGGGGGAGGTGTAGGCATGGCCAACGAACGAGACGCACGAACCGCACAGACATCCGTGCAGACGATCCAGACGACGACGTCGAGGAGGAGCGGTGGACGGCAGGACGTCCGGAAGGTGGCGCCGACTCGTGGCCGTGGCGGGGGTCGGCGTCGTGCTGGCCGGCTCGCTGACGGCGTGCGGGGACGGATCGGCGGCGACGGGGACGCCGACCCTGAACTGGTACATCAACCCCGACAACGGCGGGCAGCAGAAGATCGCCGAGGACTGCAGCGCCGCCTCCGGCGGCGCGTACTCGATCGAGGTGTCGATCCTCCCCAGCGACGCCGCCCAGCAGCGCGAGCAGCTCATGCGCCGCCTCGCCGGCGGGGACACCTCGATCGACCTCATGAGCCTGGACCCGGTCTTCGTGCCGGAGACGTCGGAGGCGGGGTTCCTCGCCCCCGTGCCCGAGGACCTGCGGGCCACCTTCACCGACGGGGTCGTGGACGGTGCCGTCCAGGGCGCGACGTGGAAGGACGAGCTCGTCGCCGTCCCGTTCTGGGCCAACACCCAGCTGCTCTGGTACCGCAAGTCCGTCGCCGAGGCCGCGGGCCTGGACATGACGAAGCCGGTGACCTGGCAGCAGCTCATCGAGGCGGCGCAGGCCCAGGACACCGCCATCGGCGTCCAGGGCCAGCGCGCGGAGTCGATGACGGTGTGGGTCAACGCGATGATTGCCTCCGCCGGGGGCGAGGTCATCGAGAACCCCGACGCCAAGGGCCCCGACATCCGCCTCGGGATCGACTCCGAGGCGGGGAAGGCGGCCGCCGCGGTGATGCAGCGGATCGCCGACGCCGGGGTGGGGGGCCCGGGCATCGACAACCGCGACGAGGCGGCCACGGCCAACCTGTTCCAGCAGGAGGGCGCGGCGTTCATGGTGAACTGGCCCTTCGTCTACGCCCAGGGCAAGGCCGCCGCCGAGGGCGGCACGATGGACCGGGCGGTCTTCGACGACTACGGCTGGACGACCTACCCGGCGATGGCCGAGGGCACCCCGGCGGCCCCGCCGCTGGGCGGCATCGACATCGCCGTCAGCGCGTTCTCGGAGAACACCGACGCGGCCTACGAGGCGCTGCAGTGCATCGTGTCGGAGGAGAACCAGGCCGCCTACATGGTCTCGGACGGGAACCCGGCCGCGCTGGAGTCGGTCTACGACGACCCCGAGGTGCAGGAGGCGTACCCGATGTACGACGCCATCCGCACGTCGCTGCAGGCCGCCGCGCCGCGACCGCAGACGGCGTACTACAACGAGGTCAGCCAGGGCATCGCCGACCAGTGGCAGCCGGTCTCCAGCGTCTCCGACCGCACCCCGTCGGCCTCGCAGGAGTACATCGGGCAAGTGCTCAAGGGGGAGAAGCTGCTGTGAGCGCCACGACCACCCCGCGCGCCGCCGGGGCGCGCCCCGCCGCCGGGAAACCGGGCAAGGCCCGCAGCAGCGACAAGGCCCGGGCGGAGGCGAAGCTCGGCTGGTACCTGGCCGGGCCCGCCTTCGTCATCCTCGTCGCCGTCACCGGGTACCCGATCCTGCAGGCCCTCTACGAGTCGCTGTTCAGCTACCGCCTCACCGCCCCCGGCGACCGCGAGTTCATCGGCCTGCGCAACTACGGGGTCATCCTCACGGACTCGCTGTGGTGGGAGGCGATGGTCAACACCGTCCTCATCACGGTGGTGACCGTCGCGATCGAGCTGGTCCTGGGTTTCGCCCTGGCCATGGTCATGCACAAGGTCCTCGGCTGGCTGCGGCCCATCGTGCGCACCGCGATCCTGGTGCCCTACGCCGTCATCACGGTCGTCTCGGCCTACGCCTGGCAGTACGCGTTCGCCCTCACGACGGGGTTCATGAACTCCGTCGTCCCCGGCGTCGGCGAGGACTTCGACTGGTTCGCCAACAAGTGGACCGCGCTGCTGGTCATCTGCCTGTCGGAGATCTGGAAGACCACGCCGTTCATCTCGCTGCTGCTGCTGGCCGGGCTGGCCCAGGTGCCCTCGGACACCATCGAGGCCGCCAAGGTCGACGGCGCGACGGCGTGGGAACGGCTGTGGCGGGTCACCCTGCCGAACATGAAGGCGTCGATCATGGTGGCGCTGCTGTTCCGCGCCCTCGACGCGTTCCGCATCTTCGACAACGTCTACATCATGACCCAGGGCGCGGCGGGTACCCAGACCGTCTCGGCCCTGGCCTACAACCAGACGATCAGCCGGCTGGAGATCGGGCTCGGTTCCGCGGTCTCGGTGCTGCTGTTCGTCTGCGTCCTGGTGATCTGCTTCCTCGCGATCAAGGTCTTCAAGGTCGACCTGGCGCGAGCACGAGGGGAGGGCTGACATGGGTGCGATGTCCACCAAGGAGAAGCTCGGCTGGTACCTCGGGGCGCTGCTGATCGTCCTCTACGCGGTCCTGCCGGTCGCCTACATCGTCTCGATGAGCTTCAAGTCCGAGTCGGACCTGGCCAACAAGAAGTTCTTCCCCACCCAGTGGACGACGGAGAACTACAGCGGCATCTTCGCCGGCAGCGGCTCGGACCTGTTCCTGCCCGCCCTGCGCAACTCCGTCATCACCTGCCTCATCGCGACGCTCATCGCGGTGGTGCTGGCGATGTTCGCCGCCTACGCCATCGCCCGGCTGAACTTCCCCGGCAAGCGGGTCGTGCTGACCAGCGCCCTGGCCGTGGCGGTGTTCCCCGTCATCACGATGGTGACCCCGCTGTTCAACCTGTGGCGCCGGGTCGGGCTCTACGACACGATCCCTGGCCTCATCATCCCCTACCTGGCCTTGACGCTGCCGATCTCGATCTGGACGATGTCGGCGTTCTTCCGCGGGATCCCCTGGGACATGGAGCAGGCGGCGCAGGTCGACGGCGCCACCAGCTGGCAGGCCTTCCGCAAGGTCATCGTCCCGCTGGCCGCGCCGGGGGTGTTCACCACGGCGATCATCGCCTTCTTCATCGCCTGGAACGACTTCGTGTTCGGCATCTCGCTGACCTCGACGTCGAGGGCCCAGCCGGTGCCGGCGGCGCTGTCGAGCTTCACCGGGTCCAGCTACTTCGTCCAGCCGACGGGTGCGATCTCCGCCGCGGCCGTCATCGTCACCATCCCCGTGGTCCTCCTCGCCCTGGTCTTCCAGCGCAGGATCGTCGCGGGTCTCACCAACGGCGCCGTGAAGGGTTGATCAGGACATGGCACGCATCGAACTGAGGAACCTCGTCAAGAGGTACGGCGACGGCTTCCCGGCCATCAACGACGTGAGCCTGGACATCGCCGACGGGGAGTTCGTCATCCTCGTGGGCCCCTCCGGCTGCGGGAAGTCCACGCTGCTGCGGATGATCGTCGGCCTGGAGGACATCTCCGAGGGCGACCTGCTCATCGACGGCAAGCGCGTCAACGACCTGGCCCCGCGCGACCGCGACCTGGCCATGGTCTTCCAGAACTACGCCCTGTACCCGCACCTGACGGTGGGGGAGAACATCGCCTTCCCGCTGCGGCTGAACCACTCCAAGGTGCCCGAGAGCGAGATCGCGGGCCGGGTGCAGCGGGCGGCGGACATGCTCGAGCTCAACGACCACCTGGACCGCAAACCCGCCAACCTCTCCGGCGGGCAGCGTCAGCGGGTGGCGATGGGGCGCGCCATCGTGCGCGACGCCAAGGCGTTCCTCTTCGACGAGCCGCTGTCCAACCTCGACGCGAAGCTGCGCGGGCAGATGCGCACCGAGATCGCCCGCATGCAGCGCGCCCTGGCCACGACGACCGTCTACGTCACCCACGACCAGACCGAGGCCCTGACCCTGGGCGACCGCGTCGCCGTCCTGCGCAAGGGCGTCCTGCAGCAGGTCGCCAGCCCGCGGGAGCTGTACGAACAGCCCGTGAACCTCTTCGTGGCCGGGTTCATCGGCTCCCCGCCGATGAACTTCCTCCCCGCGCGGGTGCGCGGGGACGTCCTGGAGCTGCCCTTCGGCACCGTGCCCAAGCCGGCCGTCGTGGGCGGGGAGCACGACGGGAAGCTGCTCATCGTGGGCGTCCGCCCCGAGCACTTCGACGACGTCGAGGTCACCGACGCCCCGGCGGGGGCGGTGACCTTCGACGTGCAGGTCGACGTCACCGAGTGGCTGGGCAACGAGCTGTACGCCTACGTCCCCTTCGAGGCGGAGGCCGAGACGAGGAAGCAGCTCGAGGAGCTCGACCGCGAGCTGGACGGGGAGAGCCTGCGCAACCAGCTCGTCGTGACCCTGGACGCCATGAGCTCCGTGCGCGACGGGGACGCGGCCCGGTTGTGGTTCGACCCGCGGCGGATGCACGTCTTCGACCCCTCCAGCGGGGTGAACCTCACCCGCGACGAGGAGAGGGCCAGGAAGATCGGCGAGCAGTCCGAGGCGCTGCGCAAGCGGTCGCTGGAACGGGCGCAGCAGCAGGCCGCGCGCACCCCCGCCACCGCCTGACGCACCCCCTCCCCGCCGCGGCGGCGGTCCCGCGGGAACCCGCGAGACCGCCGCCGCAGTGCGTTGCGTGAGGGGTGGTGACGGTGCGTCGATAGTGGCGTGGCGAGCGCCGGGACTCCGCCCCGGGCGGGCCGCGCGCGGATATCGTGCGCACGGATCCTCCACCGGGGAGGGCGCGCACACGGCGGAGGCGGACGAGGGTGACTGACGCGCTCGCCCTCGAGACCGCCGGGGACCTCGCGCTGGTCCGCGACCCCGCCCACGGCCTCTCGGTCACCGTCCGCCGCGGCCTGGAGGGCGCCCCCGTCCCGGAGTGGCGCGCCCTGGCCGCCCGCGCGGGTCAGCCGCCCTTCACCGGCCCCGACTGGCTGCGCGCCGTGCACACCCACCTCGGCGCGGGGGAGCCGCTGCTCGTCAGCGTCCGCCGCGACGGCCGCCTGCTGGCCCTCGGCGCGTTCACCGTCCTGCTCGGCTCCCGCCCGCTGCTGACCTTCCTCGGCGCCGGCGCCAGCGACTACGCCGCGGTGCTGGCCGACCCGGACGCCGGCGTCCCCACCTCCCGGCTGGTCGCCGCCGTCGTCGACGGCGCGCTGCGCGAGGTCCCCGGGGCGCTGCTCGACCTGGAGCAGGTGCCCGCGGAGGGAGAGCTGCCGGGGCTGGTGGCCGAGTGGGCCCGGGCCCGCGGCTACACGGTCCGCACCCTGCGCCAGGCCACCGTCCACGCCCTCCCGCTGCCGGCCACCGTCGAGGAGCACGACACCCGCCTACGCCGCCACGCCCGCCACGAGGAACGCCGGCAGTGGCGCCGGCTGGCCGAGCTCGGGGACCTCGTCGTCGTCGACGACCTGCTCCACGACGTCGCCGAGCTGCGCGAGCGCGACCCCGACGCGGCCGCCGACCACCTCGACGAGCTCGTCGCCGAACTCGCCGAGGTCGACGACGCCCACCCACGGGCCGCGCACCGGCGCCGGCCGTGGCGCGGCGCCTCCGGGCGCACCCTCACCGAGGTCCTGCGCACCACGCCCCCCGGGGTGGTGCAGCTGTCCGGGCTGCGCCTGGACGGGGAGCTGGTGGCCTACGCGTTCTGCCTGGCCGGGCCCACCGCGCTGCACGGCTACGTGCAGTCCTACCGGGCCCGCTACGCCGCGACCGGGCCCGGGACGCTGCTGCTGCTGCGCATCCGGCGCCGGGCCCTGGTCAGCGGGTACCGGGAGCTGGACCTGCTGCGCGGGGACGAGGCGTACAAGCGCCGGCTGGACCCCACGACCCGGCACACCGTCCGGCTGCTGCTGGCCCCCGCCACCCGCGAGCCGCTGCCCGCGCTGGTGGACCGGGTCAGCCTGCTGCGCCGCTCCTACCGCGACGAGCTGCGCCGCCACGAGCGGATCGGGCGGGGGGTCGACGCCGTCAGCGGCGCCGCGGAGCGGGTGCTGGGCGACCTCGCCCGCCGGCGGGCCGCCCTGCCCCGGCCCGCGCTGCCCCGGCCCGCGCTGCCCACCCGGGGGCGAGCGAAGCCGAAGCCGCCCGCGCCGGAGCTGCCGACCCCGAAGCCGCTCGCGTCGAAGCTGCCGACCCCGAAGCTGCCCGCGCCGCGGTGGCCGGGCGCGGCCCGCAAGCTGCTGCGTCGCCGCTGACGGGCCCCGCCCGGTCCGGGATCAGGCCGGGGCGGTCAGCTCCGCGCGGGTGGGCGGGTTCGCGCCCGCGCGCGAGCAGGTGATCGACGCCGAGCGGATCGCGGTGGCCACCAGCGACTCCAGCGTCCCCAGCCCGAGGTGGCGCAACCGGGGCAGGCCCTGCGCCCCGAGCAGGTCGTGCTCGTGCAGGGCGTGCAGCAGGCCCGACATGAACGCGTCCCCGGCACCCACGGTGTCCACCACGTCGACCCGCGGTGCGGGGACGTGCAGGGTCCCGGCCCCGGAGACGGCGATGGCGCCCGCGCTGCCGCGGGTCACCACGACCAGCGCCGGGCCCCGGGTCTGCCAGCGGTGCGCGACGACCTCCGGATCCTCCCCGGGCAGCAGCCAGGCCAGGTCCTCGTCGGAGGCCTTGACGACGTCGGCGGCGTCGACGAACTCCTCGACGCGGGCCAGCGCCCGGGCGGGCCCGTCGAAGAAGGCCGGCCGCACGTTGGGGTCGTAGCTCGTCGTCGCCCGCCCGCGCACCGAGCGCAGCAGGCTCAGGGCGGTCTCGGCGCCGGGGGAGACCGCCGCGCCGATCGAGCCGGTGTGCACCAGGGTCACGTCCGGGGCGAGCTCGACCTCGGGGACCCGCCAGAGCAGGTCGAAGTCGTAGGTGGCCTTGCCCTCGGCGTCGATCTCGGCGCGCGCCACCGCCGTCGGGTCGGCGTCGACGGTCCCGGGGAACAGCTGCACCCCGGCCCGGTCCAGGTGGGCGCGCAGCAGCGCGCCGTGCTCGTCGTCGCCGAGGCGGGTCAGCAGGGCGACGTCGTGCTCCAGCCGGCCCAGCCCGTAGGCGACGTTCAGCGGGGAACCGCCGGGGTGCTCGGTGCCCGTCGCGGACCCGGCGGTGCGCACGACGTCGACGAGGGCCTCGCCGACGACGACGGTCCGCGACCGGGGGGAACCCGTCGACGTCGTGCCCGTCATCAGCGCGGGCCGGTGAAGTCGACCGCGGAGTAGGCGCGCAGCTTCGAGAGCTGGTGCTCGCTGTCGACCTTGCGGATCGTGCCGGACTTGGAGCGCATGACGATGCTCGAGGTCGTGATGACGTCGCCGCGGTAGCGGACGCCGTCGACGAGCTCGCCGTCGGTGATGCCGGTGACGACGAAGTAGACGTTGTCGCTGGCCACCAGGGCCTTGGTGTCGAGGACGGCGTCGAGGTCGTGGCCGGCGTCGAGGGCCTTCTGCTTCTCGTCGTCGTCGCGCGGGGCCAGGCGCCCCTGGATCGCCCCGCCCAGGCAGTGCATGGCGCAGGCGGTGATGATGCCCTCGGGGGTGCCGCCGATGCCCAGCAGCAGGTCCACGCCGGTGCCCTCGCGGGCGGCCATGACCGCCCCGGCGACGTCGCCGTCGGAGATGAACTTGATGCGCGCACCGGCGTCGCGGACCTCGTCGGCCAGCTTCGCGTGGCGGGGGCGGTCGAGGATGCAGACGGTGATGTCCTCCACCCAGCGGTTCTTCGCCTTGGCCAGGCGGCGGATGTTCTCCCGCACGGGCAGGCGGATGTCGACGACGTCGGCGGCCTCGGGACCCACGGCGAGCTTGTCCATGTAGAACACCGCGGACGGGTCGTACATGGTGCCGCGCTCGGCGACGGCGAGGACGGCCACGGCGTTGGGCATGCCGCGCGCGGTCAGCGTCGTCCCGTCGATGGGGTCCACCGCGACGTCGCACTCCGCGCCGGTGCCGTCGCCGACGCGCTCGCCGTTGAAGAGCATGGGCGCGTTGTCCTTCTCGCCCTCGCCGATGACGACGGTGCCGTTCATGGAGACGGTCCCGATGAGGGTGCGCATGGCGTTGACGGCGGCGCCGTCGGCCTTGTTCTTGTCACCGCGCCCCACCCAGCGGCCCCCGGCCATGGCGGCGGCCTCGGTGACCCGGACCAGCTCCATGGCGAGGTTGCGGTCGGGGGCCTCGGTGCCGACGGCCAGGGCGGGGGGGAGCAAGGGCGAGGTGTTCTGGGACAAGGGAGCCTCCTGGAACCTCGGCGCCCGCTGCCCCTGCTGGGCGGCCGGCCGCCGACGCGCGTCGTCGGGTGCCGATGCTATCCGTCACCATGGGGACGTGAGCACGACCGGTTCGCCCGACGCCAGCACCTCCCCCGCAGGTGGTCCCTCCTCCGGGGAGGACCCCCGCGGGGTCCCGCGCGGTCCGCGCCGCGGCGGCAACGTGCAGTCGATGGTCCTCTCGATGGCCGTCATCCTCGCCCTGGTCGCGGTGGTGATCTGGCTGGTGCCGCGGCCCAACGCCATCGAGCAGCCCGCCGTCGACGTGGTCAACGCCGCGCAGGGCGCCGCCGGGGACCTGTCCTTCGCCCCGGCCGTCCCGGCCGGCCCGGCGGGCTGGACGGCGACCTCGGCCAACGTGAACCGCTCCACCGACGACGTCATCACCTGGCACGTGGGCTACCGCACCGACGAGGGGGAGTACCTGGCCCTGGAGGTCGCGCGCGACACCACGCCCGGCTGGCTCAAGGCCCAGACCCAGAGCGGCGCGGCGCAGGGGACGCGCGCGGTGCGGGGGCAGGACTGGAACGCGTACCTGCAGGAGGACCGCCGGCGCTACAGCCTCGTGCGCACCCAGGACGGGGTGAGCGTGCTCGTCACCGGCGAGGGCGGCTACGACGTCCTGGCCGAGCTCGCCACCGCCACCCTCGACGGCTGGGACGCGGCCGGCACGCCCTGGGGCGCGAAGGCCTGAGCCTCAGCCCGACCCCTCCTCCGCCCCCTCCGCCTCCGGCTCGGCGCGGGCGGCGTCCAGGCGGGCGCGCGCGCCGTCCAGCCACTGCTGGCAGCGGTCGGCCAGCGCCTCCCCGCGCTCCCACAGCGCCAGGGCCTCCTCCAGGCCGGTGCCGCCGGTCTCCAGCCGGCGCACCACGTCGAGGAGCTCGTCGCGGGCCTGCTCGTAGCTGAGCCCGCTGGGACTGTCCTGATCCGGCACCGGGCGAGGCTACTGGTCCGGCCCCGTCGGCGCGGCCACCGCCGCCACCTCCCCGTCGGGCAGTCGGACCCGCAGCCGGGTGCCCGCGGGGGCGTCGGCGGGGGTGCGGACCAGCCCCCCGTCGGGGCGCTGCACCACGGCGTACCCGCGCAGCAGCGTCGAGCGCGGCGACAGCGCCCGCACGCTCGTGCGCAGGTGGTCCACGTCGACGCGGGCCCGCTCCAGCCGGTGGTCCAGCCCGCGGCGGGCGCGGGCGCGCAGGTCGTCGACCTCCTGGGCGCGCCGGTCGACCAGGACGTGCGGGGCGGCCAGCACCGGGCGGCTGCGCAGCGCGGCCAGGGTGTGCTCCTCGCGCTCCACGCGGGTGTCGACGGCCTGGTGGACCCGCCGGCGCAGGGCCTCCAGCCGGGCCAGCTCCTCCGCCGCGTCGGGCACGACGCGGCGGGCCGCGTCGGTGGGCGTGGAGGCGCGGACGTCGGCGACCAGGTCCAGCAGCGGGGAGTCCACCTCGTGCCCGATGGCGGAGACGACGGGGGTGCGGGCGGCCGCGACGGCCCGCAGCAGGGTCTCGTTGCTGAAGGGCAGCAGGTCCTCGACGGCCCCCCCGCCGCGGGCGATGACGACGACGTCGACCTCGGGCAGCGCGTCGAGCTCGGCCAGCGCCGCCACCACCTCGGTCACGGCGTTCGGGCCCTGCACCGCGACCTCGCGGACCTCGAAGCGCACCGAGGGCCAGCGCAGCCGCGCGTTCTCCACCACGTCGCGCTCGGCGGCGCTGGCCCGCCCGCACACCAGCCCCACGGTGCGCGGCAGGAAGGGCAGGGCGCGCTTGCGGGAGGCGTCGAAGAGGCCCTCCCCGCGCAGCACCCGCTTGAGGTGCTCCAGGCGGGCCAGCAGCTCGCCCACCCCGACGGGGCGGACGTCGTCGGCGGCCAGGCTCAGGGTGCCGCGCTTGGCGAAGAACTCCGGGCGGGCGTGGACGACGACCCGGGTGCCGTGGGCGAGGCCGTCGGGCAGGGTCTCGCGCAGGCGGCCCAGGACGCGCCGGGTGATCGTCACCGGCAGGGACATGTCGGTGTCGGCGTCGCGCAGGGTGACGAAGACCACCGAGGCCCCGGGCCGGTCGTTGACCTGCACGACCTGGCCCTCGACCCACGTCCAGGGCATCTTCGCGATGTAGGCGTCCATCTTGGCCGCCAGCAGCCGCACCGGCCACGGGTTCTCCGCCGTCGTCCCCCCGGCGGTGGTGGGGCGCAGGCGCGGGGCGGGGTCGGCGGCGGGCACGGGCCCCATCCTCCCCCAACCCTCCCCGCGGGCCCCGGCTCGTGGCCTCGTGGCCCGCCCGCGGCGCACTTACCATGGAGCGGTGACGCCTGCCCCGCTCGACACCGCGGACCCCGTGGCCCCCGCCGACGACTGCAACGACACCTCGACGCTGGCCGCGAGCGGCCGGCGCCCGGCGTGGGACGGCCGCAAGCGCGTCCTGCTCGCCGCCCCCCGCGGCTACTGCGCCGGGGTGGACCGGGCCGTGATCGCCGTCGAGAAGGCGCTGGAGCTGTACGGGGCGCCGGTCTACGTCCGCAAGGAGATCGTGCACAACAAGCACGTCGTGCGGACGCTGTCCGAGCGCGGGGCCGTCTTCGTCGACGAGACCGACGCCGTCCCCGAGGGCGAGCACCTGGTGTTCTCCGCGCACGGGGTCAGCCCCGCGGTGCGCGAGGCCGCGGCGGCGCGCTCGCTGCAGACCATCGACGCGACCTGCCCGCTGGTGACGAAGGTGCACAAGGAGGCCGTCCGCTTCGCCAAGCAGGACGCCGAGATCCTGCTCATCGGCCACACCGGCCACGAGGAGGTCGAGGGCA
Source organism: Kineococcus radiotolerans SRS30216 = ATCC BAA-149 (assembly GCF_000017305.1). Classification (GTDB taxonomy): domain Bacteria; phylum Actinomycetota; class Actinomycetes; order Actinomycetales; family Kineococcaceae; genus Kineococcus; species Kineococcus radiotolerans. The sequence goes on along the minus strand of NC_009664.2, from coordinate 1,134,827 downwards.
CCGCGGGCGAGGCGCCGGACCACATCACCGTCGTGGACAGCCCCGAGGTCGCCGACACGATCCAGGTCAAGGACCCCGACAACCTCGTCTGGCTCTCGCAGACGACGCTGTCGGTGGACGAGACGATGGAGACCGTCCGCCGCCTGCGGCAGCGCTTCCCGAACCTGCAGGACCCGCCGAGCGACGACATCTGCTACGCCACCTCCAACCGGCAGGTGGCGGTGAAGAAGATCGCCCCCGAGGCCGACCTGGTCATCGTCGTCGGCTCGGCGAACTCCTCGAACTCCGTGCGCCTGGTCGAGGTCGCCCTCGACGCCGGGGCCCGCGCCTCCCACCGCGTCGACGGGGCCCACGAGGTCGACGACGCCTGGTTCGAGGGCGTCACGACCGTGGGGGTGACCTCCGGCGCCTCGGTGCCCGAGATCCTCGTGCGCGAGGTGCTGGAGCTGCTCGCCGCCCGCGGCTACGGGCAGGTCGAGGAGGTCACGACCGCGCAGGAGGACCTCGTCTTCTCGCTGCCCACCGACCTGCGCCGCGACCTCAAGGCCGGCCCGGGGCCGCGGCGCTCGCTGCCCGTCACCCCGGTCTGAGCGGGGCGGGGCCCCGGGTCCCGGCCCCGCCGTGCGGCGACGGTCCGCGCGGGCGGGGCCGGGCAGCGTAAGCTCCCGTACCCGTGGCACTCACCATCGGCATCGTCGGCCTGCCCAACGTCGGCAAGTCCACGCTCTTCAACGCGCTCACGAAGAACGACGCGCTCGCGGCGAACTACCCGTTCGCCACCATCGAGCCCAACGTCGGCGTCGTGGCCCTCCCCGATCCCCGCCTGGACGAGCTCGCGAGGGTCTTCTCCAGCGAGAAGACCGTCCCCGCGATGGTGTCGTTCGTCGACATCGCGGGCATCGTCAAGGGCGCCAGCGAGGGGGAGGGGCTGGGGAACAAGTTCCTCGCCAACATCCGGGAGGCCGACGCGATCTGCCAGGTGACCCGGGCCTTCGCCGACCCCGACGTCGTCCACGTGGCCGGCGCCGTCGACCCGGCCGACGACATCGAGACCGTGCACACCGAGCTCGTGCTCGCCGACATGCAGACCCTCGAGCGCGCGATCCCGCGGCTGGAGAAGGAGGTCAAGGGCAAGAAGGCCGACCCCGCCGTGCTGCGGGCCGCCCAGGCCGCCCAGGCCGTCCTCGACTCCGGCCGCACGCTGTACGCGGCGACGGCGAAGGACGACGTCGACGTGGCGCTGCTCAAGGAGCTCGGCCTGCTGACGACCAAGCCCTTCCTCTACGTCTTCAACGTCGACGAGACCGTCCTGGGTGACGCGGCCCGGATGCAGGAGCTGCGCGACCTGGTGGCCCCGGCCGAGGCGGTCTTCCTCGACGCGAAGCTGGAGTCCGAGCTCGCGGAGCTGTCGGCCGAGGAGGCCGCGGAGCTGCTGGAGTCCGTCGGTCAGTCGGAGTCCGGGCTGGACCAGCTCGCCCGCGTCGGCTTCGCGACCCTCGGGCTGCAGACCTACCTGACCGCCGGGCCCAAGGAGTCGCGGGCGTGGACGATCCCGCGGGGTGCCACCGCCCCCCAGGCCGCGGGGGTCATCCACACCGACTTCCAGCGCGGCTTCATCAAGGCCGAGGTGGTGTCCTTCGAGGACCTCACCGCGGCCGGGTCGATGGCCGAGGCGAAGGCGGCGGGGAAGGTCCGCATCGAGGGCAAGGACTACGTCATGGCCGACGGCGACGTGGTGGAGTTCCGCTTCAACGTCTGAGGCCCCGAAACACGGCCGGAACAATCACGACACGTCCCGGAAACGATTCAGCGACGATCCGGCCCGGGAGGCCTCCGGGCCTGGCCCCGCGGGACCGGGTGTGCGACGGTGCGGGGGCGGTGGGGTCGACGGGGATCCCACCGTCCCCCGGGCCGCCGCCGCCCGGCGACCGGACCGCAACGACATCGTTACGTGCCGTCCCGATCGCCCCTCCCAGGCCCCTGACCTGCGGTTCTTCCCGGCGCGGCCGGCGGGAGGCACCCCCCGCGGTGCGCGGTGGGGCCTAGGCGGGGGGACAATGGGGACCCGGTGCCCCGGACGGCGAGGTCCTCGTGTCGGAGCGCGTCCGAAAACGGCTTGACCGGGTGTTAACGTGCTTTCCGACCTTTCAGGTGGACATCCTGCGCGGCAGGAGTCGCCGAGGTTGGGCAACATGCCCAACGTGTCACGCCCCCCGAGGAGGAGTTCCACCTTGAGCAGCTTCGAGAAGGACGACGACCTGAAGCCCGCCACCCGGCGCGTGGGGATCGTCTCCCGCGGACCGGTCCTGACCCGCCGCGACGGCCTGAAGGGCATCATCGGCGCGGCGGCCCTGACGACGCTGGCGGCCTGCGGCGGCAGCGACGAGGAGGGCGGCTCCGGCGAGGGCGCCAGCAGCGGCGGCGGCACCGGCGGCGACATCGTCGTCAACGGCACCGAGCCGCAGAACAAGCTCGTCCCCACCAACACCAACGAGGTCGGCGGCGGTCGCCTGCTCGACTCGCTGTGGGCCGGTCTCGTCTACTACAAGGCCGACGGCACCCCCGAGAACGACATCGCGGACTCCATCGAGACGACCGACGCGCAGAACTACACCATCAAGATCAAGTCCGGTCAGACGTTCTCGGACGGCTCCCCGGTCACCGCGAAGTCCTTCGTGGACGCGTGGAACTACGGCGCCCTGGGCACCAACGCCCAGCTCTCCAGCTACTTCTTCGAGCCCATCCAGGGCTTCCCCGAGGTGCAGGCCGAGCCGCCGACCGCGCAGACCATGTCCGGCCTGAAGGTCGTCGACGACACCACCTTCACCGTCGCCCTCCTGCAGCCGGAGTCGGACTTCCCGCTCCGCCTGGGCTACTCCGCCTTCTACCCGCTGCCCGAGACCGCCTACGCCGACATCGAGGCCTACGGCGAGAACCCGATCGGCAACGGCCCGTACAAGCTGGCCCAGGAAGGCGCCTGGCAGCACAACGTGCGGATCGACCTCGTCGTCAACGAGGCCTACGACGGTCCGCGCAAGGCGCAGAACGACTCCCTGGCCTTCGTCTTCTACGAGACCTACGACGCGGCCTACTCCGACCTGCAGTCGGGCAACCTCGACGTGCTGGACAACATCCCCAGCTCGGCGCTGGCCACCTTCCAGGACGACCTGGGCGAGGGCGCGGTCAACCAGCCCGCGGCGATCTTCCAGTCCTTCTGCATCCCGGAGTCGCTGCCCGGCTTCGGCGGCGAGGAGGGCAAGCTGCGTCGCCAGGCGCTGTCCCACGCCTTCGACCGCGCGCAGATCTGCACCACCGTCTTCAACGAGACCCGCACCCCGGCCAAGGACTTCTCCTCCCCGGTCATCGCGGGCTACTCCGAGACGGTCGAGGGCAACGAGGTCCTGGACTTCGACGCGGCCCGGGCCAAGGAGCTGTGGGAGCAGGCCAACGCCATCGCCCCCTGGAACGGCAGCACCTTCACCATCGCCTACAACGTCGACGGCGACCACCAGGCGTGGGTCGACGCGGTGACCGGCTACATCCGCCAGAACCTGGGGATCCAGGCCGAGGGCAAGCCGTACCCGACGTTCGCGCAGATCCGCACCGAGATCACCAACCGCAGCATCACCGGCGCCTTCCGCACCGGCTGGCAGGCCGACTACCCCGGCCTGTACAACTTCCTCGCCCCGATCTACGCGACGGGCGCGGGCTCGAACGACGGCGACTACACCAACCCCGAGTTCGACGCGCTGCTGGAGAAGGCGGCCGGCACCACCGACCAGGACGAGGCGAACAAGACGCTGCAGCAGGCGCAGACCATCCTGTTCAGCGACCTGCCCGTCATCCCGCTGTGGTACTCCAACGCCAGCGGCGGCTTCACCGAGGCGGCGAAGAACGTGCAGTTCGGGTGGAACAGCGTCCCGCTGTACTACCAGATCACCAAGTCCTGACGTGAGGGACCGGGGGTGGGTCGGAGAGGTCCGACCCACCCCCGGTTCGCGCGTGGACAGCCGGCCGGGAGCACACTGACCGCCGGAACCGATCGGAAGGCCGGGCCGGCCAGGGAAGGCCGCTGCCGGCGAGGAGGCTCGTGATGGGTTGGTACATCGGGCGCCGTCTGTTGCAGATGGTGCCCGTCTTCTTCGGAGCGACGCTCCTGATCTACGCGCTCGTGTTCGCCCTGCCCGGCGACCCGATCCTGGCGCTGTTCGGGGACAAGCCCGTCAGCGACTCCGCGCGGGCCACGCTGACGGCGCAGTACAACCTCGACAAGCCGTTCCTCGTGCAGTACCTGCTCTTCCTCAAGGGCATCGTCACCCTCGACTTCGGCACGTCCTTCAGCGGGCAACCGGTCGTCGACCAGATCCTGCGGGCCTTCCCCACCACCATCAAGCTGGCCGTGGTGGCGCTGGTCATCGAGGCCGTCCTCGGGATCCTCTTCGGCTTCATCGCCGGGCTGCGCCGCGGCGGGATCTTCGACTCCACGGTGCTGTTCATCAGCCTCGTCGTCATCGGCATCCCGGTCTTCGTCCTGGGCTTCGTCGCCCAGTACACCGTCGGGGTCAAGTGGGGCATCGTGCGGCCCACCGTCGGCGGCGACCCGGGCGTCCTCGACCTGGTCCTGCCCGGGATCGTGCTGGGCGCGCTGTCCTTCGCCTACGTGCTGCGCCTGACGCGCAACTCCGTCGCCGAGGGGCTCTCCGCCGACCACGTGCGCACCGCGACCGCCAAGGGCCTGTCCCGCCCGCGGGTCATGACGGTGCACGTGCTGCGCAACTCCCTCATCCCCGTCGTCACCTTCCTGGGCACCGACCTGGGTGCGCTCATGGGCGGCGCCGTCGTCACCGAGGGCATCTTCAACATCCCCGGGGTCGGCAACCTGCTCTTCCAGTCCGTGGTGCGGCAGGAAGGCCCCACCGTCGTCTCGGTCGTGACGATCCTGGTCGTGGTCTACCTGGTGGCCAACCTCGTCGTCGACCTGCTCTACGCCGTCCTGGACCCGAGGATCCGCTATGTCTGAGTCCGAGCACGCCATCGGCACCGCCGCCGGGGGCACCCCGGTGCGCCCGGGCCAGGAGCACTTCGTCGCCCCGCTGGAGGAGACGCCGCTCGCGGCCGTCGACGCCGTCGACGAGAGCGCCCCCTCGGGCGGGGTCTTCACCGAGGCGTGGAAGCAGCTGCGCAGGCGCCCGATCTTCATCGTGGCCAGCCTCGTCATCCTGCTCCTGGTGCTGGTGTCGCTGTTCCCGTCCTGGTTCACCTCGCGCGACCCCCGCTACCAGGACCTCGCCTCCGCGCTGACGGGCCCGGCCCCGGGCCACCCCCTCGGCTTCACGCGGCTGGGCGCCGACGTGTACTCGCGGCTGATCTACGGGGCGCGGGCGTCGGTGACCGTCGGCGTCCTGGCCACGCTGATGGTCGTCGTCGTGGGCGGGGTCTTCGGGGCCCTCGCGGGCTTCTTCGGCGGCTGGCTGGACGCGGTGCTGTCCCGGGTGGCCGACATCTTCTTCGCCCTGCCGCTCATCCTCGGCGCCATCGTCCTGCTGCAGACCCTCAAGGGCCGCAACGCCTTCACCGTCGCGGTCACCCTGGCCCTCTTCGGGTGGCCGCAGATCGCGCGCATCATGCGCGGGGCCGTCCTGCAGGTGCGCAGCGCCGAGTACGTCACCGCGGCCAAGTCCCTGGGCCTGAGCCGGATGGCGACGCTCGTGCGCCACGTCGTCCCCAACGCCCTCGGGCCGGTCATCGTCGTGGCCACCATCTCCCTCGGGACGTTCATCGCCGCCGAGGCGACGCTGTCCTACCTGAGCCTGGGGCTGCCGCCGAGCATCGTGTCCTGGGGCGGTGACATCGCCAGCGCGCAGCGCGCGCTGCGCACCGACCCGTGGATCCTGCTGTGGCCCTCCATCGGGCTCTCGCTGACCGTCCTGTCCTTCCTCATGCTCGGTGACGCCCTGCGCGACGCCCTCGACCCGAAGGGCCGCACCCGATGAGCCACCCGACGAGCGCCGCGCCGAGCCCCGCCGCCCGCCCCGCCGCGGCCCCGGTGGACCGCAACAAGCCGCTGCTGCAGGTCGAGGACCTCCAGGTCGACTTCCGCTCCGGGGGCCGCACGGTGCACGCCGTGCGCGGGGCGAGCTTCACCGTCTACCCCGGCCAGACCGTCGCCATCGTGGGGGAGTCCGGCTCGGGCAAGTCGACCTCGGCCATGGCCGTCATCGGGCTGCTGCCCGGGACGGGCACGGTGGCCGGCGGCCGGATCCTCTTCGACGGCCGCGACATCGCCCACGCCTCCAAGCGCGACTACGTCGCCCTGCGCGGCAACCACATCGGCCTGGTGCCGCAGGACCCGATGTCCAACCTCAACCCGGTGTGGAACATCGGGTTCCAGGTCAAGGAGGCCATCGAGGCCAACGGGCTGGCCAAGGGCGCCGAGGCGAAGCGGCGGGCCATCGAGGTCCTCGGCGAGGCCGGTCTCGGCGACGCCGCGCGCCGGTACAAGCAGTACCCGCACGAGTTCTCCGGCGGCATGCGCCAGCGCGCCCTCATCGGCATCGGCCTGGCCTCCCGGCCCCGCCTGCTCATCGCCGACGAGCCCACCTCGGCCCTGGACGTCACCGTCCAGCGGGGGATCCTGGACCACCTGGAGTCCCTCACCGACGAGCTCGGCACGGCCGTGCTGCTCATCACCCACGACCTCGGGCTGGCCGCGGAGCGCGCCGAGCACCTCGTGGTGATGTACAAGGGTCAGGTCGTGGAGTCCGGGCCGGCGCTGCAGATCCTCAAGGCCCCCCGCCACCCCTACACCCAGCGGCTGGTGTCCGCGGCGCCCTCGCTCGCCTCGCGCCGCATGCAGTCCCAGCACCGGGCGCAGGTCGTGGAGCAGGCCGAGGCCCACGCGCTGCGGGCCCACGAGATCGTCGCCGCCGAGACCCCGGTCGCGGTGCCCGACGTGGTGACCCCCGAGGTCATCGAGGTGCAGAACCTCACCAAGGAGTTCGTCATCCGGGGGGCGGGGCCGCGGGGGGAGAAGCTCCTCGCCGTGGACGACGTCAGCTTCTCCGTCAAGCGCGGGACGACGCTGGCCGTCGTCGGGGAGTCCGGCTCGGGCAAGTCCACGGTCGCGCAGATGGTGCTGAACCTGCTGCCGGCCACGAAGGGCCGGGTGCTCTTCGACGGCGTGGACACCACCACGCTGAACCGCGAGCAGTCCTTCGCCTTCCGCCGCCGCGTCCAGCCGATCTTCCAGAACCCCTACGGGTCCCTGGACCCCAGCTGGAGCATCTTCCGCTCGATCGAGGAACCGCTGCGCGTGCACGCGGTGGGCGACGCGAAGAGCCGCGAGGCCCGGGTGCGCGACCTGCTGGACAAGGTCTCGCTGCCGCAGAGCTCCCTGCGCCGCTTCCCCAACGAGCTGTCCGGCGGCCAGCGCCAGCGCGTGGCCATCGCCCGCGCGCTCGCGCTGCAGCCGGAGGTCGTCGTCTGCGACGAGGCCGTCTCGGCCCTCGACGTGCTGGTCCAGGGCCAGATCCTGCGCCTGCTCAACGACCTGCAGGCCGAGCTGGGGCTGACGTACCTCTTCATCACCCACGACCTCGCCGTGGTGCGCGAGATCGCCGACGACGTCGTGGTCATGCAGAAGGGCCGCCTCGTCGAGCACGCCAGCGTCGACGAGGTCTTCGAGAACCCGGCGCAGGAGTACACCCGGGCCCTGCTGGAGGCCATCCCCGGCGGGAGCATCGAGCTCGGGGCCTGACCGCCCCCGGCGGTGCCCGTCCCGCCCCGCGGGGGGCGCGACGGGCACCGCCCGAGGGGCTGCACCGCGGGCGCTGCGCGGCTACGGTGGTCCGATGCAGTTCGTCCTCCTGGTCGTCCTCGCCGTCGTCGTCGGGTGCGCCGTCGTGTATTGGCGCACGAGTCCCCGCCACCGCATCTCCGCCGTCGCCCGCGCCGACCACGGCGACCGCGCGCGCCGGGCCCGGGAGGCGGCGCGCTCGCAGCAGCGCTGAGCCCGCTGTGGCCCACGTCACCCCACGAGGGCCCCGTGGGGTGAACCACCGCGCGCGCCGCGTCGTTCAGACTGCAGGGATCGCCACCGCCGTCGCGGTGCCGCACCACGACGGGAAGGACCCACCATGCCCGGCTCGACGGACGAGCCCACCGAACCCACCCCCGGCAAGCCCTCCGCGGCGGACCGGGCCGCGCGGGTGGCGGCCATGCGCCGCACCGAACGGGCCCGGGCCCGCCGGCGCCGCGCGCTCGTGGTGGCCATCCCGACGGTCGTCGTCCTGGGGGCCGCCGCCACCGTCACGGCCGTGCTGGTGAACCGGCCCGAACCGCCGTCGCTGGACGCGGTGACGACGTACGAGTACGCCGGCGGGGACCACGTGAGCGAGACCGTCACCTACGCGGAGAACCCGCCCGTCGGGGGGCAGCACGACCCCGTGTGGCTCAACTGCGGGGTCTACGACGCCCCCGTCCGCAACGAGAACGCGGTGCACAGCATGGAGCACGGCGCCGTGTGGATCACCTACCGCCCCGACCTGCCGGCCGAGCAGGTCGAGGAGCTGGAGAGCGCCGTGGCGGGGGAGACCTACACCGTGCTCTCGCCCTACCCCGACCTGCCCTCGCCCGTCGTGCTCTCGGCCTGGAACAACCAGCTCGCCGTGGAGAGCGCCGCCGACCCGCGCATCGACGCCTTCCTGGCGAAGTTCGTCCAGGGCGCCCAGACCCCCGAGCCGGGTGCGCTGTGCTCCAACGGCGTCGGGACGCCCACCGGCTGATGGGGGACCGGTGATGCCCACCACCGCCCGCGGGGCGCTGCTGAGCGTCGTGGCGCTGCTGCTGGCCCTCGTGCTGGGGATCCTCGCCGGCCGGGCCCTGCCCAGCGCCCCGGCGGGCAACTCCGTCGACGTCGGCTTCGCCCGGGACATGGCCACCCACCACTCCCAGGCCGTCGCCATGGCCTACACCGCGATCCAGACCGCCCCCAGCGAGGAGGTGCGGCGCCTCGCCGTCGACGTCGCCTCCACCCAGGGCAACCAGGCGGGCCGCCTGCAGCAGCTGCTCATCACCTGGGACCAGCCGCTGTCCAGCGCGGGCACGGGGGTCATGGCCTGGATGGCCGGCACCGACCTGCACGCCCGCCACGTCGTCGAGCAGCGGCAGGGACGCGTCATGCCCGGCATGGCGACCCCGGCCGAGCTGGCCCGGCTGGGCGCGGAGACGGGGCAGGTCTTCGAGGTCGACTTCCTGCAGCTGCTGCTGCGCCACCACGCCGGGGGCGTCGAGATGGCCCAGTACGGCGCCGAGCACGCCACCACCGCGGAGGTGCGCGACCTCGCCGCGGCGATCGTCACCAGCCAGCGCGCGGAGTCGCAGCTGCTGGAGGACCTCCTCGCGCAGCGGGGTGCGCAGCCCCTGCCCGGGGCGGTCGCGTGAGGCTGGTGGTGGGCGCGGCGCTGGTGGACTCCCTCGACGCCCCGACCCGGCTGCTGGCCGCCCGCCGCAGCGCCCCGCCGGCCCTGGCCGGGCGGTGGGAGCTGCCCGGCGGGAAGGTCGAGGCGGGCGAGACGCCGCAGCAGGGGCTGCACCGGGAGCTGCGCGAGGAGCTCGGCGTCGCCGTCGAGCTGGGGGAGGAGGTCCGCCACCCCGACGGCGCGTGGCCGCTGACCCCGGAGCTGGAGATGCGGGTCTGGTGGGCCGTCCTCACCGCCGGGACCCCGGCCCCGCTGCAGGACCACGACGAGCTGCGGTGGCTGGTGCGGGGGCGGTGGCTCTCGGTGGACTGGCTGCCCGGGGACGTCCCGCTGGTCACGGCGATGCAGGCGCTCTGACGCGGACGGCCCCGGACCGGGTCCGGGGCCGCCCGCGCCGCGGCACCGGGCCGGTCAGCGCGAGGGGCGTGCGCCGGGAGCCGGCGGCGTCGGCGGCCCCTCGACGGGCAGCGGGCTCTCCCACTCGTGGTCGACGGCCGTGACCCGCGGGTCGCGGCGGTCGCCGTGACGGCGCTCCCGGGTGGTGATCCGCGGGTCGCGCAGCAGGTCCTTGACCAGCGCCACGCACATGAGCGCCATGATGACCAGGAACGGCGCCGCGGCGATGATGGTGATGTCCTGCAACGCCTCCAGGCCGCCGGCGAAGAACAGGACGATGGCGACGAGCCCCATCAGCCCGCCCCAGACGGCGACGACCCACCTGCGCGGCTCGTCCACCCCGTACGAGCTGAGGCTCCCCATGACGATGCTGGAGGCGTCGGCGCCGGAGACGAAGAAGATCGCGACCAGGACGACGACGAGCACCGAGGTGGCCCCGGCCCAGGGGAACTGCTGCAGGAAGGTGAACATCTGCGACTCCTGGTCCGCGATGCCCGCGATGTCCGCGCCACCGGTGCCCGCCACGAACCGGCGCTGCAGGTCGATGGCCGCGCCGCCGAGGACGGAGAACCAGAGGAGGCTGACCGCGGTCGGGACGAGCATGACGCCCACGACGAACTCGCGGACGGTGCGGCCCTTGGAGATCTTGGCCAGGAAGGCGCCGACGAACGGCGTCCACGAGACCCACCACGCCCAGTAGAACAACGTCCAGCCGCTGAGCCAGTCGGTGCCGCCGAAGGCCCCGGTGCGGAAGGACATCGTCGGCAGCGCCGTGAGGTAGTTCCCCAGCGAGGCCGGGACCAGGTTGAGCACGAAGACCGTGGGGCCCACGACGAAGAGGAAGAGCAGCAGCAGCAGGGCGAGCACCATGTTGGTGTTGGAGAGCCACTTGATGCCGCGCTCGATGCCGCTGACGGCCGAGACGACGAAGCAGACGGTCAGGACGGCGATGATGGTCGCCTTGACGGTGGTGCTGTTCGGCACGCCGAAGACCTCGGTGAGCCCGCCGTTCATCTGCGCCGCGCCGAGGCCGAGGCTGACGGCGGAGCCGAAGAGCGTCGCGAAGATCGCGAAGACGTCGATGACCCGCGCCGCGCCCCGGCCGCGCCGGCCCCGCAGCAGCGGGGCGAACGCGGCGGAGAAGCCGCCCACGCGCTCCTTGCGGTAGCTGGAGTACGCCAGGGCGAGGCCGACCACGGCGTAGATCGCCCACGGGTGCAGGCCCCAGTGGAAGAGCGAGTAGTTGACCGCCTCGCGCGCCGCGGCCTGCGACCCGGGGGCGGCGTCGTTCTGCGGGACGGTCATGAGGTGGGTCACCGGTTCGGTGACGCCGTAGAACATCAGGCCGATGCCCATGCCCGCGGAGAACATCATCGCGATCCAGGACGCGCGCGAGTGCTCGGGGCGGTCCTCGTCGCGGCCGAGGCGGATGCGGCCGAAGCGGCTGAAGGCCAGGACGAGGGCGAGGACCACGAAGCCGGTCGCGCCGAGCACGAAGGCCCAGCCGAAGTCACCGACCACGACCTCGAGGACGGCGTCCGCGCCGGACTGCAGCTGCTCGGGCCAGACCGCGCCCACGAGGAGGAAGAGGACGACCACGCCGGCGGCGACCGCGAAGGTCCTGCGGTCCACCGGCGGGTGGGCGGTGCGGGCGAGGTCGCGGCTGCTCACCGCCCCCGCAGCGCTCGACCCCGGTGGTGTCGACGAGGCGTCGGATCGGTGCTCGGGCGGTGAGGACATGGGGGCGAGGGTGGCACGGAATGACTAGTCGGAGCCAACCGGCGGTGGTCCCGACGGGCCATCCTCCGGGCATCGCCGCAGGTCAGGGCGTCGTTGCAGATCGCAAGGATCGCCGTCCGACGAGAGGGGGCGGTGACGCGGATAGACTGGGGCGTCAACCCTGCACGCGATCGCGCTGCGCACCCGGACACCCCGGTGCCGCGGGCGGTCGAGACCCCCGAAGAGCGGATCGAGAACTTCATGCCCTTGAGCACCCGCGAGGACCTGCGCAACGTCGCGATCGTCGCCCACGTCGACCACGGGAAGACGACGCTCGTCGACGCGATGCTCTGGCAGTCCGGCGCCTTCCGCGCCAACGCCGACGTCAACGAGCGAGTCATGGACTCCGGGGACCTCGAGCGCGAGAAGGGCATCACGATCCTCGCGAAGAACACCTCGGTGCACTACACCGGCCCGGGCTCGCCCGAGGGCGGCATGACCATCAACATCATCGACACCCCCGGCCACGCCGACTTCGGCGGTGAGGTCGAGCGCGGCCTGTCGATGGTCGACGGCGTCGTGCTCCTCGTCGACGCCTCCGAGGGCCCGCTGCCGCAGACCCGCTTCGTGCTGCGCAAGGCGCTCGCGGCCGGTATGCCCGTCGTCATCCTCGTCAACAAGGTCGACCGCCCCGACGCGCGCATCGCCGCCGTCGTGGAGGAGACCTACGACCTGCTGCTGGACCTCGCCGCTGACGTCGAGGGCATCGACGCCGACAAGCTCCTCGAGGTCCCCGTCGTCTACGCCTCGGCCAAGAACGGCCGCGCCTCGCTGAACCAGCCCGAGGACGGCGGCCTGCCCGACCACGAGGACCTCGTCCCGCTCTTCCAGACGATCCTCGACACCATCCCGGCGCCGGTCTACGACCCCGAGACCCCGCTGCAGGCGCACGTCACCAACCTCGACGCCTCCCCGTTCCTGGGTCGCCTGGCCCTGCTGCGCATCTTCTCCGGCGAGCTGATCAAGGGTCAGCAGGTCGCGTGGTGCAAGCACGACGGCACGATCGAGCGCGTCAAGATCACCGAGCTGCTCGTCACCGAGGCCGTCACCCGCGTCCCGGGCGAGAAGGCCGGCCCCGGGGACATCGTCGCCGTCGCCGGCATCGAGGGGATCACCATCGGCGAGACCCTCGCCGACCCCGACGACCCGCGCCCGCTGCCGCTGATCACCGTCGACGAGCCCGCCATCTCGATGGTCATCGGCACCAACACCTCCCCGCTGGCCGGGCGGGTCAAGGGCTCCAAGGTCACCGCGCGCCTGGTCAAGGACCGCCTGGAGTCCGAGCTCGTCGGCAACGTCTCCATCCGCGTCCTGCCCACCGAGCGCCCCGACGCGTGGGAGGTGCAGGGCCGCGGCGAGCTGGCGCTGGCCATCCTCGTCGAGCAGATGCGCCGCGAGGGCTACGAGCTGACCGTCGGCAAGCCGCAGGTCGTGCTGCGCAAGGACGAGAACGGCAAGACCCTCGAGCCCTTCGAGAACCTCACCATCGACGCGCCCGAGGAGTACCTGGGGGCCATCACCCAGCTGCTGGCCGCCCGCAAGGGCCGCATGGAGACGATGACCAACCACGGCACCGGCTGGGTGCGCATGGAGTTCTACGTCCCCTCCCGCGGGCTCATCGGCTTCCGCACCCAGTTCCTCACCGACACCCGCGGCACCGGCATCGCGCACGCGCTCTTCGCCCAGTACGACCACTGGGCCGGCGAGATCCGCACCCGCCAGTCCGGCTCGCTGGTCGCCGACCGCGCCGGGGCGGCCACCGCGTTCGCGATGACGAACCTGCAGGAGCGCGGGCAGATGTTCATCGAGCCGACCTCCGAGGTGTACGAGGGCATGATCGTCGGGGAGAACTCCCGCGCCGACGACATGGACGTCAACATCACCAAGGAGAAGAAGCTCACGAACATGCGCTCGTCGACCTCCGACGAGTTCGAGCGCCTCATCCCCCCGCGCCACCTGTCCCTGGAGCAGTGCCTGGAGTTCTGCCGCGAGGACGAGTGCGTCGAGGTGACCCCGGAGTCCGTGCGCATCCGCAAGGTCGTCCTGGAGGCCAACGCCCGCGCCAAGACGGCCTCGAAGGCCAAGAAGGGCTGACGCCCGCGCGCTGAGCCCCGCACGACGCCGACGGACCCGGACCGGGTCCGTCGGCGTCGTCGTCCCCGGGCGGGTTGGCAGGATGGGCCCATGACCACCACGCCGCAGCCCCCGCCGCAGCCCGACGAGACGCCCGAGGGTGCCGCGGGCGCGGCCACGGCGGGACGCGACCCCCTGGAGATCGCCGCGGACCTCGTCGACGACGTCTCGCGCGAGCTGGACCCCGCCGAGCTGGCCTCCCTGGAGCGCCTGGACCAGCCCCGCCGGATCCTCTTCGTGCACGCCCACCCCGACGACGAGTCCATCGGCACCGGCGCCACGATGGCCCGCTACGCCGAGGCCGGCGCCGGGGTCGTCCTGCTGACCGCGACCCGCGGCGAGCTCGGCGAGGTCATCCCGCCCGAGCTCGCGCACCTCGACCCCGACGCCCTCGCCGAGCACCGCACGGGGGAGCTCGCGACGGCCATGGAGGCCCTGGGGGTGAGCGACCACCGCTTCCTCACCCGTCCGGACGGGACGGGGTACCGCGACTCGGGGATGGTGTGGCTGGAGCCGGGCCGCGCGGCCGCCGGCGACGACGTCGACCCCCGCTCGCTGGCCGCGGCCGACCCGGAGGAGGTCGCCGCGCGCATCGCCGAGGTCGTCCGCGAGGTCCGCCCGCAGGTCGTGGTGACCTACGAGCCGGGCGGCGGGTACGGCCACCCCGACCACGTCCGCGTCCACGAGGCGACCGTGCGCGCCCTCGTGCTGGCCGCCGGCGACGGGTCGCGGGGGGCGGGCGGCGCCGTCCCGTGGCAGGTCGCGAAGGTCTACGAGATCGTCCAGCCGGAGCGACCCGTCCGGGAGGCGCTGCGGCGCCTGGCCGAGACCGGGGCCGAGGGCGCGGGGGACCCCGAGGGGCCCCTGCCCAGCGTCGTCGTGCCCGACGGGGAGGTCACGACCGTGGTCGACGGCACCGGGCAGGTCCCCGCCAAGATCGCCGCCCTGCGGGCCCACGCCACCCAGGTCACCCTCGACCTCGACGCCGCGGTCCCCGCGATGAGGTTGAGCAACGGTGTGCCGCAACCGGTCTGGCCCCAGGAGCACTACCGCCTGGTGCACGGGGTCGCCGGCGGTCCCTACGACGCCGAGGGCCGCGAGACCGACCTGTTCGCCGGGATCGCCCCCTCCTCCTGAGGCCCTGCCGGCGGGTCCGGCGCACCGCGCCGGGTCCGCCGGGGAGGGGCGGGTGATGGCGGCATCACGCTCCGTTGCTCCAGGCGGGTGAACGCGATCGCCCGAACGCGTCACCGTGGGTGGTCGCCGGTGCACCGGAGGGGTTGGCTGGGGCACGTCCCGGCGCACCGCCGGTGACGCGACCGAGAGGAGCGGACCCGTGGCCGACGCCCAGCGCGCACCCGAGTCCCGCGAGGACGCCGCCCGCCCGGGACCCCGCACCGGACGCGACAGCGCCGACGTCGGACGCCTGCGCGAGCGCAACCGCCGCCGCCGGACCCAGCGGCTGCTGCTCGCCGTCGCCCTGCTCATGCTCGTCGTCGACCTGCGCCTCGCCCTCACCGGCTCCGTCCTGCCCGCGCTGCCCGCCGTCGACCCCATCTACCTCATGGTCGGGATCTTCTTCCTGGCCATGCTCGGGCTGATGCTCGGTCAGACGCTGGTCTCCGGCCGCTCCCCGCACGTCGTCTACCGGCCCGAGCAGATCGACGTCGGCCTCGACGACGTCAAGGGCCTGGCCGCGGTCAAGGAGGACGTCGAGCGCAGCCTCGACCTCTTCCTCGCCGCCCGCACCTTCCGCACCCGCATGGGGGGCCGGCCCCGCCGCGGCCTGCTCTTCGAGGGCACCCCCGGCACCGGCAAGACGCACATGGCCAAGGCGATGGCCCGCGAGGCCGGGGTCCCGTTCCTCTTCGTGTCCGCGACCAGCTTCCAGTCGATGTGGTACGGCGCGACCGCCCGCCGGTTGCGCTCCTACTTCAAGGCCCTGCGCAAGGCCGCCCGCCGCGAGGGCGGGGCCATCGGGTTCATCGAGGAGATCGACGCGATCGCCGGCGCGCGCGGCGGGATGAGCGCGGCGACCGCGGCGGGCCCCGTCCCGGGGATCGTCGGCTGCGGCGGGCTCACCGACCTGCCGATGACCCTCGCCCCGGCCGCGGGCCCCGCCCTGCGGACCGAGCGCCTCGCCAGCAGCGAGGGCGCCAGCGGGGTCGTCAACGAGCTCCTCGTGCAGATGCAGTCCTTCGACGAGCCCACCGGCTCCGAGCGGGTGCGCGGCTGGTTCGTCGACGCCGCCAACCGGTTCCTGCCCCCGCACCGGCAGCTGAAGCGCCCGGTGGGCGAACCCGTCGACATCCTGCTCATCGCCGCGACCAACCGCGCCGACTCCCTCGACCCGGCGCTGCTGCGCCCGGGCCGCTTCGACCGGCGCCTCACCTTCGGGCTGCCGGACAAGGCCGGCCGCCGGGAGCTCGTCGACCACTTCCTCGCCCGCAAGGCCCACGAGGCCGCCCTCGACGACCCCGAACGTCGCGACGCGCTGGCCGGGATCACCAACGGCTACAGCCCGGTGATGATCGAGAGCCTGCTGGACGAGGCGCTGGTCAACGCGGTGCGCCGCGGCGCGGACGGCATGGACTGGGCCGACGTCGAGCACGCCCGCCTGGTGACCGAGGTCGGTCTGGGGCAGCCGGTCGGCTACACCGAGCACGAGGCGCGCCTCATCGCCACCCACGAGGCCGGGCACGCCGCGGTCGCGTGGCTGGTGGCCCCGCAGCGCCGGCTGGAGATCCTCACGATCGTCAAGCGCGCCGACGCCCTCGGCCTGCTCGCCCACGGCGACGCCGAGGACGTCTACACCCGCTCGCGCACCGAGCTCGCCGGGATGATCAAGATCGCCTTCGGCGGCCAGGTCGCGGAGGAGCTGTTCTTCGGCGACGTCTCCACCGGCCCGGCCGGGGACCTGCAGTCCGCGACCCAGGTCGCGGCCCAGATGGTCGGCTCGGCGGGGATGGCGGGGACCCTGGTCTCCTTCGCCGCCGTCCAGCAGGGCGCCTTCGCCGACGGCAACCTCGTCTCCCGGGTGCTGGGGGACTCCGAGGGCCGGCGGCTGGTGGAGAACCTCCTGAGCGAGCAGAAGGAGTCCGTCCGCGAGCTCCTCGGCCGCCACCGCCACCTCGTGGCCGCGCTGCGCGACGCGCTGCTGGAACGGCACGAGCTCATCGGCCACGAGATCACCGACGTCCTCGAGGCGGCCCGCGCCGCCCACGAGGTGCCCCGGCCGCCCCGACCCCCGCAGGTGATCGACCTGCGGGGCACCACCTCCAGCGTCGGGGACGGTCCCGACCGGAGGATCTGAGGCTCGTCGCGGGTCGTGACCGCAGGAGGGGAGTCACGACCGCGACGCAGGGCTCGCGCACCGGGGGACGGGGGGTCCCCGCACCGGTCGCGCGGGAACGAGAACGGGAACGACGTGCTCCGGGGGGCTGGAGCGCGCCGTTCCCGTTCCGTCGTCGCGGTCCGCCCCGGGCGCTCGATCGCCGCCGCGGGCGCTCGATCGCCGCCGCGGGCGCTCGATCGCCGCCGCGGGCGCTTGAACGCCGCCGCGGGGTGTGGTTCGCTGGCGCCAGGTCATGAGCGCCAGCGACAAGCCCCGGCTCGCTGGCCGGCAACCCTCCTCGTCGTGGGGTGCCCCGGGTGAGGACCTGACCTGGTGCCCCGGCACGGGTAAGGACGAGCCGCCGCACGCCTCCCGGTCCGGTCGCCGACGCGTCCACGATCGAGGAGAACCCCGGTGACCACCACCACCCCGCCCGTCCCCGCCACCACCGCCCGGCAGCGCCTCGCGCCCGTGCTGGAGCGCATCGCCGCCGGTGCGGTGCAGCGCGAGCAGGACCACGAGCTGCCCCGCGCGCAGGTGCGCGAACTGCTCGACGCCGGTCTCGGCCGGCTGCGCCTCCCCGTCGAGGAGGGCGGGGAGGGGCTCGACCTCGTCGAGTTCGCCGACCTGCTCGTCGACCTCGCCGCGGCCGACTCCAACCTGCCGCAGGTGTTCCGCGGGCACATCGCCTGGGTCGAGCAGGTCCTCAGCCTGCCGGCGGGGGAGCACCGCGCGCGCTGGGCCCGGCGGATCGCCGCCGGCGAGCTGGTCGGCAACGCCTGGAGCGAGGTCGGCGACGGGGTCACCGGCCGGCAGCAGACCCTCGTCACCACCCGCGCGGGCCGCACCACCGTCTCGGGGCGCAAGTACTACACGACGGGCACGATCTACGCGGACTGGACCGACGCCACCGCCCGCCGCCTCGCCGACGACGGCACCTCCGAGGTCGTCACGGTCCTCGTCCCCGTCCGGGCCGCCGGGACGACGGTCTCCGACGACTGGGACGGCTTCGGCCAGCAGCTCACCGGCACCGGGACCCTCGTCCTCGACGACGTCGAGGTCGACCCGGACGACGTGAGCCCCTTCACCGCGCGCTTCCGCTACCAGACCGCCCTGTACCAGCTCGTGCTGCTCGCGGTGCAGGCCGGGATCGCCGCGGCCGTCGAGCGCGACACCGGGCGCGAGGTGCGCGCCCGCACCCGCAGCTACACCCACGGGCTCGCCCCCCTGGCCCGCCACGACGCGCAGGTGCTGTCGGTGGCCGGGGAGATCTCCTCGATCGCCTTCACCGCCCGCGCCCTGGTGCGGGCCGCGGCGCAGGCCGTTCAGGCCGCCGCCGACACCGCCCACCGGCCCGGCACCGAGGCCGACCGCGCGGCGAACGTGGAGGCGGAGATCCGCACTGCGCAGGCCCAGGTGGTGCTCTGCGAGTCGGTGCCGCGCGCGGCGACCCTGCTGTTCGACACCCTCGGCGCCTCGGGCACCTCCCGCGCCCGCGCCCTGGACCGGCACTGGCGCAACGCGCGCACCGTCGCCTCGCACAACCCGGTGATCTACAAGCAGCGGATCGTGGGCGACTGGTCCGTCAACGGCACCGAACCGCCCTTCGTCTGGGACGTCGGCACCCACGCCTCCGTCGACCCCGCCGCCGTGCGCGCTCAGGAGGGCGGCGCCACCCGGTAGTGGTAGGCGTGGTGGACCCCGAACCCCGCGCCCCCGTACAGCGCGCGGGCCCCGGTGTTGTCCGCGCTGACCTGCAGGTACGTGGAGGCCGCACCGCGCGAGCGGGCCCAGTCGGCGACCTCGGCCAGCAGCCGGCGGCCCAGCCCGCGGCGGCGGTGGGCGGGGACGGTCTCCACCGCCGTCACCCCCGCCCACCCGGGCGAGAGCGACCCGCGGGCGATCGCCACGGTCTCCTCCCCGTCCAGGACGCGGACGAAGACCTGCTCGTCGGCGGAGACGAGGATCCGCCGCCCGGCCGGGGGCACGCCCGGGCTGCCCAGGTAGCGGTAGCGGGCCAGCCAGTCCTCGTCCGGGGTGGCGGAGGTGACCACGCGCGCGCCGGGCGGCAGCGGCACCTCCGCCGCCCCGGCCAGGTCGTCGGTCGCGACCGTCATCACCAGCGTCGGCGTGCGGACCGCCCACCCCCGCGCGGCCAGCAGGGCCACCACGTCGAGGTCCTCGCCCAGCCCCGGGGCCGGGTGGGGCACCGCGACCAGCGCCGGCAGCCCCCGCTCGGCGTAGAAGGCCTCAACCCGGGCGAGCGCGCCCGGCAGGTCCAGCCCCGGGTCGCCCACGGCCAGGGCCGAGTTCGCCCGCCCGGTGAACCCCCCGCCGGCCCGCAACCGCCAGCCGCCGAGGTCGCGCCGCTCCAGGGGGCGCCAGTGCTCGGCCATCACCCGCTCCAGGTCCTCGACGCCGATCGCGGTGTGCGGCCGACCCCGGCGCACCGGCGGCGGCGGGACCGCCTTGGCCGCGATCACGTCCGCGCGGGCGACGACGACCTCGCCGCGGCGGGTCGCGACCCGCAGCGTCGCGGCGTCGGCCCCGACCAGGTCGCCCAGGGCGTCGCGGGCCGACCCGTCGGGCAGCCGGTGGCGCACCACGACCCGCGTCCCCGCGCGGAGGTCGCCGACGCGGGCCCCAGGGGCGGTCGCCGCGGCGGGTGGCGAGCCGGGCGCCGGGGCGGGTGGTGGGGTGACCTCGGCCACGGTGGTCCTCCTCGGGCTGTGCTCGTGCGCGCGGGCCGGCGCGCGTCGGCGATACTAGGAGGCGGTTCCGGCCGCCCGTCCGCCGGAGGAGGAGGACAACCCGTGACCTACGTGATCGCGCAGCCCTGTGTGGACGTCAAGGACAAGGCGTGCATCGAGGAGTGCCCCGTCGACTGCATCTACGAGGGCAACCGGTCCCTGTACATCCAGCCCGACGAGTGCGTCGACTGCGGCGCCTGCGAGCCCGTGTGCCCCGTGGAGGCCATCTACTACGAGGACGACGTCCCCGAGCAGTGGTCGGCCTTCACCGCGGCCAACGTCGAGTTCTTCGACACCGTCGGCTCGCCCGGCGGGGCGGCCAAGCTGGGCCTCATCGACCTCGACCACCCCGTCGTCCGCTCGCTGCCCCCGCAGGGCGAGGGGCACTGAGGTGAGCGCGCCGACCCAGCACCCCCCGCGCCGCCGGGTCGGCGCGTCGCTGCCGGACTTCCCCTGGGACTCCCTGGCCGCCGCCAAGGCCCGCGCCGCGGCCCACCCGGGCGGGATCGTCGACCTCTCCGTCGGCACCCCCGTCGACGCGACCCCCGCGGTCGTCGCCGACGCGCTGCGCTCGGCCGCGGACGCCCCCGGGTACCCCCAGACCCACGGCACCCCCGCGCTGCGCGAGACCGTGGCGTCCTGGTTCGCCCGCCGGCGCGGGGTGCCCGGGCTCGACCCCGACGGGGTGCTGCCGACGGTCGGCTCCAAGGAGCTCGTGGCCTGGCTGCCGCTCCTGCTGGGCCTGGGCGACGGCGACGTCGTCGCCCACCCCGCCGTCGCCTACCCCACCTACGACGTGGGGGCCCGCCTGGCCGGTGCGACCCCGCTGGGCGCGGACACCGTCGAGGAGCTCGACGCGGCCTGGGAGGCCGGGCGGCGGGTGCGCCTGCTGTGGCTGAACTCCCCGTCCAACCCGACCGGGGCCGTGCGCTCGGTGGGCGAGCTCGCCGCGCTGGTGGACTGGGCCCGCGCCCGCGACGTCGTCGTGGCCTCCGACGAGTGCTACGCCGAGCTCGGCTGGGACGCGGCCCACGACACCACCCGCGGCGGCCTGGTCCCCTCCGTCCTGGACCCCCGGGTCTGCGGGGGCGACCACACCGGGCTGCTGGTGGCGTACTCGACCTCCAAGCAGTCCAACCTCGCCGGCTACCGCGCCGCGTTCCTCGCCGGTGACGTCGCCCTGGTGCGGGAGCTGCTGGAGCTGCGCAAGCACGCCGGGATGATCGTGCCCTGGCCCGTCCAGGTCGCCCTGCGGGCCGCGCTGGGCGACGACGAGCACGTCGCCGCGCAGCGCGAGCGCTACCGGGCCCGCCGCGAGGTGCTGCGCCCGGCGCTGGAGCGCGCGGGCTTCCGCGTCGACGCCTCCGCGGCGGGGCTGTACCTGTGGAGCACCCGCGGGGAACCCTGCCGCACCACGATCGACCTGCTCGCCGAGCGGGGGGTCCTCGCCGCCCCCGGCGACTTCTACGGCCCCCCCGGGGCCCGGCACGTGCGCATCGCGCTGACCGCCACCGACGAGCGCATCGGCGAGGTGCCCGCCCGCCTGGCGGACCTGGCCTGATCGTGCCCGGGACGGGTCCGCCACGGGTGTGACGGACCTGTGTTGGGCACCGTCGACGGGGGCGGGTACGGTCGCGACATGGCTGA
Organism: Kineococcus radiotolerans SRS30216 = ATCC BAA-149; assembly: GCF_000017305.1. Classification (GTDB taxonomy): domain Bacteria; phylum Actinomycetota; class Actinomycetes; order Actinomycetales; family Kineococcaceae; genus Kineococcus; species Kineococcus radiotolerans. The sequence goes on along the minus strand of NC_009664.2, from coordinate 1,113,309 downwards.
CTCCGTGACGCTGAAGCACGCAGGTGGCGAGCTCGACCTCCCCGTGACCCCTGCCACCGAGGGTGCCGCCGGCTTCGGCATCGGCAGCCTCCTCAAGGAGACCGGGCTGGTCACCCTCGACTCCGGCTTCACCAACACCGCCTCCTGCACGTCGGCGGTCACCTACATCGACGGTGACGCGGGCGTCCTGCGCTACCGCGGGTACCCCATCGAGCAGCTGGCCGAGAAGTCCACCTTCGTCGAGACCAGCTACCTGCTCATCTACGGGCACCTGCCCTCCGCGGCGGAGCTGTCCGCCTTCACCGAGCGGATCCAGCGGCACACCCTGCTGCACGAGGACCTCAAGCGGTTCTTCGACGGCTTCCCCCGCGACGCGCACCCGATGCCGGTGCTGTCCAGCGCGGTGAGCGCGCTGTCGACGTTCTACCCCAACTCCCTCAACCCCTTCGACGAGGAGCAGGTGGAGCTCTCCACCATCCGCCTCCTCGCCAAGCTGCCCACGATCGCGGCCTACGCCCACCGCAAGTCCCTCGGTCAGCCCCTGCTCTACCCCGACAACCGCCTCGGGCTGGTGGAGAACTTCACCCGCCTCGCCTTCGGCAACCCCGCCGAGGACTACGAGATCGACCCGGTCATGGTCAAGGCCCTGGACCAGCTCCTCGTCCTGCACGCCGACCACGAGCAGAACTGCTCCACCTCCACCGTCCGGCTCGTCGGGTCGGGCCAGGCGAACCTCTTCGCCTCCGTCTCCGCCGGCATCCACGCCCTCTCCGGACCCCTGCACGGCGGGGCGAACTCCGCGGTGCTGGACATGCTCGAGGCCATCAGGAACTCCGACGACGACGTCGACACGTTCATGACGAAGGTCAAGAACAAGGAGAAGGGCGTGCGCCTGATGGGCTTCGGCCACCGGGTGTACAAGAACTACGACCCCCGCGCGGCCATCGTGAAGAAGACCGCCGACCAGATCCTCTCCGGCCTCGGCAAGCGCGACGAGCTCCTCGACATCGCCATGCGCCTGGAGGAGATCGCCCTGCACGACGACTACTTCGTCGAGCGCAAGCTGTACCCGAACGTCGACTTCTACACCGGCCTCATCTACAAGGCCATGGGCTTCCCCACCAAGATGTTCACGGTGCTGTTCGCCCTGGGCCGCCTGCCGGGCTGGATCGCGCAGTGGCGCGAGATGATCAACGACCCCGCCACCAAGATCGGCCGCCCCCGCCAGGTGTACATCGGCGAGGGTGCGCGCGACTACACCGAGATCGGCGCCCGCTGACCCCCGGCCGCGGGGTCAGCCGACGCTGATCCGCACACCGCCACCGGGCACGCCGGTGGCGGTGGGCACCCAGCCGCGCCCGGAGGCGTCCCGGCTCCAGCGCGAACCCTCCACGCTGACTTCGGTCACCGGGTGCACCCCGGCGCTGGCCACGGCCCACGCGGCGATCGCCCAGGCCGTGCGCGCCGCGTCCTCGCCCTCCGCCCGGTACTCCAGGGCCCGCCCCTGCGCACCCTCCACGACCGAGGGGGACAGGATCGTCACCTGCGCCCCCGCGGCGTCGGCGACGGCCTGGGCGGAGGGGGTGAGCTGCTCGTCCCCGCCGACCTGGACCTCCGTCGCCACCGGACGCAGGTGGCAGCTGAAACCCCCCGGGGTGTAACCGGTCAGCGCCGAGGCCACCAGGCGGGCCTCCGGCTCGTGGTCGCCGTAGGCCAGGGGGAAACCGCTGCGCTGCACCCGCTGCGCCGCGTCCGTCACCGGCAGGTCGCGGTAGCCGTCGACCTCCACCAGCGCGTCGTAGAACGCGTTCGTCGCGAAGACCGGGTCCTGCACCTGCTCCGGGGTGCCCCACCCCTGGGAGGGCCGCTGCTGGAACAGGCCGAGGGAGTCCCGGTCGCCGTGGTCGAGGTTCCGCATCCCCGACTCCTGGACGATCGTGGCGATCCCGATCGTCGCCGCGCGCGCGGGCAGCCCGCGGCGCACCGCGATCCCCACGACGGTGGCCGCGTTGGCGGCCTGCTCCGGCGACATCGACGTCGACTCCCCGTCGACCGTCGCCGAGCAGCGCTCGCGCACGAGCGGCACCTCGCCGTCCCCGGTGATCCAGACGATCCCGGCGGTGGCGAGGACACCGACGGTGGCCAGGGTGGCGGCCAGCCGCAACCGGCGGGTGTGCCGGGCCCCGGGGGAGGGGCGCCGGTGGGGTCGAGGGCTCGCGGGCACCTCAGTTGGCGTGCAGGGCGGGGTTCAGCTCCACCTTCACGCCCCGCCGGGGCAGGGCCTCGACCTGGCCCGTGACGGAGTTGCGGCGGAACAGCAGCCCGTCCGAACCGGACAGCGTGCGCGCGGACACGACCCGGTCCACGGCGCCGTCGCGGTCCAGCAGCGTCACCTTGGTGCCGGCGGTGATGTACGTCCCCGCCTCCACCACGCAGTCGTCGCCCAGGGAGATGCCCGTGCCGGAGTTCGCCCCCAGCAGCGTGCGCTCGCCGATGCTCACGACCTCCTTGCCGCCCCCCGACAGCGTCCCCATGATCGAGGCGCCGCCGCCGACGTCGGAGCCGTCGCCCACGACGACCCCGGCCGAGATGCGGCCCTCGACCATCGAGACCCCGACCGTGCCGGCGTTGAAGTTCACGAAGCCCTCGTGCATGACCGTGGTGCCCGGGGCCAGGTGCGCGCCCAGGCGCACGCGGTCGGCGTCGGCGATGCGCACCCCCGTCGGCGTCACGTAGTCGGTCATGCGCGGGAACTTGTCGATGCCCAGCACCGTCACGGGGCCGACGTTGGCCCGCAGCGCCAGGCGGGTGCGCTCGAAGTCCTCCACCGCGCACGGGCCGTGGTTGGTCCACACCACGTTGGCGAGCACGCCGAAGATCCCGTCCAGGTTCAGCCCGTGCGGGGCGACCAGGCGGTGGGAGAGCAGGTGCAGGCGCAGGTAGGCGTCGGCGGTGTCGACCGGCGGGGTGTCGAGGTCGGCCTCGGTCGTCACCACGCGCTGCTTGACCCGGCGGTGCGGGTCGGCGTCCTCCAGCGAGGCCAGCTCGGCCGGGACCCCGTAGGACCCCGTGTGCGGGTTGGGACCCAGCTCGGGGAAGGGGTACCAGACGTCGAGCACCGTCCCGTCGGCCGCGACCGTGGCGAGGCCGTGGCCCCAGGCGCGCCGCGCCCCCCGGTCGGTCTGCTGCGCGGTGCCGGTGCCCGTCTGCTCGCTCACGCAGGTGACCCTACAAGCGAGGCCGCCCCGGCTCCGACGGCACGTCGCGGGGCGTGGCTAGGGTGAAGCACGTGACCGCCTCGCCGACCGCGCTCGACCTCGCCGACCCCGCCATCGACGTCGTGGAACTGACCCGCCGGGTGTGCGACATCCCCTCCGTGAGCGGGGACGAGCGCGCCCTCGCCGACGCCGTCGAGGCCGCGCTGCGGGCCCTGCCGGGCCTGGAGGTCGTCCGCGACGGGGACGCCGTCGTCGCGCGCACCGCCCTGGGCCGCGCCGAGCGGGTGCTGCTGGCCGGCCACCTCGACACCGTCCCGCTCACCGACCCGCCCAACCTGCCGGTGCGCCGCGAGCAGCACCCCGTCGACGGCGACGTCCTCGTCGGCCGCGGCACCTGCGACATGAAGGGCGGGGTGGCCGTCCAGCTCGCCCTGGCCCGCCGCGTCGCGGCCGCCGGCCCCGCCGCCCCGCGCGACGTCACCTTCGTCTTCTACGACCACGAGGAGGTCGAGGCCGCCCGCAACGGCCTCGGCCGCCTGGCCCGCAACGCCCCCCACCTGCTCGCCGCCGACTTCGCCGTCCTGCTCGAACCGTCCTCCGCCGTCGTCGAGGGCGGCTGCAACGGCACCCTGCGCGCGGAGGTCACCACGACGGGGAAGGCCGCGCACTCCGCCCGCGCCTGGCGCGGCAGCAACGCCATCCACGCCGCCGCGCCGGTGCTGGCCCGGCTCGCGGCCTACCAGCCGCGCGAGGTCGAGGTCGAGGGCCTCGTCTTCCGCGAGGGGCTCAACGCCGTCGCCGTCAGCGGCGGCATCGCCGGCAACGTCATCCCCGACCGCTGCGTCGTCACCGTGAACTACCGCTTCGCCCCCGCCGTCGACTCCGCCGGGGCCGAGGCCCACGTGCGCGAGGTCTTCGAGGGGTTCGAGGTGGCCGTCACCGACGCCGCCGACGGGGCCGTGCCCGGGCTGCACCTGCCCGCGGCCGCCGACTTCGTGCGCCGCACCGGGACGCAGCCGCTGCCGAAGTACGGCTGGACCGACGTCGCGCGCTTCTCCGCCCTCGGGGTGCCAGCCGTCAACTACGGGCCGGGCGACAACGCCACCGCGCACGCCGACGACGAGCGCTGCCGGACCGCGGAGGTCGAGCAGTGCCTGCGGGTGCTCACCGGCTGGCTGCTCGAGGGCACCGGGCAGGAGGACGCGTGAGCACGATCTGCCTGTACGGCAGCGCCTCCGGCGGCATCGACCCCGCCCACGTCGAGCTCGCCACCACGGTGGGGCGCCTCATCGGCGAACGCGGCCACGACCTCGTCTACGGCGGGGGCGGGACCTCCGTCATGGGCGCGGCCGAGGCCGCCGCCCGCGCCGCCGGGGCCCGCACCACCGGCGTCATGCCGGAGGCGCTCATGGCCCTCGAGCTGCCGCCTGCGGGCCTGGGCGAGCTCGTCGTCACCGCCGACATGCGCCAGCGCAAGGCGGAGATGGACGCCCGCGCCGACGCGTTCGTCGTCCTGCCCGGCGGGCTGGGCACCCTGGAGGAGCTCTTCGAGATCTGGGTCGCGCGCACCATCGGCCTGCACACCAAGCCCTTGGCCGTCCTGGACCGCGCGGGCCACTACGCGGGTCTGCGGACCTGGCTGGAGGGCCTGGTCGAGCGCGGGTTCGCCCGGCCCCTGGTCTTCGACTGCATCCTCTGGACCGAGGACCCGGAGGAGGCGCTGGACCACCTGGAGCGGGCGCCGCGGGAGCGGGTGTCGCTGCCCAGCTCGGAGATCGTGGGGACCTTCGTCGACTTCCCGCCCCAGCCGGACGGGGACCCGCCGCGGCCCCCCGCCGGGGGTGGTCCCTCGTGACCGTGGTGCTGCTGGTCCTGGTGCTGCTGGCCGTGGGTGCCGTCGCGGCCGTCGTCGCCGGCCGCGTCAGCGGCGGCCTGGGCCCGGCCACCAGCAGCCGCCCCTACCGGGGCCTGCCCGAGGGGCCCGTGCTGGCCGCCGACGTCGACGCCGTGCGGTTCTCCCTGGGCCTGCGCGGGTACCGGATGGACGAGGTGGACGCCGTGCTGGACCGCCTGCGCGAGGAGATCCGCGAACGGGACGAGGAGCTGACCGCGTGGCGCACCGCCGAGGACTGAACCGGACCGGAGCGGGACGGACCGTCGACTTCACCGCCCGCGCCGAGGTGAGCGGGCGGGTGCGGCACGTCTTCGACGTCCTCACCGACTGGCCGCGCCAGACCGCCTGGGTGCCCGCCACCGTCGTGGCCCGGCCCGAGGGCGGCCCCGTGGGGGTCGTGGGGGAGCGCTTCGTGGGCACCACCACCCTGGGCCCGTGGGTCCTGGTGGACCCCATGGAGGTCGTGGCCCGCCAGACCCCCGACGACGACCGCCCCGGGCGGGTCTCCATCGTCAAGACCGGCGACGTCTTCGGCGGGACCGTCGAGATGGTCGTCGCCCCCGCCGGCACCACCGGCGGTCGCGTGCGCATCGAGTGGACCGAGCACCTCGTGGTGCGGCCGCGGGGGCTGGCCCTGCTCGCCGCCTGCGGCGGGGCGCTGCCGGGCCTGGTGGGCCGCGTGGCCTTCGAGGCGGTGCTGCGGCGCGCGCGGGACGACCTCCACGGCCCCTCGTGACCGCCGTCCCCGCCCCGGTGCACGCCCCGCCGGTGCGGTCGCGCCTCCTGCTGCGCTGGCTGCGGCTGCCGGTGGCGGTGCGGGTCCTGCTCGTCTACGCCCTGGCCCGGCTCTTCTCCGCGGCCGTGCTCGCCGAGGTCGCCCGCTTCCAGGTCGCCAGCCAGTGGACCCCCGCGCGCTCCGGCTACGGGGACGTGCTCGGGCTGTGGGACGCCACCTGGTACCGGCGGATCGCGGAGGAGGGGTACCCCGACTCGGTGCCGCTGGGCGCGGCGGGCGACGTGCAGCAGTCGGCGCTGGCCTTCTACCCGCTGGCGCCCCTGCTCGCCCGGCTGGTGATGCTCACCGGCCTGCCCTTCTCGTGGGCGGGGTCGGCGGTGTCGCTGGTCGCGGGGGCGCTGGCCGCGGTCGGGGTGCACGCGGTGGTCCTGCGCGCGCTGAGCGAGCGGGCCCCGGCGGCCGTGGCCCGGCGCGGGGCCTGGAGCGCCGCGGTCCTGTTCTGCGTCAGCCCGCCCTCGCCGGTCTACCAGGTGCCCTACACCGAGGCCCCGGCGATCGCCCTGCTCGTGGCCTTCCTGGCCTGCCTGCAGCGGGGCCGCTACGCGCCCGCGGCGCTGCTCGCCCTGCTGCTGGGGCTGACCCGGCCGGTCGCGGTCCCGCTCTGCGTCGTCGTCGTCGTGCACCTGGTGGTGCGCGCGCGGCGGGGCCGGCGCGCCGGGCGGGTCCTGGGGGGCCGGGAGGCGCTGCGCTGCCTGGCCCTGCTGTCCGCCTCCGGGGCGGCCGGGCTGCTGTGGCCGGTCGTCACCTGGCGCCTCACCGGCCGCACCGACGCCTACACCGCGACGATGGGGGCCTGGCGGGCCGGGGGGCGGGTGGAGTGGCTGACGCCGTGGTGGGGGATCTCGCAGTACGTCCTGGGCGCGGTCGCCGGTCCGCTGCTGCTGGTCGCCGCCGTCGTCGCCTCCGCGTGGTGGTTGCTGTCCCGGCGCACCGCCGTCCTCGGGCCGGAGCTGCGGGCCTGGTGCCTGGCCTACGTCGGGTACCTGCTGCTCGTCCTGGACCCCTTCACCAGCCTCTTCCGCTACCTGGTGCTCCTCTTCCCCCTCGGCGGCCTGGTGGCCCTGCGGCCCGGCGGGCGGCCCGTCCTGCGCGCCTGGGTCGCGTGTTCCCTGGCCCTGCAGGTGGTCTGGGTCGCCTGGCTGTGGCGCTTCTCGCCGCCCGCCGACTGGCCGCCGTGATCGCCGTCGCCGGTCCACGAGCGGCGCACCGGGATCACCGGGGCGCCCCTGCGCCCAGCCGGGGGGCGCGGTGGGGGATGATGGACCCCTACACGCCGACCGCAGCACCCGGCCGCGGGCCCGGCGCGCGCACGAGACGACGAGAGGGAGCACGCCGATGGCGGCCATGAAGCCGAGGACCGGGGACGGTCCGCTGGAGGTCACCAAGGAAGGGCGCGGCATCGTCCTTCGCATGCCGCTGGAAGGCGGTGGTCGTCTCGTGGTCGAGATGACGCCCGACGAAGCCAGGGCCCTCGGAGAGGCCATCACCTCGGTCGTGGGCTGAGGCGCGGCACGCGGGGCGGGCACCACGGTGCCCGCCCCGCGTCGTCCCGGCCCCGGCCGGGGCCACCACCGGGGGCACCCGGGCACCCCGGGGCACCACCGCCCGCACCCGCGAGAGTCAGGACGACACCGTGAGCACCCCCACCGTCACCGCCGCCGCCCCCGAGCTGCGGCGCTGGACCCCGCCCGTCGTCGAGGTCCGCCGCGGGACGCCCGCGACCGCCGACCTGTCCGGGATCGCGGTGCTCGCCGTCCCCGTGGCCCCGGGCGAGGGGGCCGACACGCCCCTGCAGCCGCGCCCGGGGGCCGCCGACGCCGCCGTCCGCCACGGCATCGACCTCGCCGCCGTCTGCGCCGCCGAGGCGGTGACCGGCGCGGCCGCCACCGCGACGCGCCTGCCCGTGCCCGCCCCCGAGGGCGGCCCGCAGCGGCTCGTCGTCGTCGGGGTCGGCGACTCCTCGCCCACCGCCCTGCGCCGCAGCGCCGCCGCCCTGGCCCGGGCCGCGGGCACCGGGGACGTGGCCACGACGCTGGCCGACGGCGTCGGCCCCGCCGGCACCCGCGCCGTCGTCGAGGGGTTCCTCCTCGCCTCGTACTCCCCGCCGGTGACCGGGCGCAAGGCTGCCGCCGAGCCCCCCGCCCGCCGCCTCGTCCTGCTCGGGGAGGTCGCCCTCGCCGACGTCCGGCACGCCGAGGCCACTGCCGCCGCAACCGTCCTGACCCGCGACCTCGCCGCGACCCCCTCCAACCTCAAGGACCCGGCGTGGATGGTCGCCCAGGTCCACGAGGTCGCCGCCGCCGCCCGGCTGAAGGTCGAGGTCCGCGACGCGGACCGGCTGCGGCGCGAGGGGTTCGGGGGCCTGCTCGCCGTCGGGGCCGGCTCGGCGTCCGAGCCCGCCCTCGTCCAGGTCGGCTGGACCCCGCGCGCCCGCCCGGGCGTGCCGCACGTCGTCCTCGTCGGCAAGGGCATCACCTACGACACCGGCGGGCTGGGCCTGAAGCCGCGCGAGTCGATGGTCGCGATGAAGACGGACATGGCGGGCTCCGCCGCCGTCCTCGCCGCCGTCGCCGCCGCCGCCCGGCTCAAGCTGCCGGTCCGGGTCACGGGGCTGCTGGCGCTGGCCGAGAACTCCCTCGGCGCCTCGTCCTACCGCCCCGGCGACGTCGTCCGGCACTACGGCGGGCGCACCACCGAGGTCAACAACACCGACGCCGAGGGCCGGCTGGTCCTGGGCGACGCGCTGGCCTACGCCGACGCCGTCCTGGCCCCCGACGTCGTCGTCGACGTCGCGACCCTGACCGGCGCCGCGGGCCTGGCCCTGGGCAAGCGCCACGCCGCGCTGTTCTCCCCCGACGACGCCCTCGCCGACCAGCTCGCCGCGGCCGCGGCGGCGACGGGGGAGCGCGTGTGGCGGATGCCCCTGGTCGAGGACTACCGGCCGGCCCTCGCCTCCGACCTCGCCGACGCCCGCCAGGTCGTCACCACCCCCGGCTTCGGCGCCGGGGCCGTGGTCGCGGCGCTGTTCCTGCGCCCCTTCGCGGGCGGGCGCCGCTGGGCGCACCTCGACATCGCCGGCACCGGCCGCGCCGACGCCGCCGAGCACGAGGTCACGCGGGGGCCCACCGGCTTCGGGGCGCGGCTGCTGGTGGAGTGGCTGGAGTCGGTGGCCGCCGGCGCCTGAGACCGGCGCCTGAGACCGGCGCGGGGCGGCTAGCCGTGCTTGACGGCGAGCAGGAGCCCGTCGCCGGTGGGCAGCAGCGAGGGGTACCAGTGGCCGTCCTCGAGGACCGTGCGCCCCACCTCGCGCAGGGCGGTGGTCGAGGCGTCGCGGGCGGCCGGGTCGGTGACCCGGCCCTTCCAGAGGGCGTCGTCGACGACGAGCAGCCCGCCGGGGCGCAGCAGCCGCAGCGCCTGCTCGAGGTAGGCGGAGTACTCGCGCTCGTCGCCGTCGAGGAGGACGAGGTCGTAGGCGGCGTCGGTGAGGCGGGGGAGGACCTCGAGGGCGCGGCCGTTGATGAGACGGGCCCGGTTGGGGCGGATGCCGTCGTCGGCGACGCTCTCGCGGGCCGCGCGCTGCGCCTCGGCGTCGGAGTCGATCGTGGTGACGACGCCGTCCTCGCCCATGCCGCGCAGCAGGCTGATGGTCGAGACCCCGGTCCCGGTGCCGACCTCGACGACCGTGCGGGCGCGGGTGGCGGCCGTCAGCACCGTGAGGACGGAGGCCACGCCGGGGGAGACGGGCTCCAGGCCCAGCTCGGCGGCCCGGGCCCGGGCCCGCTGCAGCACCTCGTCCTCGGGGACGAACTGCTCGGCGTAGGCCCAGCTGACGGGCTGCTTGACCTGGCGGGACGGAGGCGTCGGCACGAGCGCAATCTAGTGCACCGGCTGATCTCACCCCAGGTGCTCGCCCGACGACGCCCCGTGAGGCCGGTGGTGGTGCCGCCGTGCCCGCGGCGGGGAGGCCCGGTGCAGCCCACCCCCGGGGGGTGGTGCGGGAACCCCGCGGGTCAGACCTCCGTTGGACCCCGTGACGCCGACCGGCTGGAAGTGCCGGCGGCGACTGGCCCGAGCGATGGGAGTGGGAGACCATGGGTGCAGTGGCGGTGCCGTTCGCGGCCCCCTTCCCCGCCCGTTCCAGGAGGAACCCCGTGAGCGACGACACCGGCGAGCCCGCCGGGCGTGCCCCGGTCGTCGACCCCGCGACGCTGTCGCCGGCGGTCGCGGCCTCGACGTGGGTGCCGCCGACGTGGGAGGAGGTCGTGCGCGACCACTCCGCGCGGGTGTACCGGCTGGCCTACCGCCTGACGGGGAACCGCCACGACGCCGAGGACCTCACCCAGGAGGTCTTCGTGCGGGTCTTCCGCTCGCTCTCCAGCTACCAGCCCGGCACCTTCGAGGGCTGGCTGCACCGGATCACGACGAACCTCTTCCTCGACCAGGTCCGGCGCAAGCAGCGGATCCGCTTCGACGCCCTGGGCGACGACGCGAACGAGAAGCTGCCCAGCACCGACGTCGGCCCCGAGCGCGCCTTCGAGCACCGCAACCTCGACGACGACGTCCAGCGCGCGCTGGACGCCCTGCCGCCGGACTTCCGCGCCGTGGTCGTCCTCTGCGACATCGAGGGGCTCTCCTACGAGGAGATCGCCGCCACGCTGGGCGTGAAGCTCGGCACCGTGCGCTCGCGCATCCACCGCGGCCGCGCCCAGCTGCGCGCCGCGCTGGCCCACCGCGCCCCCCGGCCCAGCGCCCCCGCCCCGCAGCTGGCCTACGGGGAGGACGGCCCGTGAGCGGACCGCACCTCGGCGCCCGGGTCAGCCCCCTCGTCGACGGCCGCCTCGCCGCGGACGCCGAGGCGCGGGTCGCGGAACACCTGCGGCAGTGCCCGGAGTGCTCCGAGGCCGTCGACGCCGAGCGGCTCGTCCGCGCCCGCGTGCAGGCCCTCGGCGTCCCGCCGATGTCGGAGGACCTCGTGGCGCGGCTGCTGGACATCGGCGGCCCCAGCGGGCCGCTGCCCCCGCGCGACGCGCCGATGGCCGTCCCGGCCCGGCCGGTGGTGGGGGTCGCCCCGCCCTCGCGCACCGACGCGACCCGGGGCGGGGGGGCACGTCGTCCCGCGACCCGCTCCGCGGCCCTGCGGGTGCGCCGCCGCCCGGTGGCGGCCGCGCTGGCGGGGACGTTCACGCTGCTCGGGGCCGGGATCGTGGGCGCCCTCGTCCTGGGCGGGGTGCCCGGGGGCGACGCGCCCGCCCCGGTGGCGGAGCTGCGCACCACCCCCTCCGCCTCTAGCACCCCCGTCGGGCGCCTCCTGCCGGCCGGGCCCGTCGGGACCCCCGCGCCCAGCGCCCCCACCGTCCTGCCCACCACCACCTCGACCGTCGCGCCCTGATGAGCGCACCGTCACCACCCGGGGGCTGGGACCGCCCCGGCGACGCCCCCGGCGACGGCCGCGACCCCTGGTCGGGCCCGCCCACCGCACCGCCGCCCTCGGCGGAGCAGGTGTGGTGGCGGCCCGAGGGGCCGCCTCCCGGTCACGACGCCTTCCCGCCCCACGCCCCGGTGGACCCGGGCACCGCCCCGGGACCCGGGGGGCACCGGCGCGCCGGGGCCCCCGCGCGCCGGATCGTCGTGGGCAGCGGCGTCCTGCTGCTCGGCGTCGTCGGCGGGTTCGCCGGCGGGCTGCTGCAGGACGAGGTCGGGGACTCCGACGGCACCTACCCCGCGGTCGCGATCGCCTCGCCCAGCGCCGGCAGCACCGAGCGGCCGGCGGGCTCCGTCGCCGGGATCGCGGCGGCCGCGCTGCCCAGCGTGGTGGCGCTGCAGGTGCAGGGGCAGGAGGGCACCGGGACGGGCTCCGGCTTCGTGCTGGACACCTCCGCCGGCGGGGGCGGCACCTTCGTCCTCACCAACAACCACGTGGTCGCCGGGGCCTACGACGACGGGGTGACCGTCGTCTTCCAGGACGGGGCCCAGGCCGTGGGCGAGCTCGTCGGGGCCGACGCCTCCTACGACCTCGCCGTCGTGCGGGTCGAGCGCGGCGGGTTGCGGGCGCTGCCGTTCGGCGACTCCGCCGCCGTCGTCGTGGGGGACCCCGTGGTGGCCGTCGGCGCCCCGCTGGGGCTGCAGGGGACGGTGACGGAGGGGATCGTCTCGGCCCTCAACCGGCCCGTCTCGGCCGGCGAGAGCGGCCCGGACGCCTCCTACATCCAGGCCATCCAGACCGACGCCGCGATCAACCCCGGCAACTCCGGCGGGCCGCTGCTGAACGCGGCCGGCGAGGTCATCGGGATCAACTCCGCCATCGCCGCTCTGCCCGGGGCCGGCGGGGGGCAGACGACGGGCAGCATCGGCCTGGGCTTCTCCATCCCCTCCGAGCAGGCCCGGCGCACCGCCGAGCAGCTCATCCGGACCGGTCGCGCCGTGCACCCGATCATCGGGGTGTCCCTGGACAGCTCCTACACGGGCGAGGGCGTGCAGATCCTGGACTCCCCGGGAGCGGTGAACCCCGGTGGTCCCGGGGAGCGGGCGGGCCTGCAGCCGGGCGACGTCGTGCTCGCCATCGACGGCCGCCCCGTGACCGAACCGGCGGAGCTCATCGTCGACATCCGGGCCCGGGAACCCGGCGAACAGGTGACGCTGACCGTCCGCCGCGACGGCCGGACCACCGAGGTGCCTGTCACGCTCGAAGCCGACGGTTAGGATCGCCACGTGTTCGGCATCAACGGGGGCGAGTTCATCGTCCTCCTCGTCGTGGCGCTCGTGGTCCTCGGACCGGAGCGTCTGCCCCACTACGCCGAGCAGCTGGCCGGTCTGGTCAAGTCCGCCCGGCGCTTCGCGAAGGGCGCCCAGGCGCAGATGCGCGAGGAGCTCGGCCCGGAGTTCGACGACATCGACTGGCAGAAGCTCGACCCGCGCCAGTACGACCCGCGCCGCATCGTCCGCGAAGCGCTGACCGAGGCGTGGGAGGACGACGACGAGGCGCCGGTGAAGAAGAGCCCCGCCGCGGCCACCGGCAGCGGGGTCGACCTGGGCAAGAAGTCGTCCGCGCCCGCCGCGGCCCCCGCGCCCGTCCCCTACGACGAGGACGCCACCTGAGGCTCGCGGGGGCGGCGCCGCTCAGGCGACGCTGACGCCCAGGGGCCGCCCGGCCAGCCCGCGCGGTCGCCGGGCCAGCGTGCGGGCCAGGTCGCGCAGGACGACGGCGGCGGGGGAGTCGGGGTGCGAGAGCACCACGGGCGTCCCGGCGTCGCCGCCCTCGCGCAGCTCGACGTCCATCGGCACCTGGGCCAGCAGCGGCACGTCGGTGCCCAGCCGCTGCGAGAGCGACTCCGCGACGGTGGCGCCGCCGCCGGAGCCGAACACCTCCAGGCGCTGCCCGCCGGGCAGCTCCAGCCAGCTCATGTTCTCCACGACGCCGACGACCCGCTGCTCGGTCTGCGCGGCGACCGACCCCGCCCGCTCGGCGACCTCCGCCGCGGCGACCTGCGGGGTCGTGACGACGAGGATCTCCGCGCGCGGCAGCAGCTGACCGACGCTGATCGCGATGTCCCCGGTCCCCGGGGGCAGGTCCAGGAGCAGGACGTCCAGGTCGCCCCAGTGCACCTCGCTGGCGAACTGCTGCAGCGCGCGGTGCAGCATCGGCCCGCGCCAGGCCACCGGCTGGTTGCCGGGCACGAACATGCCGATGGACATGACCCGGATCCCGTGGGCGGTCGGCGGGATCATCATGTCGCCGACCTTGGTGGGCTTGCCCGTCACGTCCAGCAGGCGCGGGACGGAGAAGCCGTGGACGTCGGCGTCGAGGAGGCCGACGCGCAGGCCGTCGGCGGCCATGGCCGCGGCCAGGTTGACCGTGACGCTGGACTTTCCGACCCCGCCCTTGCCGGAGGCGACGGCGTAGACGCGGGTCAGGTTGCCGGGCTGGTTGAAGGGGATGACGGGGGCGGCGCCCGTGGTCCCGCGGACCTTGGTCGTGAGCTCGCGGCGCTGGTCGGGGGTCATCTCCCCGAGGTGGACGCGCACCCCGCGTACGCCGTCGACGGTGCGGGTGGCGGCGGTGACGTCGCGGGTGAGGGTGTCGCGCATCGGGCAGGCGGCGATGGTCAGCAGGACCCGGACGTCCACCACCCCGTCGGCGCCGACGTCGACGCCCTCGACCATGCCGAGCTCGGTGATGGGACGGTGCAGCTCGGGGTCGTCGACGGAGGCGAGGGCGCGCAGGACCGCGGTCCGCACGCTCTCGGGGGCAGGCGTGCTCGGCATGGCCCCAGGGTACGTGGGGCCACCGGTCCGGCCCGTCGGCGCGGTCCCCGGGGCGCTCGCGGGCCCGCGCCGCGCCGCCCGGCGGGGGCCGGCCGGTCAGCCGGCGGTGACGCGGATGACCTCCTCGAAGGTCGTCTCCCCGCGCATCGCCTTCTCCAGCGCCGACTGGCGCAGCGTCTTCATCCCGATCCGCTCCGCCTCGGCCAGCAGCGCCGACTCCGTCGCGTCGTGCATGAGGACCTTGCGCATGCTCGGGGTCACGTCGAGGACCTCGTAGACCGCGGTGCGGCCGCGGTAGCCGGTGCCGCCGCACTCGGGGCAGCCGGTGCCCTTGAGCGGGGTCGCGTCGAGGATGTCCTCGATCGTCAGGTCCAGCACGGCGAGGACGTCCTCGTCGGGGATGTAGCCGTCCGCGCAGGAGTCGCAGGGCTTGCGGACCAGCCGCTGGGCGATCGCCGCGGTCAGCGAGCTGGCCACCAGGAACGGCGCCGCGCCCATGTCGACCAGGCGCGTCAGCGCCCCCACGGCGGAGTTGGTGTGCAGGGTCGTCAGCACCAGGTGGCCCGTCATCGACGCCTTGAGCGCCAGCTCGGCGGTCTCGGAGTCGCGGACCTCGCCGATGAGGACGATGTCGGGGTCCTGGCGCAGGACCGAGCGCAGGCCGGCGGAGAACGTCATGCCCACCTTGGCGTGCACCTGCACCTGGGTGATGCCGGGCAGCTGGACCTCGACGGGGTCCTCGAGGGTGATGATGTTCTTCTCCGGCGACATCGTCGCGTGGATCGCCGCGTAGAGGGTGTTCGTCTTGCCCGACCCGGTGGGGCCGGTGATGAGCACCAGGCCCTGCGGGACGCTGAGGGCCTTCTCGAAGATCTCCAGCTGCTCCGGCTCGAACCCGAGCGAGGGCAGCGAGGGGACGTCGTCGCCGCGGGTGAGCAGGCGGATCACGATCTTCTCGCCGTGCAGGGCGGGCAGCGTCGAGACGCGGCAGTCGATGGCCGCGCCGTCGACGACCACGCGGGTCCGGCCGTCCTGGGGGATGCGGCGCTCGGAGATGTCCAGCCCGGAGATGATCTTGATGCGGCTGATGACGCTGGGCGCCACCCGCTTGGGCGCGGACATCACGTCGCGCAGCAGGCCGTCGACGCGGAAGCGGACGCGCAGCTGGTCGCGCTGGGACTCCAGGTGGATGTCGGAGCAGCGCAGGCGCACCGCGTCGGAGAGGATCCGGTTGACGAGCTTGACGATGGGCGCGTCGTCGTCGACGGAGCCGTTGAGGGCCGCCAGCGGGTCCTCGTCGTCGTCCTCGGTGGCGTCCTGCACCATCCGCGACACCTGCGAGGTGTCCTCGGTCAGCGACCAGGCGCGGGCCAGCTGGTCGCGGATCTGGGAGTCC
The DNA here is from genome assembly GCF_000017305.1 of Kineococcus radiotolerans SRS30216 = ATCC BAA-149. Lineage (GTDB taxonomy): Bacteria > Actinomycetota > Actinomycetes > Actinomycetales > Kineococcaceae > Kineococcus > Kineococcus radiotolerans. The sequence continues at coordinate 1,097,743 of NC_009664.2, read as the reverse complement.
ATCGCCACGACGACGTGCAGCTCGGGCGTGCGGGTGTAGAGCTTGACGTCGTCCAGGGCCAGGACGTTCGTCGGGTCCGCGGCCGCGACCAGCAGGTACTCCGGGGTCTTGTCCAGGACCAGGACGCGGCAGCGCTCGGCCACCGCCCGCGGCAGCAGGCGCACGACGTCGGGGGCCAGGGTCAGCCGGGACAGGTCCACGTGCTCCAGCTGCAGCAGCTCGGCCAGGCACTGGGCCAGCTCGGCCTCGGAGACCATGCCGAGCTCGACGAGGATCTGACCCAGGCGGCGGCGCGGGCCCTCCACGTTGCGCTGCTCGGCCAGGGCGACGTCGAGGTCCTCGGGGACCAGCAGACCCTTCTCGACGAGCACGTCCCCCAGGCGCCGGCGCACGGGGGTCGCGGGCTGGCCCTGGGCCGGGACCGGCTGGAGCGGGACCTGTCCCGTCGACGTGGCGGGGGCGTCGAGAGTCGTCACCCGTCGGTCATCGGCAGGTCCTCCGCCGGAGTTGAACCGGTGGGCGCGGGTTCAGCCGGTCGCTCCGCCCCCGCGGCCGGCTCGGGTGGCCGCTTGCGCTTCTTGCCGCCCTTGCGCTTGGCGTCGCGGGAGGGGGCGGGGACGTCGTCCTCGTCGCGCAGCTCCTCCAGGACGGCCCGCAGCTCCGAGCGCACGAAGTCGCGGGTGGCGACGTCGCGCAGCGCGATCCGCAGCGCGGCCACCTCGCGGGTCAGGTACTCGGTGTCGGCCAGGGCGCGCTCGCCCTGCGCGCGGTCCTGCTCGTTGAGGACGCGGTCGCGGTCGTCCTGGCGGTTCTGGGCCAGCAGGATCAGCGGTGCCGCGTAGGAGGCCTGCAGCGACAGGATGAGCGTCAGCAGGGTGTAGTTCAGCGCCCGCGGGTCGAACTGCGCGCCCTCGGGGGCGAAGGTGTTCCAGGCCAGCCACACCGCGACGAAGCCCGTCATGTAGACGAGGAAGCGGGCGGTGCCCATGAAGCGGGCGAACTTCTCCGACGCGCGGCCGAAGGCGTCGGGGTCCACCTGCGGGCGCGAGAGCAGCTGCCGCCGCGCCTCGCGCGGGGTGTCCAGCGAGACCGCGTCGCCGCGGGCCCGGCGCGGGCTGCTGCGCGGCTCGCGGGGTTCGCGCTCAGTCACGGTCGGCCTCCGTCCCCGGGGTCCTCGAGAAGACCTCCTCCGTCGTGTCGCGCCAGTCCTCGGGCAGCAGGTGGTCCAGCACGTCGTCCGCGGTCACCGCCCCCAGCAGGTGCCCGTCCTCGTCGACGACGGGCATCGAGACCAGGTTGTACGCGGCCAGCTGGCGGGTCACGCCCTGCAGGGTCTCCCCCGGGGACAGCGGGTCGATGTCGGTGTCGAGGATCTGCCCCAGCGGCGTCTGCGGGGGTTCGCGCAGCAGCCGCTGCAGGTGCGCGGTGCCCAGGAAGCGGCCGGTGGGCGTCTCCAGCGGCGGCCGGCACACGTAGACGGCCGTGGCCATCGGCACGCTGAGCTCGCTGCGGCGCACGTGGGCCAGCGCCTCGGCGATCGTCGCGTCCGGGGCCAGCACCACCGGGTCGGAGGTCATGAGCCCACCGGCCGTGTAGTCGTCGTAGGCCAGCAGCCGGCGCACCGGGTCCGCGTCGTCGGGCTCCATCAGCGCCAGCAGCCGCTCCGCCTGCTCCGGCGGCAGCTCCGAGAGCAGGTCGGCGGCGTCGTCGGGCTGCATCTCCTCCAGGACGTGCGCGGCGCGGTCGCCCGCGAGGGCGGAGAGGATCTCGACCTGGTCGTCCTCGGGCAGCTCCTCCAGGACGTCGGCGAGGCGCTCGTCGTCGAGGGCGGCGGCGACCTCCAGGCGGCGCTTGGGGGTGAGCTCGTGGATCACCTCGGCCAGGTCGGCGGCCTTGAGCTCCTCGAAGGCGGCCAGCAGGTTCGTCGCCCCCTGGTCCAGGTCGGGGGAGGCCAGGCCCAGCACCCCGCCGGCGACGCCGTCGACGTCGATCGTCATCGTCTCCCCCCGCCGGCGCAGCCGCCCCGAGAGCCCCTTGGCGGCCTCCCCGCGGCGGACGAACAGCTTGGTCAGCCGCCAGTCGCGGGCGCGGTTGAGCTCCAGGCCCAGGTCCTCGACGGTGGCGCTGCCGCTGCCGTCGGCCAGCTCCACCGTGCGGTCGAGGAGCTCCGCCAGCAGCAGGGTCTCGGTGCCACGCTGCTCGAAGCGGCGCATGTTGACCAGGCCGGTGGTGAGGACCTGCCCGGTGTCGACGCTGGTGACGCGGGTCATGGGCACGAACACCCGGCGCCGGCCGGGGACCTCGACGACCAGGCCGATGACGCGGATCGGCCCGCGCGGGCTCAGCAGGCCCACCACGTCGCGGACCCGGCCGACCATGTCGCCCTGCGGGTCGAACACCGACGTGCCCGCCAGCCGGGCGGCGAACACGCGGGTCAGGGAGCCGGTCACACGCTCCAATCTAGGGGCTGGCTTCCAGCGCGCGGCACCGCGCGGCGCCTCCTACCGTGGCGGCATGGCCAAGGAGAGCAAGAAGATGAAGGCGGAGGGCGTCCCCCTCTACACCGTTCCCGGACTCACCCCCGAGCAGGCCGCGGAGATCGCGGCGGTGCTCCAGGACCGGCTCAACGCCCTGACCGACCTGCACCTGACGCTGAAGCACGTCCACTGGAACGTCGTCGGCCCGCACTTCGTCGCCGTGCACGAGATGCTCGACCCGCAGGTCGACGCCGTCCGCGAGATGGCCGACACCACGGCCGAGCGCATCGCCACCCTCGGCCTCTCGCCCTACGGCACGCCCGGTGCGCTGGTCGCCGACCGCAGCTGGGACGACTACTCCATCGGGCGCGCGGGGGCCATCGAGCACCTCGGCGCCCTCGACCTCGTGTACTCCGGGGTCATCCAGGACCACCGCCGGGCCGTCGAGGCGGTGGGTGAGCTGGACCCGATCACCGAGGACATGCTCATCGCCCAGTCCGCCCAGCTGGAGCAGTACCACTGGTTCGTGCGCGCCCACCTGGAGACCTCCGGCGGCCAGCTGTCCACCGCGGGCGCCTCCTCCGAGGTGCAGGCGCGCAGCCAGGCCCGGGCCGGGGCCAAGCGCAAGACCGCCTGACGTCCACCGCGGGCCGGGAGGTCGTGCCCACGGGCACGACCTCCCGGCCCGCGTCGTTGGGCAGGTGTCGGGGCTCCCGGCTGGGAGCATCGACCGATCCCGCGCGAACGTCGCGGGACGGGTACGACCGGTGAGGATGTCGAATGTCGAACCTCGGGCCCATGGGTGGTCCGCAGCGAATGACCACCCCCACCCCGCCGTCGGGGGAGGCGATCGGTCGCTACGCCACGTACTCGGAGGCGCAGCGGGCCGTGGACTTCCTCTCCGACGAGCACTTCCCGGTGCAGAACGTCACCATCGTCGGCAACGGCCTGCAGATGGTCGAGCGGGTCACGGGACGGCTGACCTACGGGCGGGCCGCCGGGGCCGGGGCGGCCTCGGGCGCCTGGTTCGGTCTCCTCGTGGGCCTCATGCTGTCCGTCTTCGGCGGCGGCGGCAGCGGGGCGCTGCTCACCGGGGTCCTCGTCGGGGCCGGGTTCGGGATGCTCTTCGGCGTGATCTCCTACGCGCTGACCGGTGGCCGGCGCGACTTCACCTCCTCCAGCCAGATCGTGGCCTCGGAGTACACCGTCCTCTGCCTGCCGCAGCTGGCCGGGCAGGCCCGCGAGGTCCTCTCGCGCCTGCCCAACGGCCTCGGCCGCGGCACCGGCCCGGACTACTCCGCGCCCTCCGGCGGCTCCTCGCAGTGGGGCGCTCCGGACCCCGGGGCGCGCCCGGGCCCCTGGTCCGCGCCCACCGCGCCGCCGCCGGGCGCCCACCTCCCGCCGCCGCAGCCGGGCAGTGCCCCGGCCCACCAGCCGCCGCCGCCGGCGGGGGAGCGCCCGGCCGAGCCGGAGCCGGTGATGGACCTCTCCGGCCCCACCTACGCCGAGAAGGTCGAGGAGCAGCGCCGCGCGCGCCGCGCCGCGGAGCAGCAGGAGCGCGACCGGGTGCGCGACGCGGAGTGACCCTCGGGGCCCGGGGGCCCACCGCCCCCGGGCCGCGTCCGCGGGTCCTCAGCGCAGCGAGGCCATCCACGCCTCGACGGCGTCGGGGGTGCGGGCCAGCACGGCGGTGAGGTTCTCCACCCCGTCGGCGGTCACCAGGACGTCGTCCTCGATCCGCACCCCGATGCCGCGCAGCTCCTCGGGGGCGAGCTCGTCCTCGGCCTTGATGTAGATGCCCGGCTCGATGGTGAAGATCATGCCCTCGCGCAGCTCGGCGTCGAGGTACATCTCCCGGCGGGCCTGGGCGCAGTCGTGGACGTCGAGGCCGAGGTGGTGGCTGGTGCCGTGCGGCATCCACCGGCGGTGGAACTGCCCGCCGGGCTCGAGCGAGGACGCCGCGTCGACGGGCAGCATCCCCCACGCGGACAGCCGGTCGGCCACGACGCGCATCGCGGCCTCGTGGACCTCGCGGAAGCGCACCCCGGGCCGGGCGACGGCGAAGGCGGCCTCGGAGGCGTCGAGGACGGCCTGGTAGACGCGGCGCTGGGCGTCGGTGAAGGTGCCGTCGACGGGCAGGGTGCGGGTCACGTCGGCGGTGTAGAGGGAGTCGACCTCCACCCCGGCGTCCAGCAGCAGCAGCTGGCCGGGGGCGATGGCCCCGTCGTTGCGGATCCAGTGCAGCGTGCAGGCGTGGTTCCCGGCCGCGGAGATCGTCTCGTAGCCCACGGCGTTGCCCTCGACGCGGGCGTGGCCGTCGAAGGCGGCCTCCACGACGCGTTCCCCGCGCGGGTGCCCCACGGCCCGGGGCAGGACCCGCACGACCTCCTCGAAGCCCCGCACGCTGGCCGCGACGGCCTCCCTCATCTGGGCGACCTCGTGCTCGTCCTTGACCAGCCGCAGCTCCGAGAGGGCGGTGACGAACTCGTCGTCGGCCGCCTCCGGCGGGGTCGGGCGCAGCGGGAGCACGGTCCCGGTGACCGCGGGGTCCGCGTCGGGCACCAGGCGCAGGCCCGTGGTGGTCCCCTCGGCCATCGACGCGGCGACCTCGTCGGCCAGGGCCGCGACGTCGTGGCAGGTGATCCCGGTCTGGGCCTCGAACTCGCGCAGCGTGGGACGGACCCCGACCCAGAGCTCGCCGTAGCGGGCGTCGGCGAAGAACTCCTCGGTCTCCCGCCCGGCCTGCGGGCGCACGTAGAGGACGGCCTCGTGGCCCTCCGCGCCGGCGCGCGGGTGCAGGACGAGGACGGCGTCGGCCTCGCGGTCGGTGCCGAGCCCGGTGAGGTGCGCGAACGCCGAGTGCGGCCGGAAGCGGTAGTCGGTGTCGTTGGAGCGGCGGACGAGGGTGCCGGCGGGCACGACGAGGACCTCGTGCGGGAACAGCGAGGACAGCACCTCGCGCCGGCGCGCGGCGAAGGGGGCCGACGGCGCGGCGCCGAGGTCCTCGGCGGGGCGGGGGCCCCAGCCCTCGGCGATGAAGCGGCGGAAGGCCGCCGAGCGGGGGGTCGAGCGGTGGGACCTCTCGTCCTCCGCGTCCTCCTCCGCGCCCGGGACGGCGACCACGGGGTCTCCGGCCTCGGGGGCGCGGGCGTCGAGGACGTCCTCGACGGTCGCCCCCTCCACCTCCCCGTCCAGCTGCGTCGTCTGCGAAGTCGCTCCGGAAGTCACGGCCCCATCATCGCCCGCCCCCGCCGGCTTGTCCCCCCACCCCGCCGCCCCGCCCCGGAGGCCACCCGGTGGTCACCGGGTGTCGTCCGGCGTGACTGCACGTCACCCAGCTGTTGACGTCCGGGCGGTCGCGGGGCCACCGTGGAGCATGGGCGGTACGGCGACGTGCCCCCGCTGCGACGGAGCGGTGCGGGCACCCAGCATCTGGCACTCCTCGGCGACCTGCGCGGTCCACGGGGAGGTGGTCCCCCTGCAGCCCCCCCAGCCCGCCGACGCCGAGCACCTGGCCTGGGTCGCGCGGCACTCCGACGTCCCCGTCTGGCTGCCGTGGCCCCTGCCCGACGGCTGGCTGGTCACCGGGACCCGCTGCGTGCGCGACGGCAAGCACGAGGCGCAGGCCGTGGTCGTGGCCGCCAGCGGCCCCCACCACGGCACCGGCGGCTCCCCGGTGGCCGACCTCCTCCTCGTCTCCGAGCAGCCCGGCACGGGACTGGGCGCCCACCTCGCCGGCCTCGACGACGTCGACCCCGGCGAGGGGCTGGTCACCGGCCGGCCCGCCGCCCGGCCCCACGCCGACGGAGCCGCCACCCCCTTGTGGCCGGTGCCCTCCGCGGAGGACCGGGCCGTCCTCGTCGGGGAGGCCGGCGGGGTCTGGCTGTGGGCGCTGCTGTGGCCGGCCACCGCGGGCGTCACCCTCCTCGACGACCTGCACCTGATCGACCTGCGCGACCCCGGCCACGAGCTCGACGTGCCCTGCGGGGCGCTCTCGCCCCGGGTCGCCTGGTCCGCCCCGCCCAGCGCCCTGCGGGCCTGAGACCCGGGCGCGGGCGCGCGTGGACCGGAGGACCGGGAACGGCACGTAAGCTCTCGGGGTGCGCATCGACCTGCACACGCACTCCAACGCTTCCGACGGGACCCAGCCGCCGGCGGGGGTCGTGACCTCCGCCGCCGAGGCCGGGCTCGACGTCATCGCCCTCACCGACCACGACACCAGCGACGGCTGGGACGAGGCCGTCGCGACGGGCGAGCGGTTGGGAGTCCGCGTGGTCCCCGGGGTGGAGATCAGCTGCCTGCGGGGCGGCGTCTCCGTCCACCTCCTCTCCTACCGGCACGACCCGGCCGACGAGCCGCTGGCCCGCATGCTCGCCGGCTCGCGCACCTCGAGGGCCAGCCGCGCCCGGCTCATGGTCGAGCGGCTCGGCCCCGACACCGGCCTGCGCTGGGAGGACGTCCTGGAGCACGTCCACGGCGGGGCGACGATCGGGCGCCCGCACATCGCCGACGCCCTCGTGGCCCGGGGCGTCGTCGCCGACCGCGACGAGGCCTTCGCCACGGTCCTCTCCGGCCGCAGCCGGTACTTCGTCCCGCAGACCGCCCCCGACCCGGTCGAGGCCGTGCGCCGGGTCCGCGCCGCCGGCGGGGTGTCCGTCATCGCCCACCCCGCGGCCTCGAAGCGGGGCAGCTGCATCGGCGACGCCGACATCGAGGCCATGGTCGAGGCGGGGCTGGCCGGGCTCGAGGTCGACCACCGCGACCACTCCGACGCCGAGCGCGCGCACCTGCGCGACGTGGCCCGCTCCCTGGGCCTGCTGGTCACCGGCTCCAGCGACTACCACGGCACGGGCAAGCGCAACCTGCTGGGGGAGAACACCACCGACCCCGAGGTCCTGGCCCGCCTGGACGCCCTCGCCGAGGCCGGGGCCGGGGTCACCGGGACGTCGCCCCGGTGAACTGGCAGCTCTTCGGGGAGGCCTTCGTCACCCTGTTCGTCATCATGGACCCGCTGGGGACCGTGCCGATCTTCCTGGGCCTCACCGCCAGCTTCAGCACCGCCGAACGCTCCCGCGCCGCGCGGCAGGCGGTGTTCGTCGCCTTCGGCGTCATCGTCGCCTTCGCCCTCTTCGGCCAGCGGATCCTGGACTACCTGCACATCAGCCTGCCCGCGCTGCAGGCCGCGGGGGGTCTCCTGCTGCTGCTCATCGCCCTGGAGCTGCTGACCGGCAAGGGGGACGAGCCCACCAGCACCGTCGGGGTCAACGTGGCCATGGTCCCGCTGGGCACCCCGCTGCTCGCCGGCCCCGGCGCCATCGTCGCCACCATGGTCTTCGTGCAGCAGGCCGAGGGCTGGGACGACCGGGCCGCGGTCGCCCTGGGCGTGCTGGCCGTGCACGTCACGCTGTGGCTGGCGATGCGCTTCGCCGGGTTGGTGCACAAGGTCCTTGGCGACTCCGGGGTCCTGCTGGTGACGCGGGTGGCGGGTCTGCTGCTGTCGGCGATCGCCGTGCAGCTGGTGGCCGACGCCGTGCGCACCTTCGTCGTCGGTCCCGCCTGACCCGGCCCGCCCGGCCTCAGAGGCGCCGCAGGCGCGCGGTCAGCCCCCCGGGGTCGACCGCCACCGGTCCCGGCCGCGCCCACGGGGGCAGCACGCCCAGGGCCAGCCGCGACACCCGGTGCCAGGCCCCGTCCTCGCAGCCGTCCCCGCAGCCGTCCCGGTGGCCGCCCAGGGCCGCGGTGACGGGGGCCGGGTCGGCCTCCACCTCGGCGCGCACCGCGGCGACGTCCTCCGCCACCTCGGCCAGCGTCGCCGGCAGGTCGTCGGGTTCGGCACCCAGCAGCACCGCGGTGCTGCGCTGCTCCCGCACGTAGCTCTCCGCCGCCGCCGGGGTCGGCTCCCCGCCCGCGGCCGCGGCCGTCAGCAGCACGCAGTGCACCCGCAGCGCGTGACGCAGGGCCAGCAGGTCCGGGTCGTGCCCCTCGGGACGCACGTGCGGGTCCCCGCCCACCGCCCGTTCCCGCGCCGCCAGCCCCAGGGCCCGCACGGGGTCGGTGGTGGCGGCGCGCAGCAGGGCCGCCGCGTCCTGCACCCGGCGGCGCCGGGGACGTTCGTCGGCGGTGACGACCCGGGCCAGCCGCGGGTGCCGCTCCTCCACCAGGGCGGCCGCCAGCAGCGCCACCTCCAGGGTCGGACGGGCGTGCAGCGCCGCGGAGACCGACGGGGGGCGGGCCGGTGCGGGCCGGCCGCGCAGCGCCACCCGGGCGGCGCCGCGTCCTGTCGTGGTGGCTGTCACCCCTCCAGGGTGCGCTCGCCCGGGGCAGGACGCAGCTCGGGGCCGGGCCCACGGGTGGGCCCGGCCCCGGTCGGTCAGTCCGCCGCGGGAGCGCTCGCCGCCGCGTCCGTCCCCGTGCCCGCCTCGTCGGCCCGGGTGCGGGTGCGGCGACGACGGCGCGGGCGCTCGGCGTCCTCCGCCCCGGCCGGCGCCGACGCGGCGGGGGGAGCGGTCGCGGTGCTGCCGGCCTCGACGGCCGTCTCCTCGACCTCGACGCCGTTGCGGGTGCGCCGGCGCTGGCGGTCGCGGCGGGGACGCGCGACGCGCTCCTCGACGACCCCCTCCTCCGCGGCGGGAGCGGGCCCGGCGCCGCGGGCACCGCCGTCGCGGGAGCCCGCGCCGTCGCGGGAGTCCTTGCGCGGGCGGCGGCCCTTGGCCGCGCCGACCTCGCCGAGGTCCTCCACCTGCTCGGCCTCCAGCCCGGCGCGGGTGCGCTGGCCGCGGGGGAGCCGCCCGGTCGTCCCGGCGGGGATGCCCAGGTCCTCGTAGAGGTTGGGGGAGGTCGAGTACGTCTCGACCGGCTCGCCGAAGCCGAGGCCGAGGGCCTTGTCGATGAGGGACCAGCGGGGCAGCTCGTCCCAGTCCACGAAGGTCACCGCGACACCGGTGTTCCCGGCCCGCCCGGTGCGCCCGATGCGGTGCAGGTAGGTCTTCTCGTCCTCGGGGCACTGGTAGTTGATGACGTGCGTGACGTCCTCGACGTCGATGCCGCGGGCCGCGACGTCGGTGGCGACGAGGACGTCCACCTTGCCGTGGCGGAACGCACGCAGGGCCTGCTCGCGCGCCCCCTGGCCCAGGTCGCCGTGGATGGAGGCCGCCGCGAAGCCGCGCTCGGTGAGCTGCTCGGCGACCGAGGCCGCGGTGCGCTTGGTGCGGCTGAAGACGATGGTCAGGCCGCGGCCGGTGGCCTGCAGCATCCGGGCCAGGACCTCGACCTTGTCCAGGGCGTGGGTGCGGTAGGCGAACTGGGTGATGGCCGCGACCGTCGCCCCGTCGTCGGTGGGGTCCACGGCGCGGATGTGGGTGGGGCGGCTCATGTAGGAGCGCGCCATGGCCACGACCGGGCCGGGCATGGTCGCCGAGAACAGCATCGTCTGGCGGGCCGGGTCGGTCTGGGCGATGAGGCGCTCGACGTCGGGCAGGAAGCCCAGGTCGAGCATCTCGTCGGCCTCGTCGAGGACGACGCACTTCACGTTGGACAGGTCCAGGTGGCGCTGCTGGGCCAGGTCGAGCAGCCGCCCCGGGGTGCCGACGACGACGTCGACGCCCTTGGTCAGCGCGTCGATCTGCGGTTCGTAGGCGCGGCCGCCGTAGACGGTGAGGATGCGCGCCGGGTAGTTGCGGCTGGCGGTCGTCAGGTCGCCGGCGACCTGCGTCGCGAGCTCGCGGGTGGGGACGATGACCAGCGCCTGCGGCTTGCCCGGGTTCGGCAGCGCGTCGTAGGCGGGGTCACCGGGGACGGCGGTCCGCTGCAGGAGCGGGACGCCGAAGCCGAGGGTCTTGCCCGTGCCCGTCTTGGCCTGGCCGATGATGTCGTGCCCGGACAGCGCCACGGGCAGGGTCATCGACTGGATGGGGAAGGGCGTGGTGATGCCGGCGCCGGCGAGGGACTGCGCGATCCGCGGGTCCACGCCGTGCTCGGCGAAGGTCCCCACGTGCGGGGCCTCGACGGCGGTGTCCGGTGCGGTGGTCTGGTCGGGCGTCTCGACGTCCGTCGTGCTCGAGTCGGTCATGGGTCTCCCGTGGAGGGGGCGGCGGCGTCGACGGCCCGCACGAGCTCACCGGGGTGGGAGCGCTCGAACCCTCCGCGAGGAGGTCGTCAGGCGGGACGTGCGGCCGCGTCGCGGCAGTCGGCAGCCGATCGTGACTGGCGACCGGGCAACCATGAACCCGACCATGGTAACCGGGACGGGTAACCGGGACGCGCCACGGCGTGACGCGGCCCGTCCGGGGACGGACGTGCCGCGGCGCCGGGGTGCGGTCTCCCGCGCCCCGGCGCCGTGACCCGGGCCGATCTCCCGGGACCGTCCTCAGGACAGGCCGAAGCCCACCTTGCGGACCTCCGACGCGCCGATGTCGACGTAGCCCAGCGACGCGGACGGGACCACCACCAGGCGTCCCTTCTCGTCCACCAGCCGCAGCACCGCGCCACCGGACAGCGCCTCGGTGACCGCCGCGGTGATCTCCTCGCTGGTCTGGGCCGACTCGAACACCAGCTCGCGTGCGACGTTCTGCACGCCGATCCGAACCTCCACCGCAGTCCCCTCCCGGGTCTCGCCGTACCTCAGTCGTGCTCCTCGGCCGGGTGGAGCACCACACCGGCCGCCCACCACGCTAGTCGGCCCCGCCCGCCCCGCGCGTTCCGGTTCGCCGCGAGCGGACGCGGTGCCAAGCTGGCGCCGTGCTCCTCCCCGACCCCGCCCCCGCCCCGGACCGGCTCGCACCGGCGCCCCGGCGGGCGCTCCTGCTCGGTGGGCTGGGTGCCCTGGCCTGGCTCGCCGGCTGCACCGGCACCCCCTCGCGCGCCGCCGGCACCGCCACGGACGCGGCCGCCGCGAGCCCCTCCGCCCCCGCTCCGGCCCCCGCCGACCCCGCCCCGCCCGCGCCGTCGACGCCCACCGCGCCCGCGCCGCCCCCGGGCTTGACCGCCGCGGACGTGGCCGCGGGCATCCTGCGCCGCGAGGTCCCGCAGTCCGGCGGCGGCACCCTCGTCGTCGTCCCGGGGTCCTCCCCGGCCCCGGCCTCGGCGCGGGTCCGCACGGTGCGGGTGGAGGTCGAGCAGGACCTCGTCGACGCCGGCGTCCTGGACCCGGCGGCCTTCGCCGGCTTCGCCCTGGGGGTGCTTAACGACCCCCGCGGCTGGGGCGCCGGCGGCACGACGAGCTTCGCCCGCACCGACGGCGACGCCGAGATCCGCCTCGTCCTCGCCACCCCCGACACCTCGGCCGCCCTGTGCCGCCCGCTGCGGACGATGGGGACGCTGTCCTGCCGCACCGGCGACGCCGCGGTCCTGACCTGGTACCGCTGGGTGGAGGCGATCCCCGACTACGGCGAGGACCGCACCGGCTACCGGCAGTACGTCGTCAACCACGAGGTCGGGCACGCGCTGGGTCACGGCCACGACCCCAACCCGGGCCCCGGGCGGCTCGCGCCGGTCATGATGCAGCAGACCAAGGGGCTCGACGGGGCGCTGCCCAACCCCTGGCCGAACCCCTGAGCGACCCCGCCCCCAGCAGTGGTGCACCGTCGTCACCGCGCCGCCCCGGGCCGGGGTGTCCGTCGTCACCCCGGTCACCCTGCCGGGGCCTCCCGCACGAGGGGCCCCCGCGACGCGTCGGACGGGGCTGGCAGGCTGCGGCGGGTGCGAGACCCCGCTGACGCCCCCGACCTGCCCGACCGGGCCGAGGAGGTCCTCGAGGTCGTGCACGCGATCCCGCCCGGGCGGGTCCTGACCTACGGCGACGTCGGTGAGCTCGTCGGCGACCGCGGGCCGCGGTTCGTGGGGAACGTGCTGCGCCGCTTCGGGTCCCACGCCCCGTGGTGGCGGGTGCTGCGCGCCGACGGCAGCTCCGCGCCCCCGCTGGCCGAGCGCGCGCTGGAGCACTGGCGCGAGGAGGGCGTCCCCCTGCGGCGGCTGGCCCACGACCCCGCCGACGTGCGCGTGGACCTGGCCCGGGCCCGCTGGGACGCCCGCGGCTGGACGGCCCCGTGGGCCCCGCGGTGAGCGACGGGCTGGTCGCGGACCTGCGCGACGCGCAGCGGCGGTTCTCGGTGGAGTTCTCGCCCGCCCACGACGAGGAGGGCGCGCAGCGCCAGTGGCGGGCCGTCGAGCGGCTGGCCCGGCTGCGGCCGGTGTTCGCCTCGGTGACCTACGGCGCCGGCGGCGGCACCCGGGAGGGCACCGTCGAGCTCGCCTCGCGCCTCGCCGCGCGCACCGACCTGCGCCCCGTGGCCCACCTGACCGCCGTGGGCCAGTCGGTCCCGCAGCTGCGGGGCGTCGTGCGCGACCTCCTCGCCGGCGGGGTCACCGACGTGCTGGCGCTGCGCGGGGACCCCGACGGCGACCCGCGCGCGCCGTGGCGGGCGCACCCGCAGGGGCTGCAGCACGCCGACGAGCTGGTGCGCCTCGCCCTGGCCGAGGGGGTCCGCAGCGCCGGGGTGGCCGCCTTCCCGCTGGGGCACCCGGAGTCGCGCGACCTCGACGAGGACCTGCGCCACCTGCTGGGCAAGTTCGCCGCGGGCGCCGGCTTCGCCATCGCCCAGCTCACCTTCGACGTGGAGGACTTCCTGCGCCTGCGCGACCGGCTCGCGGCCGCCGGCTGCACCGCCCCGCTGGTCCCGGGCCTGCTGCCGGTGACCAGCCCGAAGGTGCTCGAGGTCACCCGGCGCCTGACCGACGGCCACGAACCCTCCTGGCTGCAGCGCCGGCTCGCCCCGTTCCTCGACGACCGCGGCGCGTTCCGCGAGGAGGGCGTGCGCCTGGCGCTGGAGGACGGTCGCCGGCTGCTGGCGGAGGGGGTGCCGCTGCTGCACCTGTACTCGCTGAACGCGGCGGGCAACGTCGAGACCCTCGTCGAGGAGCTCGGGCTGGCCGGACCGCGCTGAGCCCGCCGTGTCGGAGGCGTGTGGTGCGATGACCGGGTGCTTCGGGAGAACGGTGAGGGCGAGGTCGCGCGCGGCGGCGGCGAGGGCACCCGGCGGCGCCCGCAGGTCCCGCGCCTGCGGCGGGTCCCGCTCGTGGGCGGCGCGGTCGAGCCCCCGGACCCGGCGCAGCGGCGGGTCCTGGACACCCCCGCGGGCAGCGGCCCGCTGGTGGTGCTCGGCGCCCCGGGCACCGGGCGCACCCGCACCCTGCGCGAGCTCGTCGCGACCCGCGTGGAGCGCGACGGGCTGGCCCCGGACCGCGTGCTCGTGCTCGCCCCCAGCCGCCGCTCCGCGGACCTGCTGCGCGACGACCTCTCCCGGCGGCTGCGGCGCACCACCGGCCAGCCCGCCGCCCGGACCCCGCAGTCCTACGCCTTCGGCCTGCTGCGCCTGGTCCACGCCCGCGACGGCGCCCCGCCCCCGCGGCTGATCTCCGGCGCCGAGCAGGACGCGATCCTGGCCGAGCTGCTGCGCGGGCACCTGGCGGTCACCTCCCCGGAGGGGCCGGACGCGGCGGAGCTCCCCGAGCTCGACCCCGCCGGCGCGTCCACCGCGACGGGCGGGCTGCGCGTCCCGGGCTGGCCCTCCGACGTCCCCCGCGCCTCCTGGGGGCTGCGCAGCTTCCGCAACGAGCTGCGCGACCTGCTGATGCGCGCCGTCGAGCGCGGGCTGGGCCCCGCCGACCTCGCCGACCTCGGGCGCGCGCACGCCCGCCCGGAGTGGTGCGCCGCCGCGGACCTGCTCGAGGAGTACCTCGCCGTCAACGCCCTCGGCCGCGCCGACGCCTACGACCCGGCCGGTGTCGTCGACGAGGCCGTCGCCGCCCTGCGGGCCGAGCCGGAGCTGCTGGCCGCCGAGCGCGCCCGCTGGGACCTCGTCGCCGTCGACGACGCCCACGACCTCTCCGAGGCCGCGCTGCGGCTGCTGGAGGTGGTGGCCGGGGGCCGCGACCTCGTGCTCGCCACCGACCCCGACAGCGTCACCCAGGGCTTCCGCGGCGCCGACGCCCGCACGGCCGCGGAGCTGGCCGACCGGTTCGGGCCCCGGCCCGGGGTGGGCGCGACCACGGTCGTCCTGGGCACCGACCACCGCCAGCGCCCCCTGCTGCACGCGGTGAGCCGGGCGGTGTCCACCCGCATCGGTGCCCTCGGGGGCGCCCCGCAGCGCGCGGCCCGCCCCGCCCCCGAGGTCGCCGTGGAGCGCGGGCGCGTCGAGGTCGCCGTCCTCGCCTCCGCGACCCAGGAGGCCTCCTGGGTCGCCCAGCGGCTGCGCCGGCGCCACCTGCTCGACGGGGTCCCGTGGTCGCAGATGGCCGTCGTCGTCCGCTCCGCCGGGCACACCGCCGCCCTGCGGCGCAGCCTCGCCGCCGCCGGCGTCCCGCTCGCGGTCCCGCTGGCCGAGGTCCCCGTCCGCGACGAACCGGCCGTGCGGCCGCTGCTGAGCGCCCTCACCGTCGTCCTCGACCCCGCCGCGCTGGACGACGCCGCGGCGCGCGAGCTCGTCACCTCGCCCCTGGGCGGGGCCGACGTCGTCGCCCTGCGGCGGCTGCGGCAGTCGCTGCGGCGCAGCGAGCTCGCCGCCGGCGGGGGGCGCACCAGCGACGCGGTGCTGACCTCCGCGCTGGCCGGGGCGCTGGCCGCCCCGGCGACCGACCTCGCGGCGGCGACGGGCGACCTCGCGCTGCTCGGCGCCGACGACCCCGCGCTCGGGCCCGCGGTGCGCGTCGCGCTCGTGCTGCAGGCCGGCCGCCGGGCCCTCGCGGCCGCGGCCGCGGGCACGAGCGCCGAGACGGTGCTCTGGCACCTCTGGGACGCCAGCGGGCTGGCCGCGCGCTGGCAGCGCGCGGCGCTGGCCGGGGCCGTCGTGGAGGGGGCCGACGCCGGCCGGGCCGACCGCGACCTCGACGCCGTGCTGGCCCTGTTCGAGGCCGCGGGGCGCTTCGAGGACCGCTTCCCCGGCGCCGGCAGCGCCCGCCGCTTCCTCGACCAGCTGATGGCCGCCGAGGTGCCCTCGGACACCCTCGCCGACCGCGCTCCCGACGCCGGGGCCGTCACGCTGACCACCCCGCAGGGCGCGGTGGGCCGCGAGTGGGACCTCGTCGTCGTCGCGGGGGTGCAGGAGGGCGTCTGGCCGGACCTGCGCCTGCGCGGATCCGTGCTCGGCGCGCAGGCCCTCGTCGACGTCCTCCAGGGCCGCGACCCCGACGGCCCCGGGGCGCGGCGGGCGGTGCTGGAGGACGAGCTGCGGCTCTTCCACGTCGCCGTCACCCGGGCCCGGGAGGAGCTGGTGGTCACCGCCGTGCGCGACGAGGACGAGCGGCCCTCGGCCTTCCTCGACGTCGTCGCCGACGCCGCGGGGCTGCGGACCCGCGCCGACGAGGAGGAGGAGCCCGGGCTCGCGACGGTCCCGCGGGCGGTGTCCCTGCCGGCGCTGGTGGCCCGGTTGCGGCAGGTCGTCTGCGCGCCGGACGCGGTCGAGACCCCGCAGCGCAGGGCGGCCGCGGCGGCCCGGCTGGCCGAGCTCGCCGCGGCCGGGGTCGCGGGGGCGGACCCCTCGGAGTGGTACGGCGTGCAGGAGCTCACCGACGACGGCGCGCTGCGCGG
Source organism: Kineococcus radiotolerans SRS30216 = ATCC BAA-149 (assembly GCF_000017305.1). Classification (GTDB taxonomy): domain Bacteria; phylum Actinomycetota; class Actinomycetes; order Actinomycetales; family Kineococcaceae; genus Kineococcus; species Kineococcus radiotolerans. The sequence goes on along the minus strand of NC_009664.2, from coordinate 1,081,684 downwards.
CCCCGGCGAGGAGGTCCCCGTGTCCCCCTCGCGGGTGGAGAGCTTCGAGCGCTGCGGCCTGCGCTGGCTGCTGGAGAGCTCCGGCGCGCGACCGGGCGACTCCACGGGCCAGGCGATCGGCAACCTCGTTCACCGCATCGCCTCCGAGGCCCCGGAGGCCGACGCGTTCGAGCTGCGGCGCCGGCTGGACCTGCTGTGGCCCACCCTGGGCCTGCCCGACGGCTGGGTCGCCGAGACCGCGCGCGCCCGGGCGCTGCGGATGGTCGACAAGCTGGCCGAGTACCACCGCGACGCCCGCGCCGAGGGCCGGACGCTGGTCGGGGTCGAGCTCGACGTCGACGTCCAGGTCGGGCGGGCCCGCGTCCGCGGCCGGGTGGACCGCCTCGAGCGCGACGCCGAGGGCCGCGCGGTCGTCGTCGACCTCAAGACCGGCAAGGTCCAGCCCTCCCGCGCCGAGGTGGAGCGGTCCCCCCAGCTGGGCGTCTACCAGCTCGCCGCGCAGGAGGGCGCCTTCCCCGCCCCGCCCACCGGCCCCACCGGCACGGGGGGCGCGGTGCTCGTCCAGCTCGGCGGCACCCAGAAGAAGGCCCCCGTGCAGCACCAGCGCGCCCTCGACGAGGACGACGACCCCGGCTGGGCGGCCGACCTGCTCGCCCGGGCCGCCGAGGGGATGGCCGCGGGGCGCTTCGAGGCCGTGGTGGGGCCGTACTGCGGGTCCTGCCCGGTGCTGAGCAGCTGCCCGGCCCAGGAGGCCGGCCGCAGCGTCGTCGAGGAGGAGGGCCGGTGAGCGCCCGGCTGAGCGCGGTCGAGATCGCCCAGCGCCTGGGTCGGCCCACCCCCACGCCCGAGCAGGTCGCCGTCATCGAGGCCCCGGTCGAGCCGGTGCTCGTCGTCGCCGGCGCGGGATCGGGCAAGACGGAGACGATGTCCTCGCGGGTGGTGTGGCTGGTCGCCAACGAGCTCGTCGCCCCCGAGGACGTGCTGGGGCTGACCTTCACCCGCAAGGCCGCCGGCGAGCTCGCCGAGCGCGTCCGCCGCCGCCTGCGCGGGCTGCGGGCGGTCGGGCTGGGCCCGGCCCCCGCGCCCGGGGCCGGCGCCGACGGCCCCCACGGTCTCGGTGACGGGGAACCTGTGGTGTCGACGTACCACGCCTACGCCGCCTCCCTGGTGACCGACCACGGCCTGCGCCTGGGCGTGGAGCCGCAGTCCACGGTGCTCTCCGACGCCGGGGCCTGGCAGCTCGCCTCCGACGTCGTGGAGTCCTGGCTGGGGGACCTGCCCGGGGTGGAGGCCGCGCCGAGCACGCTGGCCGCCGCGCTGGTGCAGCTGGCGGGGGAGTGCGCCGAGCACCTCGTCGACCCCGGGGAGCTGGTCTCCTTCGTCGACGACCTCGAGACCCGGGTCCGCGCGCTGCCCAAGGACGACCGCAGCGTCGCCAAGCTCGGGGCCCACGTCCCGGGGGAGCCGTACGCGAAGGTGCGCGACCTGCTGGCGGTGCAGCGGGCCCGGAAGGCGGTGGTGCCGCTGCTGGAGGAGTACGTGCGCCGCAAGCGCGACGCCGAGCAGCTCGACTTCGGCGACCAGGTCCTCCTCGCGGCCCGGCTGGCCCGCGAGGTCCCCGCGGTCGCGGCGGGGGAGCGGGCCCGGCACCGGGTCGTCCTGCTCGACGAGTACCAGGACACCTCCTACGCGCAGCTGATGCTGCTGCGCGCGCTGTTCGGCGCCGGCCACCCGGTGACGGCCGTGGGCGACCCCCACCAGTCCATCTACGGCTGGCGCGGGGCGAGCGCGGGCAACCTCGGGCGCTTCCCCGGGCACTTCCCCCGCGCCGACGGCACCCCGGCCGCGCGGCTGCCGCTGGCCACGAGCTGGCGCAACGACGAGGCGGTCCTGGCCGCCGCCAACCTCGTCGCCGCCCCGCTGAACGCCGCCCCGGGGGCCGGTGCGGTCGCCGTCCTGCGCCCCCGCCCGGGGGCGGGCACGGGCCGGGTCCGCGCGGCCTTCTCCGCCACCGTCGAGGAGGAGGCCGCCGAGGTCGCCGCGCGGCTGGCGGAGGTGTGGCGCGCGGACTCCGAGCGCCTCGCCGTCCAGCGCCGCGTCCCCGGCGCCGACCCCCGCCCCCGGCGCACCGCGGCCGTGCTGTGCCGCAAGCGCAGCCAGTTCACGGTGCTGCAGCGGGCGCTGCGCGACGCGGGGCTGCCCGTCGAGGTCGTCGGCCTGGGCGGGTTGCTGACCACCCCGGAGGTCGCCGACGTCGTGGCGACCCTGCACGTCCTGCACGACCCGGCCCGCGGCGACCACCTCGCCCGGCTGCTCACCGGGGCCCGGTGGCGCCTGGGGGCGCGCGACCTCGCCGCGCTGGGCGCCTGGGCCCGCCACCTCCAGCACCGGCGCGCCGGGCTGCCCCCCGACCCGCACGAACCGGGGGAGGAGCCCCTCGTCCTCCCCGACGAGGTCGAGGCCGTGAGCCTCGTCGAGGCCCTCGACGACCTCCCCGGGGCCGGGTGGAGCGGCCCGGACGGCCGGAGCCTCTCCCCCCGGGCGCACGCCCGGCTGTCCCGGCTGGCCGCGGTGCTGCGCCGGCTGCGCAACCGCACCCACCTGCCCGTGCCGGACCTGGTCGGGGAGGTCGAGCGGGCTCTGCTGCTCGACGTCGAGGTCGCGGCCCGCCCGGGCAGCTCCCCGGCCTCCGCCCGCGCCAACCTCGACGCCCTCGCCGACGCCGCGGCGTCGTTCTCGGCGGGGTCGCAGCGCCCGGGGCTGGGCGGGTTCCTGGCCTGGCTGGATGCCGCGGAGGTGCGCGAGCGGGGTCTGGAGCAGGGCGCCTCCGAGGTGTCCACGGACGCCGTGCAGCTGCTCACCGTGCACGCCAGCAAGGGCCTGGAGTGGGACGTCGTGGCCGTCCCCGGCCTGGTGGAGAGGACGTTCCCCGCCTCCGGCGAGACCGACCCCGGCTGGCTCGGCGGGTCGGGCGCGCTGGGGGTGCTGCCCTACCCGCTGCGCGGGGACCGGGAGGGCCTGCCGCGCTTCGACGTCGAGGGCGCCGGGACCCAGAAGGAGCTCGACACCGCCCGCCAGCGCTTCCTCGAGGCGTGCGGGCAGCACCAGCTCGCCGAGGAGCGGCGGCTGGCCTACGTCGCCTTCACCCGCGCCAAGGAGGAGCTGCTCCTCTCCGGTGCGCACTGGGACGACGCGGCGAAGCCGCGCGAACCCTCCCGGTTCCTGCGCGAGGTCCTCGAGGCCCCGCGGGGTGCGGTCCCCGGTCTCGTCGTGGTCCCGCCCGCCCCGGCGCCGGAACCGGGGGCTCCGAACCCGCGCACCGCGAACCCGCAGCGGGTGGTGTGGCCGGTGGACCCGCTGGCCTCGCGCCGGGTGGAGGTCGCCGCCGGGGCCGCCCTGGTCCGGGCGGCGATGGCGGAGCGGGCGGCCGGTGGGGCGGCTGGCCCCGAGGCCGGTGGACCCGAGGGCGGGGCCGTGGACGAGGAGACCGCGGCCTGGGCCGAGCAGAGCCGCCTGCTCCTCACCGAGCGCGCCACCGCGCACGACGCGCCCGGGGTGCTGCTGCCCGCGCACCTGTCCGCCTCGCGGCTGGTGACGCTGGCCCAGGACCCCGACGCGCTCGCCCTGCAGCTGCGCCGCCCGGTGCCGCAGGAGCCGCGGCCCGCGACCCGGCGGGGCACCGCGTTCCACGCCTGGCTGGAGCAGCGCTTCACCGCCAGCTCCCTGCTCGACCTCGTCGACCTACCCGGGTCCGCTGACGAGGACGCCGCCGACGACGCCGAGCTGGAGGCCCTGCAGCGCCGGTTCCTGGCCTCGGAGTGGGCCGCGCGCGACCCGGTGGCCGTCGAGGTGTCGGTGGAGACCCCCGTCGCGGACCTCGTCGTGCGCGGGCGCGTCGACGCCGTCTTCGCCGCCGTCGGCGCCGACGGGCGCACCCGCTGGGACGTCGTGGACTGGAAGACGGGCCGGCCCCCGGAGGGGGAGGCGGCCCGGGCCCGCGACGTGCAGCTCGCGGTCTACCGCCTGGCCTGGTCGCGCTGGCGCGGGGTGCCGCTGGAGGACGTCAGCGCGGCGTTCTTCTACGCCTCCACGGGGGAGACGGTGCGCCCGGTGGACCTCCTCGGCGCGGAGGACCTGGAGCGGCTGGTGCGGTCGGTGCCGCCGGCGTAGCCCCGGGGTGTGCCACCATCTCCGCGCGGACCCACCCCGGCCCCGGGGCCGGTGCCGGGCGGGGGGAGCGCGGGATGCAGCTGTACCGACTGATGACGGACGTGCTCGTGGGTCCGGTCTGCCGGCTGCTGTACCGGCCCGTGGTCGAGGGGCTGGAGAACCTGCCTCCCACCGGTCCGGCCCTCCTGGCCTGCAACCACCTGTCGATGATGGACCCGGTGTTCCTCCCGGTGGTGCTGCCCCGGCAGGTCTCGTTCATCGCCAAGGCCGACCTGTTCCACGGGCGCGGGCTGCGGGGTCGTCTCGTGGCCGGGTTCGTGCGCGGGGTGGGGATGCTGCCCGTGGACCGCTCCGGTGGCCTCGCCGCGCAGGCCGGCCTCGACGCGGCGGTGGCGGCGCTGCGGGCGGGACGGGTCTTCGGCGTGTTCACCGAGGGGACCCGGTCCCCCGACGGCCGCCTCCACCGGGGGCGGACCGGGATCGCCCGGATCGCGCTGGCCTCGGAGCTGCCGGTGCTGCCGGTGGCGGTGATCGGCACCGACGCGCTGTTCCGCCGGACCAGGGTTCCGCGGATCCGCCGGGTGCGGGTTCGCATCGGCGAGCCCCTGGACGTCAGCGGCCACGCGGGCGGGCAGGACGACCCGCTGGTGCTCAGGGCCGTCACCGACGAGGTGCAGGCCGCGATCCGGGCGCTCTCGGGGCAGGAGTACGTCGACGTGTACGCGGGTGGCCGGGGTGGTCCGGTCCCGGAGCGTGCGCCGGTGCGGCCCGGGGTGCCCGCCCAGGGCTCTCAGCCGAAGGTGAGGTCCACGACGACGCCGCGGTGATCGCTGCCGCCCACCCGTTCGATGCGGGCGCTCACCCGGGCCTCCGCCGGCAGCCCGTCGGCGAGGGCGTGGTCGAGCTGCACCCGCGGCGCGGGGGCGGGGAACGTGGGACCGGTCACCAGCGCCCGCCAGGGCAGCACCCGCCGCACCACGCCGGGCGGCAGGTTGAGGTCCCCGAGCAGGACGAGGGGGCGGGGCAGTTCCGCGGCGAAGCGGCGCACGGCGCGCAGCTGGGCCACCGAGCGCGCGGGGGAGAACGACAGGTGCGTCCCCAGGACGCTCACCGGGCCCGCGGCGGTGGCCACGACCGCGGCGACGACGGCGCGGGGTTCGTCGGGGATCCACCGCAGCCCCTGGCCGGGCACGGGCAGCGGCAGCCGGGCCCGGCCGGGCGCCATCCGCTCCTCCCGCCACTCCAGGACGGGCAGCCGCGACAGCAGCGCGACGCCGTAGGACGGCTCGTCGGGCACGGTCCGCTCGGCGGGGGTGAAGCCGTCCACCACCCCGGGGGTGCCGTGGACGGTGGCGACGAAGCGGCCGCTGGAGCCGGTGGCCGCGGCCAGCAGCGCGGTCTGGTCCGCGCGGGCGCTGCGGGGCAGGAGGTGGTCGACCTCCTGGACGGCCACGACGTCGGCGTCCAGCGCCGCGACGGCGGTGGTCAGCACGAAGGTGTCCACCGCGCCGGAGGCCAGGTCGCGTCCGGACGCGGCGTTGACGGAGGCGATCCTCAGGTGCACCGGGGGCCGCTCAGGGGCCCAGCGGGGTGGAGTCGGCGTGGGCGTCGAGGTCGTCGAGCATCCGCTGGGCGTCCTCGACGATCGAGGCGTCCTCGATCCGCAGCCCCAGCAGCAGCCACCGCGCCAGCGCCAGCTCCCCGGCCAGGCGCGCGCGCAGGAGCAGGTCGGGGTCCGGGGGCTCGCGGCGGGCGTGGGCGTAGGCCTCGAGGACGGACTCCAGGGCGTCGGGCTCCGCCCCGACGGCGAGCCAGGCGAAGTCGTCGGCCGGGTCGGCGATCTTGGCGTCGACCCAGCCGGTGATGCCGGTGAGCCGGGAGCCGTCGGTGCGGACGTGCTCCCCGACGAGGTCGCCGTGCACGGGGGTGGCGGCGAAGCGCCAGTGGGTGACGTCCTCCATGAGGACCTCCCAGCGGGTCAGCAGCCGCGGCGGGACGTGACCGGTGGCGGCGGCCCGGTCCAGCTCGGACAGCCGTCGCCGGCGGTACTCCTCGGCGTCGTAGACGGGGACCCCGGCGTCGCCGAAGACCCCGGCGTCGATCTGGTGCAGCGCGGCGAGCCCGGCGCCGATGGACGCGGCCAGCCCCGGGCCGGGACGCAGGTCGGCGGGGTCGAGGGGGGAGCCGGGCAGCTCCCGGTGCACGACGCAGCGCCCGCCGTCGGGCAGCGCCAGCGTGCCGGCGGGTTCGGGCACGGCGAAGGGCAGCGGCTCGACGAGCCCCGCGAGCAGCTCCACCTCGGCGTCGAGGGCGGCGGCGGCCGCGGCGCGGCGCGGGGCCCGCACGACGAAGCGGCGGCCCTCCGCGTCGACCACGACGGCGACGTCGAAGTCGGCGCCGTCGGTGTCGGTGGGGCCCGCCGCGACGACGTCCAGCCCCGGCACGGCGGCGGTGGCGAGGGCGGCGAGGACACGGGGGGAGCGGGCGGACACACCCCCACGGTATTGCGCGGCGGCCTGCATAGGGTGCAGGTGTGACCCCCGTGCCCCTCCCGAGCCCTCCGCTGCGCGACCTGGCGCTGTCCCGCCAGCACCTCGACCGGGCCGGGGTGAACCGGGTCTCGCCCTCGCGGCTGGCGGAGCTGTGGGCCTCCCCGGGCACCCGGGTCCTGCAGGTCCACGCCGGGCGCGCCCCCGTGGTGAGCACCCCCGCGGGCCCGCGGCTGGTCCTGCGCGCCCCCGCCGAGGTCCCCGCGCCCGGCCCGGACGACCTGCAGCTGTACCTCGGCGTGGACGACGGCGTGCACCACGTCGCGGTCGTCTCGCCCGACGCCGAGCCCGAGACCACCGACGGCGCGGGCGGCGGCGAGGAGTGGCGCGGGCTGCGCGAGGTCGGGGAGCAGTTGCCCGCCCGCGACGCGGGGCTGTTCACCGAGGCGCTGTCGATGGGCAACTGGCACGCGGTGACCCGGTTCTCCCCGCGCACCGGTCAGCCGCTGGTCCCGGCCTCGTCGGGCTGGGTGAAGGTCGAGCCCGACGGCAAGGAGCACTTCCCCCGCACCGACGCCGCGGTCATCATGGCCGTGATCTCCCCCGACGACGAGCTGCTGCTGGGCCACCAGCCGGTGTGGCCGGAGAACCGCTACTCGGTGCTGGCGGGGTTCGTGGAGCCGGGGGAGTGCTTCGAGGACACCGTGCGGCGCGAGGCGTTCGAGGAGGCCGGGATCGTCGTCGGCTCCGAGCCCGACGACGTGCGCTACCTGGGCAGCCAGCCCTGGCCGTTCCCGGCGAGCCTCATGGTGGGGTTCGCAGCGCGGGCGGTGACCACCGACATCAAGGTCGACGGCGACGAGATCGCCCTCGCCCGCTGGTTCAGCCGGGCGCAGCTCGCCGAGGAGCTCGCCGCGGGCCGGGTCCTGCCCCCGCCGGGGGTGTCCATCGCCCGCCGCCTCATCGAGGCCTGGTACGGCGGCCCGATCCCCGTCCCCGACGAGCGGCCCTGGGCCTGACCGCTACGGCCGCAGCAGCTCCGCGGGGTGGCGGGGGTCCTCGCACCGCAGCACGGCGGTGGCGAGGTCGGCGGGCTCGCTGAGCTCCAGGTAGCGCCGCCAGCCCCCGAGCACCCGGTCGGCGTCCCCGGCCGGGACCCGGCGCCGGATCGCGGCGTCGGAGGTCGACAGGTGCAGCACGGCGTCGAAGCCCCACCGGACGTCCTCGCGCAGCAGGAACGGTCCCGCGAACACCAGCACCGCGTCGTCGGGGACGTCCTGGCGCGGGGCGCGGGAGGCCCGGTCGGTCGCCGGGTCGTACAGCGACGGCACCCACCACCGTCCGCTCGGCGCGCCGAGGGGGTCGAGGACCTCGCGGTACAGGCCCGCGACGTCGAGCCAGGTGTCGTGGAAGGCGTCGGGGTCGTCGCGGCCGAACTCGTAGCGCAGCGAGCGCGGGCGCCAAAAGCCGGACCAGTCCGCGACGAGGACCGGACGCGCCCGCTCCCGCAGGGCCGCGACGAGGTGGTCGGCGTACCAGCGGGTGTCGGCGTCGACGGCGCCGTCCACGCCGACCCGCGCGCCCGCGGGCAGGGCCGCGGCCCACCGGTCGGCGAACTCGCGCGGGCCGGTGGGCCGGAAGGTGGTGCTCAACCGCCGGGGGTCAGGCGAGCTTGGCCTTGACCTCGGCCAGGGAGGGGTTGGTCGCCGCGGAGCCGTCGGGGAAGAGCAGCGTCGGCACGGTCTGGTTGCCCCCGTTGACCTGCATGACGTACTCGGCCGCGTCGGGGACCTCCTCGATGTTGACCTCGGAGTAGCTGATGCCCTCGCGGTCCATCTGCGACTTCAGGCGGCGGCAGTAGCCGCACCACGTCGTGGTGAACATCGTGACGCTGCCGGCCGCGGGGGCCTCCATCGTGGACACGCACTGCTCCTGTCTCGAGGTCACCGCGGGTCGCGGTGACGTGCCCCCCGTGCAACCGCGGGAGCCACAGGCATCTTCCCCGGCGCGTCGTCCACGACGCGCCGCCCACCTGGCCCCGGCTGTCGGTGCGGTGGGAGAAGATGCCGGGGCCATGACGACGACCACCACGACGCGCCCCGACGCCGACTCCGTCCTCGCCGGCCTCGACCCCGAGCAGCGCCAGGTCGCGACGACCCTCGAGGGTCCCGTCTGCGTGCTGGCCGGGGCGGGCACGGGCAAGACGCGGGCCATCACCCACCGCATCGCCTACGCCGTGCACTCCGGCGCGTACGTGCCCAACCGCGTCTTGGCGGTCACCTTCACCGCGCGCGCCGCGGGGGAGATGCGGACCCGCCTGCGCGACCTCGGCGTCGCCGGCGTCCAGGCCCGGACCTTCCACGCCGCCGCGCTGCGGCAGCTGCAGTTCTTCTGGCCGCAGTCCATCGGCGGGACGCTGCCGAACCTGGTCGAGCACAAGGCCCCGCTCATCGCCGACGCCTGCAACCGGCTGCGGATCCCGGCCGACCGCACCCGGGTGCGGGACCTGTCCGCGGAGGTCGAGTGGACCAAGGTCATGCTCGTCGACCCCGACGACTACGTGCGCGTCGCGGCCGCCGCCGGGCGCGGGGAGCCGGGCGGGCTCGACCTCGCCTCCGTGGCCCGCCTCGTGCGCACCTACGAGGACGTCAAGACCGACCGGGCCGTCATCGACTTCGAGGACGTCCTGCTGCTGACCGCGGGCATCCTCGACGAGCGGCCCGACGTCGCCGCGACCGTCCGCGAGCAGTACCGCCACTTCGTCGTCGACGAGTACCAGGACGTCTCCCCGCTGCAGCAGCGGCTGCTGGACCTGTGGCTGGGCGGGCGCCAGGACCTCTGCGTGGTCGGCGACGCCAGCCAGACCATCTACTCCTTCGCCGGGGCCACCCCCGAGCACCTGCTGGACTTCCCCCGCCGCCACCCCGGCACGACCGTGGTGCGGCTCGTGCGCGACTACCGCTCCACCCCCGAGGTCGTCGGCCTGGCGAACTCGGTGCTGTCGATGGCCACCGGGCGGCACGCGCAGGCCCGCCTGGAGCTCATCGCCCAGCGTCCCTCCGGCCCGCCGCCCTCCTTCACCGCCTACGACGACGACGTCGCCGAGGCCTCCGGGGTCGCGGCCCGCATCGCCGCGGAGGTCCGCGCCGGGCGCAGCGCGAAGGACATCGCGATCCTGTTCCGCACCAACGGCCAGTCGCAGGCCCTGGAGTCCGCCCTCGCCGACGCCGGGGTCGGCTACGTCGTGCGGGGCGGGGAGCGGTTCTTCTCCCGCAAGGAGGTCCGCGACGCGATCGTGCTGCTGCGCGGCGGCGCCCGGGCGGCCCTGCCGGGCCACGACCTCGGCACCGAGACCCGGGCGGTGCTGTCCTCGGCGGGCTGGGACGAGAAGGCCCCCACCGCCGGGGGGGCGACCCGCGAGCGCTGGGAGTCGCTGCAGGCGCTGGTCGTGCTGGCCGACGAGCTGGCCGAGAAGCGCCCGGGGGCGCAGCTGAGCGACCTGGTGGACGAGCTGGTGGAACGCAGCCAGGCCCAGCACGCCCCGACCGTGGACGGGGTGACGCTGGCCTCCTTCCACGCGGCCAAGGGCCTGGAGTGGGACGTGGTGTTCCTGGTCGGGGTGAGCGAGGGGCTGCTGCCGATCTCGTTCGCGGAGACCCCCGACGACGTCGAGGAGGAGCGCCGGCTGCTCTACGTCGGGGTGACCCGTGCGCGCGAGGGGATCCACCTGTCCTGGGCGAACTCCCGGACCCCGGGCGGGCGGGCCACCCGCAAGCCCTCCCGCTTCCTCGACGCGGTCCGCCCGCAGGCGGCGCCCGCCGGGCGTCGCGCCGGTGCGGTCACGCCCGCGGGGGCCCGCACCAAGCGCACCAGCGGCCCGCTGCTCTGCCGGGTCTGCGGGGCCTCGCTCACCGTGGCCGTGGAGCGCAAGCTCGGGCGCTGCACCGACTGCCCCTCCAGCTACGACGAGGCCGTCTTCGAGAGGTTGCGCGAGTGGCGCAGCGCGACGTGCAAGGCGGCCGAGGTGCCGGCCTACGTCGTGTTCACCGACGCCACCCTGGTCGCGATCGCCGAGGCGATGCCCGGCGACACCGCGGCCCTGGCCCGGATCCCCGGGGTGGGCCCGGCGAAGCTGGAGAAGTACGCCGACGACGTGCTGGCGGTCCTGGCCGCCGGCTGAGTCCGGTCCTGCCGTCCCGGGTTCGGCGGAATCGTTGCGGGGCAACGGTTCCGCGGGCGGTTGAACGTCGGAGGGGAACTCGTCGGGGAATCGGCGGGAAAAGGCGTTGTCGCCGCGACGCCGGTACCCCTACAGTCAGGAGCACGACAGCGCGAGGACGGATCCCGCGCGGACGCAGTGGAGAGGGGGGCAGCACGATGGACAGCACCGTGAACGCGGTCACCGCGAAGACCGGCACCGTCGACGCCCTCGTCGCCTGCGCGCTCACCCAGGTTTCCCCGATCGCTGCCACCGGCACCGCGTGGGAGCGCAGCCACGCCTCCACTCCCGTCATGACGACGGGTGGAGTGCGTCTGCTCCCGGGGACCACCGGGCGCCTGCGCCGGGCCGACCACGGCACCTCCTCCTCCTTCCCGTCCTCGGGACCCTCGACCTCGAGTCCACCGGTCTAGCTCCAGACCGGCAGCCTCTCAGGCCGCGGATCCCGATTCCCTCGGGTCCGCGGCCATTTTGCGTTCGTGGGCTCTTCGACGCCGAACCACTCGCCGGAGAACGCAGAGAGATGACACCGCAGACCCCGTCCCAGCCCACGCACCCGACCCGACCGGGTCGAGGGGACCGATCGAGCACCCGTACCGCCGGTGACGCCAGGAACGTCGCCGTGACCCAGGAGGAGGTGAGCGGCGTGACCCGCCGCCACACGCCGGACCCGTTGCCCTGCCGCCGATTCGACTCCGAGCTCTGGTTCGCCGAGAAGCCCGACGACGTCGAGCTCGCCAAGTCGCTGTGCCAGGAGTGCCCGCTCCTCGACGCCTGCCTCGCCGGGGCGCTGGAGCGCAACGAGCCCTGGGGGGTGTGGGGCGGCCAGCTCGTCCTCTCCGGGGTCGTCGTCCCCCGCAAGCGTCCGCGCGGTCGCCCGCGCAAGCACCCCGTCGCCGCGTGAGCGCGCGGCGGGAACCCCTGACCGGAACCGAACCTGGAGTCGCCATGTCCTACGTCGAGGAGATGCTGGTGCGAGAACGCCTCGTCACCCTGCACCGCGAGGCCGCCCGGGTGCGGGCGGCCCGCGCCCTGCGCGCCCGTCGCCAGGCCGAGGTCGCCGCCCGCCGCGCCCTCGTGCTGGCCGTCCGCGCCGACCGCGCCGAGGCGGCGGCCGCCGCGGCCGCCGGCGAGCGCGAGTTCGCCGCGGTCTGATCCGCCCTCCCGGGCGGGGCCGCCGCTCCCCTAGGGGACCGGCAGCTCCACGCACCCGCAGCCCGGGTGCGGCCCCCAGCCCCGCCGCCGCACCCGCCCTTCGGGCAGGAGCAGTTCGAGGGTGCAGCCCAGGGCTGCCGGGAGAGCTCCGTCCAGGTGCGAGAGCACCTGCAGCGCAGCGACTCCTGCGACCGTCGCCGCGGTCGCGGCGTCGGTGGGCCGGGGTGCGGTGCGCGACAGCGCGTCCCGCACCGCCGGCCAGACCGGGTCCGCGTCGGTGCGCCAGCGGTCCACGCAGCGCAGGCACGCCGAGCGGCCGGGCAGCACCATCGGCCCCACCAGGGCGTCGGTGTCGCGCAGGACCACCGACAGGTGGGCGACCCCGTCGGCCACCAGCCCGTCGGCCAGGACGGGGCGGGCGCTGTGCTCGTCGAGCAGGACGACGACGTCGGCCGCTCCGGGGTCGCCGGGCCGCCCGGCGGTCCGGGTCCCGGCGGGCACCGCCTGCGGGCGCTCGCACAGCAACCGCCCGACCCCGGCGTCGGCGAGCAGCTGCAGCAGGACGTCGGCGGTGCGCGGCGACCCGACGACGGCGACGCCCGCCTGCGCCCGCAGCGCCATGCGCTCGGCGGGGTCCGGTCCGGACCGGTCGTAGACCGACCAGGCGCGTCCCTCCTCCGCGCCGGGGTGGGCCGGGCGGCCCGGTCCGCCCCAGGGCCCGGCCACGACCGGCGGGGTGCGCAGCACGACGGCGCTGCGCGGGGCCGACCCCACCTGGAACCGGCCGTCGGGGCGGGCGACGACGGGGACGGCGGAGGGGAGGGCCCCGCGGGGGACCGGGGTGGCGGGGGAGGGCACGCGGTCACTGTGCCGCAGCCGCGCCGGGGGTGGACCGCGTCGTCCACAGGCGCTCCCCGCCGGCGGTGGCCCCGCCGCGCGGGGTCACCGACCGGTGGTCGGGGCGGGGTGGGGCGCGGTCAGGACGCCTTGCCGAGGATGCGGTTGAGGTTGGTGTCGCACACGGGGCACTTCCCCTTCGCCATCCGGCGGCCGTTGGTCTCCACGACCTGGCCCTCCGCCTCGCGCTTCTCCTTGCACTTCACGCAGTAGAACTCCCCGCTCCAGATCTCGGCCATGGTGCCTCCTCGTGTCGTTCGCCTCCGGACGGCGGTCCGCGCTGGGCCACCCCGGCCCGCCGGCGGGCCGGTGGTCCTGACCGGCATCGTGCCCTGCGCGGCGCCGCGGGGCGCGCCGGCGCGTTCCCCCGGCCCGCCCCGGGCCTGCCCGCCACGACGCGCACCGCGCGGATCCCGGAAGGGGGGAGGCTCCCGGGGGCGGGACGGGTACCCTGCCGGGGGTGAGGGCCCACCAGGAGGGTGCACCGGCGCTCGACGCTGCCCCCGCGGCGCTCGAGACCCGCGACGGCGCCCCGGAGCGCCGCGCCGCGGCCCCGCCCCACCCCGGTGCCCGGGTCGACGGCGGCCGGGTCGACGGCGGCCGGGCCGACGGTGGTCTAGTGGACGTGCGCCGCAGCCGCCGCCGGACCCGGACGGTCTCGGCCTACCGCGACGGCGAGCGCACCGTGGTGCTCATCCCCGCGCGCTTCACCCCGGCCGAGGAGCGGGAGTGGGTGGACCGGATGGTCACCCGCCTCGAGGCGGCCGACCGCCGGCGCAACCCCCTGGAGGGGGACCTCCTGGAGCGCGCCCGCGAGCTGTCCCGCCGCCACCTGGACGGGCTCGCCCGGCCCGCGTCGGTGGCCTGGGTCGAGAACCAGCACCACCGCTGGGGGTCGTGCACCCCCGCGGACGGGAGCATCCGCCTCTCCAGCCGGCTGCAGGGGATGCCCAGCTGGGTCCTGGACTACGTGCTGCTGCACGAGCTCGCCCACCTGCTGGTGCCCACCCACTCGCGCGCCTTCTGGGCGCTGCTGGAGTCCTACCCCCGCACCGAGCGGGCGCGCGGGTTCCTCGCCGGGGTGGACCACGCGACGGGCCGCGAGGGTCCCGGTCACCACGACGACGACGAGGACGTCACCGACGGGGACGCCGCCCCGGACGGGCACCGCGTCGTCCGCGTCGACGGGGTCGGGGACGGGTCCTCGGCCGTCGAGGTCGTCACCACCTCCCGCTGACGCCGCACCACCACCGGACCACCACCGGACCGCCGCCGGACCGCGGTCCACCACCCGCTCCGGCCCGGGTTCCCCCGGGCCGCGCGCCGTCGTACCCGTCCGGCGGGTTCTCGGTCACAACCCGGTCACGAACCCCGCTGAGGGCCTGGTGGAGGTATATGTTGCGGCGCACAACTTACTCCCGGCGGCCGCCGCCGGGAGGCGGAGATGCGAAGGGGCATCCATGCGCATTCGATCCTCAGTCCTGCTCGCGACCGGCGTGGCCGGCGCGCTCCTGGTGTCGTCCTGCGGCAGCAGCGACCCCGGGGCGTCCTCCACCGAGGGCGGGGAATCCTCCTCCTCGGCCGCGGAGGTCGGCGTGATCCTCCCCGACACCAAGTCCTCGGCCCGCTGGGAGTCCTTCGACCGGCCCCTGCTCGAGAAGGCGTTCGAGGACGCCGGCGTCGAGGCCGACATCCAGAACGCCCAGGGCGACGCGTCGAACATGCAGACCATCGCCGACCAGATGCTCACCCAGGGCGTCAAGGTCCTCGCCATCGTCAACCTCGACTCCGACTCCGGCGCCGCGATCCAGGCCAAGGCCAAGAAGCAGGGCGTGCAGACGATCGACTACGACCGCCTGACCCTGGGCGGTTCCGCCGACTACTACGTCTCCTTCGACAACACCAAGGTCGGGGAGCAGCAGGGCCAGGGCCTGGCCCAGTGCCTCGGGGCCGGCGACAAGAACATCGTCTACCTCAACGGTTCCCCGACCGACAACAACGCCGGGATGTTCTCGGCCGGCGCGCACAGCGTCCTCGACCCGATGACGAACTACAAGGTCGTGGCCGAGCAGTCCGTCCCCGACTGGGACAACCAGCAGGCCGCCACCATCTTCGAGCAGATGCTCACCCAGCAGGGCGGCAAGATCGACGGCGTCCTCGCCGCCAACGACGGGCTGGGCAACGCCGCCATCTCCATCCTCGCCAAGAACGGGCTGGCCGGCACGGTCCCGGTCACCGGCCAGGACGCGACCACCCAGGGTCTGCAGAACGTCCTCGCCAAGACCCAGTGCATGACCGTCTACAAGCCGGTGGACGAGGAGGCGAAGGCGCTGTCCGACATCGCGATCGCCCTCATCAAGGGGGAGGAGCCGAAGACCACCGGCACCGCCGAGGACACCACCGGTGGCCGCGAGGTCAAGTCCATCCTCCTCGAACCGCAGCTCATCACCCGGGACAAGGTCAAGTCCGTCGTCGACGCCGGTTTCGTCGAGGCCGCGGAACTGTGCACCGGCGAGTTCGCCGCCGCCTGCACCGAGCTCGGCATCTCCTGACCGGACCCGCTGCTCACCACCTCCGCACGACCCACCGGTACCCCGCCCGCGCGCGGGGTACCGGCGGGCCGTTCCCGCGCTCCCCGAGGAGGGGTCCATGAGTTCCACCACCACCGACGCGCCGGCGCTGCTGTCGCTGCGCGGCATCGACAAGAGCTTCGGCGCCGTCCAGGTGCTGCACGGCGTCGACCTCGACGTCCGGGCCGGGGAGGTCACCGCCCTCGTGGGTGACAACGGCGCCGGCAAGTCGACGCTCGTGAAGTGCATCGCCGGCATCTACACCATCGACGCCGGGCAGTACCTGTTCGAGGGGAAACCCGTCTCCATCAGCGGCCCCCGCGACACCGGCGACCTCGGGATCGAGGTCGTCTACCAGGACCTCGCGCTCTGCGACAACCTCGACATCGTCCAGAACATGTTCCTCGGCCGCGAGAAGCGCCGGGGCGTGCTGCTCGACGAACCGACGATGGAGGAACTGGCCCGCCAGACACTGGCCGGCCTCTCGGTCCGCACCGTCCGCTCGGTGCGCCAGCTCGTCTCCAGCCTCTCCGGCGGTCAGCGCCAGACCGTGGCCATCGCCAAGGCGGTCCTGTGGAACTCCCGCGTCGTGCTGCTCGACGAGCCGACCGCGGCCCTCGGCGTGGCGCAGACCCGCCAGGTCCTCGACCTCGTGCGGCGCCTGGCCGACAATGGCCTCGGCGTCGTGCTCATCTCGCACAACCTCAGCGACGTCTTCGAGGTCGCCGACCACATCACCGCGCTCTACCTGGGCCGGTCGGCCGCGACCGTGCGGACCCGCGACGTCACCAGCAGCCAGGTCGTCGAGCTCATCACCACGGGACGTTCCGGCGACCTCGGTCTCGCTCCCGCCACCGCTTCCGCCCCGGTCTGAGGAGACCCCATGTCGACCACCGGACACCGTCCGCCCCAGGGGCCCGAGCGGGCCACCCCCGAGCCCGCGGAACTCACCGAGCAGCAGCGCATCGCCCAGCTCGCCCGCGCCACCGCCGGCGGCGGCAGCGCCCTGGCCCAGCCCGCGCCGGAACCGACCTTCCGCGAGGGCGTCCAGGCCTACCTCGCCCGGCTGCGCGGCGGGGACATCGGCTCGCTGCCCGCGATCGCCGGGCTGGTCGTCCTCTTCGTGCTGTTCTCCCTGCTGCGCCCGGACACCTTCCCCACCGCGGGCAACATCGCCAACCTCCTCGTCCAGGCCTCCTCGATCATCGTGCTCGCGATGGGCCTGACCTTCGTGCTGCTGCTCGGCGACATCGACCTGTCCGCCGGCGTCGCCGGCGGCGCCTCCGCGGCCGTGATGGCCCTCGTGCTGCGCGAGAGCGGCGTGAACTGGGTCGTCGGGCTGCTGGCCGCCCTGCTCACCGGCCTCGTGCTGGGCACCCTGATCGGCCTGCTGGTCGCGCGGGTCGGCATCCCGTCCTTCGTCGTGACCCTCGCCTTCTTCCTGGGCGTGCAGGGCATCACCCTGCGCCTCATCGGCGAGGGCGGCACCATCGCCGTGCGCGACGACGTCATCGTCGCCATCGCGAACTCCAACGTCCCGGTGTGGCTGGGCTGGGTCCTCACCGCCCTCGCCGCCGCCGGCTACGCCGCCGTCAGCCTCGGTCGGTGGGCCGGTCAACGACGCCGCGGGCTCTCGCGCGACAATCTCGGCGTGGTGATCGCCCGGCTGGTCGTGGTCGTGGCCGTGCTGTTCCTGGTCACCGCCGTCCTGAGCCAGAACCGGGCGCGGGTCGCCAGCATCCAGCTCGCCGGGATCCCGTACTCGGTGCCGCTCATCGCGGTGCTGCTGGTCGTGCTGACCCTGGTGCTCAGCCGCACCCGCTACGGCCGCCACGTCTACGCCGTCGGCGGCAACCCCGAGGCGGCCCGCCGGGCCGGCATCTCGGTGCGCGGGATCCGGATGTCGGTGTTCATGATCGGCTCCACCCTGGCCGCGCTGGCCGGCGTCATCGACGCCTCCCGGCTCAACTCGGTGGCCCCCGGCTCCGGCGGGGCGAACACCCTGCTGCTCGGCGTCGGCGCCGCCGTCATCGGCGGCACGAGCCTCTTCGGCGGCAAGGGCCGGGTGTCCAACGCCGTCATCGGCGGGCTCGTCATCGCCGCCATCGCCAACGGCCTCGGCCTGCTCGGGCAGGCGCAGTACGTCAACTACCTCGTCACGGGCGCGGTCCTGCTGCTCGCCGCGACCGTCGACGCCGTCTCGCGCCGCCGTCGCGCCTCCTCGGCGGTCTGAGCGGGTCGTGGACGGGCCGGCGGCGGGGGGAGCGCGGGGACGCAGCACCGAGGACGTCCGCCGGCACAACCTCCGCGCGCTGCTGGGCCTGGTCCACACCCGCGGCGGCGCCACCCGCGCCGAGGTCACCCGCGAGCTGGGGCTCAACCGCTCCACCACCGGGACCCTCGTCGGCGCCCTCGTCGAGGCGGGGCTGCTGGTGGAGCAGGCCCCCGTGGACCAGGCCCCGGGCCGGGTCGGGCGCCCCTCGCTGGAGGTCCGCCCCCGCGACGGCGGGGCGGAGGTGCTCGCCGGCTACGTCGACGTGCACGCCGTCCAGGTCGTGCGGGTGGGGCTGGGCGGGGTCGTGCGGGGCCGGCGCACCGTCGCCACCCCGGCCCCGCCGAGCCCCGAACGCGCCGCGGAGGTGCTGGCCGGGGCGGCCGCGGCCCTGCTCGCCGAGTCCCCGCCGGGGCTGCTGGCCGGGGTCGGGGTCGCCGTGCCCGGCCTGGTCCGCGCCGGGGACGGGGTCATCGCCCACGCCCCCAACCTGGACTGGCGCGACGTGCCCCTCGCGGCGCTGGTCACCACCGCCCTCGAGGACGCCACCGGTCACCGGCTGCGCGTCGACGTCGCCAACGACGCCGACCTCGGGCTCCTCGCCGAGCACCGCCGCGGCGCGGCCGCGGGCCTCACCGACGTCGTGTACCTCTGCGGGACCCACGGCCTCGGCGGCGGCGTCCTCACCGGCGGGCACCCGCTGACCGGCCACCGCGGCTACGCGGGGGAGGTCGGCCACGTCAGCGTCGACCCCGACGGCCGGGCCTGCCGCTGCGGCAGCCGCGGCTGCTGGGAGAGCGAGACCCTCGCCGCCGCCTGGGCCGAGCCCTTCGGCCTCGACGGCGACGCCCCGGACCTCGCCGACCTCGTCCTGGCCCGCCTCGCCGCCGGCGGCGTCGTCTCCCGCCGCACCCGCGACAAGCTGTCGCGCGCCTTCGCCCGGGGCCTGGCCAACATCGTCCACCTCTTCGACCCCCAGGCCGTCGTCCTGGGCGAGGGCCTGTGGCACCGGCTGTGGCCGGAGGTCCGCGAGGACGTCATGCCCTGGGTCGACCGCCTCGTCATGCCGGCCATGCGCGCGGGCGTCAGCGTCCGCACGTCGGCGCTGGGGGAGGGCTCCACCGTCCTCGGCGCGGCCGAGCTGGCCCTCACCCCCCTGCTGGAGGACCCGCTGGGCCCGCTCGCGGTGGACCGCGAACGGGCCCCGGCCGTCCTCCGGGCCTGACCCTCAGCCCTGCGGGGTGCTCCCCGGACCCTCCCCGGACCCGCCGTCGAGCAGGTCGCGCAGGGCGGCGTCCATCGCGTCCTCCTCCTGCACCGGCGCCCCGGCGCTCCCCAGCCGGCGCTCGACGAACGCCGTCGCGTCGTCGAGGTCCCCGGCGGTGGGCAGCAGGTCCGGGTGGTCCCACACCGCGTCGCGGGCGCTGCGGCCCCCGCGGGCCAGCAGCAGCTCCCACAGCGCCGTGGCCTCGCGGGCCCGGCGCGGGCGCAGCTCCAGGCCCACCAGCACCGCGAAGGCGTGCTCGGCCGGCCCGCCCGTCGCGCGCCGGCGCCGCATCGTCTCGCGCAGCGCCGCCGCGTGCGGCAGGACCGGGCGGGCGGCCTCGTCGGTGACGTGGTCCACCCACCCCTCGACGAGGGCCAGCGCCGTCTCCAGCCGGGCCAGCGCGGCCTGCTGGTCGGGGGTGCTCTCGGGTTCGAAGATGCCCGAGGACAGGGCCTCCTGCAGCGACTCCGGGTTCGCGGGGTCGATCTGGCTCGCGGCCTCGGCGATGCGCTCGCCGTCGACGCTGATCCCGCGGGCGAAGGACTCCACCGACCCCAGCAGGTGGCTGCGCAGCCACGGCACGTGGGTGAACAGCCGCTGGTGGGCGGCCTCGCGCAGGGCCAGGTAGCGGCGGACCTCGTCGATGGGGACCTCGAGGCCGTCGGCGAAGGCCCGGACGTTCTCGGGCACCAGCGCGGCCTTGCCGTCCGGCGCCAGCGGCAGCCCGACGTCGGTGGTGGAGAGGACCTCACCGGCGAGCTGGCCGATGGCCTGCCCCACCTGCATGCCGAACACCCCGCCCCCGACCTGGCGCAGCATCGCCCCGGCCGAGCCGAGCACCGCGGCCAGCTCCGGGGGGGCCTGCGCGGCCATCGCGTCGCCCATGGCCGCGGCCACGTTCGTCGCCACCGGCTCCACGAGCTGGCGCCAGACCGGCATGGTCCGCTCGACCCACTCCGCGCGGCTCCAGGCCTCCAGGGTCGTCGCGGCGGCCGCGAGGTCGGTCGTGCCGTCCAGCCAGAGGTCGGCCACGCGCAGCGCGTCCTCGACCTCGCGCCGGTCGACCGCGTTCGGCGTGGGGTCGCCGTCCTTGGCGGCGGCCTGGCGGGCCAGGTCGTGGGCGACGTCCCAGTTCACCGGGGCGTCGGAGGGGGTGGAGAGGAACTTCTGCAGCTGCCCCAGCACCTGGCCCATGACCGCCGGGTCGAACCCGGCCTCGCCGAAGCCGGGGATGCCCTGCGGCACCCCGCCGGGGAAGCCGGGGAACTGGCCCCCCGGGAAGCCGGGGAACTGCCCGCCGGGGAACTGCCCGCCGAAGAGGGGACCGAGCAGGTCCTCCAGCGGGTTGCCGCTGCCCTGCCCGGGCGCGGGGTCCTGCCGACCCGGCGTGCCCGAGGGCCGGAAGCCCGGCTGCCCGCGCTGCTCGTCGGGGGTCTTCTCCACGCCCTCGCCGCGCGGGGTCTGCTCGGGGCCGTCCTCGCCCTCGGGACGTTCCCGTCCGTCGTCGTCTCGCTGGTCCACCGTGTCCTCCGCATCGTCGACCGGCCCGTGTCCTGCGACGCGGCCCGGCTGGGTCCTTCGCAGGTCGCCCCCCATGATGACGCCCCGCACCCGACCCGACGACCGGCGGGCGGTGCGCGTTCCGCCTCCGGGCCCGGCTTCACCCTGGGCGAACGTAGGCTGCGGCGGGTGTCGAGCGCGTCCTCCGCCGAGCCCCGTCCGCCGTCGCCCGGGAGCCGGCCCACCTCGCTGAGCCCGCGGGGCGCGCTGCTGGTGGTCTCCTCCTTCGCCGCCGTCCTCGGCGCGGCGCTGCTGGGCGTGGTGCACGTCCCCTACGTCGCGCTCAGCCCGGGGCCGGTGACCGACGTCATCGCGGGCTCCGGGGAGGGGGAGGACGGCGAGGGCCTGATCACCGTCGCCGGGGCCCCCACCTACCCCACGCGGGGCCGGCTGGACCTCACGACGGTGTCCCTGCGCGGGGGCCCCGGCCTGGAGATGACGCTGGGCGAGCTGCTCACCGGCTGGCTGGACCCCGCGGTCAACGTCGTGCCCCGGGCGCTGTACTTCCCCGAGCGGCAGTCCCAGCAGGAGGCCGACGCCCGCAGCGCGGCCGAGATGACGGGCTCGCAGACCAACGCCAAGGTCGCCGCGCTCACCGAGCTGGGCATCGACGTCCCGGCCACCACGACGACCCGGGTGGAGTCCGTCGCCGCCGACGTCCCGGCCGCGGCGGCGCTGCGCCCCGGCGACGTCCTGACCGCCGTCGGCGGCGTCCCCGTCGCGGACTTCGCGGCGCTGCAGGCCGCCGTCCAGGCCCTGCCCGGCGGGGAGGAGGTCACCCTCGGCCTGACCCGCGGCGGGGAGGCCCGTACCGTCACCACCCGGACCGTGGCCGCCGAGGGCCGGACCCTGCTGGGGATCACCCCCCACGTCGACTACGAGTTCCCGTTCTCCATCGACATCGCCATCGACGACGTCGGCGGGCCCAGCGCGGGGACGATGTTCGCCCTCGGGATCGTCGACGAGCTGACCCCGGGGGCGATGACCGGCGGCGAGCACGTCGCGGGGACGGGCTCGATCACCGCCGACGGCACCGTGCAGCAGATCGGCGGCCTGCGGCAGAAGGTGCTGGGGGCCCGGGCGGACGGGGCGGAGTGGTTCCTCGCCCCCCGCGCGGAGTGCGCCCAGGTCGCGGGGGCGACCCCGGAGGGCATCGCGGTGCTGCCGGTCTCGACGCTGCACGAGGCCCGCGAGGCCGTCGAGGCGATCGGCGCGGGGGAGGGCGGCACCCTGCCCACCTGCGACGACGTCGCGCGCTAGGCGCCTCGACGGCGGACGGGCCCCGCGGGGCCCGTCCGCGCCCGGCGGGCTCAGTCGGAGAAGGTCGCCTGCAGCGCGCTGACGAGCCCGGGCACCAGGTCCGCCCCGGTGCGCACCTCGCCGTCGGAGTCCTTCGAGCGCGAGCGCACGGCGCACTCGTGGCGGCCGTCGCGCAGCACCCCGACGGCGATCCGGACGTCCTCGGCCAGCGGGTGGGCGGCCAGCGCCCGGGCGCGGGCCGCCTCGTCGCCCGCGGGCGTGGCCGCGCGCACCTCGGCCTCGGCGTCCGGGGGCACGAGGATCCGCTCCACGACCAGGGCGGCGCCGTCGACCCCCCGGGGCCAGGCCAGCTGGGCGAGCAGGTCGTCGAGGTCGGAGACCTCGGGGACGCCCTCCTGCTCGACGGAGGTGAGGTGGTCGGGGTCCGCGCGCGCCTCCTCGACGACGTTGGCGGGCAGCCGCCACTCGAGGTCGGGGTCGCGGGCCAGGGCGTCGGCGGTGCGGACGAGGGCGAACAGCCGCAGGGGGGCGCCCCAGCCGTCGGCGGCGACGTGGCGCTCGATCTCGGCGACGGTCCGCCACAGGCCGGAGGGGCCCGGGACGGAGGACGGGGAGGTCTGCGCGTCGGAACTCACGGCTCGCATGGTGGCACGGAGGACCCGCTGACAACGAAGTGGTCACGATGCGTCCGACGGGGACGACGAGGGGCACCCGGACGGGGGCTTGTAAGTTGCCTGGTCGTGAGCTTCTCCCCACGCGGTCCCTCGCGGCCGGTGCTCCGGCGACGTCGCCGCGGCGCAGCCCTGCCCACCGTCGTCATCCTGGTCGCGGTCGTGATCGCGGTGGTCGTCGGCGCCCGGATCACCGCCGACGTGTGGTGGTTCGACCAGCTGGGCTTCCTGCCGACCTTCACCACCAAGCTGTGGCTGCAGGTCCTGCTCTTCACCCTGGGGGCCCTGCTGCTGGCCGCCGCGGTCGCGGTCTCGCTGACCCTCGGCTACCGCGCCCGGCCGATCTACGCGCCGGTCTCCGACGAGCAGGCCGGTCTGGACCGCTACCGCGAGTCGCTGGAGCCGCTGCGCCGGCTCGTCGTGGTCGTGCTGTCGGCCGCGGCCGGGCTCTTCGGCGGGTCGGTGGCGATGAGCCGCTGGGAGACGCTGCTGCTGTGGTGGAACCGCGTCGACTTCGGGACGCGCGACGAGCAGTTCAGGATGGACCAGGGCTTCTACGTCTTCACCCTGCCGTGGCTGGCGTTCCTGGTCAGCTTCCTCACCGCGGCCGTCGTCCTCGCGGGCATCGCCGGGCTCGCCGCGCACTACCTCTACGGGGGGCTGCGGCTGTCCGGGGCCGGTCCGCGCACGACGCGCGCGGCCCGCGTCCACCTGGCCTCGCTGGCGGCGGCGTTCCTGCTGCTGCGCGCGGCGGGGTACTGGCTGGACCGCTACGAGCTGATGACCACCAGCTCCGGCTACGTCCGCGGCGTGGTGGGACCCACCTACACCGACGTGCACGCGGTGCTGCCGTCGAAGGCGATCCTGGCCCTCATCGCCGTGGTGGTGGCCCTGCTCTTCGTGGCCGCGGCCGTGGGGACGTCCTGGCGGCTGCCGGCCATCGGGACGGGCCTGCTCGTGGTCAGCGCGATCGCCATCGGCGGGATCTACCCCTGGGCCGTGCAGCGCTTCCAGGTCACCCCCAACCGGCAGAGCCTGGAGTCGGAGTACGTCGGCAAGAACATCGACGCGACCCGGGACGCCTACGACCTCTCCGACGTGGAGGTGTCGACCTACGCGGCCGACACCACCGCCTCCCAGGGGCAGCTGTCCGAGGACGCCCAGACCATCCCCAGCGTCCGCCTGCTCGACCCCTCCGTCGTCTCCCAGGCCTTCCAGCAGACCCAGGGCCAGCGGGGGTACTACAAGTTCGGCGAGACCCTCGACGTGGACCGCTACGCCACGCCCGACGGGGGCACCCAGGACGCCGTCGTGGCCGCCCGCGAGCTGAACCTCGCCGGTCTGGCCGACAACCAGCGCACCTGGGTGAACGAGCACACCATCTACACCCACGGCTACGGGGTCGTCGTGGCGCAGGGCAACGACCGCGCCCCCGACGGCAGCCCCAGCTACGTCGAGGCCAACGTCCCCACCAGCGGGGACCTGGACCTGGAGCAGCCCCGCATCTACTTCGGCGAGGGCACGACGACCTACTCGATCGTGGGCGGGCGCGACAACGAGATCGACTACCCCGACGGCTCCGCGGGCGGGTTCGCCACCACCGAGTACGACGGCTCCGGCGGGGTCGCGGTGGGCAGCCTGCTGCAGAAGCTCGTGTACGGGCTGAAGTTCGGCGACCAGAACATCCTGCTGTCCGGCTCGGTGACGCCGGAGTCGCGGATCCTCTACGACCGCACCCCGCGGGAGCGGGTCGAGAAGGTCGCGCCGTGGCTGACGATGGACGGGGACGCCTACCCCTCGATCGTCGACGGCCGCGTCGTGTGGATCCTCGACGGCTACACCACCTCGAACTCCTACCCGTACTCGGCCGCGACCGAGCTCGGCGACGCCACGACCGACGCGCTGACCCAGACCCAGGGCAGCAGCGTCCAGGCGCTGCAGGACCGCACCGTGAACTACGTCCGCAACTCGGTCAAGGCCACCGTCGACGCCTACACCGGGAAGGTGGACCTGTACGCCTGGGACGACACCGACCCGGTGCTGAAGGCGTGGATGAAGGCCTTCCCGGGGGCGGTGGAACCGCTGTCGGCGATCGACGGCTCGCTCATGCAGCACCTGCGCTACCCGCAGGACATGTTCAAGGTGCAGCGCGAGGTCCTCACCCGTTACCACGTCACCGACCCGGCGTCCTTCCTCACCGGGCAGGACTTCTGGGACGTGCCGGGCGACCCGACGGTCGACGCGGCCGCGGGGACGGTCCGTCCCTCCCAGCCGCCGTACTACCTGACGCTGCGGATGCCCGAGCAGGACACCCCGACGTACAGCCTGACGACGACCTACGTGCCGGCCTCGAACGCGAACGCCTCCGGCACCCAGGTCCTGCGGGGCTTCGCCGCCGTGGACTCCGACGCGGGCTCGACGAAGGGGACGAAGAGCGAGGGCTACGGCACGATCCGCCTCCTGGAGCTGCCGCAGTCGACGACGGTCAACGGCCCGGTGCAGATCCAGAACAACATCCGCTCCGACACCGCCGTCGCCGACCAGGTCCGCCTGCTGAGCGTGGGCGACAACTCCCGGGTCATCTACGGCAACCTGCTGACCCTGCCCGTCGGGGGCGGGCTGCTCTACGTCGAACCCATCTACGCGCAGAGCACCGGCGACAACTCCTTCCCGCGGCTGAGCCGGGTGGTCGCGGTCTTCGGCGACAACATCGCCATCGCCAACACCCTCGACGAGGCGCTCGACGAGGTGTTCGGGGGGAACTCCGGGGCCGGCGCCGGCGACGAGGGCGCTCCGCCGCCCACCGCGGGGACCCCCGCCCCGACCGACGGCGCGACGGGCGGACCGGCGCCGGACCCGGCCACGGGTGACGCGCAGGTGCAGCTGCAGCAGGCGCTGGACAACGCGAAGCGGGCCATCCAGGACTCCTCCGCGGCCCTGGCCGAGGGGGACTTCACGAAGTACGGCGAGGCCCAGCAGCGGTTGCGGGCCGCGGTGGACGCCGCCAGCGCGGCGGAGGCCCGGCTGGAGCGGAGCGGGACGAGCGGGCCCACGTCCAGCTCCAGCCCGTCGGCCTCGTCCGCGCCGCCCGTCCCGGGGGAGACGCCGGCCGCGACGCCCACGCCCTGACCCGCCCCGAGCCCGCGCACCGGCGCCGCGTCCCGCGGCGCCGGTGCCGCCCGCGGGGGCGATTTGGTCTCGCGTCCATCCTGGCGTAACGTTGGTTCCACGACGCGGGGTGGAGCAGCTCGGTAGCTCGCTGGGCTCATAACCCAGAGGTCGCAGGTTCAAATCCTGTCCCCGCTACCAGTAGGACGAAGGCCCGGACCGTGAGGTCCGGGCCTTCGTCGTTCCCGGCCACCACAGCCCGTCCCCACCGCGGTCCGCTTGCCGTGCAGGCGATTTGCTCTCCCCGGGGGATCCACGTACTGTTGGTCTCACGACGCGGGGTGGAGCAGCTCGGTAGCTCGCTGGGCTCATAACCCAGAGGTCGCAGGTTCAAATCCTGTCCCCGCTACCAGTAGGACGAAGGCCCGGACCACGAGGTCCGGGCCTTCGTCGTTCCCGGGACCCAAAGCCCGTGCGTCCCGGCCGCGATCCGTGGTCAGCTGGTCCCGTGATCCTGACCGTGACCGCGCAGCGCCCGGCGCCCGACGTCCCCGCCGGGGACCTCGGGTTCCTCCTGCACAAGCACCCCGACCGCGTCCAGACCGCGGAGCAGGGGGCGGTGACGACGCACGTGCTCTACCCGGAGAGCTCCCCGGAGCGGACCACGGTCGCGCTGGTGCTGGAGGTCGACCCCGTGGGGCTGGTCCGCACCGCCCGGGGGGAGACCCAGAGCGTCCTGGGCCAGTACGTCAACGACCGCCCCTACGCCGCCTCCAGCCTCCTCGCCGTCGCCATCGGGCGGGCGTTCTCCACCGCCCTGGCCGGCCGCTGCACGGCGCGCCCGGAGCTGGTCGACCTCCGCTGGCCGCTGCAGGTGCGCCTGCCCGCCGTCCCCGCCCGCTCCGGGGGCCCGGACCTGGTGCGCCGGCTCTTCGAGCCCCTCGGCTGGGACGTGAGCGCGCGGGAGCTGCCGCTGGACGAGACGGTGCCGGGGTGGGGCGCCTCCCGCTACGTCGACCTGGTGCTGGAGGGCTCGGCGCGCGTGGCCGACCTGCTCGCGCAGCTCTACGTCCTGCTGCCCGTCCTCGACGACGCCCAGCACTACTGGGTGGGCGAGCGGGAGGTCGACAAGCTGGTCCGGCGCGGCGGGGAGTGGCTCGCCACCCACCCCGAGCGCGACCTCGTCACCGCCCGCTACCTCAAGCACCGCCGCGACCTCGTGCTCGACGCCCTCGACCGCCTCGCGGACGTCGACGAGGGGGGCGCCGGACCGGCGACGACCCCGGCCGGAGACGGCGAGGAGCAGCGCGTCCCGCTGCGCGAGCACCGCCGGGCCGCGGTCCTCGCCGTCCTGCGCGAGTCCGGGGCCGCCCGGGTCGCGGACCTGGGGTGCGGGCAGGGGCAGTTGCTCGCCGCCCTGGCCGCCGACGCGCGGTTCACCTCGATCGTCGGCACCGACGTGTCGGTGCGGGCCCTGCAGCAGGCCTCCCGCCGGCTGCGCCTGGACCGGGCGCCCGACCCCGGGCGGGTGCAGCTGTTCCAGTCCTCCCTCACCTACCGCGACGAGCGGCTGAAGGGCCTGGACGCCGCCGTCCTGTCCGAGGTCGTCGAGCACGTCGACCCGCCGCGCCTGCCCGCCCTGGAACGCGTCGTGTTCGGCGACGCCGCCCCCGCGACGGTCGTGGTGACGACCCCGAACCGGGAGTACGACGTGCACTACGCCCAGCTGTTCGAGAACGGTTTCCGGCACGCCGACCACCGCTTCGAGTGGACCCGCGCGGAGTTCGCGCGGTGGGCCGACGGCGTCTGCGCCCGGTTCGGCTACTCCGTCCGCCTCCTCGGCGTCGGCGACGCCGACCCGCAGGTGGGCCCCCCGACCCAGCTCGCCGTGTTCAGCCGGGCGGTGGCGGCGTGACCCGCGAGCTCACCGTCCCCGCCTCCAGCCTCGTCGTCCTCGTCGGCACCACCGGGTCGGGCAAGTCCACCTTCGCGCGCGCGAACTTCCGGCGCACCGAGGTGATCTCCAGCGACTGGTGCCGCGGGATCGTCTCCGACGACGAGAACGACCAGTCCGCGACGAAGGACGCCTTCGAGGTCCTGGAGTTCATCGTCGGCAAGCGCCTGGCCGCGAACCGGCTCACCGTCGTCGACGCCACCAACGTGCAGCAGTCGGCGCGGAGGTCGCTGGTGGCGCTGGCCCGCGCCCACGACGTCCTGCCCGTCGCGATCGTCCTCGACCTGCCCGAGGCCCTCTGCGCGGAGCGCAACCGCGCCCGCCCCGACCGCGACTTCGGCCCGCACGTCCTGCGCCGGCAGCGGGCCGAGCTCAAGCGCAGCCTCAAGGGGCTCGCACGCGAGGGGTTCCGCACCGTCCACGTCCTGCGCGACCCCGCCGAGGTCGACGACGTCACCGTCACCCGCACCCGCCTGCACACCGACCGCCGCGACGAGACCGGCCCCTTCGACGTCGTCGGCGACGTCCACGGCTGCCGGGAGGAGCTCGTGGACCTGCTGGGGCGGCTGGGCTACGACCTCGTCCTGGACGCCGAGGGCCGGGCCGTCGACGCCGTCGCGCCCGCCGGGCGGCGCGCGGTGTTCGTCGGCGACCTCGTCGACCGCGGCCCCGACACCCCCGGGGTGCTGCGGCTGGTCATGGGGATGGTGGCGAGCGGGACCGCGCTGTGCGTGCCGGGCAACCACGAGGACAAGCTGCTGCGGGCGCTGCGCGGGCGCGACGTCCAGGTGACCCACGGCCTCGCCGAGTCCCTGGAGCAGCTCGCGCGCGAACCCGAGGAGTTCCGCGCGCAGGTCGTGGCCTTCCTGGACTCGCTGGTCTCCCACTACGTCCTGGACGGCGGGAACCTCGCCGTCGCCCACGCCGGGGTCCTGGAGCGCTACCAGGGCCGCGCCTCGGGACGGGTCCGCGACTTCTGCCTCTACGGGCAGACCACCGGGGAGACCGACGAGTTCGGGCTGCCGGTGCGCTACCCGTGGGCGGAGGACTACCGCGGCCGGGCGACCGTCGTCTACGGGCACACCCCCGTGCCCGCACCGGAGTGGGTCAACGGCACCCTCTGCGTCGACACCGGCTGCGTGTTCGGCGGGCACCTCACCGCGTTGCGCTACCCCGAGCGGGAACTCGTCTCCGTCCCGGCCCGGGCCGTGCACCACGAACCGGCGCGCCCCTTCCCCGTCGCCGGGACGGGGGCGGTGATGGTGGCCGAGCCCGAGGCCGCCACCCGGCGCGACCCCGACGTCCTCGACGTCACCGACGTCCTCGGCCGGCGCGTGGTGGAGACCGCCGACCACGGCCGGATCAGCGTGCGCGAGGAGAACGCCGCCGCCGCGCTGGAGGTCGTGTCCCGCTTCGCGATCGACCCCCGGTGGCTGCTGCACCTGCCCCCCACGACGGCGCCGGTGGCCACCTCGGCCCGCGAGGGCTTCCTCGAGCACCCCGACGAGGCGTTCGCCGCGTTCGCGGCCGAGGGCGTGCGGGCGGTGGTGTGCGAGGAGAAGCACATGGGCTCGCGCGCCCTGGCCCTGGTGTGCCGCGACGAGCGCGTCGCGGCGCAGCGCTTCGGCGCCCCCGGCGGGGCGCGGGGAGCGGTCTGGACCCGCACCGGGCGCAGCTTCTTCGACCCCGCCACCACCGCCGTCCTCGTCGACGAGCTGCGCGCGGCGCTCGAGGGCGCCGGCGTCTTCGACGAGCTCGGCAGCGGCTGGGTCCTGCTGGACGGCGAGCTGCTGCCCTGGAGCGCGAAGGCGGGACCGCTGCTGCGCGAGCAGTACGCCTCCGTCGGGGCCGCCGGGCGCTCCGCGCTGCCCTTCGCCACGGGCGTCCTGGAGCAGGCCGCCGGCCGCGGGCTCGACGTCGGCGGGCTGCTGTCCCGCACCGCCGCCCGGGCCGGCGACGTGGCCGCCTTCACCGACGCCTACCGCCGCTACTGCTGGCCCACCGACGGCCTGGACGGGGTCCAGCTGGCGCCGTTCGCGGTGCTCGCCGCCGAGGGGGCGAGCTTCGCCGACCGCCCCCACGACTGGCACCTGGACCTGGCCGACCGGCTCGTGGGCACCGCCCGCGCCGCCGGCTCCGACCGGCTCCGCCCGACCCGCCGGCTCGTCGTCGACACCGCCGACGCGACCTCCACCGCGGCCGGGGTCGCCTGGTGGGAGGAGCTCACCGGCGCCGGCGGGGAGGGGATGGTCGTCAAGCCCCTCGCCAACCGGGTCCGCACCCGGCGCGGGCTGGTCCAGCCGGCGCTGAAGGTGCGGGGGCGGGAGTACCTGCGGATCGTCTACGGCCCCTCCTACACCGAGCCGGCCAACCTGGAGCGGCTCCGGCAGCGCACCCTGGGGCGCAAGCGGTCGCTCGCCCTGCGCGAGTACGCCCTGGGCCTGGAGGGGCTGGAACGGGTCGCGCGCGCCGAACCGCTGCACCGGGTGCACGAGTGCGTCTTCGCCGTCCTGGCCCTGGAGTCCGAACCGGTCGACCCCCGCCTCTGACCCCACCCCCTACCGGGGTCCCACGCGGGAACGGCTCCGGCGGGGGACGACACCCCGGACCCGGCGGCGGTTGACTGCCCGGTGAGGGGCGGGTCGGGCGAGGGGAACCGGGTGGACGTGGTGGACGTGGGAGCGGGGACGGGCGGGCCCTACGCGGTGCTGGCCCCGGCGATGGCCCTGGAGGGACCGGTGGCGACGTTCGCCGGAGGGGCCCTCGTCGGGGCCGGGCACGCCGCGCTGGTCCTGGTGTGGCTGCTGGCCTTCGGCACGGACCTGGTGCTCGACAGCGCCCTCTACCTGCTGGGCCGGGCCGGGCGCCGGGCCGAGCGCCACCCCCGGGCCGCGCGGCTCACCGCTCGGCTGGGGCTCACCGCGCGACGGCGCGCGACGTGGTGCCGCCGGGTCTCCGACCGCCTCGGGTCGGTCGTGGCCGGGGCCAAGCTCGTCGACGTGGGCGCGGTGCCCGCCTTCCTCGCCGCCGGCTACGCCGGGGTGGGCTACCGGCGCTTCCTGGGCTGGACGGCGCTGCTGACCGCGCTGCGGGTCAGCGTGCTCGTCGGGCTCGGCGTGCTCACCGGGCAGCGCCTCGCGAGCCGGGTCGAGGAGGTCCTGGACCGGCCCGGGCTGGCGGTGCTCGGCGGGCTCGCGCTCGCCGCGGTCCTGCTGGGCGCGAAGGCCCTCGCGGGGGCGGCCCTGCGTGCGGTCCGTCCGGGGGGTGGGCTCCGTGCGGCGTCGTCCCCGGTCTGAGACCGCCCCCCGTCCGCCCCGGCCGCCGCGTCCGCGCCGGCTCCTGCGTCGGCGCCCGCGCCGGCTCCCGCGCCCGGTGCTGCCGTCGTCGGTGCGGGCGCGGCTGCGGCCGCTGGCCACCCCGCGCGCGGTCGTGGTGCTGCTGGCCCTGACCCTGTACGCCGTGGGCGCCCCGGTCACCGCCGGCGTGCACGGGGTGCCCGCCGGGGTGGCGACGGGCGCGGTGCTCCTGCAGTGCGCCGGGCTCGTCCTCGCCCTCGTCCGGGCTCGGCTCGCCGTGGCCAGCGCGCTGGCCGGGGTCCTGCTCGTCGCCCTCGCCGCCGACCCGCAGGCCGGCCCCTGGCCGTGGACCGTGCCCGCCCTGCTGACCTACGGCTGCCTGCTCACCGTCCTCGGCGTCCGCCGGCAGTGGCGGCTGGGGCTGGCGGCGTGGGCGCTCAGCCTCGCCCTGACCACCGCCCTGGTCGCCGTCGCCGACCTCCTCACCGTCGACTCCTGGGCGGTGACGTGGGTCGACGACGCCTGGACCGACCTCGTCGTCTACGGCTCGAACTCGGCGCTGCTGCTCGGCGCGGGCAGCGTCGTCGGCGCCCGCCGCCGGGTGCGGGAGGAACTGGCCCGCTCCCGGCGCGACACCGAGGCCGAGCAGGCCCGCCGGGTTGTCCTGGAGGAGCGCAACCGGATCGCCCGCGACCTGCACGACGTCGTCGCCCACAGCATGTCCGTCATCGGCGTGCAGGCCACCACCGCCCGCTACCGCATCCCCGACCTCCCGCCCGCGGCGCAGGCGGAGTTCGACGACATCGCCGCGCAGGCGCGGACCGCGCTCGCGGAGATGCGCACGCTGCTGGGCGTCCTGCGCAGCCGGGGCGACGGCGGGGACCTCGTCCCGCGGGCCGGGCTGGACGGGCTGGGGGAGCTCGCCGAGGGGGCCCGGCGCGCCGGGTCCACCGTCCGCCTGCACGTCGACCCCGCGCTGGGCGAGAACGCGCTGCCCCCGTCGGCGGGGATCGTCGTGCACCGCATCGTCCAGGAGGGGCTGGCGAACGTCGTCCGGCACGCCACGGGGGCGGACGTGGAGGTCGTTGTCCGGCGCGCGGACCCGGGGATCGTCGTGGAGGTCCGCAACGGCCCCGCGCCGGAGGGTCCCGCCCCGGCCGCCGACGCCGGCGGGCACGGGCTGGTGGGGGTCCGGGAACGGGCCGCGCTGCTCGGGGGCTCCGTCTCCGCCGCCCCCACCGCGGACGGCGGGTTCCTCCTGCGCGCCGCCCTGCCGTGGGAGCCTGGGGCGTGAGCTCCGCACCAGCCGTCCGGGCCGTGGTCGTCGACGACCAGGCGATGATCCGGGCCGGGTTCTCGGCGCTGCTGGACGCCCAGCCCGGCGTCGAGGTCGTCGGGCAGGCCGCCGACGGGGAGGAGGCCGTCGAGGTCGTCACCGCGACCACCCCCGACGTCGTGCTCATGGACGTCCGGATGCCCGTCCTCGACGGGCTGGAGGCGACCCGGCGGATCCTCGCCGCCGGGCTCGACCCGGCCCCGCGGGTGCTGGTGCTGACGACCTTCGACGTCGACGACTACGTGTTCTCCGCCCTGCAGGCCGGGGCCAGCGGGTTCCTGCTCAAGGACGCGACCCCGGAGGTCCTGGTCGACTCCGTCCGCGCCGTCGCCCGGGGCGACTCGCTGCTCGCCCCGGGGATCACCCGGCGCCTCATCGAGCACTTCGTCTCGACCCGCCGGCGCGCGGTGGACGTCCCCGCCGCCCTGGCCGACCTCACCCCGCGCGAGCGCGAGGTCCTGGTCTGCATCGCCCGCGGGCTGTCCAACCAGGAGATCGCCGCGGAGCTGTTCATCGCCGAGCAGACGACCAAGACGCACGTCAGCCGCGTCCTCACCAAGCTGGGGCTGCGCGACCGCGTCCAGGCCGTCGTGCTCGGCTACGAGATCGGGCTGGTCAGCCCCGGCCGGTGAGCAGGGGCTCCACCAGCGAGCGCAGCACCCGGGGCCCGTCCTGGGTGAGGACCGACTCGGGGTGGAACTGGATGCCCGCGAAACCCCGCCCCCGCACCGCCACGACCTCGTCGGCCGGTCCGGTCGCGACCTCGACGCCGTCCGCGCCGAGGCGGGCGATCGCGGCCCCGTCGACGCGGGCGGTGAAGGAGTTGTAGAACCCCACCCGCGCGGTGGTGCCGAACAGGTCCACGTCGAGCTGGGTGCCCTGGTGGGGGGAGTCCTTGCGTCGCAACGGCAGACCCAGCGTTCCCGACAGCAGCTGGTGGCCCAGGCAGACCCCCAGCAGCGGGTTGCCGCCCGAGCGCGCGGCGTCGGACAGGCGCGCGGCGAGGTCCTGCAGACGGGCGATGCGGGGGTCCGAGGCGTCCTCGGGGTCGCCGGGGCCGGGGCCCAGCAGCACCAGCCCCTCGTGCGCGGCCAGCGCGGCGTCCAGGGCGGGGTCGTCGTGGCGCAGGACCCGGGCCCGCAGCCCCGCGGAGGCCAGCAGGTGCACGAGCATCGCGGTGAAGGTGTCCTCGGCGTCGACCACCAGCGCCCGCCCCAGGGGCGAACCCGCCGGCTGGGCCTGCGGTTCGAGCCAGAACGGGGCCAGCCGGTCGCGCCGGGAGGCCAGCAGGGTGGCGACCCGGGGGTCGGCCAGCAGCGGCACGCGCCGCACCGGGGCGCCGTCGGCGCCGGTGCGGGCCGGCAGCGGGGGCAGCGCCCCCAGCGCGCGCAGGACCCCGGCGGACTTCGCGTGGGTCTCGGCGACCTCGCCCTCGGGGGTGGACCCGCGCACCAGGGTCGCGCCCACCGACACCCGGACCCGCGCGGTGGGGCCGTCGGCGCGCACGTCGGCGGTGCGGATGAGGATGGGGGAGTCCAGCGTCTGGGCGCCGTCGGCGTCGGTGCCCAGCAGGGCCAGCGCCCCGGCGTAGTACCCGCGCCCGGACGGCTCGAAGCGCTTGATGACCCGGCACGCGCTCTGCAGCGGGCTGCCCGTCACGGTGGCGGCGAACATGGTCTGGCGCAGCACCTCCCGGGCGTCCAGGGTGGTCTGCCCGCGCAGCTCGAACTCGGTGTGGGCGAGGTTGGCCATCTCGCGCAGGTACGGCCCGTGGACGACCCCGCCGAGGTCGCCGACCGAGCACATCATCTTCAGCTCCTCGTCGACCACCATGAAGAGCTCCTCGACCTCCTTGGGGTCGGTGAGGAACTCGACGAGGCCGTCGGGGTCGGGGCCGGTGGCGGGGTAGCGGTACGTGCCCGAGATGGGGTTCATGACGACCTCGCCGCGGGCCATCCGCACGTGCACCTCGGGGCTGGCCCCCACGAGCGTGCGGGACGTGCTGCGACCGGCTCCGGCGTCCCCCGGCACGTGGACGACGAAGGTCCAGTACGCGCCCTGCTCGGCGACGAGGAGGCGGCGGAACAGGCTCAGCGCCGTCGTCGCGGAGAACCCGTCGATCACCCCGTCGACGTCGCGGCGCACGACGAAGTTCGCGCCCGAGCCCTGGGCGATCTCCTCGTCGACGATGCGCCGCACCACCGCGGCGTAGTCGTCGTCGGAGAGGTCGGGGGCGACGTCGCGCAGGGCGACCTCGGCGTCGGGCAGGGCGCGCAGCGCGTCCTCGAGGGAGAGGTCGCGGGCGGAGTCGATGCGCAGCACCTGCAGCGGGGTGCCGTCGTCGTGGACCTCGAACCCGCGTTCGCGCAGCTGCCGGAAGGGGACCAGGGCCAGCGCGTCGCGGGCGGTGCGCTCGCGCAGCGGGACGTCGGCGAGGTGCTCCACGACCTCGACGGGACCGCGCAGCACCTCGACCGGGCCAGGGACCCCGGTGCGCGGGTCGAGGCGGCGCAGCAGCGCGAAGGGACCGGCGCCGGGGGCCAGCAGCTCGGCGACGAGCTCGTCCGCGGTGGTCTCGGGGTCCGCGGGGGTCTGCGGGGGTGTCATCGGGTTCTCCTCGGAGGGGCTGGGGGAGCCGCCCGGCGAGGGGGCGTCCACGGGGTCGGCCTCCTCGACGAGGCGGCCACCGGGACGAACGAGCGTCAGGCGACCGCCGACACCCACCACCACGCACCGCGGCGCGGCGCGGGCGCGCCGGCGGCGGAGGCTCCCCGGAGGGGGGCGGTGGTGGTCACGGGGACACCTTAGACCGCGCCGGCCGGGCGCGGGCAAGGGCGCGGGCAGGGGCGCGGCCCCGGCCCGGAGGCAATACGGTGCGCGGGTGACCACCGCACCGCAGACAGCGCAGTCCGGCAGCCCGGCCGACGGGTCCGGCCCGGAGCAGCCCACGATCTTCGTGATGTACGGCGCCACCGGCGACCTCTCCCGCCGGCTGGTCTCCCCGGCCTTCTTCGAGCTCGCCCGCCTGGGCCGGCTGCCCCGGCAGTGGCGCCTGATCGGGTGCGGGCGGGGGGAGAAGACCCACGAGGAGTTCCGCGACTTCATCCGCGAGGCGCTGGAGGAGTTCGGCCCGCAGCCCGCCGACGGCCCCTGGGACGAGTTCGCCGCGAACCTGCTGTTCGCCGGGGGCGGGTTCACCGAGGCCGACTCGGGCGAGCTGCCCGGGGTCCTGGCGCAGGCCCGCGAGGCGCTGGGGGGCGAGGCGGAGCTGGTGCACTACCTGGCCATCCCGCCGGGGGCCTTCCTGGACACCACGAAGGGCTTCGAGGCGCACGGTCTCGTCGAGGGTTCCCGCGTCGTCTACGAGAAGCCCTACGGCACCTCGCTGGCGAGCTTCGAGGAGCTCGACGCCGAGGTCCAGCGGGTGTTCGACGAGTCCCAGGTCTTCCGCATCGACCACTTCCTGGCCTTCGAGGCGCAGCAGGACGTCATGCACGCCCGGTTCGCCAACCCGTGGCTGGCCTCGATCTGGAACCGCGAGCACGTCGCGCAGGTCCAGGTCGACGTCGCCGAGACCCTCGACGTCGCCCAGCGCGCAAGCTTCTACGACGCGACCGGCGCGTTCCTGGACATGATCGTGACCCACCTGTTCCAGATGGCCGCCACGGTCGCCATGGAACCCCCCGCCGACCTCGGCCCCGGGGCCCTGCAGGCCGCGCGCGACGCCGCGCTGCAGGACTTCCGCGAGCTGGACCCGGCCGAGGTGGTGCTGGGGCAGTTCGAGGGCTACACCGACATCGACGGCGTCCCCGACGACTCCACGACCGACACCCTCGCCGCGGCGCGGGTGTGGATCGACAACGACCGCTGGCGCGGGGTGCCGTTCCTGCTGCGCTCGGGCAAGAGGATGACCGCCGACGAGCAGCGGGTCACCCTCGTCCTGAGGACCCCCGAGGACGGTCCCTACGCCGGGTCCGCGACGGCGCCCTCGACCATCAGCTTCTCGCTGCTCGAGGGCGGCGCGGTCGACGTGGCGCTGACCGTGCGCGAGCCGGGCGTGGCCGGGGGCACGACGCAGGGGACGGCGACGCTGCCGCTGGCCGGGCTGGGCGAACCCGCCCTGCCCTACGTCCACCTCATCGAGCACGTCCTCACCGGCGACCGGTCGCTGTTCACCGGGGTCGAGGGCCTGCGCGCGGCGTGGACCTGCATCGAGCGGTTCTCGAACGACCGCCCCGCGGTGCTGCCCTACGCGCCGGGCACCTGGGGCCCGGAAGCCGCCGACGCGCTCGCGGAACCGGGGCAGTGGTTCCTGAGGTCGTGATCCGTCGCGCGCTGGACGAGGACGCGGGGGAACTGCTCACCGTCCAGCGCGCGGCCTTCGTCGCCGAGGCCCAGCGCTACGGCGACCCGTTCCTGCCCCCGCTGCGCGAGGACCTCGACGCGGTGCGGGCGGCGATCGCGGACCAGGTCGTGCTGGTCGCGCTGCGCGGCAGTCGGGTCGTGGGGTCGGTGCGGGTGCGGGTGGAGGGGGCGACCGGCCACGTGGGCCGGCTCGCCGTCGCCCCCGACCAGCAGCGGCGGGGACTGGGGACGGAACTGCTGCGGGCGGCGGAGGACGCTGCGCCGCAGTCGGTCTCGGAGTTCCGGCTGTTCACCGGGGGCGGGTCGGCGGAGAACGTCGCCCGCTACGAGCGGGCCGGGTACACCCGCACGGCGGAGAGCGCCGACGACCGCGGCGTCCCCCTCGTGCACCTGGCCAAGACCCTCCGGCGCCGAGCGCCGGCCCACCGGCCGTGAACGCGCGGAGGGTCCCGGCGGGGCCGGGGGAGGCGGTCAGGCGGCCAGGGTGAGGGTGGCGCGGCGGAGCAGGACCAGCGGCCGCACCAGCAGCCGCCCGGGGAGGCCGAAGCGCCCGGAGTGCAGGGCGCGGGCCACCGCCAGCGGCGGGCAGCAGCGGGAGAGCACGATCCCGGCGAGGACCGCGGAGACCGCGGAGCAGACGACCACCGAGACCTGCCCGGTCGCGCAGCCGTAGACCGTCCACAGCGCGGCCGAGACCTGGGTGAGGACGAACCCGGCCGGCGCCAGGCCGTGCAGGGGTTCGCGGCGCAGGACGGTGCGGACCTGCGGGAGCATCCGCACCAGCGACACGGCGGTGGCGACCGCCCCGACCGCCGCGGCCCCGCCGGCCACGTGGGCGCCGACGACGACCGGCACCCAGGCCAGCGTCGCGGCCAGCGCCGGGGTCAGCGCCACCCCCAGCCGCCGCGCGGCCAGCACCACGGTGACGACCGCGCAGCCCAGGCCGGGCACGTTGGCGACCAGCTGCGCGGGGTCCAGGAGCAGCGTGCCGTAGGTGAGCCACGTCGCCGAGGACAGCACGCCCAGGATCGCCGAGGAGTACGACAGCCCGCTGGCGTCGGGGTTCCTCAGCAGGCGCAGGACCTGCGGGACACCGGTGAGGATGCCGATGGCGGCGGCCACGAGGCCGAGGGCGGGGACGAGGGCGGGAGCAGGCACGTGCCTGTGTGTCGTCGCCCGCCCCGCCCCTCCTTGAGCACCCGGTCCCGGAACGGCACTGAGACCTGGGTCACACCCCGTGCGGGGACCGCCGCCCGTCGTGCTGCTGCGGCAGGTGCACCGGCGGCGGGGTCGCGACCCTGAGCCTCGGCAGCGCGTCGGGGTGCTCCCGGCGCAGGAACCCGACGAGCTCCTCGCGCACCGCGCAGCGCAGGTCGAACAGTTCCCCGCCGGAGTCCGCGCTGACCAGCACCCGCAGGGTGACGAACGAGTTCCTCGCCTCGGTCACCTGCAGGACGTACGTCTGGCCGTTCCACAACGGGTGGTCCTTCACGAAAGCTTCTGCGTGCGAACGCAACCGCTCCACCGGGACGTTCCAGTCGACGTCGAGCTCGACGGCACCCACGATGTCGGAGGAGTTCCGCGTCCAGTTCGCGAACGGGGTCGTCGTGAAGTACGTCGAGGGCAGGATGAGCCGGCGCTGGTCCCACAACCGGACCACGACGTAGGTGAGGGTGATGTCCTCGATGTTCCCCCATTCCTCCTCGACGACGACGACGTCGTCGACGCGGATGGCGTCGGTGAACGCGATCTGCAACCCCGCGAAGATGTTGGCCAGCGACGTCTGCGCGGCGAGGCCGGCCACCACCGACAGCAGCCCCGCCGAGGCCAGCACGCTCGTCCCGACCCCGCGCGCGCCGGGGATCGTCAGCAGCACGGAGGCCACGGCGACCACCACGATCAGCGCCACCACCACGCGCCGCACCAGGGTGACCTGGGTCCGGCGCTGGCGGGCGCGGCGGTTGTCGGCGACGTCGATGCGGTAGCGCAGCAGGGCCACGTCCTGCACGACGTTCACGGCGACGACGGCCAGCCAGGCGGCGAAGGCGACCGTCAGCAGGTTGAGGACGGAGAACGTCGGGTCCCGCCAGTCGGCCGCCCGGGTGTAGACGCCGAGGGAGGTCCGGGCCGCCAGCGTCGCGAGGAAACCCGCCAGCGGACGGCGACCGCGCTGGGCCAGCGTCGCGAGGATCTCGCGCTTGCGGCCCAGCCGGCGCACGCCGAGGGCGACGGCCTCACCGAGCAGGGCGGCCAGCGCGGCCGAGACCGCGGCGACGGCCAGGGTGAGCCAGACGGAGGTGCTGATGTTCACGGGGGAGCGGCTCCTCAGGGGATCGAGAACGGACATCGACGTCCCGGGACCCGGCCACCGTAGGTGACGCCGCAGGGGCTGGTCACGCCGGGAGGGCGCGCGCACACGTCCTCCCCGAGGTGCGCACCTCCCGCCGCCACGGGCACGATCACCCCCGTGACCGTCCTCGCCGCCTACCTGCCCGGGAAGGGCGGGCGCGCGACGCTCGACCTCGCCGCGCAGCTGGCCCGGGGCCTCGGGGTCCCGCTGTCGGTGGCGACCGTGCTGCCCGGGCCGTGGGACGCGACCACGCCCGCGACCGTCGACGCGCAGCTCGAGGGGTGGTCCGCGGTGCTGGCCGCCTCGGCCGAGTCCTCCGCGCGCGCCCACCTCGCCCGGACCGCCCCCGGGGCGGAGGTGCGCTTCCTGGCCCGCCCCGGCCGCTCCGTCCCGGCGACCCTCGTCGACCTCGCCGCCGGCACCGGGGCCGCCGCGCTGGTCCTGGGGTCCTCCCCGCGGGGCCGGCCCGGTCAGGTCGTCGTGGGCTCCACCGCCGGCCGCCTCCTGCACTCCTCGCCGCTGTCGGTGGCCCTCGCCCCCCGCGGCCACCGCGGCGGGGGAGCGGGGACCCCGCGCGTCACCTGCGCCGCGGCGGGGGAGGACGGGGAGGTCGTGGCCCGCGCCCGCCGGTTCGCCGACCGGGTCGGGGCGCGGCTGCGGGTGCTGACCCTCGCCGTGCGCGGCCCGGCGCCGTGGGCGCCCGCGGTCTCCGTGCTGGGCCCGCGCGCCGAGGAGGAGGTCCTCGACGCCTGGACCGAGCAGGCCCACCGCAGCCTGCGGGTGCTGAGCGAGGAGGGGGCGCTGCCGCCGGAGGCCGAGACCGCCGTCGGCGCCGGGCAGGGCTGGCGGGAGGCCCTCGACGCCGTCGACTGGGAGCCGGGGGAGCTGCTCGTCGTCGGGTCGCGGCCCCACGGCCCGGTGGCCCGGGTGTTCCTCGGCTCGCGCGCCACGAGGATCCTGCGCCACGCGCCGGTGCCGGTGGTCGTCCTACCCGGGTAGCCAGCCCACCTTCCCGACCAGGGCCGCGTACCCGACGAACGCGACGACGTCGATGGCGGTGTGCGCCACGACCAGCGGGGTCGTGCGGCCCCAGCGTTGGTACACCCACCCGAACACGAAGCCCATCGCGACGTTGCCGATGAACCCGCCCAGGCCCTGGTACAGGTGGTAGGAACCGCGCAGCAGCGCGCTCACCGCCAGCGCGGGGAACCAGCGGAACCCCAGCTGCGACAGCCGGTGCAGCAGGTACCCGGCGACGAGGACCTCCTCCAGGACCCCGTTCTCCGCGGCCGCCATCACCGAGACCGGCACCGCCCACCACACGTCGGGCAGGGTGGACGCGGCGACGTTCGTGTTGATCCCCGCGGCGACGGCGCCGAGGTAGAGCGCGAGGCCGCAGCCGCCGATGACCGCGGCCAGCCCCAGCCCCGCCAGCACGTTCCGCCCCAGCCGGCGCCCGTCGAAGCCCAGCGTCCGCAGCGACTCCCCGCCGCGGGCCATGAGGTACCCGACGAGGAACACCGGGGCCAGCCCCGACGCGATCGCCACCAGCTGCAGGGCGAGGTCCAGCCACGGCCGGTCCGGGGCGTAGCTGCCGAGCACCGTGGAGGTCTGGGCGTTGATCGCCTCCGGCGCGGTGAGGATCCCCACGAACCGCACCAGCGCCCGGACCCCGCTCATCCCCAGCGAGACGGCGAAGACGGCGAGGACCTCCCAGACCAGCAGCCGCCGGGCGCGGGGGTCGACGACGACGGCGGGGTTCACGGCTGCGCGGGGGTCCCCAGGAAGCCCAGCGCGGCCTCGTGCAGCA
Source organism: Kineococcus radiotolerans SRS30216 = ATCC BAA-149 (assembly GCF_000017305.1). Lineage (GTDB taxonomy): Bacteria > Actinomycetota > Actinomycetes > Actinomycetales > Kineococcaceae > Kineococcus > Kineococcus radiotolerans. The sequence continues at coordinate 1,040,935 of NC_009664.2, read as the reverse complement.
ACCCGTTGGTGGCGACGGCGTTCCCGCCGTGCGGGCCGTCGACCCCTGCGCGGGAGGTGAACCGCCCCCCGGCCTCGGTGACGATCGGCACCAGGGCGGCCATGTCGTGCAGCGCCAGCTCCGGCTCGGCGGCGATGTCGACCGCGCCCTCGGCCAGCAGCATGTAGGACCAGAAGTCCCCGAACCCGCGGGTCCGCCACACCGCGCGGGAGAGGCCGAGGAACCCCTCCAGCGAACCCGACTCCTCCCAGCCGGAGAGGGAGGAGTACGCGAAGGACGCGTCGGACAGGTCGGCCACCGCGCTCACCGACATCCGCGAGGCCGCGGACAGGCTGCGTCCCGTCCAGGCGCCCGAGCCCGTCGCCGCCCACCACCGCCGGCCCAGCGCGGGCGCCGAGACCAGCCCGACCACCGGCTCGCCGTCGTCGAGCAGGGCGATGAGCGTCGCCCACACCGGCACCCCCCGCACGAAGTTCTTCGTCCCGTCGATGGGGTCCACGACCCACTGCCGGGCCCCGTGCCCGACGAGGCCGAACTCCTCGCCCAGCACCGCGTCGCGCGGGCGGGTCCGCCGGAGCTGGGAGCGGATGAGCTCCTCGGCGCTCTGGTCCGCGTCGCTGACGGGGGTCAGGTCGGGCTTGGTGTCCACCCGCAGGTCCTGGGCCTTGAAGCGGTCGGTGGTCACCCCGTCGACCTGGTCGGCGATGACGTGGGCCAGGCGCAGGTCGTCGTCGTAGCGGGGGCGCTGGCCGGCGGGGGCGGTCGTGGGGGCGGGCACGCCCGCGAACCTACCGCCCGGGCCCCGCGCGGCCGCGGACGCGGCCCCGGCGACCCGTTCAGGTGCCGCCCAGGCACGTCGAGGATGCTGGGAGCGGGGTGGGCGCCACCCCGGGACGCGAGGTGGAGGGGACCCATGGCCGACACGACGGACCGGACCGACGTCGAGGAGGGCTCCGACCTCGCCCCCGAGGGGCACCTGTCCGCGCTGCCGGTGTCCCCGCGCACCCGCGGGCTGCTGCTGGTCCTCGGCGGCGTCCTGGGGTTCGTCGCGGCCTTCACCCTCACCGTCGAGCGGATCAGGCTCCTCCAGGACCCCGCCTACGTCCCCAGCTGCAGCTTCAACCCCGTCCTGTCCTGCGGCAGCGTCATGCAGACGGAGCAGGCGGCCGTGTTCGGGTTCCCCAACCCGCTCCTCGGCATCGCGGCCTTCGCGGTCTCGGTGACGCTCGGCGTCCTCGTGCTCTCGCGCACCGCCCTGCCCCGCTGGGTCGAGCGCGGCTACCTGCTGGGGATCACCCTCGGGATGGTCTTCGTCGGCTGGCTCGTCGTGCAGAGCCTGTACTCCATCCACGCCCTGTGCCCGTACTGCGTGGTCGTGTGGGCGGTGGTGATCCCGACCTTCTGGACCCACCTCGCCGACGGCCTCGACCGCGGGCTGGTGCCGGTGCCCGCCGCCCTGCGCGGGGCGGCGCGCACCGTCGTCGACTACCGCGGCCTGCTCGTCGTCCTCAGCTACGCCGCCGTGCTGGCCATGGTGGCCACGAAGTTCTGGTCCTACTGGTCGACCCTGCTCTGACCCGCGCGACCCGCGTCAGGCGTCGACAGGGACCTCGGGCGGCTCGTCGGGACCGACCTGGTCCTCGCGCGCGGGCCGCCGGGCCGCCAGCAGCCGGCGGAAGGAGGCCAGCCGCACCGCCCCCGCCGCCCCGGCGCGCCCCTGCGCGACCCACCCGTCCAGGCCGCAGTCGGGTTCGTCGTGGGTGCAGCCGCGCGGGCACTCCCGCTCCCCGGGCAGCAGGTCGGGGAAGGCGCGCAGCACGGCCTCGGGGTCGACGTGGGCCAGCCCGAAGCCGCGGATGCCCGGGGTGTCGATCACCCACCCGCCGCCCGGCAGGGCCAGCGCCGCCATCGACGTCGAGGTGTGCCGCCCCCGGCCGGTGACGGCGTTGACGTGGCCCGTGGCGCGGTCGGCGTCGGGCACCAGCGCGTTCACCAGGGTCGACTTCCCGACCCCCGAGTGCCCGACGAGCACGCTCGTGCGCCCCTCCAGGCGCTCGCGGACCTCCGCCAGCCCCAGCAGGCCCTCCGGCCCGCGCGAGGTCACCACGGCGTCCAGCCCGAAGGGGGCCCACGTCCCCAGCACCTCCTCGGCCGGGCGCAGGTCCCCCTTGGTCAGGCACAGCAGCGGCTGCATGCCCGACACGTAGGCCGCGACCAAGCACCGGTCCACCAGCCGGGACCGGGGCTCCGGGTTCGCCACGGCGGTGACGACCACGAGCTGGTCGGCGTTGGCGACCACGACCCGCTCGATGGGGTCGGTGTCGTCGGCGGAGCGGCGCAGCGCGGTGCGCCGCTCGTCGATGCGGACGATGCGGGCCAGGGTGTCCGGGGTCCCCGACACGTCGCCCACGAGCCCGACGCGGTCGCCCACGACGACGCCCTGCCGGCCCAGCTCGCGCGCGCGCATCGCCCGCACGACGCGCTGCTGCGGCGTGCCCTCCCCGACCAGGCAGTACGAGCGCCCGCGGTCCACGGCGACGACGAACCCGTCGACGGCGTCGGCGTGCGCGGGGCGTTCCTTGGTCCGCGGCCGCGACCCCTTCGGGTTGGGCCGGACCCGGACGTCGTCCTCGTCCCAGCGCGCGCGGGGACCGCGCTGACCCGGGCTCAGGCCGGGGTCCCGGCGAGCATGGACGCCCACATCCCGGGGAAGTCCGGCAGCGTCTTGCGGGTGGTGGCGACGTCCTCCACGAGGACGCCGGGCACGGTGAGGCCCAGCAGCGCCCCGGCGGTGGCCATCCGGTGGTCGGCGTAGGTGCGGAACACCCCGCCGTGCAGCGGCCGCGGGCGCACCAGCAGCCCGTCGATCGTCTCCTCGGCCTGACCGCCCAGGGCGTTGACCTCGGTGACCAGCGCCTTCAGCCGGTCGGTCTCGTGCCCGCGCAGGTGGGCGATGCCGCGCAGCCGGGTCGGGGAGGAGGCCAGCGCGGCGAGGGCGGTGATGACCGGGGCCAGCTCACCGGCCTCGTGCAGGTCCAGGTCGATGCCGTACAGCTCGCCGGTGCCCTCGACCACGAGGCCCTCGCGGTCCAGGTTCACCTCCGCGCCCATCTGGTCCAGCACGTCGCGCAGCAGGTCCCCGGCCTGGGTCGTGGACTGCGGCCAGCCCGGGACGCGCACCCGCCCGCCCGCGACCGCGGCCGCGGCGAGGAAGGGACCGGCGTTGGACAGGTCCGGCTCGACCTGCACGTCGAGGGGGTTGATCTCCCCGGCCTCGACGAACCACCGGCCGGGGGTGGAGTCGTCCACGACGACCCCGACGTCGCGCAGCACTTCCACCGTCATCCGCACGTGCGGCTCGCTCGGCACCGGCGGGCCCTCGTGGACCAGCTCCAGGCCCTCGCGGGTCCGGGCCCCCACCAGCAGCAGCGCGGAGACGAACTGGCTGGAGGCGGAGGCGTCGATGCGGACCGGCCCGCCGCGCAGGCCACCCGCGGGGCCCTGGACGCTGAAGGGCAGCAGCCCCCGGCCGCCGTCGTCGACGAGGGCGCCGAGCTGGCGCAGGCCGTCGAGCACCGCCCCCATCGGGCGCTCGCGGGCGCGGTCGTCGCCGTCGAAGTGGACGGGCTCCTCGGCCAGGGCCGCCACCGGGGGCAGGAAGCGCATCACGGTGCCGGCCAGGCCGCAGTCGATCCGGGCGCCGCCGGTGACCGGTCCCGGTCGCACCACCCAGTCCGCCGGGTCCACGCCCGGCGCGTCGCGGCCGCCCTCGGCGACGTCGGCCCCGAGCAGGCGCAGGGCGTCGACCATGAGCAGCGTGTCGCGCGAGGCGAGCGGGCCGCGCAGCAGCGAGGGCCGCTCGGCCAGGGCCGCCACCACCAGGTAGCGGTTGGTGAGCGACTTCGACCCGGGCACGGCGACCACGGCGTCCAGGGGGCCGGCGGCGGTGGGGGCCGCCCACAACCGGTCGGTGGGTCCTGCGCTGCCCGGGGTGCGGGCGGGGTCGTCCTCAGTCACGGGAGCATCCTCGCAGCCGACCCCCGGGCGCGGTCACGGCAGTGGGGGCGGAGGGGTCAGGAGAGCTTGGCCGCGGCCAGCTGGACGTCCCGCTTGCCCACCTCGGCCGCGTGCACGGCCTCGCGGGCGGCGAGCTTGGCCAGCCGCTGGGCGTCGCGGCCGGCGCGCTTGCCCCGCCACAGGGCCCCGGGCTTGCCGGCGGTGTCGACGGAGCCCAGCAGCGCCCCGCCGAGCAGGCCGAGGTCGGTGAGGAAGTCCTGGAGGACCTCCGCGCGCACCGCCTTGTCCCGCTCGGACCAGAAGGGGTGGTTCACGTAGGCGCTGGGGGCGGCGGTGACGGCCAGCACGGTGGCGGCCAGCCGCGGGGCCCGGCCCAGGGCGAACAGCACCCCGGCCCCGGCCATGGCCGCCCCGTTGAGCCGGACCAGCAGGACCGGGTCGTCGGGCAGCCGCAGCGCGCCGGAGACGCCGTGCACGAGCGGCTCGGCCGAGGGGGCGAGGTCGCGGGCGTTGCGGACCTGGTCGATCCCGTTCTTGATGAAGATCGCCGCGAGCATCGGGCGGGCGACTCGTCGCACTGCAGTCATGGGAGTTGCCTACCGCACCCGCGTGATCACCGCGAACGCGGGGCCGACGGGGGGCCGGTGCCGCCGCCCGGTGGCAGGGTGGCCCCCGTGCCCAGCCGCTACGCCCTGCGTCGAGACGTCGACGAGCTCGCCGTGGAGTTCGAGGTCGACGACAACACCCTGGCCGCCGCCCCGGCCGGGACGGGCGCGCCGGGCGCCCTCCCCGCCGACGTCGTCCCCGCGACGACCGCGCCGGTCGTCCTGGAGCGCTTCCGCAAGGACGAGGAGGACGCCCCGCCGACCCGCTCGCTGCGGGCGCTGCGCTGGGGGCTGGTGCCCGCACGGGCGCAGGACGCCTCCGGCGGTGCGCGGACGGCCGAGGTGCGGGCCGAGACCCTCCTGGAGGACCCGGCCACCGCGGAGGCCGCCCTGCTGCGGCGGTGCCTGGTCCCCGCCGACGCCTGGTACGGCTCCGGCGCCGGTGCCACCGCGGACGGCGGCCCCGGCGGGCAGGACGTCGCCGTCGAGCCCGCCGACGGGTCGGTGCTGGCGCTGGCCGGGGTCTACGACTTCTGGAAGGACCCGGCCCGGGCACCCGGGGACCCCGCCCGCTGGCTGGTCAGCTTCGCCGTGGTCACCACCGCGGCCGGCGCGGGGCCGGAGCCCCGGCCCGGGCGGGTGCCGCTGGTGGTGCCCCGCGACCTGCGCGACGCCTGGCTGGACCCCTCCCTCGACGACGCCGACGACGTGCGCTCGCTCCTCGCCGCCGTCCCGGACGACCTCCTCCGCAGCGGCGCCCTGCGGGTGCGCCCCGTCCCGCCGGCGGACCGCGGGGGCGCGCCGGACCCGGGCGCGGGGGAACCGCCGCGGGCGTGACGGAATGGTCACCGGGACGCCCGCGTTGACCAGGGCATGTCGTTCGCCCCACCTCTCGAGCCCTCCCGCAGGGTCGACGCGCGCCGGGGACAGCCGCGCACGACCGCCGGTCCACCGGGTCGCCGCGACGGCCGGGGTCCCCGCGCCGCGCGCGGCGCCGTCCCGCAGGGCCTACCCTCGGACGCGATGACCGAACAGACCGACAGGGCCCCCTCCGAGGAGAGCGCCGACGAGCGCGCCGCTCGCTTCGAGCGCGACGCGCTGCCCTTCCTGGACCAGCTGTACTCCGCCGCGCTGCGCATGACGCGCAACCCCGCCGACGCCGAGGACCTCGTCCAGGACGCCTTCGCCAAGGCCTACGGCGCGTTCCACCAGTTCACCCCGGGGACCAACCTCAAGGCGTGGCTGTACCGGATCCTGACGAACACGTACATCAACACGTACCGCAAGAAGCAGCGCGAGCCGCAGCAGTCCCACTCCGACGAGATCGAGGACTGGCAGCTGGCCCGGGCGGAGTCGCACCAGTCCACCGGGCTGCGCTCGGCCGAGACCGAGGCGCTGGAGCACCTGCCGGACTCCGACGTGAAGCGGGCCCTGCAGCAGGTGCCGGAGGACTTCCGGCTGGCGGTGTACCTCGCCGACGTCGAGGGCTTCGCCTACAAGGAGATCGCCGAGATCATGGGCACCCCGATCGGGACGGTGATGTCCCGGCTGCACCGCGGTCGTCGTCTGCTGCGCGAGCTGCTGCGCGACTACGCCGTCGGCCGCGGGGTCTCGGGTGCCGTACCGGAGACGGAGGGAGCGTCGTGAGCGCGTCGGGACCGAGCACGGGGGAGCTGGGCCGCTGCCGGGAGGTGCTGGAGCGCGCCTTCGAGTACCTCGACGGCGAGATGGCCGACCTGGACTGCGTCCAGCTGAAGGCCCACCTCGAGGAGTGCGCGAGCTGCGTGGAGCAGTTGGCCGAGGACGAGAAGCTCAAGCGGGTCATCCGCGACGGCTGCCCCTGCGAGGAGGCGCCGGCCACGCTGCGCGCCCGCATCCTCGTGCAGATGACCGAGGTCGTCGTCACCTCGCGCTGAGCACCGCGCCCACCGCGTGCGACGCAGGCCCCGGACCGATCGGTCCGGGGCCTGCGTCGTGCGTGAGCGGCTCGCTCAGGCGTTGGGGCGCTTGCCGTGGTTCGCGCCGTTGCCCTTGCGCGAGCGGCGCTTGCGGCCTCGCTTGCTCATGAGCTCCTCCTCCATCGCTGGTCGGTGCGCCGGTGGGCGGGAAGCCCCCGGACGTCGGTTCGCCGTCCATGGTCCCACGGGGTGAGGGGTGCTCAAGGTCGGGCGCCGGGCACCCGATGCCCCGACGGTGACGATCACGCAGGGGAACCAAGGCACCGCGCCCGCCGCGGCCGCGGCCGGGCACGTCGCGGCGCCCGCGGAGGCGCTCATCGCGCCCTACCTGCGCGCGCTGGTGGACCTGCGCGGCTCGGACCTGCACTGCAAGGCCGGCTCCCCGCCGAGGATCCGCATCGACGGCCGGCTGCGCGCCCTGCAGGCGCCCGCGCTGACCGCGGACGTCACCGAGCGGATGCTGGAGCAGATCCTGCGCCCGGACCTCGTCGAGGAGTTCGCCCGCACCCACGAGGCCGACTTCGCCTACAGCCTGCCCCACGGCGCGGGCCGCTTCCGCGTCAACGCCTTCCGCCAGCGGGGCTCGGTGGGGCTGGTCCTGCGCCGCGTCGCCGCGCAGGCCGTGCCGCTGGCCGGGCTGGGCGTGCCGCCGGTCATCGAGCAGCTCGCCCTGGAGCACCGCGGCCTGCTGCTGGTCACCGGCCCCACCGGCTCGGGCAAGACGACCACGCTGGCCGGGATGATCGACCACATCAACACCGTGCGCGAGAGCCACATCGTGACCATCGAGGACCCCATCGAGGTCCTGCACACCGACAACCGGTCGATGATCAGCCAGCGCGAGGTGCGCCTGGACACCGCGGACTTCACCACCGCGCTGCGCGCGGCCATGCGCCAGGACCCCGACGTCATCCTCGTCGGCGAGATGCGCGACCAGGAGACGGTCAAGGCGGCGCTGTCGGCCGCCGAGACCGGGCACTTCGTCATGTCGACGCTGCACACCATCGACGCGGCCGAGACCATCGCGCGCATCATCGACTTCTTCCCCCCGCACGAGCAGAAGCAGGTGCGCCTGGCCCTGGCCGGGTCCCTGCGCGGCATCGTCTGCCAGCGGCTGGTCCCGCGCGCCGACGGCGCCGGGCGCTGCGTGGTCATGGAGGTGTGCGTGAACACCGGCCGCATCGCCGACGCCATCTCCGACCCGGACAAGACGAGCCAGATCACCGACCTCATCCGGGAGGGGCAGTACTACCGGATGCAGACGTTCGACCAGCACCTCGTGGCGCTGGTCCGCGACGGGGTCGTCACCCTGGAGGACGCGCAGGACGCCGCCTCCAGCCCGCACGACCTCGCCGTCGAGCTGCGCCGGCTGGGCCTGGTCGCCTGAGGGCTCACCCGGCCCGCGGCGGTTCCCCGCGGCGGGCGGGGTGGGGCGCCGGACCGCCCGGGGACCACTCGCGCGAGGCGCGGGTGTCGGCTCCCCAGCGCGGCGCGGCCAGGGCGAAGACGAGGAGGACGAGGAGGACCGCCAGGGCGGTCAGGTCCGAGGTCACGTCCTCAGCGTCGTCGCCGGGCCGGCGGGCGCCGAGTGGCAGATCTGCCGACGTTCGTCCAGATCCTGCCAAGGGAGCTGATCGCTGGCAGACTGCGCCCCATGGGGGTGGCCGGTGACCTGCACGACGTGGCCGTCGTGGTCGGCGAGGGCTTCTCGGCCTTCGAGTTCTCGGTGGCCTGCGAGGTGTTCGGCATCGACCGCACCGACGACGGGGTCCCGCCGTTCCGCTTCGCCGTGTGCACCGAGCAGGCCGGGCCCGTCGGGTCGCGGCAGGGCTTCAGCCTGACCGCCGAGCACCGCCTGGACCGCCTCGACGACGCCGACCTCGTCATCGTCACCCCCACGGAGCTGCACCGCGGAGCCGCGGGGGAGCGGCTGCGGGAGCGGCTGCACGCCGCGGTCGAGCGCGGGGCGACGGTGGCGAGCTTCTGCAGCGCCGCGTTCACCCTCGCCCACGCCGGGCTGCTCGACGGCCGGCGGGCCACCACCCACTACCGCCACGCCGCGGAGCTGGCGCGGCGGTTCCCGCTGGTCGAGGTGGTCCCCGACGTCCTCTACGTCGAGGACGGCCCCGTCGCCACCAGCGCGGGGACCTCCGCCGGCATCGACCTCTCCCTGCACCTGGTCCGCCGCCACCACGGCAGCGCCGTCGCCACCGCCATCGCCCGGCGGATGGTCGTCCCCCCGCACCGCGACGGCGGGCAGGCGCAGTTCGTCGAGGCCCCCGTGCGGGCCTGCGCCGACGCGTCGCTGCAGGACGCCCTCACCTGGGCGGTGGCGCACCTCGACGAGGACATCGACGTCGCCGGCTGGTCGCGGCGGGCGGCCGTGTCCCCGCGCACCTTCGCCCGCCGCTTCCGCGCCGAGACGGGGGTGACCCCGCACCGGTGGCTGCTGGAGCAGCGGGTGGCCGCGGCGCGGGCCCTGCTGGAGGACGGCGACGAGAGCGTCGACGAGGTCGCGCGCCGGTGCGGGTTCGGCTCGGCGGCCATGCTGCGCCAGCACTTCCTCCGCCTGGTCGGGACGACCCCCACGGCCTACCGGCGCACCTACCGCGGGGCCCGCGCCCCGGTCGCGGTCCGGCTGATGCCGGCGGGCGCGTGAGGGGTCACCGCGCGCACGCCTGGCTGCGGGCGCTGTTCGCCGACGTCCGCACCCGGCTGCAGGGGCACGACCTGTTCCTCGTCTCGGCGGGGGTGACGTTCTACGCGGCCATCGCGCTGGTGCCCTCCCTGGTCGTCGTCGTGCGCCTGCTCGCCGCCCTCATCGGCCCCGAGCGGGTCCTGGACCTGGCCGGGTCGGTGGGCCGGGCCCTGCCCACGGCCCAGGGGGCCGGGGAGGTGGTGCGGGGGCTGGTCGCCACGGCCGTCGACGTCGGCTGGGTCCCCGCCCTGGTCGCGCTCGTCCCGGCCACCGTCTACGGGGAGGGGCTGCGGCGCGGCTTCGCCCGGGTCAGCGTCCGCCACCCCGAGCCGGCCCCGCCCGCGGTGCGCGGGCGGATCGGGGCGTGGAAGGTGCGGCTCAAGGCGCTGCCGCTGCTGCTGCTGGCGCCCGCGGGCTTCCTCGCCGTCCTGGAGGTCGCGCCGTTCCTGGTCCGGCTGTTCGGCAGCGGCGTGCCCGGCTCCGCCCTGGGGGTCTACATCGCCCTGAACGTCGACTGGCTCGTCGTCTCCCCGGTGCTCGTCTACGTCTACCGCGTGCTGGGCCCGGTGCGGCCGGGCTGGTGGGCGGCGATCTGGGGCGGGTACGCGACCGGGGCGTTCGTGTCGGGCTTCCTGCAGGGCTTCGTGCTGTTCCTGGCCATCCCCGTCGACCTGGGCGCACCCTTCGGCGGGTACACCCAGGTCGGGGGAGCGGTCGCGGTGTGCCTGTGGCTGTGGGTCTTCACCGCTCTGACCGTCTACGGCTACGCCGTGACCCTGGAGCTGCAGCGGCGCCGGGCCGTGCACCGGGTCGGGGCGCCCCGTCCCGGCGCCGGCGCCACGCCGGTGGACCGCCGCCCCTGATCAGCGCAGGGTGAACTGGCGCACCTCGGCGTCCAGGGCCCCGGCCACCGCGGCGAGGTCCTCCACCGAGGCCCGCACCGAGCGGACCTCCTCGGTCGTGCCCTGGACGGCGCCGGCGGTGCCCTCCAGGGCGGTGGCGATGCCGGAGGAGCGGCCCGCGGCGGCGTGCAGGGTGCCGCTGACGGAGGTCGTCGTGGCCAGCTGCTGGGCGACGGCGGCGGCGATGGTCGACTGCAGCTCGTCGATGTGCGCGATCGTCTCGGAGATCCGGGAGATGTCGGCGCGCACGGCCGCGGCCTCGGACTGCACCGCGGTGAGGGTCGGGGCGATCTCCTCGGTGGCCTGCGCGGTCTGGCGGGCCAGCTCCTTGACCTCCTCGGCCACGACGGCGAACCCGGCCCCGGCCTCGCCGGCGCGGGCGGCCTCGATGGTGGCGTTGAGGGCGAGCAGGTTCGTCTGTGCGGCGATCGCGGTGATGGTGCGCAGCACGTCGGCGATCTGCTGGGAGCTGGCCCCCAGCCGCTCGACGGTGCCGGTGGCGGCGTGCGCCAGCTGCACCGCGTCGGCGGCGACGACGGTGACGTCGCTGGTGGTCGCCGACACCTCGTCGGCGGCCGCGCGCAGCTGCTCGACGGCGTCGGACACCTCGTGGACCCCGGCGGAGACCGACGTCGCGTCCCCGGTGACCTGCACGATCTCCGAGGCGGTGGACTCGGCGGCGCCGGCGAGGCGGTTGCTGGCCCCGTCCAGGGCGTCGGCGGCGTCGGTGACCCGGGCCGCGCCGGAGCTCATGGCCGTGAGGGCCTCGCGCACGGCGCCGGTCGCCTCGTCGAGGGCGCGGCCCATGGCGCCGAGCTCGTCGTCGGCGTGCCGGCCGCCGGGGGTGAGGACCTTCGCGGACAGGTCGCGGCCGGCGACCCGGCGCAGGACCTCGGTGAGCCGGCCGATGCGGCGGACGATGGAGCCGGCCATCACGGCGATGACCCCGGTCATCACCAGGGCGATCACCAGGCCGAGGACCGCGGTGTTGCGGACCAGGCTGTTCCCGCCGGCCTCGATGCGGTCGGTGACCGCGGCGGTGTCGGCGTCGGGCAGCCAGCTGGTGACGACCCAGTTGTAGGCGGGGTAGCGGGAGACCCCGACGGTATACGTGCCGTCGGCCAGCGTCACGTCGCGGGTGGTGAACTCCCCGGCGGGCAGCTCCTTCGCGGCCGCGATGAGGTCGGCGACGTAGGGGGCGCCGTCGGCGTCGGTGGCGTCGATCATGACGTCGCCGTCGGCGGCGCCCTCCGGCGCCACGACCGCGGTGCCGGCGGACGCGGCGGCGTCGGAGAACACCGCGTAGTAGCCGGAGGTCCCGACGGTGGCCTCGGCCAGGGCGCGGCGCAGGTCGGCGGTGACGTCGGCCTGGGGCAGCCCGACGAACACGGCGCCGACGACCTCGTCACCGACCTTCAGCGGTTCGTAGACGGTGACGTAGGGCTGGTCGGCGACCATCGCGGTGCCGTGGTACGTCTCCCCGGCCAGCAGGGCCTTCACGACCGCGTTCGGTGCGCCCTCGGCGTTCGTGGCCGGGATGTAGGTGCCGATGTTGCGGGTGCCGCTGGCGCCCACGACGGTGGTGGCCACCCGCAGCATGTCCCCGGAGGCGTTCATGCGCTGGAAGACCGTGGTCGCCGCCCCGGTCAGGCGCGCCGCCTCGTCCATGCCCGGCACGGTCGCGGCGGGGTCGCCCTGCTGACCCAGCCAGGTGCCGCCGAACTCCAGCCGCGGCAGCGTCACCGGGGTCTTGTCCTTGGTGACCTGGTTGGTCGCCGTCCAGGTGGCGGTCTCGGCGGGGTCGAGCGCCGGCCCGCCGTACTGCGCCAGGCGGTCGGTGGTCACCCGCAGGTTGGAGTCGAGCATGGCCTGCACGGCCGACGCCTGGGTGGCCACGGTCGTCTGGACCTGGGTCCCGCTGTCGTGCAGGGAGCGCTCGGACATCGCCCGCACGTCCTGGGAGGTGTCCTGGGACAGGTCCTCGACCTGCCACGCCGAGAGGGCGCTCAGCAGGCCGGCGGTGACGACGACGGCACCGACCCCGGGCAGCAGCAGCTGCGAGCGGAGCGTGCGGGGACGCAGGGAGAAGGCCACGTCCTCTGATCGGCCACCGGGGGCCGGAACTTCACCGCGGAGCGCGACGACTCGCGCGGCGCCCCGGTCTCAGGACGCCGCGGACGGGGCCGGCCGGTGGTCCCCGGTGCGCCCGTCGACCAGCTCGCGCAGGACGTCGAGGTGCCCGGCGTGCCGGGCGGTCTCCTCGATCACGTGCAGCAGCGCCCAGCGCAGGGTCACCACGGCCCCGTCCGGCGTCGTCCCGCGCTCGCTGACCTTCAGCTCGCGCAGGGCCTCGTCGGCCGCGGTGCGGGCGCGCTCGTAGTAGGCCAGGACGCCCTCGGTGGTCTCCCAGGGGTGGATCCGCCAGTGGGCCTGCGGGTCCTCGGCCACGGCCTCGGCGGGGATCTCGTCGCTGGGGCGCCCGAAGGCGGAGCAGAACCAGCGGTACTCGACGCTGGCGAGGTGCTTCGCCGTCCCCAGCAGGGTGGTGCCGGAGCCCACCACGGGTCGTCGCAGCTGCTCGTCGTCGAGGTCCTCGAGCTTCCACAGCACCACCTCGCGGTGGCGCTGCAGGCTGGCCACGAGGCTCGGCTTCTCTCCCGCGGTGTAGGGCACGAGGGTCATGACCGCGAATCTACGGGGATCACCGGGGGTGGGCCACCGGCGACCCGGTGTGCCCGGTCTCGGGCGGGAGCGCGGGGCGGGAGCGCGGGGCGGGAGCGCGGGGCGGGGTCGCTACCCTGAGCGCCGTGGCAGCGCACGTGGACGGTCTCTACGTCTACCCGGTCAAGGGCATGACCCCGCAGCCGCTGACGCGGGTCGAGCTGAGCGCGGGGCGCGGGTTCCCCTTCGACCGCACGATCGCCCTGGCCCGCCCCGGTGGCGCCTACGAGCCCGGGCTGCGGCACGGGATCTCCAAGCGGGAGTTCTTCGTCCTCGTCGCCGAGGCCCGCCTCGCCGCGCTCACCACCCACCTCGACCCCGCGACGGGCACCTACGCCGTGGACGTCCGCGGCCACCGCGTGCTGACCGCCGACCTCGGGACCGAGGAGGGGCTGGCCGCCCTGCGGGCCTTCTACGCCCGCGTCCTGGACCTGCCGCCCGGCACCGAACCCGTCGTCGCCCGCGACGAGGGGCGCCGGTTCACCGACACCGCGCAGGACTCCGACCGGGAGATGGAGTTCGTCTCGCTGGTCAACCTCGCCTCGGTCCGCGACCTCGCCGGCCGGGTCGGCCACGAGGTCGACCCGCTGCGCTTCCGCGGCAACGTCCACCTCGACGGCCTGCCCGCCTGGCACGAGTTCGCCCTGGTCGGGCGCGAGTTCACCCTCGGCGGGGTGCGCCTGCGCGGTACGACACCCACCCGGCGCTGCGCCGCGACGGAGGTCGAACCGGGGACGGGGCGCCGCGACCTGCCCGTCCCGCAGCTGCTCGCGCGGACCTACGGCCACGACTTCCTGGGCGTCTACGCCGAGGTCCTCGACGGCGGGACCCTGCACGCCGGTGCCGAGCTGACCCCGGGCGGTCTCGTTGGCTGACGTCCTGCACCTCGTCGTCGCCGAGCGCCACGCGCTGACCCCGTCCGTCACGCGCTTCGTGCTGCGCGACCCCGCCGGGGCGGCGCTGCCCGGCTACCGCGGCGGCGCCCACGTCACCGTGACCACGCCCGCCGGGCCGCGGCGCAGCTACAGCCTCGTCGACGCCGGCTCCCGCGCCCCGCGGGAGTACGCGATCTGCGTGCGCCGCGACGCGGGCGGGCGCGGGGGGTCGGTGAGCATGCACGACGACGTGCACCCCGGCGACGTCCTCGAGGTCACCTGGCCGGCCAACAACTTCGCCCTCAAGCGGGCCCGGCGCTACCTGTTCATCGCCGGCGGCATCGGCATCACCCCGATCCGGGCGATGGTCGCCGAGCTGCGCGCCCGCGGCGGGGCGCAGGTCGAGGTCCTCTACCTCAGCCGCAGCCCCGACGAGACGGCCTTCCTCGACGAGTTCAGCTCCGACGGGACCCTGCTGCACCACAGCGCCGCCCGGGGCCGGCTGGACCTGTGGCCGCACCTGGCCGACCCCGACGGCGGGGACGGCACCGACACCCGCGTCTACTGCTGCGGGCCGACCGCCCTCGTCGAGGAGGTCCTGGCCCTCACCGCGCACTGGCGCCCCAGCCGGGTCCACGTGGAGGACTTCGCCGGGGTCGACCCCCTCGGGGCCCGGCCGGTGGCGTTCACCGCCGTCTGGGAACCCACCGGGGCCCGGGTCGAGGTCCCCGCGGACCGGTCGCTGCTCACCGCGCTGCGGGAGCGGGGCGTGGACGTGGACGCCTCCTGCGAGTCCGGCACCTGCGGCACCTGCCGCCTGCGGCTGGTCGCGGGCGAGGCCGAGCACCGCGACCTCGTCCTCACCGGCGACGAGCGCGAGCGCTACGTCATGCCCTGCGTGTCCCGGTGCCTGTCCGGGGAGCTGGTCCTGGCACCGGCGACGACCGCCCGCCCCTGACTCGACCTGCGACCCGCGGGCCCGGCCGGGAGCCGCCGGGCGGCCCGTCAGGGGTGGGGGCAGGTGGTGACGTCGGTGCCGTCGTCCTCGACGGTCTCGGCGTAGCGGCCGGAGTCCAGCCGGGGGTGGTAGTCCAGGTCGCTCGCCGCGCTGGTGAGGTCCCAGTGCGAGCCCGGCGCGCCCGAGACGCCGGGGTAGACGCCGGCGGGCGTGGTGGTCTCGACGGCCCGCACGACCAGCTGCCGCAGGTCCGCCGGGCCCAGCCAGCCGCGGAGCTGGCTGCGCTGGGCGGGCTCGGGGACGGTGGCGCCCAGCCGCAGCCCGATGGTGCTCAGACCCCACCGGTGGCTGAACACGCCCGCCACGGCCTCGTCGAACGCCTTCGTCGCCCCGTAGGGGCAGCAGGGCGCCGGGGCCCAGGCCGGGTCGATCGGCACCCGGCCCAGGGCCTCGTAGCGGCCCATCGCGTGCACCGAGCTGGCGTAGACCACCCGGCGCACGCCGTGCTCGCGGGCCGCGCCCAGCAGGGCGGCGAAACCGTCCACGTTGGGCCCGCGCAGGTCGTCCCACGTCGCGTCGGGGCGGGGGTCGCCGGCGAGGTGGACGACGGTGTCCACGCCGGTGACGGCCCGGGCCAGCAGGTCCCGGTCGGTGAGCTCCCCCTCGACCACCTCCGCCCCGGGGGGCGCGGAGGGGACGGAGCGGTCGAGCAGCCGCAGGTCGTAGTCCTGCAGGCCGGGCAGCAGCTGGCCGGCGACGCGGCCGGCGGCGCCGGTGAGGAGCACGGTGCGGGACGCGGTGGGGGGCACGCTGGGGAGCACGGCCCGACTGTGCCAGGGCCCGCGCCCCCGGGCGAGCCCGCGAGCGTCCCGCGCGAGGTCCCGCTCAGCCGTCCTGGCCGGTGCGCATCCGGGCCAGGAAGGTCCGGGTGCGTTCCTCGCGGGGGTCGCCGATGACCTCCGCCGGGGTCCCTCGCTCCACGACGACCCCGCCGTCCATGAAGACGACCTGGTCGGCGACGTCGCGGGCGAAGGCGACCTCGTGGGTCACGACGACCATCGTCGTGCCGTCCGCGGCCAGCTCGCGCATGACCTCCAGCACCTCGCCCACGAGCTCGGGGTCCAGCGCCGAGGTCGGCTCGTCGAACAGCATGAGCTTGGGCTGCATGGCCAGCGCCCGCGCGATCGCGACCCGCTGCTGCTGCCCGCCGGACAACTGCGCCGGGTAGTTGTGCGCGCGGTCGGCCAGTCCGACCCGTTCGAGCAGCTCCACCGCCCGGCGGTTCGCCTCCGCCTTCGCCACGCCCCGGACCCGCACCGGGGCCTCGACGACGTTCTCCAGGGCGCTCATGTGCGGGAACAGGTTGAACCGCTGGAACACCATGCCGATGTCGCGGCGCTGCTGGGCGATCCGCTTGTCGGTCAGGCGGTGCAACCGCCCCCCGCGCTCCTCCAGCCCGACGAGCTCGCCGTCGACGCGGATGCGGCCGCCGTCGATGCGTTCCAGGGAGTTGATGCAGCGCAGGAACGTCGTCTTGCCCGAACCCGACGGACCCAGCAGGCAGACGACCTCGCCGGCCTCGACGTCGAGGTCGATGCCCTTGAGGACCTCGACGTGGCCGAAGGCCTTGTGGACGCCGCGGGCCTCCACCAGGGCGCTCACTTGGCACCCCCCGGGCCCATCGACACCCCGGCCGGCGCCGTGCGGCGGGCCGGGCCGGTCCCGAAGCCGCGGCCGAACCGCTTCTCCAGGAAGTACTGGCCCACCATGAGGATCGAGGTCGCGATCAGGTAGTAGAGCATCGCCGCCATGTTCGTGGCCACCACCTGGTAGGTGCGCTGGCCGATCTGACCGAGCTGGTAGAAGAGCTCGATGTTCACCGGGATCGCCACCAGCAGCGAGGTGTCCTTGAGCATCGCGATGACCTCGTTGCCGGTGGGCGGCACGATGACCCGCATCGCCTGCGGGAGCACCACCCGGCGCATCGCCAGCCCCTTGGACATGCCCAGCGCCTCGGCGGCCTCGTGCTGGCCGCGGTCGACGCTGAGCAGCCCCGCCCGGGCGATCTCGGCCATGTAGGCGGCCTCGGAGATGCCCAGGCCGATGACCCCACCGATGAGCCCGCCCGCGACGACCCCGCCGAGGACGTCGTAGATCGTCCCCTGCGGCACGGTGAACAACCGCAGCTCCGGCGTGCCCAGCCAGTCCGAGAGCAGGAAGTCGAACGGGACGCCGAGGGAGAAGCCGGTCGCGAACAGCGCCCCCAGCCCGCCGGTGAAGGTCAGCAGCACGTAGCGCGGGATCGCCCGGAAGAACCAGGTGAACGCCCACGACACCGCCCGCAGCACCGGGTTGCCGGACAGCCGCAGCACCGCCAGCAGCACCCCGCCGCCGATGCCGATGACCATCGCCAGCACCGTCGTCAGCAGGGTCCCCAGCAGGAACCCGCGGATGACGATGCTCTGGTTCATCGCCTCGAAGGTGAAGCCCCAGTCGAAGGCGGGGTTGGTGAGCAGCAGGTGCGCCAGCATGAGCGCCAGCACCGCGATCACCGCGACCGTCACCCACCGCCAGGGGTGGCGGACCTCGACGGCGTCGACGGGGACGAACCGCTGCTCGCGCTCCCGGCCGGGACCGGGGGCCGGGGTGGAGCTCACGGGTTGACCGGGAACTCGGTCACCGCACCGTCCTCCGCACCCCAGGTGCCGAGGGCGGCGGCGTAGGACCCGTCGTCGGCGACCTCCTGGAGGGCCTTGGAGATGGCCTCGGCGGTGGCGGTCTGGTCCTTGGGCACGACGATCCCGTAGGGCGCGGCGTCGTAGATGTCCCCGACCAGCTCCAGGCCCTGGGTCTGCTTCACCGCGTAGGCGGCGATGGGCGAGTCGGCGAGCATCGCCTGCGCCCGGCCCTGCAGCAGGGCGTTGGTGGCGTCCTGCTGGGACTCGAAGGCCAGGACCTGGATCTGCGGCTTCCCGGCCGCGGTGCAGGCCTGCTGCCGGGCGGGGAGGTCGTCGTCGGACTGGGTGGTGCTGGACTGCACGGCGACGGTCTTGCCGCAGGCGTCCTCGGGGTCGATCCCCTCGGGGTTGCCGGCCTTCGTCGCCCACTGCGTGCCGGCGTTGTAGTACTGCACCATGTTGACGGCCTGCTTGCGCTCGTCGTTGATGGTGAACGAGGAGATCGCCGCGTCGTAGCGGTTGCCCGACACCCCGGTGATGAGGGAGTCGAAGGAGGCGTTGGAGAACTCCGCCGTCACCCCGAGCTTGGCGGCCACGGCGTTCATGACGTCGATGTCCATGCCCTTGATCGTCGAACCCTCGAGGAACTCGTTCGGCGCGTACTCGGCGTTGGTGCCCACCCGCAGCTTGCCGGAGTCCTGCACCGACTGCGGCAGCATCGCCCGCAGCGCGGCGTCGGCGCTGCCGCTGGGGGCGGCGGACGCGGAGCCGGAGGTGGTCTCCGACGAGGTGCCCCCCGACAGGGAGTCCGAACCGCAGCCGGCCGCGGTCAAGCCGAGGACGGCCAGGGCACCGAGAGCGCCGAGGAACGGGCGACGGGCGGGGGGGCGAACGAGCACGGGAACCTCCGGTGACGGGTGTGGAGCGGACACAGTGTGGACCAAGCCGCGGCGAGATCGTGCACGCTGCCCGGTCCGGGGGGAGTTCGTAACGCGGTCGTCACACGGTGAGCTGCTCGGTCAGGGTCCGGCGCAACCGCGGACGGGGCCCGCGCCGGGCGTGGTCCACCTCCAGGACCGCCCGCCCGTCCGGGTCCAGGACCACCGTCATGACCCCGTTGTCGAACCACGGCCCGTGCTCCACGTCCCAGTTCACCGCCGGTTCGCGCACCCCCGCCGCCCGGGCCAGCCCGCGGATGAACCCCCGCACCGGGCGGGCGTCGAAGAGGCGGTTGGCGACCTTCATGGCCCGCTGCAGCGGGTTGCGGAACGGCGACATCACCAGCTGGTGCACGACCGTCGCCGCCGGGTCGACGCCGGGCAGGTGCACCTGGGCGGTGTAGCTGCAGTGCACGTCCCCCGACAGCAGCAGGACGCTGGCCGGGGCGTGCTCGCCGCGGCCCACCGCGCCCAGCAGGTCCACCAGCTCGCGGAAGGAGCGGTGGAAGGCCGCCCAGTGCTCCAGGTCGGCGGCCTGGCGCAGCTTCTCGCCCCACCCCGCGACCCGGCGCCCGAAGCGGCCGCTGGCCAGCGCCTCGTCGAAGGTCTCGGCGTGGTGGATGCCGTGCAGCAGGAACGCGGGCAGCGTCGTGGCCAGCAGCAGGTGGCGGGCCGGTTCCTCCCGGTCCTCGCCCAGGGCCAGGGACCGCACCCAGGCCCACTCGTCCTCGCCGGTGATGTGGCGGTCGGCGGGGTCCAGGCGGCGCGCGCAGCGGGAGTCGATCGCCACCAGCCGCGTCGTGCCCAGGTCGCGGGAGAAGCTCCAGCGCGCCGTCCTGGCGTCCGCGTCGGCGGCGCGGGCGAACTCGTCGAGCTCCCGGTCGCGCTCGGCGTCGTCCTCGATCCCGCGCAACCGGTTCAGCAGGTCGTCGCCGGCGAGCTGGTCGGGGGAGAGGTTGCCCAGGTGCTGGTAGATCCAGTAGCTGGCGAAGGCGCCGGTGACGCGCTCGCGCCACCACGGCAGGGCGCTGACCTGCTCGCGCCACACGTCGGAGGTGTTCCAGTCGTCGCGCAGGTCGTGGTCGTCGAGCAGCATGCACGTCGGCGTCGTCGACAGCAGCCAGCGGACCGCGTCGTGGCCCCACGTCTCGTGGTAGAGCCAGGTGTACTCCTCGAAGTCGCCGATCTCGTCGCGCACGTCGTCCGCGTCGTCGGCGCGGCCGGCGTGGCGCTCGCGCAGCCGCTCGACGATGCCGGGGTTGGGGTCGTCGGCGTAGACCTGGTCCCCGACGAAGAGCATGAGGTCCGGCCAGCGGCCCTCGACGGGTTCCTCGACCATCCGGTGCGCCAGCGCGCTGAGGGCGTCCACGCCGACCCGCCGGGTGGCCTCCTCGCCGTCGTCGCCGGCGCGCCGGCAGGAGCCGAAGGCCAGGCGCAGCGGCTCCCCGGCGCGGGGGGTGCGGATCTCGCTGGCCGGCCACGACCACTCCCGCGGCGGCCACAGCCGCACCCCGTCCGCCTGCGCGCCGCCCCGCGCCTCCCAGTGCACCCCGTAGGGCAGCCGCTCCCCGGTGGGCAGGCCGTCGACGACGACGAGGGCGAAGTGGTGCCCGTGCAGGGTCAGCGTCTCGTCGCGGCCGGTGGCGGTGGACCCGTCGGGCAGGGTCACCTCCACCCGCACCGTCCCCGGCTCGTCGACCTCGACCCAGACGGTCGCCCGGGTGGCGTCGACGTGGCGCAGGAGGGGACCGAGGAGGAGGGAGGGCATCCGGCAATGTTGGACCATGACCGACCCCTCCCGGCTCCTGCGCCGCGTCCACCGTCACCCGGACGCCGTCGTCGACCCCGCGACGTGGCCGGACTCCGTACCCGCGGTGACGCAGCTGCTCACCGAGGGCCTCGACGTGCCACCGGGCGTCACCTTCCTCGTGGGGGAGAACGGCGCCGGGAAGTCCACGATCGTCGAGGGGATCGCCGAGGCCCTCGGCGTGCCCGCCGGGGGCGGGTCGCGCCGCCACCGCGGGCCCGGCCGCGACGGGGACCCCGTGGACGCCTCGGGCCTGGGGGAGCGGCTGCAGGCCGTGCGCGGGGTCGCCCGCGCTCGCGACGTCTTCTTCCTGCGGGCGGAGACGATGCACGACTTCTACAGCTACCTGCACGCCGCCGGGTCGCCGTCGCACTCCGACCTGCACCGGATGAGCCACGGCGAGTCGTTCCTCGACGTCGTGGGGGCCTCGTGGATGCGCTCGGTCGGGCTGCTGCTGCTCGACGAGCCGGAGTCGGCGCTGTCGTTCCGCAACTCGCTGGCCCTGGGGGCGACGTTCGCGGCGATGGCGCGGGAGGGCCGGCAGGTGCTGTGCGCGACGCACTCACCGGTGCTGACGGCCCTGCCCGGCGCCCGCGTGCTGCAGGTCGACGAGCAGGGCATCACCCCGGTGGCGTGGGAGGACCTGGCCCTGGTGCGCGACTGGCGCTTCTTCCTCGACGCGCCGGGACGGTACTGGCGCCACGTCCTCTAGGCGGGCGGGAGCGCGGTCAGGGCTGAGGGACGCCCAGCCAGTCGTACCAGCCGCTGTGCAGCACCAGCCAGGCCAGCAGCCCGTAGCCGGCCTGCCCGGGGTGGATCCCGTCGGAGGCGGCGAGGTCGGCGTACCAGTCCTCGTGCTCGGCCAGGGGGGAGAAGGTGTCGACGTAGGCGATCCGGCGGCGGGCGCAGACGTCGGCGAAGGCGTCGGCGAGGTCGCCGATGCGCTCGTTGCGCTCGGCGTCGGAGACCGGGGTGGGGCCCACCACGAGGGTCGGCAGCCCGCGGGCCTCGCACTCGTCGAGGACGTTGGCGAGGTTGAGGCGGCTGCGGGCCAGGGTCGTCCCGGCGTCGAGGTCGGCGTGGCCGAGACCGACGACGAGGCGGTGCTCGTCGCCGCCGACGAAGCGGCGGGAGGTCTCCTCGCGCCAGCGGCCGTTGAGGTCGGTGGTCGTCTCCCCCGGCACGCCGAGGGGGAAGAGGGTGATGTCGCGGTCGTCGCGGGGGGTGCGGGCCGAGACGCGCCCCACCCAGCCCAGCGCGCGCGGGTCGCCGACGCCGGTGACGAACTCGTCGCCCACGAGGCACACCCGCACGTCGTAGCGGCCGTTCACTGCTGGTCCTCGCTCACGCGGGTGGTGCTCCTCGATCGGGGTCTCGGGCGGGCAGGGTGAGGATAGTCGCTGCCCGGCGCCGGGCGTGACCGAGCACGGACCCCGCCACCCGGGAGCGGGTGACGGGGTCCGGGGCGGGGTCCGCGCGCGTCAGCGGGCGAAGGCCTCCTCGACGATCTGGCGCTGCTCGGCCTGGTGGCGCTTGGCCGACCCGGCGGCGGGGGAGGCCGACGCGGGCCGGGAGACCAGCCGCAGCTTGGCGTTCAGCACGGGGAACAGCCCCATCGCCACGTGCCACCAGCCGCCCTGGTTGGCCGGTTCCTCCTGCACCCACACCGCCTCGGCGCCGGGGTAGCGCCCCAGCTCCGCCAGGACCTGCTCGACCGGCAGCGGGGCGAGCTGCTCCAGCCGGACGACGGCGGTCGTGGTGTCCCCGCGCGCCGCGCGCTCGGCGACGAGGTCCCAGTAGACCTTCCCCGAGCACAGCAGCACCCGGGTGACCGCCGAGGCGTCCAGGCCGCCCTGGTCGCCGACGACCTCCCGGAAGGTCCCCGTCGTGAAGTCCTCCACCGCCGACTGGGCGGCCTTCAGGCGCAGCATCGACTTCGGGGTGAAGACGACCAGCGGCTTGCGCGGGCGGGCGTAGGCCTGCCGGCGCAGCAGGTGGAAGTAGCTGGCCGGGGTCGAGGGGACGGCCACGGTCATGTTGTCCTCGGCGCACATCTGCAGGAACCGCTCGATGCGGCCCGAGGAGTGGTCCGGGCCCTGGCCCTCGTAGCCGTGCGGCAGCAGCAGCACGACCGAGGAGCGCTGGCCCCACTTCTGCTCGCCCGCGACGATGAACTCGTCGATGACCGTCTGCGCGCCGTTGAAGAAGTCCCCGAACTGGGCCTCCCACAGCACCAGCGCGTCGGGGCGCTCGACGGAGTAGCCGTACTCGAAGCCCATCGCGGCGTACTCGGACAGCAGGGAGTCGTAGATCCAGAACTTCGCCTGCTCGGCCCCCTCGCGGCCCAGGTAGAGCAGCGGGGTCCACTCGTCGCCGGTGACGCGGTCGGTGAGGACGGCGTGGCGGGAGACGAAGGTGCCGCGGCGGGAGTCCTGGCCGGCGAGGCGGACCGGGGTCCCCTCCATGAGCAGCGACCCGAACGCGAGCAGCTCGCCCCAGCCCCAGTCGATGCCGCCGTCGGTGGACATCTGCGCGCGCTTGTCGAGCAGCTGCCGCAGCTTGGGGTGGACGGTGAAGCCCTGCGGCGGGGTCGCCTGGACCTGGCCGATGTGCTGCAGGACGGAGGCGTCCACGGCCGTGGGGTGGGTCCGGGCCGGGGTCTGCTCGTCGGCCTCCTGCGCGGCGGGCCGCTCCAGGCCGCCGCGGCTGTCGCCGTCGACGGGACCGGACTTGGACTCCTTGGTCTCGGCGAAGGCGCGCTCGAGCTGGGCCGAGTAGTCGCGCAGCGCCTCCTCCGCCTCCTCGACGGATATGTCGCCGCGCCCGATGAGCTGCTCGGTGTAGCTCTTGCGGACGCTGCGCTTCTTCTCGATGAGGTTGTACATCAGCGGCTGCGTCATCGAGGGGTCGTCGCCCTCGTTGTGGCCGCGGCGGCGGTAGCAGACCATGTCGATGACGACGTCCTTCTCGAACGCCTGGCGGAACTCGAAGGCCAGCTGCGCCACCCGGACGCAGGCCTCCGGGTCGTCGCCGTTCACGTGGAAGATCGGCGCCTGGATCATCCGCCCGACGTCGGTGCAGTACACCGAGGAGCGGGAGGAGGCCGGGGCGGTGGTGAACCCGACCTGGTTGTTGATGACCACGTGCACCGAGCCGCCGGTGCGGTAGCCGCGCAGCTGCGAGAGGTTCAGCGTCTCGGCCACGACGCCCTGCCCGGCGAACGCGGCGTCGCCGTGCAGGAGGACCGGCAGCACGGGGAAGCTCTTGCCCGCCATGTTGATCCGGTCCTGCTTGGCGCGCGCCACCCCCTCCAGCACCGGGTCGACGGCCTCGAGGTGGGAGGGGTTCGCGGCGACGTAGACCTTGGTCTGCTCGCCGTCCTCGCCGGTGAAGGTGCCCTCGGTGCCGAGGTGGTACTTCACGTCGCCGGAGCCCTGCACGGTGCGCGGGTCCTGCATGCCCTCGAACTCGCGGAACACCTGCGAGTAGCTCTTGCCGGCGATGTTGGTCAGCACGTTGAGCCGGCCGCGGTGGGCCATGCCCAGGCAGACCTCGTCCATGCCGTTGGTCGCCGCCCGCGAGAGCAGCGCGTCGAGCAGGGCGATGACGGACTCCCCGCCCTCGAGGGAGAAGCGCTTCTGGCCCACGTACTTCGTCTGCAGGAACGTCTCGAAGGCCTCCGCGGCGTTGAGCCGGCGCAGGATCCTCAGCTGCACGGCCGCCGAGGGCTTGGCGTAGGGGCGCTCCACCCGGTCCTGGATCCAGCGGCGCTGGTCGGGCTCCTGGATGTGCATGTACTCGATGCCGACGGTGCGGCAGTAGGAGTCGCGCAGCACCCCGAGGACGTCGCGCAGCTTCATGTGCGCCTTGCCGCCGAAGCCCCCGGTGGGGAACTCCCGGTCGAGGTCCCACAGGGTGAGGCCGTGGGTCTCGATCTCGAGGTCGGGGTGGACGCGCTGGCGGTACTCCAGCGGGTCGGTGTCGGCCATGAGGTGGCCGCGGACGCGGTAGGCGTGGATCAGCTCGACCACGCGGGCGGTCTTGTTGATCTGGTCGTCGTGGGAGACGGAGATGTCCGAGGTCCAGCGGATCGGCTGGTAGGGGATGTGCAGCGACTGGAAGACGCGGTCGTAGAACCCGTCCTCGCCCAGCAGCTTCGCGTGCACGATCCGCAGGAACTCGCCCGACCCCGCGCCCTGGATGATGCGGTGGTCGTAGGTCGAGGTCAGCGTGATGACCTTGCTGACCGCCAGGCGGGTCAGGGTCTCCTCGCTGGCGCCCTGGTACTCGGCCGGGTACTCCATCGCCCCGACGCCGATGATCGCGCCCTGCCCCTTCACCAGGCGCGGCACGGAGTGGACCGTGCCGATGGTGCCCGGGTTGGTGAGGCTGATGGTGGTGCCGGCGAAGTCGTCGGCGGTGAGCTTGCCCGCGCGGGCGCGGCGCACGACGTCCTCGTAGGCGCTCCAGAACTCGGAGAAGTTCTTGGACTCCGACTGCTTCACCGCGGGCACCATGAGCTGGCGGGAACCGTCGGGCTTGGGCAGGTCGATGGCGATGCCGAGGTTCACGTGCGCCGGCTGCAGGACGGCCGGCTTGCCCTTGGCGTCGGTGGTGTAGGCGGCGTTCATCGACGGCATCGCGGCCAGGGCCTCGACGACGGCGAACCCGATGAGGTGGGTGAAGGAGACCTTCCCGCCGCGGGACCGCTTGAGGTGGTTGTTGATGACGATGCGGTTGTCGACCAGCAGCTTCGCCGGGACCGCGCGCACGCTCGTCGCCGTGGGGACCTCGAGGGAGTCCTCCATGTTGCTCACCACGCGCGCGGCGGGACCGCGCAGCGGGGTGACGGTGTCCTCCGCGGGCGCGGTCGGCGCACCGGCGGGGGCGGTCGCCGCGGCCGCGGGCGCGCCCTTCAGCGGCGCGTCGGCGCGCACGGGGGCCTTGACCGCGGTGGGCACCGTCGCCGGGGCGGGAGCCGGCGACGGCGCCGGCTGCTCGGGCTGGGTGGCGGTGGCCTTCGGGACCTGCTGCGGGGCGGGCTTCCCGTTGGCGGGCTTCCCCTCGGCGGGCTGCCTGCCGGCCGCGGTGCCGCTGCCGGGGACGGCGCCGGTGGGGGTGCCGTGGGCCTCGGGGGCCCGGGAGCCGTTCGTGCCGGGGGGAGTGGACTGCGTGGTGCCCGCGGGGTTGTCGGCGGGGGAGTAGTCCTCGAAGAACTCCCACCACGCCTCGTCGACGGAGTTCTTGTCGGCCAGGTACTGCTCGTACAGCTCGTCGACGAGCCACTCGTTGGGGCCGAAGGTTGCTGCGATCTTGTCCTCGGGGTGCGAGGCCTGTGGAGGCACGGCGGTGTCGCCTTCTTCCTCGTGTTGTCACATGACGTCGGTCAACGGGCGCGGGTCCACCCTATCCCCGTGTGGTATGCGCCTGCCGCCCGCCCTCAGCCCCGGAGGTCGTGTCGGGCGCCCTCGCCCGCTGAGGTCTTCGTCACACCGGGTGCTCCCTCCGTCACCCTGGGCAGGTGGACGTCGATGCGGCAGCCCCCCTCCTCCGGTGTCGGGGCCACCCGGATCGTGCCGCCGTGCAGCTGCACCGCCCAGCGGGCGATGGCCAGCCCCAGGCCCGTCCCGCCGTCGGTGCGGGCGCTGCCGCGCTGGAAGCGCTCGAACACCCGCTCCCGGTCGGCGTCGGGGATCCCCGGCCCCTGGTCCCGCACGCTGATCCGCACCACCTGGCCCACCGCGTGCGCGGAGACGAACACCTCGCCCCCCGGCGGGGAGTGCCGCGAGGCGTTGTCCAGCAGGTTCGCCACCACCTGGTGCAACCGCGCGGAGTCCACGTCCACGCTCAGCCCCGGCGGGTCCACGTCCAGGACGAACCGCACGTCGCGCCCCGTCATCGACATCGCCCGCGTCGCCTGGGCCAGGAACGGCTCCAGGGCCAGCTCCTCGCGGTCCAGCGCCACCGCCCCCGCGTCCAGGCGCGAGAGGTCCAGCAGCTGCTCCACGAGCCGGCCCAGCCGCTCCGTCTGCGCCAGCGCCGTCGCCAGGGTCTCGTGGTCGGGCTCCGAGACGCCGTCGACGAGGTTCTCCATCACCGCGTGCAGCGCCGAGACCGGCGTGCGCAGCTCGTGGCTCACGTTCGCCACCAGCTCCCGGCGCTCGCGGTCCACGGCCTCCAGGTCCTCGGCCATCCGGTTGAAGGCGTCGGCCAGCTCCCCGACCTCGTCGTTGGAGGTCGAGCGCACCCGCCGGGAGTAGTCGCCGCCGGCCATCGCGCGGGCCGCGGCCGTCATGTCCCGCAGCGGCGAGGTCATGCCCCGGGCCAGCAGCTGGGTGAAGACGAGGGTGATGACGATCGCGACCGGCAGCGTGTAGCGGGGGCCGATGTGGATCTCCGCCAGCCGCAGGCCGCCCCAGACCAGCAGCGCCGCGACGGTGACCGAGGCCCCCACGAGCAGGGCCAGCTTCGTCTTCAGCGAGTGCACCGGGTCCAGCGGCCGCACGTCCGGCCACGGGCGGCGGGTCGCCGTGCGGGCCGCCCCGGCGCGGGCGTCGTGCGCCGCGCCGGTGATGGGGATCGGGCCGGTCAGGCCCGTCCCGACCTGCGGCTCCTGCGGGGGAGGGGTCACGGGGCCTCCTGCACGCCGCCGGGCTCGAAGGCGTACCCCACGCCGTGGACGGTGCGGACCAGGTCGGCCCCCAGCTTGCGCCGCAGCGCCTTCACGTGGCTGTCGACGGTGCGGGTGCCCGAGGCGTCGGCCCAGTCCCACACCTCCTCCAGCAGCTTCTCGCGGGTCAGCACCGTGCGCGGGGACTCCGCCAGGCAGACCAGCAGGTCGAACTCCGTCGGGGTCAGGTGCACCTCGGTCCCGGCCCGGCGCACCCGGCGCTGGGCGCGGTCGATCTCCAGCTCCCCGTCGGAGACGGGGAAGCGCATCGCCTCCGCCGAGGGCGCCGGCGCCCCGACCAGCGCCCGCGCGCGCTCCACGCGGCGGACCAGGCCGTTGACCCGGGCGACGAGCTCGCGCATCGAGAACGGCTTCGTCATGTAGTCGTCCGCGCCCACGCCCAGCCCCACGAGCTTGTCGGTCTCGTCGTCGCGCGCGGTGAGCATGAGGACCGGGACGGGACGGGCGGCCTGCACCCGCCGGCACACCTCCAGCCCGTCGAAGCCGGGGAGCATGACGTCGAGGACGACGACGTCGGGGGTGACCCGCTCGCACAGCTCCACCCCGCTGGGCCCGTCCCCGGCGGTCTCCACGGTGTAGCCCTCGGCGCGCAGGCGGCGCGCGACGGCGTCGGCGATGGTGGGCTCGTCCTCGACGACGACGGCCGTCCGCGAGGGCTGGCCCGCCCCGCCCTGGGGCGCGGACGCGGTTCCGATGCTCATACCGGCCAGGGTAGGACGGCGCGCGGCCCCCGGAGCCGCCCGCGACCCGGCCGCCGCCGGTGTGCACCAGGCCTGCACAGCCTCTCCCCGACCGGAGGCGGCCTAGGCTGGGCGGGTGCACTTCCTCGACGGCTCGCGGCCCGAGCACGACCTCACGTACAACGACGTGTTCCTCGCCCCCTCGCGGTCCACCGTGACCTCGCGCCTGGACGTCGACCTCTCCACCGCCGACGGCACCGGCACCACGGTCCCGGTGGTCGTGGCGAACATGACCGCCGTCTCCGGGCGGCGGATGGCCGAGACCGTCGCCCGCCGCGGCGGCATGGCCGTGCTGCCGCAGGACCTGCCCCTCGACGTCGTCGCCGAGGTCGTCGCCTGGGTCAAGGAGCGCCACCCCGTCTTCGAGACCCCCGTCGTCCTGCACGAGCACGACACCGTCGCCGACGCGCTGAACCTGCTGCCCAAGCGCTCCCACGGCGCGGCCGTCGTCCTCGACGAGCAGCGCCACGTCCTCGGCGTCGTCACCCCCGCCGACTGCGCCGACGTCGACCGGTTCACCCAGGTCGGGTCGGTCATGTCCAGGACGCCGGTCTCGATCGACGCCGACGTCGCCGAGGCCGACCTCGAGGCCGCCTACGGCGTGCTGCACGACTCCCGGCGCCGCTTCGCCCCCGTCGTGCGCGACCTCGGGGACGGGCCCGTGCTCGTCGGCGCCCTGACCCGCAAGGGCGCCCTGCGCTCCACCGTCTACGCCCCCGCCCTCGACGCGCGCGGCCGGCTGCGGATCGCCGCCGCCGTCGGCATCAACGGCGACGTCGCCGCCACCGCCAAGGCGCTGCTGGACACCGGCATCGACACCCTCGTCGTCGACACCGCCCACGGGCACCAGGAGAAGATGCTCGACGCCCTGCGCGCCGTGCGCGGGGTGGACCCGCAGGTCCCCGTCGTCGCCGGCAACGTCGTCACCGCCGCCGGGGTGCGCGACCTCGTCGCGGCCGGCGCCGACATCGTCAAGGTCGGCGTGGGCCCCGGCGCGATGTGCACGACCCGGATGATGACCGGCGTCGGGCGCCCGCAGTTCTCCGCCGTCCTCGAGTGCGCCGCCGCCGCGCGCGAGCTCGGCGCGCACGTCTGGGCCGACGGCGGCGTGCGCCACCCGCGCGACGTGGCCCTGGCGCTGGCCGCCGGGGCCAGCCAGGTCATGGTGGGTTCCTGGTTCGCCGGGACCCACGAGAGCCCCGGGGACCTCGCCGTCGACGCCGACGGGCGCGAGTACAAGGAGAGCTTCGGCATGGCCTCCGCCCGCGCCGTCGCCGCCCGCACCCGGGGCGACTCCCCGTTCCAGCGCGCCCGCAAGGGCCTGTTCGAGGAGGGCATCTCCTCCTCCCGCATGCACCTGGACCCCGCCCGGCCCGGGGTCGAGGACCTCCTCGACCAGATCACCTCCGGGGTCCGCTCCTCCTTCACCTACGTCGGGGCGCGCACCGTGGCCGAGTACGCCGAGCGCGCCGTCGTCGGCATCCAGTCCTCGGCCGGCTACGACGAGGGTCGGCCGCTGCCCACGGGCTGGTGACCGCTTGATCCTCGAGGGCGTGCGCCGCGCGGACGGGTCTCCCGTCGACGTCGTCACGTCCGGGGCCGGGCCGGGGCTCGTCCTGGTCCACGGCGCGCGCTCCTCGGGGGACTACGTCCGGCTCGCCGAGCGCCTCGCGGCGCGCTTCACCGTCCACCGCTACGACCGCGAGGCCGCCGGCCGCGGCGGGGAGCGCTACGTCGTCGCCGACGACGTCGCCCTGCTGGGCGCGGTGCTCACCCGCACCGGCGCCCGCCTCGTCCTGGGCCACGGCCTCGGCGGTCTCGTCGCGCTGCTGGCCACCGCGGGGCTGCTGGAGCGCAGCATCGACCGCGTCGCCGTCTACGACGCCGTCCTGCCCATCGACGGGTCGGTGCCCGAGGAGGCCCTCGAGCAGGCCGCCCGCGCGCTGGCCACGAACTCCCCCGACCTCGCCCTCGCCCACCTCGACCGCCACCTGAGGACCTCCTCCCTGCAGACGGTGGCCGGGCGCTCCGAACGCGTCCAGCGCCTCCTCGGCGGGGTGCTGGCCCGCACCGAGTGGGGACGCTCCACGGCCGCCCGGCTGCCCCAGGTGCTCGCCGAGACCCGCGCCGGGCTGCAGTTCGACGGCCCCGCCGACGTCTACGCCGGGCTGCCGGTGCGCGCGCTGCTGCTCACCGGGGAGCGCTCGCCCGCGCACTTCGGCGCCGCCGCGCTCGCGATGGCCGAGGCGGTGCCGACGGCGACCGCGCTGGTGGCGGGCGGCTGCGGGCACGACTCGCTGCTGCGCGCGGCCCGCCGGTGCGTGGGCCCCATCGAGACGTTCCTCGGCGGGGAGACGCTGTTCTGACCCCCGGGTGGGGGGCTGTCGGCCACCGGCGGTGAGGAGCACACTGCAGGTGCCCGCCGGGTCTCCGGGGGCACCGTCCACCGCAGGAGCTGCACCATGGACGAAACACGCAGCGAGCCGGTCGTCTCCGGCCGGGACTACTCCGTCGACGACGTGCGCGGCCGGCCCGCGACGGGTCTGGGCGACTTCGAGGGGGAGACGTCCTTCTCGCTGACCCGCGGTCCGCACCGCCACGAGGTCGTCGGGGTCGGGACCGTCGTCGACGGGATGGCCCTGGTGCACGAGAAGCAGGGGGTGCACGGCGGTGGGCTCGACGTCCGCGTGTGGCAGGTGACGGCCGCCCCCGGCGGGTTCGCGGCCCAGCACGTCGCCGAGTTCTGACCTCCCCCGGCGGGCCCCGCCTCCCGGGGTGGGGCCCCGCCGTCGCGGCAGGGTGCGCGAGCGGGGTCAGCGATTACGATTCGACCTGCCATGAGTTCAGATGCCCGGGTCGACTCAGACCCCCCCAGTACCGACCACTCCCACCCCCCGCCCGGGGGGTCCTCGTGCTGACCGAGTGGCTCCTCCTGCTCGTCGGGGTCCTCCTCACCCTCGGCACCGCGGTCTTCGTCGCGGCCGAGTTCGCGCTCGTCACCCTCGACCGGTTCAGCGTCGAGAAGGCCGTCGAGGACGGCGACAAGCGCGCCGCCGGGATCCTGCCGGCGCTGCGCACCCTCTCCACCCAGCTCTCCGGCGCCCAGGTCGGGATCACCCTGACCACGCTGCTGGTCGGGTACCTGACCAAGCCCTCGCTGGCGTCCCTGCTCAACGGCCCGCTGACCTCCGCCGGTCTCAGCCCCGACAGCGCCGACTCCGTCGCCGGGATCCTCGCCGTCGTCGTCGCGGCGGCGTTCTCGATGGTCGTCGGCGAGCTCATCCCCAAGAACCTCGCCCTCAGCGTCCCGCTGCGGACCGCGGGCGTGGTGGCCCCCCTGCAGCGCGGGTTCACCTGGGCCACCGGGCCGCTGCTGAAGGTCCTCAACGGCAGCGCCAACTGGTTCCTGCGCCGCATCGGCGTCGAACCCCAGGAGGAGCTGTCCGGGGCC
Source organism: Kineococcus radiotolerans SRS30216 = ATCC BAA-149 (assembly GCF_000017305.1). GTDB lineage: Bacteria > Actinomycetota > Actinomycetes > Actinomycetales > Kineococcaceae > Kineococcus > Kineococcus radiotolerans. The sequence goes on along the minus strand of NC_009664.2, from coordinate 1,009,896 downwards.
CGCTCGGCCCGCGAGCTCGCGGCGCTGGTGCGCCGCTCCGCGGACATGGGGACCCTCGACGAGGGCACCGCCAACCTCATCAGCCGCTCCCTGCTCTTCGGCGACCAGACCGCCGCCGACGTCATGACCCCCCGGGTGCGGATGGAGGCGATCCGCCTCGACGAGACCGCCGCCGACGTCGTCGCCCGCGCCCGCACCACCGGCCACTCCCGCTTCCCCGTCACCGGCGACGACGACGACGACGTGCGCGGGGTGGTCCACGTCAAGGCCGCCGTCGCCGTCCCGCCGGAGCGCCGCCACGACGTCCCGGCCGCCGCGCTCATGGCCGACGCCCGTCGCGTGCCGGACTCCCTGACCCTCGAACCGCTGCTGCTGCAGCTGCGGCAGAAGGGGTTGCAGCTCGCCGTCGTCGTCGACGAGTACGGCGGGACGGCCGGGGTCGTCACCCTGGAGGACCTCGTGGAGGAGATCGTCGGGGACGTCTCCGACGAGCACGACCGCGACCGCGGGGGCCTGCGCCAGCACCGCGACGCCTCCTGGACCGTCCCGGGCCTGGCCCGTCCCGACGAGGTCCGCGACGCCACCGGCGTGGAGGTCCCGGAGGACCCCGCCTACGAGACCCTCGGAGGGTTCGTCATGTCCCGCCTGCGCCGCATCCCCGCCGTGGGCGACGAGATCGAGCTCGACGGGGCCGTGCTGCGCGTGGCGCGGATGGAGGGCCGCCGGGTGGAGCGGCTGCGGCTGCGTCCCCGCCCGGTCACCCCCGTCGGCACCGTCCCGGCCCCCGAGGCGGCCGGCGCCGTCGCGGGAGGTGACCGGTGAGCGCCCAGGCCTCTCTGCTGCTCGCCGTCGTCCTGCTGCTGGGCAACGCCTTCTTCGTCGGCGCCGAGTTCGCCGTGCTCTCGGCCCGGCGCAGCCAGATCGAGCCCCTCGCCGCCACCAGCGCCCGCGCCCGCTCGGCGCTCTCGGCCATGGAGCACGTCTCGCTCATGCTGGCCGCCTGCCAGCTGGGGGTGACGCTGTGCTCGCTGGGGCTGGGGGCCGTCGCGGAACCGGCGCTGGCGCACCTGCTGGAACCGCTGTTCCACGCCGTGCACCTGCCCGAGTTCCTCATCCACCCGGTCGCGCTGGTCATCGCGCTCTCGATCGTGACCTACCTGCACGTCGTGGTCGGGGAGATGATCCCGAAGAACCTCAGCATCGCCGGCCCGGACCGCGCGGTGCTGCTGCTCGGGCCGCCGCTGGTGGCGATCGGGCGGGTCATCGGCCCGATCATCCGCGCGCTGAACGGGCTGACCAACGCGGCGCTGCGCGCGCTGGGCGTGGAGCCCAAGGACGAGGTGGCCAGCGCCTTCACCGTCGAGGAGGTCCAGTCCATCGTCGCCGAGAGCCGGCGCGAGGGGACCCTCGACGACAGCGGCGGTCTGGTCAGCGGGGCGCTGGAGTTCTCCGAGAGCACCGTCGGGGACATCGCCGTGCCCCTGGCCCAGCTGCGCACCCTGCCCCTGGGAGCCACCCCGGCCGACGTCGAGGCCCTGGTGGCCCGCACCGGGTACTCCCGGTTCCCGGTGCTGGACGACGCCGGTGACCTGCACGGCTACCTGCACCTCAAGGACGTCCTCTACGCCGACGACGAGCGCTACGCCGAACCCGTGCCGGAGAAGCGGATCCGCCAGCTCGGGACGATCGGGGACGGCGAGGAGGTCGAGGACGCGCTCACCGCGATGCGCCGCAGCGGGGCGCACCTGGCCCGCGTGGTCGACGCCGCGGGCACCGTGGTCGGGATCGTGTTCCTCGAGGACGTCATCGAGGAGCTCGTCGGCGAGGTCAGCGACGCCATGCAGCGCGCCCGGGCCTGAACCCCGCCGCGGTGCGGGCCGGTGGACCGGCCCGCACCGCGGCGGCACCCCGACGGCGACCCTCGGCGGGACCTCAGCGGCGGGCCAGGCGGCGGCCGCTGGGGGTGTCGGCGGGGGAGTACTCCATGCCGTAGTGCACGTAGATCCGCGGCTCGTCGTCGGGGCCCAGCTCCTCGTCGGTGCCGAAGCTGGGAGCCGCCTTGACGGTCTCCTTGGAGAAGGCCACCCGGATGTCGTGACGACCGACCGCGGCCCCGTCCAGGGGCACGAGCACGGCCTTCTTGAAGCCGACGACGCCGGTCTCGACGGCGGCGAACAACCACTCGTCCGTGGCCGCGTCGACGTAGACCGAGGCCAGGGTCCCGATCTTCGCGTCGCTCACGTCGAGGACGGGGGCGCTCTTCCACTGGTTCAGGTCCTGGACGAGGATGCTCATGGCGTCACTGTGTCCGACGGGCACCGGCTCAGCCACCGGAGCCTTCACAGGATTCCCCCGGCGCCCCCGCCGCCACCGGCCGGGAGCAGCCCCGCCCGGGTGGCACGATGGGCACGGCATGAGCGACCAGACCCCCCAGCGGACCACCCTGACCATCAACTGGCTGCAGATCGCCGGCGGTGCCCTCGCGGCCGTCACGTCGGCCTTCCTGCTGGCCGGCCTCAAGAGCCTCGGGGCCTACGGGACCCTCGTGGGCGCGGCCCTCGGCAGCGTCATCGCCTCCACGGCCGCGGCGATCTACGGCTACACCCTGAACCGGAGCCGGGAGCGGATCGCCGAGGCCGCCCAGCGGGCCCGCGAGCGCCGCACCGGCCCCTCGCCGGTGCCGCCGGCGCAGGACGAGCACCCGGAGGACCCCGCGCCCCCCGTCCCCGCCGGGGACGAGGACGCCCCCGCGCCCACCCCGGTCCCCGCCCCGCGCCGGCGCTTCCGCCCCCTGCACGCCGTCGCGCTGGGCGTGGTGGCCTTCGTGCTGAGCGTCGGGGGGATCTTCGCCTGGGAGCAGCTGAGCGGGGAGAGCGTCGCGGCCGTCCGCCAGGACTCCCCGGCCACGGTGAACCCCGGGATCCTCGGCAACCGCGTCACGAGCACGCCCAGCGAGACCCCGAGCCCCAGCGGGACGCCGACCTCCACCGCGACGGCGACGGACACCGCCACGGCGACGGGCACGGACTCCGGCACCGCCAGCCCCACGAGCACGACGAGCTCGGGGACGACGACCGGCGAGCCGACCGCCACCGCGACCCGCAGCCCCTCCGCCACCCGCAGCTCCACCACGAGCAGCTCCACCACGAGCAGCAGCTCCTCGTCCTCCGCCGACGCGACCGCCCAGCAGGACGACGCGGTGTCCGCCCCGACCCCCGCGGGCACCAGCAGCGACGCCGCCCTCGGCGCCCCGACCGGCGTCCCGACGACCGCCCCCGACGCGGACTGAGCTCAGCGCGCCCAGGTGGACTCGTTGCGCCGCATCTCCTTCGGGACGAGCTCCAGCATCTCGTCGGGCAGCAGCGGCAGGTCCAGCAGGCTCAGCTTCACCCGGGAGCGGCGCCCGTGGTCGGCGGCGTCGAGGCGGATCACGTGGCCGGCGTCGCGTTCGGCGCGGACCTCGACCACCGAGCCGGGGGGCAGCTCGCCGGCGGCGATGCCGTCGACCTCGACGACCGGCGGGCCGGAGGACTCCATCAGCTCCAGGCGCACCGTCTCCTCCAGCCCCAGGACGATGGGCCGCCCGATGCCGGACATCGGCGCCACCGGCGTCACCAGGAGCGTGTCGGCGCCGGGGGAGACGATGGGGCCGCCGGCGGCGTAGCTGTAGGCCGTGGAGCCGGTCGGCGTCGCCAGGACGATCGCGTCGCAGCGCAGGTAGCCGATCCGCTGGCCGGCGACCGACAGGGCCGCCGTCACCGTCCCGCGGCCGGGGGTGCGGGCCAGGGCGATGTCGTTGAAGGCGACGGCCTCCCGCAGGCCGTCCCCGGTGCGCAGCACGGTCCGCAGGCACAGGTGGGGTTCGACGGTGAAGTCCATCGCCGCGACCCGTTCCAGCGCCGCCGGCAGCTCCCGGGGCTCCAGCTCGACGAGGAAGCCCAGGTGACCGAGGTTCACGCCCAGGACCGGCACCCCGCGCCCCACGACCAGGCGCAGCGCGCCGAGCATGGTGCCGTCGCCGCCGAGGCTGACGACGGCGTCGACGGTGCGGGCGAACTCCTCCTCGCCGACCCCGCGGACCCCCGCGGGCAGCCGGGCGGCGTCGGTGCGCAGGCCGACGACCTCCTTGCCGTGCTCCCCGGCCCAGGCGATGACGATCTCGGCCTCCGCCCTCGTGTCGCGCACGGGGTGCACGACGAGGCCGAGTCGTCCGAGGGTTCCGGGCTGCATCCCCGACACGCTAAACGCCGTCCCCGCCGAGGTGCTCGGCAGGGCTGCGTTCAGGCCGCCCCACCGGCCGGCCGGGCGGCGGGGGCGTGGGCGGCGGCGTGGACGGCGGGGTGGGCGGAGTCGCGCCCGAGCCGGCTGGTGCGCGCGCGGGGCACCACCAGCGGCGTGCCCGTCTCGGGGTCGGGGACCACGACGCAGGGCAGGCCGAAGACCTCCTCCACGAGCCGGGCGGTGACGATCTCGCCCGGGTCGCCCTGGGCCACGACCCGGCCCTCCTTGAGGGCCACCAGGTGCGTCGCGTAGCGGGTGGCGTGGTTCAGGTCGTGCAGGACGGCCACCATCGTCCGGTCCTGCTCCTCGTGCAGCTGAGCGCACAGGTTGAGGACCTCGATCTGGTGGGCGATGTCCAGGTACGTCGTCGGCTCGTCCAGCAGCAGGATCGGCGTCTCCTGCGCCAGCGCCATGGCGATCCAGACGCGCTGGCGCTGACCGCCGGACAGCTCGTCCACGGCGCGGTCGGCGAGCTCGCTCACCCGGGTCGAGGCCATCGCGGCGTCCACGGCCCGCTCGTCGTCCCGGGACCACTGCCGCAGCAGCTTCTGGTGCGGGAAGCGGCCGCGGGCGACGAGGTCGGCGACGGTGATGCCGTCGGGGGCGGTGGCCGTCTGCGGCAGCAGCCCCAGCCGCCGGGCGACCTCCTTGCTGGGCAGGGAGTGGATGTGCTGCCCGTCCAGCAGGACGCGGCCCGCCGTGGGCTTCAGCATCCGCGCCAGCGCCCGCAGCACCGTCGACTTGCCGCAGGCGTTCGGGCCGACGATGACGGTGAAGGAGCCGTCCGGGATCTCGAGGTCGAGGTCGCGGGCGATGGTGCGCTCGTCGTAGGCGAGGGTGAGGTCCTCGCCCCGCAGGCGGGGCGTCGTCTTCGTCACGGGGTGCCGTTCTCTCGCTGGGGTGGGGGACCGGTCGCGGGGGCCGGGCTCAGCCGCGGCCGCGGCGCCACTGGGTGACCAGCAGCCAGGCCAGGTAGACGCCGCCGACGGCGCCGGTCAGCACCCCCACCGGCAGCTGGGTCGGGGCGAACAGCCGCTGCGCGGCGAAGTCGCTGACCAGCACCAGCAGCGACCCCGTCAGGCCGGCGGCCACCAGGCCGGGACCCACGGACCCGGTCAGGCGCCGGGCGACCTGCGGGGCGGCGAGGGCGACGAAGGCGACCGGGCCCGCGGCCATCGCGGCGAGCGCGGTCATCGCGGTGGCGGTGACGAGCACGACCAGCCGGGTGCGGCCGACGTGCACGCCCAGGGCGCGCGCGGCGTCGTCGCCGAGGTCGAGCACCGCCAGGGAGCGCCCGGCCAGCAGGGTGAGGGGGAGGAGCACGGCCAGGCCGAGGCCCAGCGGCGCGGCCTGCTCCCAGCCGCGGCCGTTGAGCGAGCCGGTGATCCACAGCTGGGCCTGCTGGGCCTCCTCGACGCGCGCGCGGGTCAGCAGGTAGCTGTTGACGGCCTGCAGCACGGCCGTGAGGCCGATCCCGACGAGGATCAGGCGGTAGCCCTGGACCCCGCCGCGGTGGGCGAGCAGGTAGACGACCAGCGCCGTCACCCCGCCGCCGACCAGCGCCCCGACGGCCGTCCGCTCCCCCCCGCCGCCCAGGACCAGCAGCACGACCAGCGCGCCGGTCACCGCGCCGGAGGTGAAGCCGATGACGTCGGGGGAGCCCAGCGGGTTGCGGGTCACCAGCTGGAACACCGCCCCGGCCACCCCCAGGGCCAGCCCCACCAGCAGCCCCGTCACCACGCGGGGCAGGCGCAGGCCCAGGACGATGAACTCCTGGGCCCGCTCGCCGCGACCCAGCAGGGTGCGCACCACGTCGGGCACCGGGACCGGGTAGTCGCCGGTGCTGAGGCTGACCGCGACCCCGAGGGCCAGGACGAGGAGGAGGCCGGCGCAGACGGCGAGGCCGCGGCCCTCGACCCGCAGCGAGACCCCGCGCCCCAGGCGGAGGGTGCGCCCGGCGCGGGCCCGCTCGGCCGCGCGGGGGGCGGGGACGCCCACGGGGCGCTCCGCGGTCCCGGCGCTCACAGCTGGGCCAGCCGGCGGCGGCGGACGAGGGCGACGAGGACGGGCGCCCCGAGCAGCGCGGTGACGATGCTGACCTCCAGCTCGCCGGGCCGCACGACGACCCGGCCCAGGACGTCGCCGAGCAGCAGCAGGGCCGGGGCGACGAGGCAGGACAGGGGCAGGACCCAGCGCTGGTCCGGTCCGGTCAGGGCGCGCACCACGTGGGGGACGGCGAGGCCGACGAAGGCGATGGGCCCGGCGGCGGCCGTGGCGGCCCCGCACAGCAGCGTGACGGCCAGCGCCGCGATGACCCGGGTGCGGGTGGTGCTGGCCCCCAGGGCCCGGCCGGAGTCCTCGCCGAGGGCGAGGGCGTTGAGGGCCCGGGCCTGGCTGAGGGCCAGGACGGTGCCGACGGCGAAGAACGGCAGCAGCTGGCGCAGGACCGTCGCGTCCTGCCCGGCCAGGGACCCGACCTGCCAGAAGCGGAACCGGTCGAAGGTCGTGGTGTCCAGCAGCACCTGGGCGGTCGTGTAGGCGTGGAGCGCGGCCGAGACGGCGGTCCCGGCCAGCGCGAGCCGCACCGGGGTCGCCCCGCCGCGGCCGGTGGCGCCGAGGACGTAGACGAGCACCGACACGACGGCCGCGCCCAGCATCGACGCCCACACCAGCTGCAGCCGCGAGGTGAGCCCGAGGACCGCGACCGCGGTCACCATGGCCGCCGCGGCGCCCGCGTTGACGCCCAGCAGCCCGGGGTCGGCCAGCGGGTTGCGGGTCAGCGCCTGCATGAGGGCGCCGGAGAGGCCCAGCGCGATGCCCACGACGATCCCGACGAGGGTGCGGGGCACCCGCAGCTCCCGCACCACGAGGGCGTCCTGGGAGTCGGCGCCGATCCCGCGCAGGGCGTCGAGGACGGTGCCCAGGGGGACCTCCCGGGACCCGACGGCGAGGCTGGCCAGCACCGCGACCACCAGCAGCGCGCACGCCAGCAGCAGGGCCGTGGGCCGGCTCCGGCGCCGCCGCGCGGGGGCTCGCCCAGCGGGGGCCGTCGCGGCCGGCGGCGCGCTCGTGGAGGAGGACACGGAAGTGAGGTTAGCCTCTCCACCCTGGGGTCGGGAACGTGCCCGGGGCTCCGATCCGGGGGGTCGTGGCCGATGGAGGGGTGCGGCGGTCGGTAGGGTGGTCGTCGGCGGGCGCCCAGGCGTCCGCGGTCGAGTGTTCAGCGCCGGGCCCGGAAGGGCGGCGCGCAGGTCCCTCGCACGGCCCCCGGGCCGGCGGGTGCGGTCGAGCACCACGGCCACTTCCCGTCGTGCCCGTCCTCCGAGAGGCCCCCTGTGAACCCGTCCGCGTCCCGCGGCCCCCGCACGTCCAGCGCCACCCCCCGCAGCGAGGGCCCGGTCCCCAACCCGCGCCGTCGCCGCCGCTCCAGCGGCTCGGGCGCCGCCGGCACCTCCGGCGTCCCCGCGGCCCAGGCCGCCCCCCGCACCGTCCCCGCCCAGCGCCCCGCCACCGCCGAGGTCATCCCCGACGCCGGGGTGGAGGTCGTCGCCGACGGCCGCTCCTTCGCCGACCTCTTCGTGCCCCAGCCCCTGGTCGACGTGCTCGCCGCCACCGGCGTCGTCAGCCCGTTCCCCATCCAGACCGCGACGCTGCCCGACTCCATGGCCGGGCGCGACGTGCTCGGGCGCGGGCGCACCGGCAGCGGCAAGACCATCGCCTTCGCGCTGCCCCTCGTCACCCGGGTCGCGGCCTCCTCCCGCCCCCGCCGCGCCGGCCGGCCGCGCTCGCTGGTCCTCGTGCCCACGCGCGAGCTGGCCAACCAGGTCGCGGCCACCATCACCCCGCTGGCGAAGGCCCTGGGGCTGCGCACCACCGTCGTCTTCGGCGGCGTGGGGCAGAACCCGCAGGTCAGCGCGCTGCGCGAGGGTGTCGACGTCCTCATCGCCTGCCCCGGCCGGCTGGAGGACCTCATCCGCCAGGGCCACTGCCACCTCGACGCCGTCGAGGTCACCGTCCTCGACGAGGCCGACCACATGGCCGACCTCGGCTTCCTGCCCGGGGTCAAGCGCCTGCTCGACGCCACCCCCGCCGGCGGCCAGCGCCTGCTGTTCTCCGCCACCCTGGACAACGGCATCGACGTCCTCGTCAAGCGCTACCTCTCCGAACCGGTCGTGCACTCCGTCGACCCGGCCGTCGCGCCGGTCTCGACCATGGAGCACCACGTCCTCGAGGTCGGCGCCGACGGCAAGAACACCCTGGTGCGCGAGCTCGCCTCCGGGCAGGGCCGCACCGTCCTGTTCACCCGCACCAAGCACAGCGCCAAGAAGCTCGCCAAGCAGCTCACCGCGGCCGGGATCCCGGCCGTGGACCTGCACGGCAACCTCAGCCAGAACGCCCGCGAGCGCAACCTCGCCGCGTTCTCCGACGGCTCGGTCAAGGTGCTCTGCGCCACCGACATCGCCGCCCGCGGCATCCACGTCGACGACGTGAGCCTCGTCGTGCACGTCGACCCCCCGACCGAGCACAAGGCCTACCTGCACCGCTCCGGGCGCACCGCCCGCGCCGGCGCCGGCGGCCTCGTCGTCACCGTCGCCACCCCCGACCAGCGCGGGGACGTGCGCACCCTGGCCCGTCAGGCCGGCATCTCCCCCCAGTGGACGAACGTCGGGGCCCAGCACGAGGTCGTGGAACGCCTCGTGGGCCCCGCCGCGGCGTGGGTCGACCCGGCGGACTCCCCGGTGCCGACCGCGCCCGCCCAGCCGGAGCGCCGGGCCAAGGCCCCCGCGCCGGTGACCGCGCGGCGCAGCGCCCCGGCGGGGGAGACCTCCCGGCGCTCCGCGCTCGCGGGGGAGGCCACCGGCGCCCCGCGCCGCCGCCGTCGCGGCGGGCGCGGGCGCGGGCCCGCCACGGGCGCCGCGACGAGCTGAGCCCACCCGCCGTAGGTTGCCGAGGTGGGCGGGGTGGGCAGGCCGGGATCGCCGAGCTGGTGGGGCTACAGCCACCCGCACAGCCGCGCCGCCGCCCACCTCCTGTTCTGGCTGCTGGTCGCCGGGGTCCTCGGCGCCGCGTGGTGGTGGGCCCGGGGGCGGCACGCGCCGCTGCGGTCCACCGCCGTCCGGGTGGTGCAGGGCGTCCTCGCCGGGCTCGCGGTGGGGGCGATCCTCGTCGGCACGGTCTGGCGGGGTCTGACCGACCTCGGCGACGCCCCCGTGTGCGCCGCGCCGCCGGGGGAGGAGTGGGGCTCGACGGCCCAGGTCGTCGAGCTCACCCCCTCGCTGTTCGCGCAGAAGGTCGCGACCTGGCCCGAGACGGGCCTGGCGATGCTCTACGCCGACGCGCGCGGCCTCACCGTGTGCCGCTACGCCGCCGCCGACTACTACGTCGCGGTCGTGCCCGTGGCCGAGGCGGGCAAGCGCACGGTGAACTTCGGGGACATGGTCCTCTCCCCGCGGTTCCCGACCGTCCCCTCCGAGGCCGCCGAGCTCGCCGAGCACGAGTCGCACCACCGCCCCCAGTGGGCCGTGGCGACCCTGCTGGCCGGGCCCGCCGCGTTCCCGGTGGCCTACGGCGTCGACGACTTCTTCTTCCCCGGGGCGCGCAACCACTTCGAGCGCCTCGCCGGGCTCGAGAGCGGCGGCTACGTCGAGGAGGGCCACGCCCCGGTCCTCGGGGCGCCCCAGGTCGGCGTGCTCAGCGCCGCCGCCCTGGGCGCGGCCGGTCTCGCGGTGCGCCGCCGGAGGGTCGCGCGCCGGGCAGGATGAGCGGGTGCCGCCCCTCCTCCCCTCGATCGACCGCCACCTGCTCGAGGGGCTGCCCGTCGTCGAGATCCTCCCCGAGCTCCTCGCGGCCCTGCGCCCGCACGGGACGGCGGTGCTGCAGGCCCCGCCGGGGACGGGCAAGACGACCCTCGTCCCCCTCGCCCTCGCCGACGCCCGCCCCGGCCGCGTCGTCGTCGCCGAACCGCGCCGGGTCGCCACCCGCGCCGCCGCCGCGCGGATGGCCGCCCTGCTCGGTGAACCCGTCGGGGCGAGCGTGGGCTACGCCGTCCGCGGCGAGCGGCGCGTCTCCGCCGGCACCCGCGTCGAGGTCGTCACCACCGGGCTGCTGCTGCGGCGCATGCTGCGCGACCCCGAGCTGCCCGGGGTCGCCACCGTCCTGCTCGACGAGGTCCACGAGCGCCAGCTCGACGCCGACCTCGCCCTGGCCTTCGCCCTGCAGTCGCGGGAGCTGCTGCGCGAGGACCTGTGGCTGGTGGCCGCCTCCGCCACCCTCGACGTCCCCCGGCTGGCGGGCCTGCTCGGGGGGCCGGTCGTCACCGCGACCGCCCCCGTCCACCCGCTGGAGGTGCTCTGGTGCCCCCCGCCGCGCCCGGTCCGGCCCCCGGAGGGCCTGCGCGTGGACCCCGCGCTGCTGGACCACGTCGGGGCGCTGGTGGGGCGGGCGCTCGCCGAGCGCCCGGGGGACGTGCTGACCTTCCTGCCCGGGGCCGGGGAGATCCGCTCCGTGGGGGACCGGTTGCGGCGCAGCGCCTCCGCCGCGGACGTGGACCTCGTCGAGCTGCACGGGCGGCGTTCGGGGGCCGAGCAGGACGCCGCGCTGCGGCCCGGCGCGCGCCGGCGGGTCGTGCTGGCCAGCGCCGTCGCGGAGTCCAGCCTGACGGTCCCCGGGGTCCGCACCGTCGTCGACGCGGGGCTCTCCCGCGTCCCGCGCCTGGACCACGCCCGCGGGTTCGGCGGGCTGGACACCGTGCGGGTCTCGCGGGCCTCCGCGGACCAGCGGGCCGGCCGCGCCGCGCGCGAGGCCCCCGGGACGGTGCTGCGGGCCTGGTCCGCGGCCGAGCACGGCCTGCTGCTGCCCCACACCCCTCCGGAGATCGCCACCGCCGACCTCACCGGCTTCGCCCTGCTCAGCGCGGGGTGGGGGGAGGCGGACTCGCTGCCGCTGCTGGACGCCCCGCCGCCGGGGCCGCTGGCCGCCGCCCGCGAGGCCCTGCACCGGCTGGGCGCGCTGGCGGGAGGGGCGGTCACCCCGCTGGGGCGGCGGATGGCCGAGGTGGGCCTGCACCCCCGGCTGGCGCGGGCCCTGCTGGAGGGCGCGGAGCGGGTGGGGCCGCGCACCGCCGCCGAGGTGGTGGCGCTGCTGTCCGAGGACGGGCTGCTGCGCGGCGGGGACGACCTCGTCGCCGCGTGGCGCTCGGCCGCGGCCACCGGCGACCCCACCTGGCGCCGCGAGGTGGCGAGGCTGCGCTCCTCCCTCGGGGGCGGGACCGGGGCCGGGGGCGGGGGCGGGGACGCGCAGCTGCCCCGGGACCTGGCGGCGGGGACGGTCGTCGCCCTCGCCCACCCCGAGCGGGTGGCGCGCCGCCGGGGCGGGGAGGGGTCCGCCTACGCCACGACGGGGGGCGCGGGGGTCGAGCTCGCCCCCGCCAGCGGCCTGCGGGGGGCGACGTGGCTGGCCGTCGCGGTCGCCGACCGCGCCCCGGGGAGGGCCGCGGGGCGGGTGCGCTCGGCGGCCCCGCTGACGGAGGACCTCGCCCGCTCGCTGGTCGGGGTCGAGGTGCGCGACGAGGTGCGCTGGCGCGACGGGGACGTCGCGGCCCGCCGGGTCGAGGCGGTGGGCGCGGTGGAGCTGTCGGTGCGGCCCCTGCCGCACCCGCCGGCGGACCTGGTCGCGGCCGCGGTCGCCGAGGGGATCCGCCGGGAGGGGCTGGGGGTGCTGTCCCTCGGGGCCGCGGCGGCGTCGCTGCGCGCGCGGGTGGCGTGCTGCCGCGCCGCGCTGGGCGACCCGTGGCCGGACCTGGGCGACGAGCAGCTGCTGGCGACGCTGCCGCGCTGGCTGGGGGCGCAGCTGGCGGGAGTGCGCTCGCGCCGGGACCTGAGCCGCATCGACGTCCTCGCCGCGCTGCGGGCGCTGCTGCCCTGGCCGCAGGCCGGGCGCCTCGACGAGCTCGCCCCGGTGGACCTGCCGGTGCCCACGGGGCGCTCGGTGCGCGTGGACTACGCCGACCCCGCCGCGCCCGTGCTCGCGCTGAAGCTCCAGGAGGCCTTCGGGTGGCGGGCCACCCCGCGCCTGGTGGAGGGCCGGGTCCCCGTCGTGCTGCACCTGCTCTCGCCCGCGGGGCGCCCGCTGGCGGTCACCGCGGACCTGGAGTCCTTCTGGCGCGGCGCGTACCCCGCGGTGCGGGGGGAGATGCGCGGTCGCTACCCCCGCCACCCCTGGCCGGAGGACCCGCTGACCGCCGTCCCGACCGCGCGGACCGCCCGCCGCTCAGGCTGAGGGCCGCTCCACCTCGGGGACGGGGCCCTGCGCCGACCAGGGGAACTCGATCCAGCGGTCGGTCTCGCGCCAGGCGTGGTCCGGGGCCAGCCGGGTCCCCGGCTTGCGGTAGACGACGACCGAGCGGGCCCGGACGCCGACCTCGCGGCACATCCGCAGGACCACGGCCAGGGTGCGGCCGGTGTCGGCGACGTCGTCGACGACGAGGACGTCGCGCCCGGCGAGCTCGGTGAGGTCCACCGAGGGGGGCAGCACGACGGGTTCGGGCAGCCGGGTGTCCACCCCGGTGTAGAACTCGACGTTGATCGTCGCGGTCTCCTTCACGTCCAGGGCGTAGGCGAGGCCCGCGGCCAGCGGCAGGCCGCCCCGGGCGATGCCGAGGACCACCTCGGGGCGGTGGCCGGCCGCGGCGATGGCGGAGGCGAGGTCGCGCACGGCCTCCCCGAACAGCGACCAGGTCAGGACCTCGCGGGCGGGGGCGTCGGACGTCACCGGGGGAGGCTAGTGGACCTCCCCCCGCCCGCGGGCGGGCCGGGACGGGCCGATGCCGAGCACGGAACCCGGCCTGGCGCATACGATCACTGACTGTGACGACCGGTCGGGCGACGCGACGCGCGCGGGGCGCGCGGTGAGCCCCGCCCTGCCCGCGCCGGAGCGCCGGCTGCACGCGGTCGACGTGGTGGTGGTCGGCGCCGGCCAGGGCGGGCTGGCCGCCGCCCACTTCCTCGACCGCGCCGGTCTGTCCCCCGGGCGGGGCTACGTCGTCCTCGACGCCGGCGAGGAGCCCGGCGGGGCGTGGCGGCACCGCTGGCCCGGCCTGCGCATGGACCGGGTCAACGGGGTCCACGACCTGCCCGGCTTCCCCCTCGGGGCGGTCGACCCGGCCGCCCCGGCCCGCGAGGTCGTGCCCGCCTACTTCGCCGAGTACGAGCGGCGCCTGGGGTGGCCGGTCCTGCGGCCGGTCGCGGTGGAGGAGGTCCGGTCCGCCGGGGCCCGCCTGCTCGTGGACTCCACCGCCGGCACCTTCGCCGCCCGCGCCGTCGTCAACGCGACCGGCACCTGGACGAAGCCGTTCTGGCCCTCCTACCCCGGACGGGACTCCTTCCGCGGGCGCCAGCTGCACACCGCCGACTACCGCGGTCCGGAGGAGTTCCTGGGGCGGCACGTCGTGGTCGTCGGCGGCGGGATCTCCGCCGTGCAGCACCTGGAGGACCTCGCCGGGCTCGGGATCGCCACCACCTGGGTCACCCGCCGGGAACCGGACTTCCGCGAGGACTTCGGCGTGGAGGCGCGCCGCGCGGCCGTCGAGGTGGTCGCCCGCCGGGTCGCGGCCGGGGAGCCGCCCGGCTCGGTCGTCTCGGCCACGGGGCTGCCGCTGACCCCGGCGGTGGCCGCCCTGCGCGAGAGCGGGGTCCTCAAGCGTCACCCCGCGTTCGCGCGCGTCGTCCCCGACGGCGTCGTCTGGGCCGACGGGTCCGCGCAGGAGGCGGACGTCCTGCTCTGGGCGACGGGGTTCCGGCCCGCGGTGGACCACCTGCGCCCGCTGCGGCTGCGCGAGCGCGGGGGCGGCATCCTCGTCGAGGGCACCCGCGCCGTGCGCGAACCCCGGCTGCACCTGCTCGGGTACGGGCCCTCGGCCAGCACGATCGGGGCGGGCCGGGCCGCCCGCGAGGCCGTCCGCGAGGTCCTCGCCGGCCGCTGAGCCGCACCGCCGCGGGGCGGGTACGTTCCGTGCGTGACCTCCCCCCTCGACGTCCCGCTCACCGCGCTCACCGGTGGCCCGCTCGACCCCGCGCAGCTCACCGGCCGCGCCGTCCTCGTCGTCAACGTCGCCTCCCGGTGCGGCTCCACCCCGCAGTACGCGGGTCTGCAGGAGCTGCAGGAGGAGTACGGCGAGCGCGGCTTCACGGTGCTGGGCGTGCCCTGCGACCAGTTCGGGGGGCAGGAGCCGGGGACGGAGGAGGAGATCGCCGAGTACTGCTCCGCGACCTGGGGCACGACCTTCCCGATGACGGCCAAGGTCGAGGTGAACGGCCCGGGCCGGCACCCGCTGTACGGCGCGCTCACCGCCACCCCGGACGCCGACGGCACCGCCGGGGACGTGGCCTGGAACTTCGAGAAGTTCCTCGTCTCCCCCGCCGGGGAGGTCGTCGCCCGCTTCCGCACGCGCACGACCCCGCAGGACCCGGCCCTGCGCGCGGCGATCGAGGCCCGGCTGCCGGCCTGAACGCGGCTCAGGGCTGCGGGAGGGCCAGCGCGAAGGGGATGGTGAGCAGCCGCTCCCCGACCTGGACGCGGTAGCGGGTGCGCCCGCGGCGCACGACCCGCCCGGTGGCCCCGGCGAACCGGCCCGTCCCGCCGACCCGGACCACGGTGCCCACCGGGAGGTCGGGCGCGGGCACGGGCACGGGGGTGGCCGCGGGCGCCGAGCGCAGGCGGGCCCACTCCCGCTGGTAGGCGGGCGTCATCGCCTCCAGCGGCACGTCCTGGTCCCGGTGGGTCCAGCGCAGCACGTTCGCCGCGTCGAAGGACCTCCCGCACCGGCCGCAGGCCACCACCCGCACCGGCCGCCGGTGCCGCGTCGTGCGGTGACCGGCGGGGCAGGTCCCCGCCCAGGGCCCTTCGGGGCGGGCGGCGGAGGACGTCCGCTCCCCGGAGCAGCCGATGCGCAGGGCCGTCGCCCGCCACACCGCGTCGTGGCCGTGCGCCGGTCCCACGAGGGCGTGCGCGATCTCGTGCAGCACGGTGTCGCGGACCTCCGCGGGCGAGTGCAGCGCCGTCAGCGGCCCGCTCAGCCCGATCTCGCGCCGGTCCGCCCGGCACACCCCCGCCCGCGTCCTCGCGCGGTCGAGCACCACCGCCCACCCCGCCAGCCCGTGCTCGGCGAGGAGGCCCTCGGCCATCGCCACCGCTTCCCCCGCGTCCACCGCGCCTCCCCTCCCGAGACCGGCGCGCACTCCACCACACGGCCCCGACACGACCCGACCCGGCCCCTCAGCCCAGCAGCGTGGAGATCAGCAGCGCCAGGACGACGGTGTTGAAGACGAAGGCGACCAGGCCGTGCAGCAGCACGAGCCGGCGCAGCTCGCGCGTCGTCACGGTGACGTCGGTCGGTCCGAAGGTCGTGGTCACGGCCGCGGAGAAGTACACGTAGTCCGAGAACGCCCCGGGCCGCTCGCCGGGGAAGTCCAGGCCGCCGGCCCGGTGGTCGCGCCGGGCGTAGTCCGCGGCGTAGCTCACGAGGACGTCGACCCAGGCCCCGACCACGAGCACGACGGTGCCCGCGGCCAGGACGGCCGAGCGCGCGCTGACGCCGGTGGCCGCCAGCGCCACCGCCGCGGCCAGGGCGAACGCCGAGAACCAGACGGCGAGGTCGACGTTCGGGTCGACGTGCAGCAGGCGGCGCCGCCAGGACCGGTCGGCGGACGGGGGCTCGCGCCGGGCCGTGGCGAAGTCGAGGTGGAAGGCGACCGCCACGGCCAGGGAGTGCAGGACGAGGTGCGCGCCGTACCAGACGACCAGCACGGTGAAGTTCGACCACGCGGGTCCGAGGTCGAGGAGGAGGAGCTGGCACAGCAGCGCCGGGACGGTGGCCGCGCCGAAGGCCAGCCAGAAGCGGTTCGCCTCGGTCGACAGCGCGCGGGGGAGGGGGCGCCGGGCCGGCGGCGGGACCGTGGCCATGCCCGGACGGTAACGACACCGGGCGGCCTCGCGGGAGCCCGGAGACGACGAAGGGCGACGCACGGTCCGTGCGTCGCCCTTCCTGCGGTGCCCCCGGCAGGACTCGAACCTGCGCACACGGCTCCGGAGGCCGATGCTCTATCCGCTGAGCTACGGGGGCTCGCGGTGCGACGCAGACACTACCAGCGCCCGCGGGGTCCTCCCCACCACCCCGCCCCGCCCCTGCTCCGGACGGGTGCGCCGGCTCGGGACGGGGAGGGGCCCGGTCGCCGGTAGGCTGGACCCCCGTGACCCCCGCCGAGCTCTCCGCCGCCCTGAGGGACGCCCTGACCGCCGCCGTGGCCGCCGGCGAGCTGACCCTCGACCCCGCCGACGTCCCGGCCGAGGTCCGCGTGGAGCGCCCCAAGAACCGCGACCACGGCGACTGGGCGACCAGCGTCGCGCTGCAGCTGGCCAAGAAGGCCGGGCTGCCCCCGCGCGAGGTCGCGGCGCTGGTGCAGCGGCGCCTGCTCGAGGTCGAGGGCGTGCGGGCCGTCGACATCGCCGGACCGGGCTTCCTCAACGTCACCCTCGACGCGGCCGCCGCCGGTGAGCTCGCCCGCAGCGTCGTCGAGGCCGGGCCGGCCTTCGGACGCTCCGCCACCCCCACGGGGGAGAGGATCAACCTCGAGTTCGTCTCGGCGAACCCCACCGGCCCCATCCACCTCGGCGGCACCCGCTGGGCCGCCGTCGGGGACTCCCTGGCCCGGGTCCTGGAGGCGGCCGGCGCCACGGTGACCCGCGAGTACTACTTCAACGACCACGGCGCCCAGATCGACCGCTTCGCCCGGTCGCTGCTGGCGCGGGCCAACGACGAGCCCGCCCCCGAGGACGGCTACGGCGGCGACTACGTCACCGACATCGCCGCCGCGGTCCTCGCGGAGGCCCCCGGGCTGCTCGACCTGCCCCGCGAGGAGCAGCAGGAGGTCTTCCGCCGCGAGGGCGTCGAGCTGATGTTCGCCGAGATCCGCCAGAGCCTGGCGGAGTTCGGCGTCGAGTTCGACGTCTACTTCCACGAGGACTCCCTGCACACCTCCGGCGCGGTCGGGCGCGCGGTGCAGAAGCTGCGCGACCTGGGCCGGATCTACGAGGCCGACGGCGCGACCTGGCTGCGCACCAGCGACTTCGGCGACGACAAGGACCGCGTCGTCATCAAGAGCGACGGCCACCCGGCCTACATCTCCGGGGACCTGGCCTACTACCTCGACAAGCGCGAGCGCGGTTTCGACCGGTGCGTGCTGATGCTGGGGGCCGACCACCACGGGTACGTGCCGCGGATGATGGCGATGTGCGCCGCCTTCGGCGACACCCCCGGGGTCAACCTCGAGATCCTCATCGGCCAGATGGTGAACCTGCTCAAGGACGGCGTCCCCGTCCGGATGAGCAAGCGCGCCGGCACCGTCGTCACCATGGAGGACCTCGTCGAGGCCGTCGGCGTCGACGCCGCGCGGTACTCCCTGGTGCGCTCCAGCGTGGACTCCAGCATCGACATCGACCTGGACCTGCTCACCCGGCGCAGCAACGACAACCCGGTCTTCTACGTCCAGTACGCCCACGCCCGCACGGCCAACGTCGCGGTCAACGCGGCCGCGGCGGGGGTGCGCCGCGAGGACGCCTTCGACCCCTCGCTGCTGACCGAGGAGACCGAGTCGCTGCTGCTGGCCGCGCTGGCGGAGTTCCCCGCCGTGGTCGCCCGCGCCGGCGAGCTGCGCGAACCGCACCGGGTCGCGCGCTACCTCGAGGAGCTCGCGGGCAGGTTCCACAAGTTCTACGACGCGTGCCGGGTCACCCCGCGCGCGGGCGAAGAGGTCACCGACGTGCACCGCACCCGGTTGTGGCTCAACGACGCGACGCGGCAGGTGCTGGCCAACGGGCTGGGCCTGCTCGGCGTCTCGTCCCCGGACCGGATGTGACGGAGGGGTTCTGAGTGGCGAACATCGCCGTCGTGCCGGCCTGGCTGAAGCCGCCGGCCGACGTCAACGAACTGCTGCCGCAGCTGTGGGCGCGCACCGTCGGGCGTGACGCGGCGGGGGCGCTGCACGTCGGCGGGGTCGCCGTCGCCGACCTGGCCGCGACGTACGGCACCCCGCTCTTCGTCGTGGACGAGCTGGACTTCCGCACCCGCGCCGTGGCCTTCCGCGACGCCTTCGCGGACGCCTTCGCCGACCTCTGCGGCGGGGCCGACGTCTACTACGCGTCCAAGGCGTTCACCGCCACCGGGGTGACGCGCTGGATCGCCGCGGACGGGCTGCACCTGGACACCGCCTCGGCCGGAGAGCTCGAGCTCGGCCTGCGCGGCGGGGTGCCGCCGGCCCGGATCGCGCTGCACGGCAACAACAAGTCCCGCCGGGAGATCGTCAGGGCCCTGGAGGTCGGGGTGGGGCGCATCGTCGTGGACTCCCCGGCCGAGATCGACGTGATCGCCGACCTGGCGCGCGAGCGCGGGGTCGTCGCCCCCGTGATGCTGCGCGTCACGGTGGGCGTGGAGGCCCACACCCACCAGTACATCGCGACCGCCCACGAGGACCAGAAGTTCGGGGTGTCGCTGGCCTCGGGGCAGGCCGAGGCCGCCGTCGCGAGGATCCTGGCCCGCCCGGAGCTGCGCCTGCTGGGGCTGCACAGCCACATCGGGTCGCAGATCTTCGACCTGGGCGGGTTCGAGGTCTCCGCGCGCCGCCTGCTGGAGCTGCACCACAAGGTCGAGCGCGACCACGGCGTGGAGCTGCCCGAGCTCGACCTCGGCGGCGGGTACGGCGTGGCCTACACCTCCGAGGACGCGCCGCTGGCCCCCACCGAGATCGCCGGCCGGCTGGCGGAGATCGTGGCCCGCGAGTGCCTCGTCCAGGGCATCGCCGTGCCCCGGGTCTCGGTCGAGCCGGGCCGGGCCATCGCCGCGCCGAGCACGTTCACCCTCTACGAGGTGGGCACGACCAAGGAGGTCGAGCTCGACGGGGGGACGCGCCGGCGCTACGTGTCCGTCGACGGCGGCATGAGCGACAACATCCGCACCGCCCTCTACGGCGCCGACTACTCCGCGACCGTCGCCTCGCGCGCCTCCACCGCGCCGGGGGTGCTCTCCCGGGTGGTCGGCAAGCACTGCGAGAGCGGTGACGTCGTCGTGCGCGACGAGTTCCTGCCCGAGGACCTCGGGGGTGGCGACCTGCTCGCGGTCCCGGGGACGGGCGCGTACTGCCGCAGCATGGCCAGCAACTACAACCAGCTGCCGCGGCCGGGGGTGGTCGCGGTGCGCGACGGTTCCGCCACGGTGCTGGTGCGTCGCGAGACCCCCGAGGACCTGCTCGCCCTCGACGCGGGGTGACCCCCGCGGGTGAGAGGGTGGGGGCCGATCGTGCTGGACCAACTGAGGGGACGCTTGCGGTGGAGCCGGTGAAGGTCGCGCTGCTCGGGTGCGGTGTCGTGGGCACCGAGGTCGCGCGGCTGCTGACGACGCAGTCCGGTGAGCTCGCGTCGCGGGTGGGGGCGCCGCTGGAGCTCGTGGGGATCGCGGTGCGCCGCCTCGGCCGCGACCGCGACCTCCCCGTGGACCCCTCGCTGTTCACGACCGACGCCGAGGAGCTCGTGACCCGCGCCGACGTCGTCGTCGAGGTCATCGGGGGCATCGAGCCGGCCCGCTCGCTCGTCCTGCGGGCGTTCGCGCACGGCGCCTCGGTCGTCACGGCCAACAAGGCGCTGCTCGCCGCCGACGGCCCGACGCTGTACGAGGCCGCGGCGGAGAACGGCGTGGACCTCTACTACGAGGCGTCGGTCGCCGGGGCGATCCCGCTGCTGCGCCCCCTGAAGGAGTCCCTGGCCGGCGACCGCGTCACCCGCGTCCTGGGCATCGTCAACGGGACGACGAACTACGTCCTGGACCAGATGGACACCACCGGCATGGGGTTCGCCGAGGCCGTCGAGCAGGCCCAGGCCCTGGGGTACGCCGAGGCCGACCCGACGGCCGACGTCGAGGGCTTCGACGCCGCGGCCAAGGCCGCGATCCTGGCCTCGCTGGCCTTCCACACCCGCGTCAGCCTCGACGACGTCCACCGCGAGGGCATCACCGAGGTGAGCGCCGCCGACGTGCGCGCCGCGCAGCTGCAGGGCTGCGTGGTGAAGCTGCTCGCGATCTGCGAGCGGGGCGTCGACGCGGCCGGCGACGAGACCGTCTCGGTGCGCGTGCACCCGGCGATGCTGCCGCGCGCCCACCAGCTCGCCGGCGTGCGGGGGGCGTTCAACGCCGTCTACGTCGAGGCGGAGTCCGCCGGGCAGCTCATGTTCTACGGCCCCGGCGCCGGGGGCCAGCCCACGGCGAGCGCGGTCATGGGCGACGTCGTCGCGGTCGCCCGGCACAAGGTCGTGGGCGGCCGGGGGCCGGGGGAGTCCGCCTACGCGCAGCTCGCGGTGCAGCCCATGGCGGAGACGGTGACGCGGTACCACGTGCGCCTCGACGTCGCGGACAAGCCCGGTGTCCTGGCCCAGGTGGCCGGGGTGTTCGCCCAGCACGGCGTCTCCATCGAGGCCGTGCAGCAGCGCCAGGTCACCACCGGGGACGGGGCCGGCCGCGCCGTGCTCGTCGTCGTGACCCACAGCGCGACCGACGCCGCCCTCGCGGCGACGGTGGAGGAACTGGAAGACCTGGAGATCGTGGACTCGGTGGCCGGTGTGCTGCGGGTCGAGGGAGGGGACGCCTGATGGCGCACGTGTGGCGGGGTCTCATCGAGGAGTACCGGGACCGGCTGCCCGTGACCGCGACGACCCCGGTGGTGACCCTGGGGGAGGGCGGGACCCCGCTGGTGCCCGCGCACGCCCTCTCCGAGAAGGCGAGGGGCCGGGTGTTCCTCAAGGTCGAGGGCTGCAACCCCACCGGGTCGTTCAAGGACCGCGGCATGACGATGGCCATGACCCGGGCCAAGGAGCTGGGGGCCGAGGTCGTCGTCTGCGCCTCCACCGGCAACACCTCGGCCTCGGCCGCGGCCTACGCCGTCGCCGCGGGGATCCGCTGCGCCGTCCTCGTGCCCGACGGCAAGATCGCCATGGGCAAGCTGTCCCAGGCCGTCGCCCACGGCGCGACGCTGCTGCAGGTCGACGGCAACTTCGACGACTGCCTGAACCAGGCCCGCAAGCTGGCCGAGGCCTACCCCGTCGAGCTGGTGAACTCGGTCAACCCGTACCGCATCGAGGGGCAGAAGACCGGCGCCTTCGAGGTCGTCGACGTCCTCGGCGACGCCCCCGACATCCACGCCCTGCCCGTCGGCAACGCCGGCAACATCACCGCGTACTGGAAGGGCTACACCGAGTACGCCGCGGACGGCATCGCGACGAAGACCCCGAAGATGTGGGGCTTCCAGGCCGCCGGGGCCGCGCCCATCGTCAAGGGCCACCCCGTCGACGAGCCGGAGACGATCGCCACCGCCATCCGGATCGGTCACCCCGCGTCCTGGACCGGGGCCACGACCGCGCGCGACACCTCCGGCGGGCGCATCGACGCCGTGACCGACGAGCAGATCCTGGCCGCCCACCGCTGGCTCTCGGCCCGGGAGGGCGTCTTCGTCGAACCGGCCTCCGCCGCCGGGGTCGCGGGGCTGCTCGCCGCCTGCGAGGCCGGCGAGGTCGAGCCGGACCAGACCATCGTCATCACCGTCACCGGGCACGGCCTCAAGGACCCGCAGTGGGCCCTCGAGCTCGCCGGCGAGGGGGCCGACGGGCGTCGGCACGCCGTGCAGCCGGTCCGCGTCCAGCCCGACGCGGTGACCATCGCCCGGGCCATCGGCCTGGACGTGTGAGCGCGCCCGTGGCGGTCCCCGGGCCGACGGGCACGCTCACCCCGCTGGCCCTCGGGACGGCGGTGGTCGTGCGGGTGCCCGCCACCAGCGCCAACCTCGGTCCCGGCTTCGACGCCTTCGGCCTCGCCCTGGACCTGTGCGACGAGGTCCGGGCCGAGGTCGGCCCCGGGGGGGTGCGCGTGCGGGTCGAGGGGCACGGCGCCGCGGCCCTGCCCACCGACGGGCGCCACCTCGTGGCCCGGGTCCTGCTCGAGGAGCTGGCGGCCTCCGGGTTCTCCGTCCCCGGGCTGGACCTGGTGTGCCGCAACGTCATCCCGCACGGTCGGGGTCTGGGTTCCTCGGCGTCGGCCATCGTCGCCGGGCTGGCCGCCGCGCGGGCGCTGCTGCGGGCGGCCGGGGTCGTCGAGGAGACCGACGAGCAGACCCGGCAACGGCTGCTGACCGAGTCCACGCGCCGCGAGGGGCACCCGGACAACGCCGCTCCCGCCGTCCACGGCGGCTTCACCATCGCCTGGAGCCGGGGCGAGGACCCGACCCGCCCCGACACCGTCTCCTCGGTGCGCCTGCCCGTCCACCCCCACGTGCGCGCCGTGGTGTGCGTCCCGGCCGAGGAGCTCGCGACGTCGCGGGCCCGGGCGCTGCTGCCCGCGACCGTCCCGCACGCCGACGCCGCGCTGACCGCCGGTCGCGCCGGTCTGCTGGTGCACGCCCTCACCTCCGCCCCGGCGCTGCTGCTCGACGCCACGGAGGAGCGGCTGCACCAGGCCCAGCGCGCGCCCGCGATGCCGCGCACCGCGCAGCTGCTGGCCGACCTGCGCGCCGCGGGTCTCGCGGCCGTGGTGTCCGGGGCCGGCCCGAGCGCGCTGGTCCTCACCACGGCGGAGCGCGTGCCCGAGGTGGAGCGGATCGCGGGGGTCCTCGGCGGGTGGGAGGTGCACGACCGCCCGGTGCACCACCGCGGGGTGCAGTGGCGCACCGACTGACGCGCCGCTGACGCACGGCTGACGCGCGGACCGGTGCACCGGTCCGCGTCCGGTCGAGAGGTGTTGCGGGACACCGGGGTGGTTCCCCGCCGCGCCGGCGTCCCCGGGACGGGGCGCGACCCGCCGCGGAGGCCGAACGGGGGACGTGGAACCTCCCCGTGCGCTCGGGTGTTAGAGTCTTAGGCAGCACTCACGGGCAGGGCGCCGCAGTCGTACCCTTCGTGGTTCTTCTGCAGCACGCTCCCTTCCTGCTCTCGAGCGCGTCTCCACGTCTGATGTGCGCCCCTCCGCGCGACCGTGGATTCCCATTCCTGCCCGATCGGGCAGTCACCGCGACACCCCGGACCCGGTTCGGCCGGCTCTGCAGGTCAGTCGCTCCGACGAGGGGGAAGGACCTTCGTGACCGACACCACCGACATCGCTGCCACCGACGGCGCGACCGCCGAGGCGCCCGCGCGCCGCACCGGCAGCCTCTCCGCCCTGCGCCTGCCCCAGCTGCAGGCGCTCGCCACGGAGCTCGGCATCTCCGGCACCGGGCGCATGCGCAAGGTGGACCTGCTCGCGGCCATCCGCGAGCAGCAGTCCGGCGCCCCGCAGCGCACCGGCCGCCCCGAGGCCGCCGACGCCCCCACCGCCGCGGCTCCCGCCCCGGTGACCGGGGAGATCGCCCCGGTCTCGGCGCTGAACGAGTCCACGCCCGCCGGGTCGGCGGCCGAGACCGCCGTGAGCACCTCCGCCCCGCGGACCCGCTCGCGCCGCGCCGGCTCCTCCGCCGGAGCCCCGCCCGCGGCCCCGCCCGCCGGTGAGCAGTTCACCGTCGAGGTCCCGGCCCAGCCGGTGGCCGAGACCCCCGCCCCGCGCAGCGAGCCCACCCTCGACGACTTCGTGGGCGCCCGCTCCGAGCGCGCGGAGCGTCCCGAGCGTGCGGAGCGTCCCGACGCGCAGGACGGCACCCCGCGCCTCTCCCGCCGGGAGCGCGCCCGTCGCGACCGGGTGCGCGAGCCCGACCAGCAGGTCGAGCTGCCGAACATGCCCCGCCGCACCGAGAACCCGCCCGCCGAGGGCGAGGGGCGCCCCGAGCGCACCCGGTCCGAGGGCCGCGGGGAGAACCGCGAGCCGCGCGAACCCCGCGCCGACCGCGCCGAGCGGCCGGTGGAGCGCTCCGAGCGCGTCGAGGAGCGTCCCCAGGCCGCGGCGAGCGCCGGCCCCGCGGTGGGCTTCGACGACGACGACGAGCGCGGGGGCCGTCGCGGCCGCCGCAACCGCTACCGCGACCGCAAGGGCCGCCGGGGCGGGCGCGAGGGCGCCGGTGCCCCCGAGATCGACGAGCAGGTCAACGAGGACGACGTCCTGCTGCCCGTCGCCGGGATCCTCGACGTGCTCGACAACTACGCGTTCATCCGCACCTCCGGCTACCTCGCCGGCGCGAACGACGTGTACGTCTCCCTCGGCCAGGTGAAGAAGAACCACCTGCGCCCGGGCGACGCGGTGACCGGTGCGGTGCGCCAGCCCCGCGAGGGCGAGCAGACCGGGGCGCGGGCGAAGTTCAACGCCCTCGTCCGCGTCGACACCGTCAACGGCGCCGCGCCGGAGCAGGCGCGCAACCGCCCGGACTTCACCAAGCTGACGCCGCTCTACCCGCAGGAGCGCCTGCGGCTGGAGACCGAGCCCAACGTCCTGACGACGCGCATCATCGACCTGATGTCGCCGCTGGGGAAGGGGCAGCGCGGTCTGATCGTCGCGCCGCCGAAGGCCGGCAAGACGATGGTCATGCAGGCCATCGCCAACGCCATCACGACCAACAACCCCGAGTGCCACCTCATGGTCGTCCTGGTCGACGAGCGGCCCGAAGAGGTCACCGACATGCAGCGGACGATCAAGGGTGAGGTCATCGCCTCCACCTTCGACCGCCCCGCCGCCGACCACACCGCGGTCGCCGAGCTCGCCATCGAGCGGGCCAAGCGCCTCGTGGAGCTCGGCAACGACGTCGTCGTGCTGCTGGACTCCCTGACCCGCCTCTCGCGCGCCTACAACATCTCGGCGCCCGCCAGCGGCCGGATCCTCTCCGGCGGTGTCGACGCCTCGGCGCTGTACCCGCCGAAGCGCTTCTTCGGCGCCGCCCGCAACGTCGAGAACGGCGGCTCGCTGACGATCCTGGCCTCCGCCCTGGTGGAGACCGGCTCGAAGGCCGACGAGGTCATCTTCGAGGAGTTCAAGGGCACCGGGAACATGGAGGTGCGGCTGTCGCGCCAGCTGGCGGACAAGCGCATCTTCCCCGCGGTCGACGTGCCGGCCTCCGGCACCCGCCGCGAGGAGATCCTCATGTCCCGCGAGGAGCTGGCGACGGTCTGGAAGCTGCGTCGCGTCGTCACCGCGCTCGACGCGCAGGCCTCCATCGAGCTGCTGCTGGACCGGCTCAAGAAGACCCGCAGCAACCTCGAGTTCCTGCAGCAGGTCCAGTCCAGCACCCCGCTGGTCAACAAGGACTGACGGGAATCTCCCGGGGAGCCGCTGGGTTCAAGTACTCAGCGGCTCCTGTGGGAGACTGCTTCGACCGCAGGTACCGGCTCACGCCACGCACGACCCCCCTGGCGGGGGAGGCGACCCGGTGCCGATCACGCGCCTAGAGGAGATCACCATGAAGGCCGGAATCCACCCGGAGTACGTCGAGACCACGGTCACCTGCACCTGTGGATCGACGTTCACCACCCGCAGCACCGAGAAGAGCGGCCAGCTCCGCGCCGACGTGTGCAGCGCCTGCCACCCGTTCTACACGGGCAAGCAGAAGATCCTGGACACCGGCGGCCGCGTCGCCCGCTTCCAGCAGCGCTACGGCAAGAAGACCGACGCCAAGTAGCACTCCCGCAGCGCCGGTCCCACCGCGTCCACGAGACGCGGAGGGGCCGGCGCTGTCGCGTTCCCGCCCCCTCCACCCCCAGGAGACCCCGTGTTCGAGGCCGTCACCCCGCTGCTCGACGAGCACGCCGAGCTGGAGCGGCGC
Organism: Kineococcus radiotolerans SRS30216 = ATCC BAA-149; assembly: GCF_000017305.1. Classification (GTDB taxonomy): domain Bacteria; phylum Actinomycetota; class Actinomycetes; order Actinomycetales; family Kineococcaceae; genus Kineococcus; species Kineococcus radiotolerans. The sequence goes on along the minus strand of NC_009664.2, from coordinate 983,854 downwards.
CTGGCCGACCCCGCGGTGCACGCCGACGCGGCGCTGGCCCGCACGCTGGGCCGCCGCTACGCCGAGCTGGGGGCGGTGGTCGTGGCCCACGCCGCGTGGCGCGCGGCCGCGGACGACGCCGAGGCAGCGCGCGAGCTGGCCGCCGAGGACGCCGCCTTCGCCGCGGAGCTGCCCGCCCTGCAGCGGGCCGCCGAGGAGGCGGGGGAGAAGCTGCGCCGCCTGCTGCTGCCCCGCGACCCCGACGACTCCCGCGACGTGATCCTCGAGATCAAGGCCGGCGAGGGCGGGGAGGAGTCGGCCCTCTTCGCGGGGGACCTGCTGCGGATGTACCTGCGCTACGCCGAGCGCCACGGCTGGGTGACCGAGGTCCTCGACGCCAACCCCAGTGACCTCGGCGGGTACAAGGACGTGTCGGTGGCGGTGAAGACCCGCGGCGCCGCGGCCGAGGGGGTGTGGCACCGGCTGAAGTACGAGGGCGGGGTGCACCGCGTCCAGCGGGTGCCCGTCACCGAGTCGCAGGGGCGCGTGCACACCTCCGCCGTGGGGGTGCTCGTCGTCCCCGAGGCCGAGGAGGTGGAGGTCGCCGTCGACCCCAACGACCTGCGCGTCGACGTCTTCCGCTCCTCCGGGCCCGGCGGTCAGAGCGTCAACACGACCGACTCGGCGGTGCGCATCACGCACCTGCCCACCGGGGTCGTCGCCACCTGCCAGAACGAGAAGTCGCAGCTGCAGAACCGCGAGCAGGCGATGCGCATCCTGCGGGCGCGGCTGCACGCCCTGGCCCAGGAGGCCGCCGACGCGCAGGCCTCCGCGGCCCGCCGCTCCCAGGTCCGCACCGTGGACCGCTCCGAGCGCGTCCGGACCTACAACTACGGCGAGAACCGCATCGCCGACCACCGGACGGGGTTCAAGGCGTACAACCTCGACACCGTCCTCGACGGTGACCTCGATCCCGTGATCCAGTCCGCCATCGACGCCGACGAGGCCGCCCAGCTCGCCGCCACCTCCGTCTGAGGCGCGCCGACCGCGGAGTGCGTAGGCTCCGCGGGGGGGGGGCGAGGAGCGGTGGGACGTCCTCGGGAGCGGGTCGCGGCGCTGCAGCCGCGGCGGCTGCGCGCGGTGCCGCACGGCCGGGGCCGCCACGAGGTCCCGCCGGCGCGTCGTCCCGCTCGTGACCCTGCTCGCCGCCGCCGGACCGAGGTGATCACGTTGTCCCGCACGCCGTCCACCGCCCTCCCCGCGAGGTCCAGGCCCCCGCTGCTCGTCGCCCTCGCGGCGGCGCTCGTCCTGAGCCTGGGCGCCTTCGCGCCCGCCGCCCCGCCCACCCCCTCCGCCGACAGCACGGGGGACCCCGCCCTGGCGCAGCGGCTGCGCGCCGCGGTCGGCGACCTCGCCGGGCAGGGGTTCGCCGTCGCCGCGGGCGACGCCTCGACGTCGGCGCGGGCGGCGATCGGCACGGCCGCGCCGGGGCGCCCCCTCACCGCCGCCACCCCGCAGGAGATCGGGTCCGTCACCAAGGCGATGACCGGCCTGCTGCTCGCCGACGCCGTCGAGCGGGGTGAGGTGAGCCCCGGGACCACGCTGGCCGAGGTCCACCCCGACCGGGACCTGCCCCCGGAGCTGGCCGCCACGACCCTGGCCGAGCTGGCGACCCACACCTCCGGGTTGCCCCGGCTCAGCACCCGGGCGCAGCTGCGCAACCTCGTCACCGCCTCCACCTACGGCAACCCCTACGCGTGGGACACCCCCGACTCCCTGCTCACCGACGCGGCCTGGACCCCCCTGCGCACGCCCCGGGGCGAGTACGCCTACTCCAACCTGGGCTTCGCCCTGCTGGGGCAGGCCCTGGCCGTGCGCGCCGGGGTGCCGTACCCGCAGCTGCTCGCCGAGCGCGTCCTCGTCCCGCTGGGGATGACGCGGACCGCGGCCGTCCCCGGCGAGCTCCCGGCGGACCGGGCCGTGGAGCTGGGCCCGGACGGGCGCCCGACCACCCCGTGGCTCTCCGCGGGCAGCGCCCCGGCCGGCACCGGGGTCTACTCCACCGCCGGGGACCTCGGGCGGCTCGCGGCGGCCGCGGCGAGCGGGCGGCTGCCGGGGGCGCGCGCCCTGGAACCCGTCGTCGACGCCGACGGGGCTCGCGCGGGGTGGGGGTGGCTGGTCGCCGACCTCGACGGCCGCACGGTGCTCGGGTACAACGGCGCCACCTACGGGGTGCAGTCCTCCGTCTGGGCGGAACCGGCCACCGGACGCTGGGTCGCGGTCACCTCGCCCAGCGGGTCCGCCGCCCCGGACACCCAGGCGGTGGCGCTGCGGCTGCTGGGGTTCGCGCTCTGAGGGCCCCGTAGGGTCGGGGGGTGGGGAGCACCGGGTGAGCGACGTGCGGGCACTGCTGCGCGAGGCCGAGCAGCGGCTGGCCACCGCCGGCGTCGCCTCGGCCCGCGCGGACGCCGAGGTCCTGCTCGCCCACGCCCTGGGCGTCGAGCGCTCCCGCCTCGCGGTGCTGGTCGCGCTGCGCGAGGACGTCGAGCCCGGGACCTTCTGGGGCCTGCTCGCCGAGCGCGAGCAGCGCGTCCCCCTCCAGCACCTCACCGGCCGGGCGGGCTTCCGGGCCCTGGAGCTGCACGTCGGCCCGGGGGTCTTCGTCCCGCGCCCGGAGACCGAGACGGTGGCGCAGCTGGCCGTCGACGAGGCGCAGCGGCTGGTGGCCGCCGGGCGGTTCCCGACCGTCGTGGACCTGTGCACCGGCTCCGGGGCCATCGCCCTCGCCGTCGCGACCGAGGTCCCGCGGGCCGCGGTGCACGCCGTGGAGCTGGACCCGATGGCGCACGCCTGGGCCCGGCGCAACGTCGACGCGATCGCCCCCCGCGTGGACCTGCGCGAGGGCGACGCCGGCACCGCGTTCGCCGACCTCGACGGCCGGGTCGACGTCGTCGTGAGCAACCCGCCCTACGTCCCGCCCGGCGCGGTCCCCCTCGACCCCGAGGTGGCCCTGCACGACCCGGAGGTGGCGCTCTACGGCCTCGGCGACGACGGCCTGCTGGTGCCCCGGCGGGTCGTGGCCGCCGCCGCGCGGCTGCTCGTCCCCGGCGGGTACGTCGTGGTGGAGCACGCGGAGGTGCAGGAGCGCTCGGCGCGCGCCCTGTTCGCCGGGCCCGCCTGGACGGGCGTGGAGAGCCACCGCGACCTCACCGGGCGCCCCCGCTCCACCAGCGCGCGCCGCGCCTGAGGGCGGGTGACCCGCCGAGGACGACGGCCTCCTCCGGCCGGGCGCGGCGGGTGGGACACTCGTGCCCGTGAGGCCCCCGTTCGATTGCGCCGACCCCGTCATCCGCGAGCGCGGTCTGTCCGCAGCGCACAACGCCGTCAAGCGCGGTGAGGTGGTCGTGCTGCCCACCGACACCGTCTACGGCATCGGTGCGGACGCGTTCAACCCCGCCGCCGTCAAGCGGCTCCTGGAGGCGAAGGGGCGCGGGCGCGACATGCCGCCGCCGGTCCTGGTGCCGGAGACCCGGACCATCGACGGGCTCGCGTCCTCGATCCCGTTCGCGGTCCGCGAGCTCATCGACGCCTTCTGGCCCGGGGCGCTGACCATCGTCTGCCGGGCCCAGCCGTCGCTGACCTGGGACCTGGGGGAGACGAACGGCACGGTCGCGCTGCGGATGCCGCTGCACCCGGTCGCGCTGGAGCTGCTGCGGCGCACCGGCCCGATGGCCGTCTCCAGCGCGAACCTCTCCGGCCGCCCGGCCGCGACGGTCGTCGGCGAGGCCGTGGAGCAGCTGGGGGAGTCGGTGCGGGTCTACCTCGACGGCGGGCCGAGCACGAAGGGCGCCCCCTCCACCATCGTCGACGCCTCCGACGGCCCGCTGCGCGTCCTGCGGGTGGGGGCGATCAGCGAGGCCGAGCTGCGGGCCGCGGTGCCCGCGGGCTGGGTCGAGCTCGAGGAACCGGCCGTCGAGGAGCCGACCGCCGAGGCCGGGGTCGAGGGCGGGGCCGAGAGGTCAGGGGCCGCGAGCGGATGAGGGCCTACCTGCTCGTCATCGTGGTGGCCGCGGCCGTCACGTACCTGACGACCCCCCTGGTGCGGCGCCTCGCCCAGCGCGTCGGCGCGATCACCCCGCTGCGCGACCGGGACGTGCACTCGGTGCCCGTCCCGCGCATGGGCGGGGTGGCGATGCTCTGCGGGATGGTCGCCGCGCTCGTGGTGGCGAGCCAGGTCCCCTTCCTCTCCCGCGTCTTCGACACCGACCCCGGCCCGCTGTGGGTGCTGGTCGGCGCCGCGGTGGTCTGTGCCGTCGGGGTCGCCGACGACATCGTCCAGCTCGACGCCGTCACCAAGCTCGCCGGTCAGGTGCTGGCCGCGGGGATCATGGGCTGGCAGGGCGTGAGCCTGCTGCAGCTGCCCATCGGTGGGGTCACCCTGCTCTCGGGCCGCACCATGATGGTCATCACGATCCTCGTGGTGCTGGTCTCGGTGAACGCGGTGAACTTCGTCGACGGCCTCGACGGGCTGGCCGCCGGCATCGTGGGCATCGGCTCCATCGCCTTCTTCGGCTACTCCTACGCTCTGCAGCGCGGCAGCGTCCCCGACGACTTCTCCTCCCTGGCCACGCTCATCGCCGCGATCACGGTCGGGGTGTGCCTGGGGTTCCTCCCGCACAACTTCCACCCGGCCCGCATCTTCATGGGCGACTCCGGGTCGATGCTGCTCGGGCTGCTCATGGCCAGCTCGACCATCGCCGCCACCAGCACCGTGGACCCGGAGACGGTGGCGGACGAGCAGATCGCCCCCGCGTTCTTCCCCCTGCTGCTGCCCATCGCGGTCCTGCTCGTGCCCTTCAGCGACATGGTGCTCGCCGTGGTGCGCCGCACCCGCGCCGGCAAGGCCTTCTGGCACCCCGACAAGAAGCACCTGCACCACCGGTTGCTCCAGATGGGTCACTCCCACCGCGTCGCGGTGCTCGTCATGTACTCCTGGGCGGCGTTCCTCAGCTTCGGGGTGGCCTCCTCGGCGTTCCTGCCCCTGACCCAGGCCTTCGCGGTGGCCTCCGCCGCGGGGTGCGTGGTGCTGGCGGTGACGTTCCTGCCGCTGTACTGGCGGCGGAACCGGCCGGTGGCGGAGCCCGTGGCCGCGGTGGCGGGGGAGGACGGACCGGTGCGCGGCGCCGTCGTGCCCTCGCGCTCCGAGACGTCGCGCACGTGAGCGGCGCCCGTCCACGACGCGACGTAGGAGACCCGTCCGCTCGTGATAGCTTTCACGAAGTCTCCCCGGAACGTTCCACGCGCCCGGGGTTGCCGCCGATGAGCCTGTCCCGCCGGACGACCCGCCGACGACGAGAGAAGAACCCGTGAGCACCAGCACCGACGCAGGAGTCCAGGCCGCCGAGGCCTTCGGCATCCTGCTCCGCCGCGCCTCCGCGGTGTCGGGCGCTGTCGCCCTGGTGTGCGTCGCCGTCGCGTGGATCTGGCAGGGGACGGCCGCGGGCCTCTCGGCCCTGATCGGCGGAGCGATCGTCGTCGGGTTCTTCGGGGCCCGGCTGGTCGTGATGCGCAAGGTCACCCGCGCCCGGCCCCACCTGATCATGATGACCGCGATGGTCGTCTACTCGGTCAAGGTCGTGCTGCTCGGCGTGGCGATGGTGCTGCTGACCCGGGTGGACGGGATCTCCGGTCCCGCCCTCGGGTTCACGGTCATCATCACGGCCGTCTTCTGGCTGGCGGCCGAGCTGCGCGGGTTCATGAAGCTGCGCATCCCGATCTTCATGACGGACGAGGCGCAGAAGTGATCCTCGACCGGCCGTCGAACGACGCGTCCAGCGACATCGGCAACGGGCTGACCGAGAAGGTCGCCTGGAGCATCACCTCGTACCTCATCGCCGGGGCCTTCATGGGCGCCATGGCGGGCTGGGGCGTCGACCACCTGCTCGGGACCCGCTTCATCGTGGGGATCGGCCTGGTCGTCGGCAAGGCGTTGACCTTGTACTACGTGTGGCTCCGGTACGGTACGCACTGACCGCGAGACGCCCGACCACTGTTCAGGGGGCCACGCGGCCGGCACTCCGGCCCCGTACCCACGATGAAGTTCGCACGGAGGAGTTGACGTGAGCCTGCCCCTGCTGGCTGCCGCGGAGCACGGGTACACCGCGCCCGACGCGGAGATGTTCTGGCAGCCCCTGATCGGGAGCGGCCCGTTCGCGATCACGCGCCCGGCCATCGTCTTCGCGCTGTCCGCTGTGCTGATCCTCTGGCTGCTGCTGGCCGGGACCAAGCGGCTCGCGGTGGTCCCGGGCAAGAAGCAGATGGTGGTCGAGGCCGCCTACGGCTTCGTCCGCAACAGCATCGCCCGCGACATCATCGGCAGCAAGGACTTCCGCAAGTTCGTCCCGCTGCTCTTCACCTTCTTCTCGGTGATCCTCGTCAACAACCTGTTCGGCGTCATCCCGCCGATCCAGTACCCGACGATGGGCCGCATCGCCTTCCCGCTGGCCCTGACGATCATCCTGTACCTCGTCTACCACACGGTCGGTATCCGCAAGAAGGGCTTCGCGGCCTACTTCGCCGGTGTCGTGCCCCACGGCCTGCCCAAGCCGATCGTGCCGCTGGTCTTCCTGCTCGAGGTGCTCTCGATCGTCGTCATCCAGCCGGTGACGATCACGCTGCGGCTCTTCGGCAACATGTTCGCCGGCCACCTCATCCTCGTGCTGTTCATCACCGGCGCGGAGTACATGTTCCTGCACGGCGGCTTCGGGCTGAAGCTCGTCGGCGTCCCGACGATCGCCATGGCCTTCGTCCTCACCCTCTTCGAACTCTTCGTCGAGTTCCTCCAGGCGTACGTCTACACGATGCTCGCCGCCACCTTCATCGCCAGCGCCCTCGCTGACGAGCACTGAACCGCCCCACCCAGAACCCGGGGCGCGGCGCGCGCACCGGCAACGAAAGGAATGACAGAGGACCATGTACGGCTCCCTCGCCATCGTCGGTTACGGTCTCTCCGCCATCGGCCCGGGCATCGGCATCGGCCTGATCTTCGCGGCCTACATCAACGGCGCCGCCCGTCAGCCCGAAGCCCGCGGCATGCTCCAGAGCATCGCCATCCTCGGGTTCGTCCTCGCGGAAGCGCTCGCCATCTTCGGCATCGCCCTCGCCTTCGTCTTCTCGGGTACCAACCCCAACGGCTGATCAGCCCAGCTGAACTGACCGTTGCCCTGAGCCCGAAGGAGGAAACGTGCTCGTAGCAGCCTTCGCCGCAGCCGGTGAAGAGGTCGAGGGGAACCCGACCTACCCGATCCTGCCGCACCTCGGCGAGCTGATCGTCGGCATCATCTTCGCGATCATCATCTACGCGGTGATCGCGAAGAAGGTCGTCCCCCGCCTCGAAGCGATGTACGAGGAGCGGCGCGCGGCCATCGAGGGCAACGTCGAGAAGGCGGAGAAGGCCCAGGCGGAAGCCCAGGTCGCCCTCGAGCAGTACAAGGCCCAGCTCGCGGACGCCCGCGGCGAGGCCAACCGCATCCGCGAGGAGGCGCGCCAGCAGGGTGCGCAGATCCTCGCCGAGATGCGGGAGCAGGCGCAGGCCGAGTCCGAGCGCATCACCACCGCGGCGCGCGCGACCATCGAGGCCGAGCGCGTCCAGGCCACGGCGCAGCTGCGCGCGGAGGTCGGCCGTCTCGCGACCGACCTCGCCGGCCGCATCGTGGGTGAGTCGCTGCAGGACTCCGCTCGTCAGAGCGGTGTCGTGGACCGGTTCCTCGCCGACCTCGAGCGCAGCGAGTCGGGAGCGTCCTCCCGATGAGCGGAGAGCTCGACGCCGGCGTCGCGAAGGCGAGCCTCGCCGCCGCGCAGCAGGTGCTCGACGTGCAGCTGTCGGCCGAGGGGGCCGACGCGGGCAAGACGGGGGAGGACCTCTTCGCCGTCACCAGCCTGCTCGACTCCTCGGTCGGCCTGCGCCGGGCGCTGACCGACCCCTCCCGCTCGGGGGCGGCCAAGGCGGAGTTCGTCCGCCGCACGCTGTCCGGGCGGATCACCCCGGCGGCCCTCGAGACCGTCGTCGCGCTGGCCTCGGCCCGCTGGGCGGCCGGTCGCGACCTGTCCGACGCCACCGAGCGGCTCGCCGTCGTCGCGGTCGTCACCCAGGCCGAGAGGTCGGGGCACCTGGACGCGCTGGAGGACGAGCTCTTCCGGTTCGCGCGGACCGTCGCGGGCAGCCCCGCGCTGCGGGACGCGCTGGCCGACCGCACCGCCCCCGACGCCAACCGCGCGTCCCTGGCCGCCCGGCTGCTGCTGGGCAAGGCCTCGCCCGAGACCGTCCAGCTGGCGCGTCGCGCCGCCTCCTCCTCGCGGGGGATGCGGGCCGAGCGGCTGCTGGAGGAGTGGGTCGAGGTCGTGGCCAAGCGCCGTGAGCAGCTCGTGGCCCACGTCGTCTCGGCGACCCCGCTGACCGACGCCCAGCGCGAGCGGCTCGCCGCCACGCTGTCGCGCCAGTACGGGCGCGCCATCCGCGTCAACCTCGACGTCGACCCCCACCTGGTGGGGGGCCTGCGCGTCAGCGTCGGCGACGACGTCATCGACGGGTCGATCTCGACCCGGTTGGACGAGGCCCGCCGCCGGCTCGCCGGCTGAAGCCCTCGGCCACCGGCCGGACGCACCCGTACACCCTCCGCCCCGCGCGGGGGGACAATGGACTTCGAGAACTGCAGGACCGAGAAGGAGAGCAGGGGCTTCCATGGCCGAGCTGACCATCCGCCCGGAGGAGATCCGGGACGCTCTCGACGCCTTCGTGGCGTCGTACGACCCCGGAACCGCCGCGCGTGAGGAAGTCGGCCGCGTGACCGACGCGGGCGACGGCATCGCCCACGTCGAGGGCCTGCCCTCGGTCATGGCGAACGAACTCCTCCGCTTCCAGGACGGGACCCTGGGCCTGGCCCAGAACCTCGACGTCCGCGACATCGGCGTCGTCGTCCTCGGCGACTACGCCGGCATCGAGGAGGGCCAGGAGGTGCACCGCACCGGGGAGGTCCTCTCCGTGCCGGTCGGTGACAACTTCCTGGGCCGCGTCGTCGACCCGCTGGGCGCGCCCATCGACGGCCTCGGGCCGATCGAGGCCGAGACCCGCCGCGCCCTGGAGCTGCAGGCCCCCTCGGTCATGCAGCGCCAGGAGGTCCGCGAGCCGCTGCAGACCGGCATCAAGGCCATCGACGCCATGATCCCCGTCGGCCGCGGCCAGCGTCAGCTGATCATCGGCGACCGCCAGACCGGCAAGAGCGCCATCGCGATCGACACGATCATCAACCAGAAGGCCAACTGGGAGAGCGGCGACCCGAAGCAGCAGGTCCGCTGCATCTACGTCGCCATCGGCCAGAAGGGCTCGACCATCGCCGCGGTGCGTCGCAGCCTCGAGGAGGCCGGCGCGATGGAGTACACGACCATCGTCGCCGCCCCCGCGTCCGACCCGGCCGGCTTCAAGTACCTGGCCCCCTACACCGGCTCCTCCATCGGGCAGCACTGGATGTACGGCGGCAAGCACGTCCTCATCGTGTTCGACGACCTGTCGAAGCAGGCCGAGGCCTACCGCGCCGTGTCGCTGCTGCTGCGTCGTCCGCCGGGCCGCGAGGCCTACCCCGGTGACGTCTTCTACCTGCACTCCCGCCTGCTGGAGCGCTGCGCGAAGCTGTCCGACGAGCTCGGCGGCGGGTCGATGACGGGTCTGCCGTTCATCGAGACCAAGGGCAACGACGTCTCGGCGTACATCCCGACCAACGTCATCTCCATCACCGACGGCCAGATCTTCCTCCAGTCGGACCTCTTCAACGCCAACCAGCGTCCCGCCATCGACGTCGGCATCTCGGTGTCCCGCGTCGGCGGCGCCGCGCAGACGAAGGCCATCAAGGGGATCTCCGGCACGCTGAAGCTGGACCTGGCCCAGTTCCGGGCGATGGAGGCGTTCGCGATGTTCGCCTCCGACCTCGACCAGGCCTCGCGCAACCAGCTCGCCCGCGGCGCGCGCCTCGTGGAGCTGCTCAAGCAGCCGCAGTACACGCCGTTCTCCCTCGAGGAGCAGGTCGTCTCGATCTGGGCCGGTACCACCGGTCAGCTCGACTCCGTCGAGGTGAGCGACATCTCCCGCTTCGAGCGCGAGTTCCTCGAGTACGTCAAGCGCAACCACGCCGGCGTCATGCAGGGCATCCGCGAGACGAAGCAGTTCTCCGACGGGGCCAAGGACGAGCTGAAGAAGGCCGTCGACGCGTTCAAGCCGCAGTTCTCCGGCGGTTCGAAGGGCTCGAACGTGCCGAAGGACGTCGACGCGGGCGCGACCGACGCCGACGACATCTCGCAGGAGAAGATCACCACCCGCAAGGGCGGGGCCACGGCCGCTCGCGGCTGAGGCTTCCCCGGCACTGACGGCACGGACCGAGCGGCAAGGAAGAGGAGCAGGACATGGCAGGCCAGCTGAGGGCCTACCGGCGGCAGATCCGCTCGGTCCAGGCGACCAAGAAGATCACTCGCGCGATGGAGCTCATCGCGGCGTCGCGCATCATCAAGGCGCAGGCGAACGTGCGCGCGTCGACCCCCTACGCGCGGGCGCTGACCCGCGCGGTGTCGGCCGCGGCGTCGAACTCCTCGCTCGACCACCCGCTGATCACCGAGAAGACCGAGGTGAAGCGCGCGGCCGTGCTGCTGTGCTCCTCCGACCGCGGCCTCGCGGGGGCCTACTCCTCCAGCGTCCTGCGCGAGGGGGAGCGGCTCACCGCGACGCTGCGGGCGGAGGGCAAGGAGATCGCGCCCTACCTCGTGGGCCGCAAGGCGGCGGCGTTCTACAACTTCCGCCGCCGCGCGGTGGTGGACCAGTGGGCCGGGTTCACCGACTCCCCGTCCTACGAGGACGCCAAGACCATCGGCGACCGCCTGGTCGCCGACTTCGGCAAGGAGTTCGCCGACGGGGGTGTCGACGAGATCCACGTCGTCTACACCCACTTCGTCAGCATGGTGACGCAGGAGCCCCGGGTCATCCGGCTCCTGCCGCTGGAGGTCGTCGAGGGCGTGGAAGCCCCCTCCGACGGTGAGCTGCAGCCGCTGTACGAGTTCGAGCCCAGCGCCGACGCGGTCCTCGACGCGCTGCTGCCGCAGTACGTCAACAGCCGCATCTACAACTGCCTCCTGCAGGCGGCGGCCTCCGAGCTCGCCGCCCGCCAGCGGGCCATGAAGAGCGCGACGGACAACGCCGACGAGCTCATCAAGAAGCTGACCCGACTGGCGAACAACGCCCGCCAGGCCGACATCACCCAGGAGATCAGCGAGATCGTCGGCGGCGCCGACGCGCTGGCCTCCTCCGGCTCGCGCGCCTGACCTCGCGTCCAGCCCCCACCCACTTCAGCAAGAACGCACGCGACGAAGGAAGCCCGAGGAGCGACATGACCGCCACCGTCAACGAAGCGCCGGCCAGCACCAGCAAGGGTGCGACAGGCCGCATCGCCCGAGTCATCGGCCCCGTCGTCGACGTCGAGTTCTCGGCCGACACGATGCCGGACCAGAACAACGCCCTCACCACCCAGGTGACCATGGGTGGCACCACCCAGACCGTGACCCTCGAGGTGGCCTCCCACCTCGGCGACAACATGGTCCGTGCCATCTCCCTGAAGCCGACCGACGGCATGGTCCGCGGCGCGGCCGTCGTCGACACCGGCGCCCCGATCTCGGTGCCCGTCGGCAACGCGACCCTGGGTCACGTCTTCAACGCCATCGGCGAGTGCCTCAACCTCGAGGAGGGTGAGCAGCTCGAGGTCCACGAGCGCTGGCCCATCCACCGCAAGGCCCCGAACTTCGACCAGCTCGAGTCGCGGACCACGATGTTCGAGACCGGCATCAAGGTCATCGACCTGCTGACCCCGTACGTCCAGGGCGGGAAGATCGGCCTCTTCGGCGGTGCGGGCGTCGGCAAGACCGTCCTCATCCAGGAGATGATCCAGCGCGTCGCCCAGAACCACGGCGGTGTGTCGGTGTTCGCCGGGGTCGGCGAGCGCACCCGTGAGGGCAACGACCTCATCGGCGAGATGGCCGAGGCCGGCGTCTTCGACAAGACGGCCCTCGTCTTCGGCCAGATGGACGAGCCGCCGGGCACCCGCCTGCGCGTGGCCCTGTCCGCGCTGACCATGGCGGAGTACTTCCGCGACGTGCAGAACCAGGACGTGCTGCTCTTCATCGACAACATCTTCCGGTTCACCCAGGCCGGTTCGGAGGTGTCGACCCTGCTGGGCCGCATGCCCTCCGCCGTGGGGTACCAGCCGACGCTGGCCGACGAGATGGGCGTCCTCCAGGAGCGCATCACCTCGACCCGCGGTCACTCGATCACCTCGCTGCAGGCGATCTACGTCCCCGCCGACGACTACACCGACCCGGCGCCGGCCACGACGTTCGCGCACCTCGACGCGACGACGGAGCTCTCCCGCGAGATCGCCTCGCGCGGTCTGTACCCGGCTGTGGACCCGCTGACCTCGACGTCGCGCATCCTGGACCCGCTGTACATCGCGCAGGACCACTACGACACCGCGGTCCGCGTCAAGCAGATCCTGCAGCGCAACAAGGAGCTGCAGGACATCATCGCCATCCTCGGTGTCGACGAGCTGTCGGAGGAGGACAAGCTGACGGTGAGCCGTGCTCGCCGCATCCAGCAGTTCCTCTCGCAGAACACCTACATGGCGGAGAAGTTCACCGGCGTCGAGGGCTCGACGGTCCCGCTCAAGGAGACCATCGAGGGCTTCTCCAAGATCGCCGACGGCGAGCTCGACCACGTCGCCGAGCAGGCCTTCTTCAACGTCGGTGGCCTCGAGGACGTCGAGCGCAACTGGGCTCGCATCCAGAAGGAAACCGCCTGATGGCTCTCCAGGTCGACCTGGTGGCCGCTGACCGCTCCGTGTGGTCGGGCGAGGCCTCGCTGGTCCGCGCCCGCACCGCGGAGGGTGAGATCGGCATCATGGGTGGCCACGAGCCGCTGCTGGCGATCCTCGCCCCCGGCGAGGTCTCCATCACCGGTTCCGGCTCCGAGGGCGTCACCGCGACGGTGACCGGCGGGTTCTTCTCCGTCGACCACGACAAGGTGACGATCGTGGCCGAGTCCGTCGAGGTCGGCGCGGGAACGCGCTGAGAACGGCTGGACGGACCCGGTGCACGAGCTCCTGCTCTCCCTGGAGATCGCAGGGGCCTGCGCCGTCCTCCTCCTCGCCCTCCTCGTGGCGGTGGTCCTCCGCCGGCGTCGGCTGACGTCGCGGCTGGGCACCTTCGACTGCTCGGTGCGCCAGGCCCGGGGGACCCGCCGCCGGTGGGCCCTCGGGGTGGCGCGCTACGAGACCGACCGCCTGGACTGGTACCGCACCTTCTCGCTGTCCCCGCGCCCGTCGTGCACCTACGCACGGCGGGCGCTCGGCGTGACCCTGTTCCGCGAGGCCGAGGGGACCGAGCTCGTGGCGGTGCAGCCGGGGGCGATGATCGTGGAGTGCCACCACGAGGGTGTCGTCATCGAGCTCGCGATGAGCCACGACGCCTACACGGGCTTCGCCTCTTGGCTGGAGTCGGCGCCCCCGGGGCAGAACGTCAACGTCCACTGACCGCCGGCCGCGGCCTCAGGGCCGCGGCGGCCCGGCCAGGACCTGGCGGGCCAGCCCGGCCTCCTTCGGGAACACCATGACCCGCGGCCCCTCCGTCGTGGGGGCCAGGGTGGCGCGGATGCCGGCCGCGAGCAGCGTCTGGCGCTGCACCTCGGCCTCCACGAAGGTGCTGGGCGAGGAGACCACCTCGAGCAGGCCGTACTCCTCGCTGGTCCCGCGCTGCGGGCGCCGTTCCACCAGCGAGCGGCCGTGGGAGAACGTCCACCGCAGCAGCAGCACCAGCACGGCGACCGCGACCAGGGCGATGGTCGGCCCGAGCGCGTAGTGGTAGCTGCCCCAGGTCATGGGGCCATCATCCCCGCCGTGTCCAGGGGACGTCCCCCGGATGGTCACCGATTGGCAACGGCGGCGAATTCGCTCACGGAGCGGTACCCATCGGTGGCAGAGTGTGCTCACAGGGTGAGCTGTCGCGAGGGTGCGCAACCCGCCGGCGGTGCCCTGCGTCAGACCGGTGACGATCACGACGATCACGACCGGCTCCTCGGGGGAGGAACACATGGCGATCGGAATCGCAGCAGCACCGACGACCGAGCTCGTCGCGCCCAGCACCGCCGACGACGTGGCCGCGCGCCGCGCCGCGCGCTCCACACCCGGCCAGGGCGCGAGCGTGCACGAGGAGGTGCCCGGGCAGGTCCTGCACCTGGTGGGCCGCCTCGACGTGCGCACCGTGCCCGACGTGCGCTCCGCGCTGCACACCGCGGTCGACGCGGGGCGGGGTGAGCTCGTCGTCCACGTCGGCGGGATCGTCGTCGCCGACGCGACCGGCCTGGGGGTGCTCGTGGGCGCCCACCGGCGCGCGCAGCGGATCGGGCGCCGGCTCGTCCTGCGCGACGTCCCGCTGCCCGCCCTGCGGCTGCTGCGGGTCACCAAGCTGCACCGGGTCCTGCAGGTGGAGGACGAGGTCGCCGACCCCGCCCAGCGCACCGCGCTGCGCCGGGCCCGGGCCGAGGCCCTCCTGCGGCCCCGGGAGACCGCCGCTCAGAACAGCCGGGCGTCCACGTCGTCGATGCCCCTCAGGGCGTCGTAGTCCAGCACGACGCACCGGATGCCGCGGTCGGTCGCCAGCGTGCGGGCCTGCGGCTTGATCTCCTGCGCCGCGAACACCCCCGTCACGGGGGTCAGCAGCGGGTCGCGGTTCATCAGCTCCAGGTAGCGGGTGAGCTGCTCGACGCCGTCGATCTCCCCGCGCCGCTTGATCTCCACGGCCACCGCGGCCCCGTCGCCGTCGCGGGCCAGGATGTCCACCGGCCCGATCGCGGTCATGAACTCGCGGCGGACGAGGGTGTAGCCCGCGCCCAGCGTCGTGATGTTGTCGGCCAGCAGCTTCTGCAGGTGCGCCTCGACACCGTCCTTCACCAGCCCGGGGTCCACGCCGAGCTCGTGCTCGCTGTCGTGCAGGACCTCGTGGATCGAGACCACGAGCCGGTCGTCGGTCTTGGTGTGCTGCACCGTCCACGTCTCGGTGACGCCCGCCTCGCGCGCGTCCTCGTCGGGCACCGCGACGGTGAGGCGGGCCGGCGGGCTCATCCAGTTCAGCGGCTTGTAGGAGCCGCCGTCGGAGTGGACCAGGACGCTGCCGTCGGCCTTCACCAGCAGCAGCCGGGTGGCCAGGGGCAGGTGGGCGGCGAGCCGGCCCGCGTAGTCGACGGAGCAGCGGGCGATGACGAGACGCACGGGGGTGCAGCTTACGGGGGGCGTGTAACGAACCACCGCCGCCGCGCGACATACCGGTCGAACCGGGCGCGGCCACGGTGGTGTGGAGGGGACACCACCGCGGCAGCGCCCGGTCCGGGCACCGGCGACCGGCGCCCCGGCGGGCCTGAGACGATGGCGTCCGTGCCCCGCTCCAACCGCCGCCGCCCCGATCCGGAGCCCCGCGCCCCCCTCGGGGCCGGCGTGGACCGCACGGTGTCCGGCCCCGACGGCGAGTGGGTCGTCCGCGAGCTGCGCGGGACGACCTCCACCAAGAGCTACACCTGCCCAGGCTGCCACCAGGACATCCCCCCGGGCCTGCCGCACCTGGTCGTGTGGCCCTCCCGGGGCACGTTCAGCCCCGGCGAGGGCGCCAGCGAGCGCCGGCACTGGCACCGCGCCTGCTTCGGGGCCCGGGGGCGCCGCGGGGGCTGGTGAGCCGCCCGCCCCGGCCCGCGGGCGCGCCGGGTAGCGTGCCGGGGTGATCCCTCTGCACGACCCCACCGTCCGCGGTTTCGCCAGCGACAACGCCGCCGGCATGCACCCCGAGGTCCTGGCCGCCCTGGGCAGCGCCAACGGCGGCCACGTCGCCAGCTACGGCGGGGACCCCTACACCGCGGCGCTGCGCGAGAGCCTGCGCGGGCACTTCGGCCCCGACGTCGTGAGCGCCGTCGTCCTCACCGGCACCGGGGCCAACGTGACGGCGCTGCAGGCCCTCACCTCCCGCTGGGAGTCGGTGCTCAGCTCCGACCAGGCCCACGTGCTGCACGACGAGGCCGGGGGCCTGGAGCACGTCGGGGGGACGAAGGTGACGGCGCTGCCGACGCGCGACGGCCTCGTCGACCCCGGTGACGTGGAGCCGGCCGTCCGCTCGGCCGACAACCCGATGCGCGCGCCCGTCGGGGTGCTGACCCTGACCCAGAGCTCCGAGCTCGGCACGGCGTACTCGCTGGAGCACCTGCGCGACCTGGTCCGGGTCTGCCACGGCCTCGGGGTGAAGGTGCACGTCGACGGGGCGCGGTTGTCCAACGCGGCGGTCTCCCTCGGCGTGGGGCTGGGGGAGACGACCACCGCCCTGGGTGTCGACGCCGTCTCCCTGGGCGGGACGAAGAACGGCGGGGGCTTCGCCGAGGTCGTCGTCGTGCGCGACCCGTCGGTGGCGCCGGGGCTGGCGCGGCTGGTCAAGCCGAGCATGCAGCAGTCGTCGAAGACCCGGTTCGTCTCCGCCCAGCTGCTGGCCCTCTTCGGCGGGGACCTCTGGCAGCGCACCGCGAGCGCCGCCAACGCGGCCGCGGCCCGCCTCGCCGGGGCGGTCACCGCCGCGGGGGTCCGCGTCACCCGGCCGGTGCAGGCCAACGCCGTGTTCGCCGAGCTCCCGCCCGCCGTGGCCGCCCGCGCCGCCGCGCGGGTCCCGTTCCACGTGTGGGACACGGCGTACTCGGCCACCGGGGTCGAGGTGCGCCTGGTCACCAGCTTCGACACCACCGACGACGACGTCGACGGCCTGGCCGCCGTGCTCGCGGAGGAGCTCGCCCGGGAGGCCGTGCGTGCCTGAGACCCCCGCCGTGCCGGACCTGCGCGCCGAGACCGTCCTGCCCGCCCGGCGGGAGGACGTCGAGCTGCACACCGCCGACGGGCTGACCCTCGTCGGGGAGCTCGCCCTGCCCGCCGACCGGGACCCCGTGGCGACCCTGGTCACGCTGCACCCGCTGCCCACCGCGGGCGGCTTCATGGACAGCCACGTGCTGCGGAAGGCCTCCTACCGGCTGCCCGCCCTGGCCGACCTCGCCGTGCTGCGCTTCAACACCCGCGGCACGTCCAGCCCGCGCGGCACCAGCGGCGGCGCGTTCGACGCCGGGGACGGCGAGCGCTTCGACGTCGCCGCCGCCCTGGAGTTCGCGGAGTTCCGCGACCTGCCGCACGTGTGGCTGCTGGGCTGGTCCTTCGGCACCGACCTCGCCCTCGTGCACGGGCGCGACCCGCTGGTCGAGGGACTGGTGCTGCTGTCCCCGCCGCTGCGGTGGTCCACCCCGGCCGACCTGGAGGCGTGGGCGGAGTTCGGCCGGCCCGTGACGGCGCTGGTCCCGGAGTTCGACGACTTCCTGCGCCCCGCGGAGGCCGTGGAGCGCTTCGCCCCGCTGCGCCAGGCCGAGGTCGTCGCGGTGGAGGGGGCCAAGCACTTGTGGGTCGGCGAGAACGCGGTGCGCCGCGTCCTCGACGAGGTCGTCGCCCGGGTCAACCCGGCCAAGGCCCCGCTGCCGACCCGCTGGCCCTGAGGGCGCTCAGCCCGCCGGCTGCTCCTGGGTCTCGTCGACCCCGTCGCGGAGGTCGACCTCGCGCGGGGGCAGCTTCGGGGCGAGCCCCAGCAGCCCCCGCAGGTCGTCGAGCTGGTCGGTGATCTGGTCGCGCTGCTGCATGAGCTCGTCGACCTGCATCTGCGCGCTCATCCGGCTCTGCTCGGCGTGCTCGCGGGCGGAGTCGACCATCTGCTGGGCCCGGGAGCGGGCGTCGGCGAGCAGCTCGTCGGCCTCCCGGCGGGCGGTCTCGGCGCGCAGCGTCGCCTGGGCGATCGCGTCGGCGCGGATGGACTCCGCCGCCGCGACGGCCTCGCGGGCGCGTTCCTCGGCCTCGGTGGCGCGCTGCTCGGCCTCGGCGATGCGGGCGGCGGTGCGCGCGGCGGCGACCTCCAGGCGCATCCGGTCCTCCTCGGTGGCCTGCTCGCGCGCGGCGGCCAGGGCGAGCTGCTGCTCGCGCACGGCCGCGTCGGTGGAGGAGCGCAGCTCGATGACCTCGCGCTCGGCCTGGGCCCGCAGGGCCGCGACCTGGCGCTCGGTGGCGGCGAGCGCCTCGGCGCTCTCGTGCTGCGCGGCGGCGGTGAGCTGCTCGGCCGTGCGGTGCGCCGACGCGGTCAGCTCCGCCGCGGTGCGCTGGGCGGCCTCCACCAGGCCGTCGGCCTGGTGCTTGGCGCGCGAGACGATCTCCTCGGCGTCGCGGCCGGCTTCCCCGGTGCGCCGGCGCGCGTCCTCGTCGGCCTGGCTGCGGGTGGCCGCGGCCTCGGACCGGGCCTCCTCGCGCAGCCGGTCCGCGTCGCGGCGGGCCGAGCGCAGGATCTCCGAGGACTGGTCCTCGGCCAGGCGCAGCAGCTTCTCCATGCGCGCGCCGAGGCCCGCGTAGGAGGGCTTCTCGTGCTCGCGGATCTCCTTGAGGGCGTCGGCGAGCTTCTCCTCGGCTGAGCGCAGCTCGTGGTCGCGCTGGGCGACGCGTGCGCGGGCCTCGGCGAGGGATTCGTCGAGGTGCTGCAGGCGTGCGTCGACCTGGCTGCGGTCGTAACCGCGGACGACGATGCTGAACGCCTCGTGGGAGTCGGTGGACACCGGGGACCTCCGGGCCTGGGCGGTGGGGACGCCCGCAGCGTAGCCTCGCGCGGCCCCGCCGCGGGACGGGACACGGCGAGCCGGGGCGGCGGAGCCGGTGCCGTGGTTGAGTTCGGTCCGTGATCGTCGCCTTCTCCGTCGCCCCGTCCGGTGGTCCCGCTCCCGCGGGGGGTGAGCCGGACTCGGTGAGCGCCGCCGTGGCCGACGCCGTCCTCGTCGTGCGCTCCTCCGGCCTGCCGCACCGCACCGACTCGATGTTCACCACCGTCGAGGGGGACTGGCACGAGTGCATGGAGGTGGTGCGCCGGGCCTGCGAGGCCGTGGGGCGGCACGGGCCGCGGGTGTCGCTGGTGCTCAAGGCCGACATCCGCCCCGGGCGCACGGGGGAGATGACGGCGAAGCTGGACCGCCTCGAGGCGGCCGTGGAGCGCGCCGAGGGGGAGGCCGGGCGGGGTCAGTGACGCCCGGCCCCCCGGGGCCGGTCCCGGTCAGCGCCGGCGGGCCACCAGCGCGTCGAGGCTGAACCGGCCCGCGCCGGTGAGGGCCAGCAGCAGCCCGAGCGCGGCGAAGAGCAGCGCGTTCTCCCCGTTGACCTGACCCTCGACGAGGAAGCCCTGGGGGGCGTGGGCCAGCAGCCACACCCCCAGCATCTGCACCACCAGCAGCGCGCCCGCGACGCGGGTGAGCAGGCCGAGGACCAGCAGCGCGCCCAGGCCGACCTCGCCGAGGATCACCAGCCAGCCGGCGACGTCGGGGACGGGGACGCCCAGCGAGGCGGCGTAGCCCGTCGCCCCGGCGGGGTCGGACAGCTTCGGGACGCCGTGCACGAGCAGCAGCGCCCCGGCGGCCAGCCGCAGCGCGAGCAGGCCGAGCGAGGAGGCCGCGGTGTGGCCCCCGACCCGGGGGCGGTCGGTGCGGTCCAGCGTGGAGGTGTCGGTCACGGGTGCTTCCTCTGCGTCGGGAGGGAGTCGTGCGGCGGCAGCGGGCGCTGCGCCACGGGGTCCGGCTCTTCGGGCGGGCACGAGGTGGCGGTGCACCCCCGTCACGAGACCGCGGCCGGGGAGGTTCACCCGTTCGGAGTGGTCTGCGCCACAGCGCGGAGGGGCCCCCGGCGCGGGGGGCGGGCCGGGGAGGGTCCGCCGGAGCACCCCGTAGGGTGTCGCCCCGTACCCGCCCACCCGAGGTCGTCGCGCACGGCCGGGGCGACCCCCCCCGGAGCGGAAGGACGCGACGTGAGACGCCTGCTGGCCCGGTTCCTCCTCGTCGCGGGCCTGGTCTGCGCCGTCGTGGGGGCCCTCCTGCTCACCGTCCTCGCCCCCGCCGACCGGATCAGCGTCACCGAGCGCTCGCCGGACCCCGGGGTGGCCGTCGTCAGCGCCCCGGGCCTGCTCGACCTCAGCGGGCCCGACGTGCGCCTGAGCGCCTCCGCCGGCGCGGACGAGGAGGTCTTCCTCGCCGTCGCCCGCGCCGACGACGTCACGGCCTGGCTCGCCGACGCCGAGCGCACCGTGCTCACCGGGGTCGAGGGCGACCTCGACGAGCCCCGCGCGGTCACGACGACCGCCGGCACCGGCACCGCCGCGGACCCGCGGGCGGCCGACGTCTGGCTGGCCAGCACCACCGGCGGGGGCAGCGCCACCCTCACCTGGCCCACCGCCTCCGACGGGGACCGCGCCGAGGCGGGAGGGGTCGTCCTCCTCGCCGCGACCGACGGGACCTCCCCGGCTCCCGGTCAGGTCACCCTGAGCTGGGTGGCGGAGGGGCGCGCCGCCCGCCACCCCTCGGGGGTCCCGCTGGCCGTCGCCGGGGGCGCGCTGGTCGTCCTGGGGGCGCTCGGGCTGCTGCTCACCCCCCGCCGCACCGCCCGGAGGCGCGCGTGACCCCCCGTCCCCGCGAGCGCGCCGCCCGCGCCGCCACCGCCCTGCTCGCGGTGGGGCTGCTCGCCGGTTGCGCCCAGCTGCCCGTCGTCGACGCCCCGGCCCCGGCCCCGGCCGGGCGGGAACCGCTCGTCCTGGAACCCGCGCAGGCCACCCGCGTCGTCGCGGCCGCCACCGCTGTCCTCGAGGCCGGCGCGGACCCGGCCGCGGTGGACCTGGAGGCCCTCGGGACCCGGGTGAGCGGGCCCGAGCTCGCCCTGCGGACCGCCGCGCACGCCGTCGCCGCGGCCGGGGCGACCCCGGCGGTCACCGGGGGCGCGGACGACTTCGAGCCCATCACCTCGATCCTGCCCCGGCAGGAGGAGTTCCCGCGCTGGTTCGCCACCGTCACCGCCGCCGGCGCCGACCAGGCCCCCTCGCTCGTGGTCCTGCGCTCGCCCTCGGCCCGCGAGCCCTACGCGGTGTGGGCGACCCCCTCCCTGCTGCCCGGGGTCTCGCTGCCCACGCTGGCCGCCCCCGCCGACGGGGTGGCCGCCGTCGCCGCCGACGAGACGACGAACCTGCCCCTGAGCCCGCGGGCCGCGGCCGAGCACTACGCCGACGTCCTCACCCGCGGCGCCGCGAGCGAGCACGCCGGGGAGTTCGCCCCGGACGCCTACCGCGACGGCGTCGAGACCGCGACGCGCACCGAGAGCGAGGCGCTCGCCGCGGCGGGCGGCACGTTCACCCAGGAGCGCAGCGTCCAGCCCGACGGGGTCCTGGGGGTGCGCACCCGCGACGGCGGCGCCCTCGTCGTCGCCGCGTTCTCCTGGTCCTCCACCTCGGCCGGTCCCGCCGGTGGGCGCAGCGGGACCCTCGACCCCGCGCTGGCCGCGCTGGCGGGCCGGACGGAGGCGCTCAGCGCGACCGTCGTGCGCCAGGAGGTCGTCGTCCTGAACCTCCCGCCGGGCGGGGGGACGGTGAGCGTGCTGGCCGCCGAGAGCGGCCCGACATCGGTCACGGTCCGGTGACGGGCTCGTGAGAAGGTGGCCCGCATGACTCAGCAGCCGACTCCTCCCGGCGCCCAGCTCAACCTGCGCGGAGCGGTGGACCTCGGTGCCCTGGCCGCGCGATCGACGCGTCGCGAGGAGGCCGCCCGGCGCGCCGCGGCCGACCCCGGCGCCCCGGCCCCCCGGTCCCCGTTCGTGGTGGACGTGACCGAGGAGACCTTCGCCGACGTGGTGCAGCGCTCCGCCGAGGTCCCCGTCGTCCTGGACCTGTGGGCCGAGGGCTACGACCAGGGCGCCGAGGCCCTGCAGGCCCTCGCCGACGAGTACGCGGGGACGTTCCTGCTCGGGCGCGTGGACGCCCAGGCCGAACCCCAGCTCGCCCAGTCCCTCGTGCAGTCGTTGCAGGCCAGGGCCATCCCGCTCGTCGCGGCCATCGTCAAGGGCCAGCCCATCCCGCTGTTCACCGGTTCCTACCCCACCGCGGAGGAGATCCGCCCGGTGCTGGAGGAGGTCCTGAAGGTCGCCGCGGCCAACGGGGTGACCGGCCGGGTGGAGGGCGCGCCGGGCGAGGTCGCCGACGAGGAGCCCGCGGTCCCGCCGCTGCACGCGGAGGCCCTGGCCGCCCTGGGCGAGGGCGACTACGACGCCGCCGCCGCGGCGTGGCAGAAGGCGCTGGCCGGCGACCCGCGCGACGCCGCCGCGACCGAGGGCCTGGCCCGGGTCGGGGTGCTGCGCCGGGTGCACGGCGTGGACCTGGCCACCGCGCGGGCCGCGGCCGCCGCGGCGCCCGACGACGTCGCCGCGCAGCTGGTGGTCGCCGACCTCGACCTCGTCGGGGGTCACGTCGAGGACGCCTTCGCGCGGCTGCTGGGGATCGTCCAGCGCACGGCGGGGGAGGACCGCGACCTGGCCCGCACGCACCTGCTGGAGCTGTTCACCGTCGTCGGGACCGGTGACCCGCGGGTCGTGAAGGCCCGTGCGGCGCTGACCCGCGCCCTCTTCTAGGACCGGGCGGGGACGTCCCCCAGGTCCAGGACGTCCCCGCGGAACCTGCGCCGGAACCGGCGGTCGTGGCTGACGACGACGACGGCCCCGGGGAAGGCGTCGACGGCCGCCTCGAGCTCCTCGACCAGCTGCGGGGCGAGGTGGTTGGTGGGTTCGTCCAGCAGCAGGACGTCGTGGTGGTCGGCCAGCAGCCGCGCCAGGTCGAGGCGGCGCCGGCCCCCGGTCGACAGCTTGCGGACCGCGGTCGTCAGCTGCTCCGGGTGGAACAACCCGGTGCCCAGCAGCCGGTGGACGAGTTCCTCGGGGGTGCCCGCCCGGCCGGTGGCGAAGGTGGCCGCCACCGAGCGGTCGGGTCCGGTGTCGTCGGGGTCCTGGCGCAGCAGCCCGACGCGCCCCCGGCGCCGCACCGCGCCGGTGGCGGGTTCCAGGACCCCCGCGAGGACGTCGAGCAGCGTGGACTTCCCGCTGCCGTTGGGTCCGGTGACGAGCAACCGGTCGCCGCCGGCGACCTCGACGTCGACCGGTCCCAGCCGGCCCGGCACCGAGACGCCCTCGGCCCGCACCCACCCGTGCCGCGAGCCCGACCCCGGGGGCGGGGTGAACCGCAGCGGATCCGGGGGCCGGGGGACCTCGTCCTCGCGCAGCCGGCGCAGCTTCTCGGCGTTCGCCCGGACCCGGGAGGCGATCGACTCCTGCACCCGCCCGCCCTTGAAGTCGTACTGCACCTTGTCCCCGTCGCGGCGCTCCCGGTGGTGGGACACGGTGCGCGCCACCGCGTCCCCCGTGGTGCTCAGCCGCTCGACGGCGCTCTCCCACTCGGCGCGGTCCTGCTCCCAGCGGCGCCGCTCGGCGGCCTTGGCGCGCAGGAAGTCCGCGTACCGGCCGGGGTAGCGGGCGACGCCGCCCTCGTGGCGGGGGTCGACCTCGACGAGCTCGCGGGCGGCGGCGTCGAGGAACTCCCGGTCGTGGGAGACCACGACGGTCGTGCCGGTGCGGGTGCGCAGGTGCTCCTCCAGCCAGTGCGCGGCGTCCTCGTCGAGGTGGTTCGTGGGCTCGTCCAGCAGCAGGACCTCGGGGGCGGCGGCCAGCAGCGCCGCCAGGTGCAGGCGGGAGCGCTGCCCCCCGGAGAGCGTCCGCAGCGGCCGGGAACGGTCCAGGGACGCCAGCCCCAGCCCGGCCAGCGACCGCTCGACCCGGACGTCGGCGCCGTAGCCGCCGCGCAGCTCGAAGGCGGTCTGCGCCTCGCCGTACTCGGCGAGCACGTCCTCGAGGTCCCCGCCCGCGGCCATGAGCCCCTCGAGCTCCCGCAGCCGCCGCTCCCGGGCGCGCAGGCCGGCCAGGGCCGCGTCGACGACCTCGCCCACGGTGGCCCGCGAGGGGGCGCCGGCGTCCTGGGGGAGGTACCCGATCCCGCCGTCGGCGGTCGCGACGACCCGGCCGGCGTCGACGGGTTCGGTCCCGGCGAGCACGCGCAGCAGCGTCGACTTGCCGCAGCCGTTCTCGCCGACGACGCCGGTGACGGCGCCGGGGAGGAGGGTGAGCGTCACCGCGTCGAGGACGACCACGTGGTCGTAGCTCTTGGTGACCCCGCGCAGGGCGAGGGTCGTGGCGGTGGTGGGGGTGCCTGCGGGGGTGGGGGCGTCTGCGGTCACGGGAGCTCCAGGACGTGCGCCGGGGACCCGCGCGGGGCGGCGGGTCGGGGGGTTCGGGCACGTCAGCTGAGCACCGCGGTCGCTCCCGGGGTCGGGGGTGGGGACCCGGCGATCGTGCGCCCGCCGGGCCGGGACCGCAACCCGTTTCCCGCCCGTCCCCGGGTCCCGGGGGAGGGGACGCCCGGGGCCTAGAGTCGTCGCCGTGAGCACCGAAGCCACCCCGTCCCCCGTCCCCGGCCCGCTGCCCCGGACGAGCCCCTCGGCCCAGGGGGTCGACGCCCGCGGGATCTCCGCGTTCCTCGACGCCCTGGAGGCCGCCCCGGACGTCGAACCCCACAGCGTGCAGGTCCTGCGCCACGGGGCCGTCGTCGCCGAGGGGTGGTGGGCGCCCTACGCGCCGCAGCGCCCGCACCTGCTCTACTCCCTCAGCAAGAGCTTCACCTCGACCGCGCTGGGGTTCGCGGTCGAGGAGGGTCTGGTGGACCTCGACGCGACGGTGGTGTCGTACTTCCCCGAGTTCGACGCCGAGGTGACCGACGACCGGGCCCGGCGCATCCTCGTCCGCCACGTGGCGGCCATGGCCAGCGGGCACCGCGAGGAGACCCTCGGCCGGGCCCTGGAGCACCCCTCGGGCGACGTCGTGCGGGGTTTCCTGCAGCTCCGTCCCGACGCGGAACCCGGCACCCTGTTCTGCTACAACCAGCCCTGCACCTTCGCCCTCTCGGCGATCGTCCAGCGGCGGTCCGGCCAGGGGCTGCTGGAGTACCTGCGCCCGCGCCTGCTCGACCCGCTGGGGATCGACGCCGGCGACATCGGCTGGCTGCGCGACGGGCAGGACCGCGAGCTGGGGTGGTCCGGCTTCCACGCCCCCACCGAGGCCGTCGCGAAGCTGGGGCAGCTGTACCTGCAGCGCGGGGTCTGGAACGGGGAACGGCTGCTGCCGGAGGCCTGGGTCGAGGAGGCCACCCGCTCCCACGTCGACAACGCCTCGTTCAACGACAACCCCGACTGGCAGCAGGGCTACGGGTTCCAGTTCTGGGTGGCCCGCCACGGCTACCGCGGCGACGGCGCCTACGGCCAGTTCTGCGTGGTCCTGCCCGAGCAGGACGCCGTCGTGGCGGTCACCTCGCAGAGCCCGGACATGCAGGCCGTCCTGGACGCGGCGTGGGAGCACCTGCTGCCCGCGCTGGGCGATCCCGAGCTGCCGGCCGACCCCGGCCCGGCCGAAGCCGAACTGGCGCAGCGGTTGTCGCAGCTCGCCCTGCCGCCCGCCGCGGCGGGGGACCTGCCGGTGGGGGAGTTCACCGCCGCCGCCGGCAGCGAGCCCGCCTCGCTGACGCGGGTGGTGGTCGAGGGCGGCGAGGTCGTGCTGCACGACTCCGGCGACGAGCTGCGCGCGGCGGTCGGCGCGGGGGAGTGGGCGGTGACCGGGCCCCTGGCTGTCAGCGCCGGCGCGGGCGGCCTGGAGGTCGTGTTCCTGGAAACCCCGCACCGCCTGCACCTGACCCTGCGCGGCGGGGAGTTCCGCGGCACGTGGGCGACCACCCCGCTGCACGGGCCGCCGCTGCGCACCCTGCGCCGGCCCGTCTGAGGTGCTGCTGCACCGCGGTCCCGACCTGGACCGGGCGGCCGTCCTGCGGGTCGCCGCCGGCGAGCGCGTCGAGCTGTCGGCGGGGTTGCGGCGGCGGCTGGCCGGTTCCCGGGCGGCGGTCCTGACCGCGCTGGAGGGTTCCGGCCCGGTCTACGGCGTGAGCACCGGGATGGGGGCGATGGCCGGGGTCGACCTCGACGACGCCGCCCGGGCCCGGCACCAGGCGAACCTGGTCGTCGGCCGGGCCGTGGGGTCGGCCCCGTGGTTGTCCGAGCGGGAGGTCCGTGCCGTCCTGGCCGTGCGGCTGCGGACGTACCTGCACCCGGAGGCGGGCGTCTCCCCGCAGCTGTGCGAACGGCTCGTGGAACTGCTGAACGCCCGCGTGCACCCGCAGGTCCCCCGGCGCGGCAACGGGGCGGCGGGGGAGATCATCCCCCTCGCCCACGTGGGCGCCGTGGTCCTGGGCGGGTCGGGGACCCTCGACGGGCGGGCCCTGCCGGAGTTCCCGTTCGGCCCCAAGGAGGGGGTCGCGTTCCTGGAGGGGGTTCCCGTCGCGACCGCCCTGGCGACGCTGCACGTCGCCGCGGCGGACCTCCTGCTCGCGCAGGCCGAGCTCGTGCTGGCCGCCTCCGGGGAGGTCCTGCGGGCCAGCCGCGACCCGGTGCGGGCCGGGGCGGCCCGCGGCGACGACGTCCTGGCCGCGGTCCTGGCGCGGCTGCGCGAGCGGCGGCCGGGCGGGGAGGTCCACGGCCTGCAGGCCCCGGTGTCGGTGCGGGTCGGCGCCGCCGCCTGCGCGCTGGTGCACCGCCGCGTCCACGCGCTCGCGGCGGCGGCGGACCGGGCGCTGGAGGGGGTGACCGATTCCCCCGCGTTCCTCGACGGGCGGTTCGGCGGCACCGCGGGCTTCGCCGGGACCGACCTCGGCGCCGACTCCGACGCCCTGGCCGCGGCGCTGGTCCACCTCGCCGAGACCGGCGCGGCCCGCACCCACCGGATGCTCGACCCCGCCCGGACGGGGCTGCCCCCGCAGCTCTCGCCCGAGCCCGGGGTGCAGGCGGGGCTGGTCGCCGTCCACAAGCGCGCGGTGGGGGTCGTGCACCGGCTGCGGCGGTTCGCGCTGCCGGCGGGGCTGGGGGCGGTGGAGACCTCGCTGGGGCAGGAGGACGTGCAGAGCTTCGCCCTGGAGTCCGCCGAGGGCCTCGCCGAGGTGCTCGCGGGCCTGCGCGAGGTCGTGGCCGTGGAGCTGCTGGCCGTGCACCGCGCCCGGCTGCTGCGCGGGGGCCTGGCGGGGGTGTCGGCGGAGCTGGGCGCGCTGCTCGACGCGGTGGGCGCCGAGCTCGGCGAGGACGTCGCGGACCGGCCCTACGGCCGCGACCTGGGCCGCCTCGGCGCCCTGCTGGAGGCGGGCTGGGGCGGTGCGGGCGCCTAGTCCGCGCCGGCCGGGGGGCCGGTGGAGGAGCGCACCACGAGCTCGGGCCGGAAGGTGACCGGAGCGGGGACCTCCCCACCGCCCTCCAGGGCCAGCAGCTGCGCGACGGCGGCCTCGACGACGGCGTCCTCGTCCCAGGCCGCGGTGGTGAGCCCGGGGGCGACGAGGGCGGCCAGCTGGTGGTCGTCGAAGCCGACCACGGACAGGTCCCCGGGGATCCGCAGCCCGAGGTCGGCCGCCGCGCGGTAGACGCCGAAGGCGAGGGAGTCGGACAGGCACAGCACCGCGGTGGGCCGGTCGGGGGCGGTGAGGGGCCCGGCGGCGGCCGCGGCGGCCCGCGCGGCGGTGGCCGGGACGACGAGCAGGTCCAGCCCCAGGCGCTTCGCGGCCTCCACGGCGTGCAGCTCCGCGGGCCGGCCCGGGGTCGTGGGCAGGGAGGTGGTGAGCAGCGCGACGCGCCGGTGGCCGAGGTCGCGCAGGTGCCGCAGGGCCGTCGTCACGCCGTGACGGTTGTCGAAGAGGACCGCGCCGCTGCCGGGGCGGCCGGGCAGCGCGTCGCCGATGGAGACGACCGCGGTGGAGGGCGGGAGCGCGGACCAGTAGTCGGCGGAGGGGTCGACGGGGGAGACGAGGACGCCGTCGACGCGCTGCTCGGCGAAGCGCTCCACGACGCGGCGCTCCACGGCGGGGTCGGCGTCGGCGTCGGCGATGGTGGCGTCGCGGTCGGCGGCGCGCAGGGCCCGGGTCAGCATCACCGAGAGGTCCTGCTGCCAGAGGTCGCGCAGCGACCCGCTGATGCCCACCGTCCCGGTCCGCCCGCTGGCCAGGGCGCGCGCGATGGGGTCGACCCGGTAGCCGAGCTCGAGGGCGAGGGCCTGCACGCGCTCGATGGTGGCGGCCGACCCGCGGGCCCCGCGCAGGGCGTAGGAGGTCGCGGCCAGCGAGAGCCCGGCGGCGTCGGCGACGTCCTGCAGCGTGCGGCGCGCTCGGTTCGGCACGGCCGCAGCGTAACCCCGGGCCGCCGCGCGCCGGGCGGCCCGACTTGACGACCTCCCTGTGAAGCGCTTCACTCGACGGAGGAGTGAAGCGCTTCACAGAGCCGGAGGGGAGGGGGACGCCGTGCGCACCGACTGCCACCAGCACCTGTGGCCGCCGTCCCTGTTGGCGGCCCTGCGCGCGCGGCGCACCCCGCCGCGCCTGGACGGCTGGACCCTGCACCTGCCGGGCGAGCCGCCCTGCGCCCTCGACCCCGCCGCCCACGACGTCGCCGCCCGGGCCGCCGCCGAGGCCGCCGACGGCACCGGCCGGGCCCTGGTCTCGCTGTCCTCCCCGCTGGGGCTGGAGCACCTGCCGGGCGAGGAGGCGCAGCCGCTGCTGGACGCCTGGCACGAGGGCGCCGTCGAGCTGCCCGAGCCCTTCCGGGTCTGGGCCGCCGCCGGGGTCACCGACCTCGACCCCGGCGCGCTCGCGAAGACGCTGCGCCACGAGCGCGTCGTCGGTCTGCAGTTGCCGGCCACCGCCCTCGCCGACCCCCGCGCCGTGGAGCGCCTCGCCCCGCTGCTGGCCGAGTGCGAGCTCGCCGACAAGCCCGTCCTCGTCCACCCCGGGCCCGCGCCCGCGGGCGACCACGCCGCCCTGCCGCCCTGGTGGCCCGCGCTGGTGCCCTACGTCCAGCAGCTGCACGCCGCCTGGCTGGCCTGGCACGTGGCCGGCCGCGCCCGGCACCCCCGGCTGCGCACCGCCTTCGTCGCCCTGGCGGGGCTGGCGCCGCTGCACCACGAGCGCCTCGCCGCCCGCGGCGGCGCCCTGGGCCCCCTGGACCCGCTGGTGCACTACGAGAGCAGCTCCTACGGGCCCCGCGCGATCGACGCCCTCGTCCGCGTCGTCGGCGTCGACCCCCTCGTGCTGGGCACCGACCGGCCCTACGCCCAGCCCTTCGAGGCCGCGGACCTCCCCGGCTTCGGGGCGGCCTTCGCGCACGCCCTCACCACCACCAACCCCGCCCACCTCCTCGACGGGAGCCCCCGATGACCCTCGCCCCCGACGCCCCCGGAGCTCTCGGAGCGCCCGGCGCCCCCGGCGCCCCGGCCGGCCCGCCCGCCGGGCTGCCCCCCGCGCCCGGGCGCACCCTCACCCCGCGCGAGCTGAAGGACTGGGTCGACGAGGCCGCCCGCCGGCCCGGGGCGTGGGAGCACCTCGTCCGCCACGACACCGGGGGACGCCACTACGCCTCCCTGCACCGCGACGGCGACCTCGACGTGTGGCTGCTGTGCTGGAACACCGACGACGACACCGGCTGGCACGACCACGACACCTCCTCCGGCGCGGTCGCCGTCACCCGCGGCGCCGTCGTCGAGGCCAACCCCCGCATGGGCGGGGAACCCGCCGTCCGCACCGTCGCCGCCGGGCGGTCCTTCGCCTTCGGCCCCGACCACATCCACCGGATGTCCGGAGCCGTCGACGGCTCGGTGTCCATCCACGCCTACTCCCCGCCGCTGTGGCGGATGGGCCAGTACTCGATCAGCCCCTCCGGGGTGATGCGCCGGATGTCGGTCAGCTACGCCGACGAGCTGCGCCCCCTGGACTGACCCGCCCCGCGGCCCTCAGACCGGCGGGACCCGCACCAACAGCGACAGGTCCACCACCCGCGCCACCACCGCCTCCACGTCCGGGCCGATGGGCGCGTCGCGGGAGTCGCGGCCGAGCACCTCGTCGAAGACCGCGAACAGCGCCGCCGCCCCGGGCGACATCCGGTCCGGCGCGGCCCGCAGCGCGCGCACCGCGGCCAGCGCCTCGACGGCCAGCACCACCGGCGCCAGCTCCGCGGTCTGGCGCAGCGCGCGCGCCCCCTGGGTCGCGAAGCTCGCGTGCTCCTCCAGGCCGAGGGAGATGCTGACCGTCCCCGACGTGGAGGGGGCCGTCGCCGGGCGCAGCTCGGCCAGCACGTCCTGCACGACGTACTCGCCGATCATCAGGCCCGAGCTCCCGCGCGGACCGGCGGCCAGGAACGCCCGCAACCCGGTGTGCTCCGGGCGCAGCAGCAGCGCGAGGCGGGCCGCGGACAGCGTCAGCACCCCGAAGGTGGTCGCCCGCAACGTGTCCAGGGCGGTGGCCAGGGACGCGGCGTGGAACTGGCCGTGGTGGAAGACCCCCTCGGGGGAGACCAGCGGGTTCTCCCCGGGCGTCGAGGCCTCCAGCGCCAGCACGTCCTCCAGGGCCTGCGCCGCGGTGAAGGCGGGGGCCAGCACCTGCGGCGCGGTCCGCAGCGCGAACGGGTCCTGCAACCGCGCGGGTTCCGGGCCGCCGGCCACCAGCGCGTGCAGCGTCGCGGCCAGCCCGGTCTGGGCGGGGTGGGCGCGGGCGGCGTGCACGGGCGGCGCCCACGCCTGCGGGTTGCCGCGCAGCGCCAGGAACGACAGCGCCGAGATCCCCGTCCCCGCCAGCAGCAGCTGCCGCAACCGGCACAGGGCCAGCGACGCCGTCGCCAGCGTCAGGGCGTGGGAGCTGATGAGCGGCAGCGCGTCGGCGGCGCCCAGCGGCACGGGCGCCACCGCCCCGCGCCGCCACGGCCGCTCCCCGACGAGGGTCAGCCCCAGCTCCGCCAGCGGCGCCAGGTCCGAGGTCCCGATGCCGCCGAAGCGGTGCAGCGTCGGCAGCGCCCCGGACTCCACCGCCTCGGCCAGGGCGCGCAGGACCGGCGGGCTGATCCCCGCCCCCAGGCCCGCGTGCGCGCCGGCCAGCAGCTGGTTCAGCCGCACCACCAGCGCCGCGCGGGTCGTCGCCTCGTCCTCCACCGGGCCCAGCGACGCCGCGTGGCTGCGCAGCAGCCGCAGCCCGTGGGCCTGCGGGTGCTCGTGCTGCTCGTCGTCGACCTCGACGTCCTTGTTGGCGCCCACCCCGGTCGTCGCGCCGTAGACCGCGCCGCGCTCGCGGGCGGCGCCCATCGCCTCGTGCAGCACGCCGAGACGGCCCAGCACGTCGCGGTCGACGACCGCGTGCGCGCGGCCCAGGGCGAGGTCGGTGAGGTCGTCCAGCCCGAGGCCGCGACCCTCGACCCGCACCCCGCGAGTCGCGCCCGGGGCGTCCTCGTGCTGCACTCTTCCTCCGCAGGTCCCGCGCGACCCCGGGTCCGTGCGAGGTCTCGATCTGGTGAAAGCTGGTCGTCCCCGGTCGGCTGGAGTTGACCGGGCCCGACCCACCGCCAACCATGTACCCGCCCGAGACCGCAGCACAGCAGGCGCGCCCCGTGGCGTCGTCGGTTCAACCCAGGAGCCGCCAGTGATCACGTTCGAGGCCGTCCGCAAGCAGTTCCCCGACGGGACGGTGGCCGTCGAGCACCTCGACCTCGAACTGCCCACGGGGCAGATCACGGTGTTCGTGGGGCCCTCGGGCTGCGGGAAGACGACGTCGCTGCGCATGATCAACCGGATGGTCGAGCCCACCGCGGGCCGCGTCACCATCGACGGCGAGGACGTCCGCGGCAAGGACCCCGCCGCGCTGCGCCGGGGCATCGGCTACGTCATCCAGCACGCGGGCCTCTTCCCCCACAAGACCGTCCTCGACAACGTCCTGACGGTGCCCAAGCTCGTCGGGCGGGGCAGGCAGCGCCAGGTCGCCCTCGAGCTGCTCGAGCGCGTCGGGCTGCCCGCGGCCTTCGCCGACCGCTACCCCGCCCAGCTCTCCGGCGGCCAGCAGCAGCGCGTCGGCGTCGCCCGCGCCCTGGCCGCGGACCCGCCGGTCATGCTCATGGACGAGCCCTTCTCCGCCGTCGACCCCGTCGTGCGCGGGCAGCTGCAGGAGGAGTTCCTCCGCCTGCAGGGCGAGCTGGGCAAGACCATCGCCGTCGTCACCCACGACGTCGACGAGGCGATCACCCTGGGCGACCGCATCGCCGTCTTCCGCCAGGGCGGGCACCTCGCCCAGGTCGGCAGCCCGCGCGACCTGCTCACCAAGCCCGCCGACGACTTCGTGCGCACCTTCGTCGGCCGCGACCGCGGCTACCGCGGGCTGTCCTTCGAGGGCCTGGACGGCCTGCCGGTGCGCCCCCTCACCGACGCGCGCGCCGCGCAGCTCGTCCTCGACGGGGACGGCCGCCCCGTCGGCGTCGACGGCTTCCGCGCCGGGGACTCCCTGCGCACCGTCGTCGACCTGGCCCTCACCTCCCCGCTCGGGATCGCGGTGCAGGTCGACGACCGGGGCCGGGCGACCGGGATCGTGCACCACCACGACGTCGTCGACCTGCTGGAGGAGCGCCGGTGAACGGGATCCTCGACTACCTCTCCGGCAACTCCGGGCTCGTCCTGGACGCCCTCGGCCAGCACGTCCTGCTGGCCGTCCTGCCGCTGGTGATCGGGGTCGCCCTGGCGCTGCCGATCGGCTACCTCGGGGTGCGCTTCGGCTGGCTCTACCAGCCCCTGCTGGGGGTCTCCGGGATCGTGTACGCGATCCCCTCCCTGGCCGTGTTCGTGACCCTGCCCTACGTCCTGGGCACCCGGATCCTCTCCCCGGTGAACATCGTGGTGGCGCTGACGATCTACACGATCGCGCTGATGGCCCGCACCGTCGCCGACGGCCTGCGCTCGGTCGACCCGACCCTGACCGAGGCCGCGACGGCCATGGGCTACCGGCGGACCCGCCGCCTGCTCGAGGTGGAGCTGCCGCTGGCCGCGCCGGTCGTCCTCGCCGGGGTGCGCGTCGCGGCCGTGTCCAACATCTCCCTCGTCAGCGTCGGCGCGCTGCTCGGGGTGGGCGGGCTGGGCGCGCTGTTCACCCGCGGGTTCCAACTCTTCTACACCGCCCCGATCGTCGTGGGGATCGTGCTCTCCATCGCCCTGGCCGCCATCGCCGACGTCGTCATCGTGCTGTTCCAGCGGGCCGTGACCCCCTGGACGCGGCTGGAACGGGGGGCCTGACGTGGACGGCACCCCGTACCTGCTCGACCCCGCCCACTGGGACTGGGGGACCACCGGCTCCATCCCGCACCTGCTGGTGTCGCACCTGGGCTACACCGCGATCTCGGTGGCCGTGGGCTTCCTCATCGCCTTCCCGATCGGCCTGCTCATCGGCCACACCGGCAAGGGGTCCTTCCTGGC
Source organism: Kineococcus radiotolerans SRS30216 = ATCC BAA-149 (assembly GCF_000017305.1). Lineage (GTDB taxonomy): Bacteria > Actinomycetota > Actinomycetes > Actinomycetales > Kineococcaceae > Kineococcus > Kineococcus radiotolerans. The sequence goes on along the minus strand of NC_009664.2, from coordinate 950,498 downwards.
CATCAACGCCGGCAACGCCGGGCGCTCGCTGCCCACGCTGGGCCTGCTGAGCCTGCTCGTGACGCTCATGGGGCTCGGGTTCGTCCCCGTCCTCATCGCCCTCGTCGTGCTCGTCATCCCCCCGATCCTCACCTCCACCTACGCCGGGCTGCGCTCGGTGGACCGCAACGCCGTCGACGCGGCCCGGGGGATGGGCATGACCTCCTCCCAGGTCCTCTTCCGCGTCGAGCTGCCCATGGCGCTGCCCGTCGTCTTCGGCGGGGTCCGCGCCGCGGTGCTGCAGGTCGTGGCGACCGCGACGGTCGCCGCCTACGTCGGCCTCTCCGGGCTGGGTCGCCTCCTCGTCGACGGCCTCGCCGTCAACGACTACGGCCGCGTCGTCGCCGGGGCCGTCGTGGTCGCGGCGCTGGCCATCGTCCTCGACCTGCTGCTGGGCCTGGTCCAGCGCTACGTCGTCTCCCCGGGCATCAGCGGCCGCGGCCGCTCCCGCGCGGGGCGCCGCGGATCCGTGGCAGAGTCCCCCGTTGAACCCGACACCGAACTCATCGGTGCAGGCACGTCGAAAGGCACGTCATGAATCGCAGGTCACTCCTCGGTCTCGCCCTCGCGGGCTCCCTCACCGCTGCGCTGACCGCCTGCGGTGGCGGGGAGGACCCGCTGGCCGCCACCGACACCTCGACGGGGGCCGCCACCGACACCGCCGCCGTCATCGTCGGCTCGGCCAACTTCCCCGAGAGCGAACTGCTCGCGGAGATGTACGCCCAGGTGCTGGAGAAGTCCGGTGTCGAGGTCCAGCGGAAGTTCAACATCGGCGCCCGCGAGGTGTACCTCAAGGCCCTCCAGGACGGCTCCATCGACCTGCTGCCGGAGTACAACGGCGCGCTGCTCGCCGCCCTGTCCGACGGCGGCGCCCCCGAGGGCGTCTCGGCCCCCGAGGACGTCCTCGGGGCGCTGAAGGAGGTCCTGCCGGAGGGGACCGAGGTCCTCGAGCAGTCCGCCGCCGAGGACAAGGACACCCTTTCCGTGACCGCGGAGACGGCGTCGAAGTACAGCCTGAAGACCATCGAGGACCTCGCGCCGGTGGCCGGCGAGCTGGTCTGCGGCGCCGGCCCGGAGTTCCAGGAGCGGTACCAGGGCCTCGTGGGGCTCAAGGAGCTCTACGGCGTGCAGTTCAAGGAGTTCCGCCCGCTGGACGCCGGCGGCCCGCTGACCGTCGGGGCGCTGGCCGACGGCACCATCCAGGTCGGCAACATCTTCTCCACCGACTCCGCCATCACGACGAACGGCTTCGTCGTCCTGGAGGACACCAAGCAGCTGTTCCTGGCGGAGAACATCCTCCCGCTCATCCGGTCCGAGAAGAACACCCCCGAGATCACCGAGGCCCTCGACGGCCTGTCGGCGAAGCTGACGACGGAGAACCTCACGAAGTTCCTGGCCCAGGTGCAGGTGGACAAGAAGTCCTCGGCGGCCGTCGCCACGGCGTTCCTGACCGAGCTCGGCCTGGCCTGAGCCCACCCGGCCCGGGACCCCGCCCGGGGTCCCGGGCCGCCGTCCACGACGGCGCGAGCCTCGCTCGGCGTCCTCCGCCCCGCACGACGACGCCCCGCACGACGACGGCCCCGCCGGGAACCCGGCGGGGCCGTCGTGTCGTGCGGGGGCGGAGGATCAGGCGGGCACCAGCCAGGTGACGCCCAGCGGCGGGACCCGCAGCGCGGCGGAGAACTGCTGACCGTTCCAGGGCACGTCCTCGCCCTGCAGCGTCCCGGTGTTCACGACCCCGGACCCGGCGAACTCCTCGGCGTCGGTGTTGAGGACCTCCCGCCACGGACCGGCCTGGGGCAGCCCCACGCGGAAGTCCTCGTACGGCGAGCCGGAGAAGTTGCAGACCGCGACCAGCGGCTTGCGGTCCTTGGACCAGCGGACGAACGAGATGAGGTTGCGCTGGTTGTCGGCCCCGTCGATCCACTGGAAGCCCTCGGACGTGAAGTCGTCCGACCACAGCTCCGGGTGCTCCTTGTAGACGGCGTTCAGCCGCGTCACCAGGCGGTGCAGGCCCTGGTGCCACGGGGTGTCCAGCAGCCACCAGTCCAGCGAGCGGGACTCCGACCACTCGGCCTCCTGACCAAACTCCGAGCCCATGAAGAGCAGCTGCTTGCCGGGGTGGGACCACATGTACCCCAGGAAGGCGCGCACGTTGGCCAGCTGCTGCCAGCGGTCGCCGGGCATCTTGCGCAGCAGGGAGCCCTTGCCGTGGACGACCTCGTCGTGCGAGATCGGCAGGGCGAAGTTCTCCGTGAACGCGTAGACGAGGCTGAACGTGAGCTCGCCGTGGTGGTACTGCCGGTTGACCGGGTCCTGCGCGAAGTAGCGCAGGGAGTCGTTCATCCAGCCCATGTTCCACTTCAGCCCGAACCCGAGACCGCCGGCGCTGGTGGGGGCGGTGACGCCGGGGAACGCGGTGGACTCCTCGGCGATCATCATGATCCCCGGGGTGCGCTTGTAGGCGGTGGCGTTGGCCTCCTGGAGGAAGGCGATCGCCTCCAGGTTCTCCCGGCCGCCGTGGCGGTTGGGCACCCACTCGCCCGCGTTGCGGGAGTAGTCCAGGTACAGCATCGAGGCGACCGCGTCCACGCGCAGGCCGTCGGCGTGGAACTCCTCCAGCCAGTACAGCCCGGAGGCGACGAGGAAGTTGCGGACCTCGCTGCGCCCGAAGTTGGGGATGTACGTGCCCCAGTCCATGTGCTCGCCCAGGCGGGGGTCCGGGTGCTCGTACAGCGCGGTCCCGTCGAACTTCGCCAGGGCGAACTCGTCCTTGGGGAAGTGGCCGGGGACCCAGTCGATGATGACGCCGATGCCGGCCTGGTGCAGCGCGTCGATGAGGTGGCGCAGCTCGTCGGGGGAGCCGAAGCGCGAGGTCGGGGCGAAGTAGCCGGTGACCTGGTAGCCCCACGACCCGCCGAAGGGGTGCTCCATGACGGGCAGGAACTCCACGTGGGTGAACCCCGCCGCGCTCACGTAGTCCACCAGCTCGGTGGCGAGCTCGGTGTAGCTCAGGCCCTGCTTCCAGGACCCCAGGTGCACCTCGTAGACCGAGACGGGGCCGTCCTGGGCGCTGCGGGCCGCGCGCTGCTCCAGCCACTCCGCGTCGTTCCAGGTGTAGGTGGACTCGGTGACGACCGACGCCGTCGCCGGCGGCACCTCGCTGGCCCGCGCCATCGGGTCGGCCTTCTGCCGCCAGTGCCCGTCGGCGCCGAGGATCTCGTACTTGTAGCGCGAGCCCACGCCGACGCCGGGCAGGAAGATCTCCCAGACCCCGGAAGATCCCAGCGAGCGCATCGCGTGCTCGCGGCCGCTCCAGTGGTTGTGGTCACCCACCACGCGCACCGCGCGGGCGGCGGGCGCCCAGACCGCGAACGACGTGCCCTCCACCGGGCCCATCGGGCCCTCCCAGTGCCGCACGTGCGCGCCGAGCACGTTCCACAGCTCCTCGTGGCGGCCCTCGCCGATGAGGTGCAGGTCGACCTCGCCGACGGTGGGCAGGAACCGGTACGGGTCGTCCAGCAGGGCGGGCTCCGCGCCGGGGTAGGTGACCTCGACGCGGTAGTCCCCGACGCCGGCGCCGGGCAGGACCCCGACCCAGACCCCGTCGTACTCGTGGACGAGGCCCACGCGGGTCCCGTCCTCGGTGACGACGGTGACGGCGGAGGCGAACGGCTTGAGGACCCGGTAGGTCAGCGCGTCCCCGTGCGGGTGGACGCCGAGCACCGAGTGCGGCGACCAGTGCGCCCCGGCGGCGGCCCGGGCCAGGTCGTCGGCGTCGACGGGGCGGGGAGTCGGAGCGGACGAGGGGGCTTCGCTGGACATGGTTGGGAGTCTCCCGTGGTGGTCAGGACCTCGCCTCTCAGGACGGGTCGGCGGAGGCGGACTGGAGCAACCGGTGCACGGCGTCCAGCGGGATGCGCAACCAGTCGGGCCGGTTGCGGGCTTCGTAGACGACCTCGTAGAGCGCCTTGTCGAGCTCGAGGGCGGCCAGCAGCACGGCCTGCTCGCCCTGCCGCGGGTCGGTGCCGACGACCTCGGCGTAGCCGTCGAGGAACGCCTCCCGGGCCCGGGGGCCCCAGTCGCCCGGGTCGGGCACGGTGGAGGCGGCGTAGTCGAAGGAGCGCAGCATCCCCGCGACGTCGCGCAGCGCGAGGTCGGGCAGGCTGCGCTCGGACAGCGGCCGCAGCGGCTCGCCCTCGAAGTCCAGCAGCACCCAGCCCCGGGAGGCCGAGTGCAGGACCTGGCCCAGGTGGTAGTCCCCGTGCACGCGCTGCAGCGCCGGGGCGTGCGCGACGCCGCGGACGGCGTCGACGCGGGCGCGGGCGGCCCCGGCCACCTCGCGCAGCTGCGGGACGGCCGTGGTGGCCCACTCGACCCGCTCCAGGAGGCCGTCGGCCAGCGCCGCCAGCCGCTGCGGGGTGGCCTCCTCGGTGGCCAGCTCCGCCGCGAGCACGGCGTGCACCTCGGCGGTGGCCCGGCCCAGCTCGCGGGCCTCGGCGGAGAAGTCGCGCCCCTGCGCCACGGCCGCCGTGGCGACCCGCCAGGCGTCCTCGGACCCGGCCAGGAACTCCGTCAGGTGGACGAAGTGGCCCGCGACCCGCTCGCCCGAGACGTCGGTCCAGTGGCCGTCCACCCACCCCGAGGGGCGCGGGACCCGCCCGCAGCCGGCGTCGGCGAGGGCGGTCTGCACGACGACGTCGGGGTTGTCCCCGGCGGAGAGGACCCGGAAGACCTTGGCGATGAGGGGGGTCTCGCCCTCGTCGGCGGCCACGACGATCGAGGTGTTCGACTGCTCCCCGCCCAGCACCTTGGTGCGCGCCCCGGCCGGGACGGGCAGCCCGCCGTCGGCGCTGGTGCCGTGGACGCCGAAGCTGCGCGAGCCGGCCCCCTCCTCGCTGGCGACGAGGGTCAGCAGCGCGCGCGTCCACGTCGGGTCGTGCGGGCCGTCGTAGACCCAGGCCCGGGCCCCGTCGACGTCGGGGAGCTCGCCGACGAGGGCCGCGGCCAGGGCCTCGTCGGGGGCCGGGCGGACGCTGATCGGCACCGAGTAGACGGTGCGCGGGGCGTCCTCGCCCTCCCCGGAGCGCACGGTGAGCGCGACGAGCTGCGCCACCCCGCCCTCGTCGAGGGGGGTGCGCTCGATGCGCTCCACGTGGGCGGCGACGCCCTTGTGCGCGAACCACCGCTGAGCCGGGGCCCACTCGAGCAGCAGGGCGGCGACGGCCTCGTCGGAGGCGGCGGAGGTGCGGACGTCCGCGCTCACGCGCCCACCCCGCGCCCGCCGGTCAGCGCCAGCCAGTAGAACCCCCGCGAGCCGAGCATCACGGTGAGGGTGCCCTCGGCGTCGACCTCGCCGAAGGCGGCGCCGCCGAACACGTCGCGGGCGGTGGCTCCGGCCTGCCCGGGCATCCGCAGCACGGCAGCCTGGGGGTGGTCGGAGAGGTTGTTCAGGCAGAGCACGGTCTCACCCTCCTCTTCTGGGGTCGGGTCCAGCACGCGCAGGAAGGCCAGCACGGCCTCGTTGCTGCAGGACCCGTCGTCGGGACGGGGGTCGTCCCGGGTGGGCAGCGGCAGGTAGCGCCCGCGCCCGAAGGCGGGGTGCGCGCGGCGGACGGCGAGGACGTTGCGGACCCAGTGCAGCAGCGACGAGCCCGTCGCCAGCTGCGCCTCGACGTTCACCGACTGGTAGTGGTAGACGAGCGACTGGATGGTCGGCAGGTACAGCTTCCCCGGGTCGGCGGAGGAGAACCCGGAGTTGCGGTCCGGGGTCCACTGCATCGGGGTGCGGACCGCGTCGCGGTCGTCGAGCCAGATGTTGTCGCCCATGCCGATCTCGTCGCCGTAGTACAGGCAGGGACTGCCCGGCAGGGACAGGACGAGGGCGTGGATGAGCTGGATCTCCGGGCGGGAGTTGTCCAGCAGGGGTGCGAGCCGGCGCCGGATCCCGACGTTGGCCCGCATCCGCGGGTCCGGGGCGTACCAGCCGTACATGGCGGCGCGCTCCTCGGTGGTGACCATCTCGAGGGTCAGCTCGTCGTGGTTGCGCAGGAACGTGCCCCACTGCCCGCTGGAGGTCGGGATGTCGGGGGTGGCGGAGAGGATCTCGGTGATCGGGGTCGCCCGCCCCTCCCGCAGCGCGTAGTACAGGCGCGGCATGACGGGGAAGTGGAAGCACATGTGGCACTCCGGCGCCTCCTCGGTGCCGAAGTACTCCACCACGTCGAAGGGCCACTGGTTGGCCTCGGCCAGCAGGACCCGGCCGGGGTACTCCTCGTCGACCATCCGCCGCAGGCGGTGCAGGTAGTCGTGGGTCTCGGGGAGGTTCTCCCCGTTCGTCCCCTCCCGCACGTACAGGTAGGGCACCGCGTCGAGCCGGAAGCCGTCGATGCCCATGTCCAGCCAGAACCGGACGGTGTCGAACATCGCCTCCTCGACGGCCGGGTTGTCGAAGTTCAGGTCCGGCTGGTGGGAGAAGAACCGGTGCCAGAAGAACTGCCGGCGGACGGGGTCGAAGGTCCAGTTGGAGGTCTCGGTGTCGACGAAGATGATGCGCGCGTCGGGGTACTGCTCGTCGGTGTCGCTCCAGACGTAGAAGTCCCCGTAGGGGCCCTCGGGGTCGGAGCGGCTGGCCTGGAACCACGGGTGCTGGTCGCTGGTGTGGTTCATCACCAGGTCGATGACGATCCGGATGCCGCGCTGGTGCGCCTCGGTCACCAGCCGCTGGAAGTCGTGCAGCGTCCCGAACTCGGGCAGCACCGCGTTGTAGTCGGAGATGTCGTACCCGCCGTCGCGCAGCGGCGAGGCGTAGAACGGCGGCAACCAGAGGCAGTCGATGCCCAGCCACTGCAGGTAGTCCAGCTTCGCGGTGAGGCCGCTGAAGTCGCCCGTGCCCGACCCGTTGGAGTCGGCGAAGGCGCGCACGAGCGCCTCGTAGAAGACGGCGGTCTTGTACCACTGGGGGTCGTTGCGCAACCCGCCGCGTTCCTGCAGCCCGGGGACGGGGAGGTCCACCGTCAGGACCGCACGGAGAAGACGTGAGCGGGTTCGACGTGGGGGTCCAGGCGCACGTAGTCGTGCTCGCCCCACTCGAACTCGGCCCCGGTCAGCTCGTCGCGCACGGTGAAGCGGTCCCACCACTGCCGGCCCAGCGCGCCCATGTTCAGGTGGACGGTGGTCTCCCGGGTCGAGTGCGGGTCGAGGTTGACCACCACGATCACGAGGTCCTCGGTGCCGTCGGCCTCGACGCGGCGGCGGGAGAAGCAGAGGACGTTCTCGTCGTCGCTGGCGTGGAAGACGGTGCCGCGCAGCTGCTGCAGCGCCGGGTGGGCGCGGCGGACCTCGTTGAGCCGCTTCAGGTAGGGGGCCAGCGACCAGCCCTCGGCCTCGGCCTTCGCGAAGTCGCGGGGGCGGTACTGGTACTTCTCGTTGTCCAGCTGCTCCTCCGCCCCGGGCCGCGCCGCGTGCTCGACGAGCTCGTAGCCGGTGTAGATGCCCCACGAGGGGCTCAGCAGCGCGGCCAGCACCGCGCGCAGCTTGAACACCGGCGGCCCGCCGTACTGCATGGTCGGGGTGAGGATGTCGTGCGTGGTCGGCCAGAAGCTGGGGATCATGTAGTGCGCGGACTCGGTGGTCAGCTGTTCCAGGTACTCCCGGATCTCCCAGGCGGCGTTGCGCCAGGCGAAGTAGGAGTACGACTGCTGGAAGCCCACCTTGGCCAGGGTGTGCATCATGGCGGGCTTGGTGAACGCCTCGGCCAGCCAGATCACCTCCGGGTGGTCCCGGCGCACCTCGGTGATGAGCCACTCCCAGAACTCCACCGGCTTGGTGTGGGGGTTGTCGACCCGGAACAGCGTCACGCCGTGGTCGATCCACACCTCGACGACGCGCTTGACCTCGGCGTAGATCCCCGCCGGGTCGTTGTCGAAGTTCAGCGGGTAGATGTCCTGGTACTTCTTGGGCGGGTTCTCCGCGAACGCGATCGACCCGTCGGCCCGGGTGGTGAACCACTCCGGGTGCTCGGTGACCCAGGGGTGGTCCGGGGCGCACTGCAGGGCGATGTCCATCGCGACCTCCAGGCCCAGCTCCTTCGCCCGGGCCACGAAGGCGTCGAAGTCCTCGAAGGTCCCCAGGTCCGGGTGCAGCGCGTCGTGCCCGCCCTCGGCGGCCCCGATCGCGTACGGCGAACCGGGGTCCAGCGGGCCGGCGGTGAGGCTGTTGTTCGGGCCCTTGCGGTTGACGCGCCCGATGGGGTGGATCGGGGTCAGGTAGGCGACGTCGAAGCCCATCTCGGCGATCGCCGGCAGCCGCTCGGCCGCGGTGCGGAACGTCCCCGACACCCAGCGCTGCGCCTCCTCGTCCCAGTAGGCCCCCTCGGAGCGGGGGAAGAACTCGTACCACGCGGTGAAGGCCGCCAGCCTGCGCTCCACGCGCAGCGGGTAGGTCGCCGACGCGGTCACCAGGTCGCGCACCGGCAGCCGGTCCAGGACCTCGCGCACGGCCTCGCTGCGGCCGGCGTCCAGGCGCTCGTGGTCGCCGCGGGAGGTGTCGCGCAGGGCGTCGGCGGCCTCCCGCAGCACCTGCACGTCGGCGTCGGCGCGCCCGGGCGCGGCGGCGGCGCGCTCCATCAGCCGCGCGCCCTCCTCCAGCATGAGGGCCACGTCGACCCCGGCCTCGACCTTGATCGTGGCGTCGTGGTCCCAGGTGCCGTAGGGGTCGGACCAGCCCTCCACGCGCAGGCCCCAATCGCCCTCGGCGTCGGGGGAGAGGGTCGCGGCGTAGGCGTCCTTGCCGGCGTTCACCAGGGTCATCCGGGCCGAGGGCCCGTCGGTGCCGTCGGGGCGGACCAGCACCGCGGTCGCGGCCACCGCGTCGTGCCCCTCGCGGAAGACGGTGGCCCGCACCGGGACGAGCTCCCCGGGCACCGCCTGCGACGGCCACCGGCCGGCGTCGACGACGGGCTCCACGCCCAGCACCGGGATGCGCCCCACCACGGGGGTGCTCCCCGCGTCCGTCCGCACGGTCAACGTGTCTCCTCGGGTGCCCTGGTCCGCTCCGCGCTCGATGGTCACGACCCGCAACCTACCGAGGGGAGGGCGCCGCGTCGCGCGGGAGCGCCCGCTGCGCCCGGAGGCGTCGACCTGCGCCGACCGCGGGTCTAGTGTCGGCGCCCGTGAGAGCAATCAGGCGCTTCACCGTCCGCACCGTCCTCCCCGCGCCGCTGGCGCCGCTGGGGGAACTGGCGAGCAACCTCCGCTGGTCCTGGCACAAACCCACCCGCGACCTCTTCGAGTCCATGGACCCCACCGCCTGGGTCGCGGTCCACCGCGAACCCGGCGCGCTGCTGGGGGCCTTGAGCACCGAGCGCCTGGAGGTCCTGGCCGCGGACCCGCGCTTCGTGGAGCGGGTCCACGCCGCCGCGGCGGACCTGCGCACCTACCTCCAGCGCCCGGGCTGGTACGCCGGGCTCGGCGACGACGCCCCCGCCTCGGTGGCCTACTTCTCCATGGAGTTCGGCATCACCGGCGCCCTGCCGCAGTACTCCGGCGGGCTCGGCATCCTCGCCGGGGACCACCTGAAGTCCGCCAGCGACCTGGCCGTGCCGATCGTGGGGGTGGGCCTGTTCTACGCGACGGGCTACTTCAAGCAGTCGCTGTCCCGCGACGGCTGGCAGCAGGAGACCTACCCCGTGCTCGACCCCGACGGCCTGCCGCTGTCGCTGCTGCGCGAGGCCGACGGGACCGCGGCGAAGGTCTCCCTCGACCTGCCCGGCGGGCGCCGGCTGTGGGCGCAGGTGTGGAAGGCGCAGGTGGGGCGGGTCCCGCTGCTGCTGCTGGACTCCGACGTGGAGGAGAACGACGACGCCGCCCGCGGGGTCACCGACCGCCTCTACGGCGGGGGCGGGGAGCACCGCCTGCAGCAGGAGCTGCTCTGCGGGATCGGCGGGGTGCGCGCGCTGCGGACCTGGTCCCGGCTCACCGGCGCCCCGGAGCCGGAGGTCTACCACACCAACGAGGGGCACGCGGGGTTCCTGTCGGTGGAGCGGATCCGCGAGCACGTCGAGCGCGGCCTCACCTTCGACGAGGCGCTGGAGGCCGTGCGCGCCGCGACCGTCTTCACCACCCACACGCCCGTCCCGGCCGGGATCGACCGCTTCGGCCGCGACCAGATCGAGCTGTACTTCGGCGCGGGCAACCCGCTGCCCGGGGTCCCCCTGGACCGGGTCCTGGCGCTGGGCGCGGAGGACTACGAGGGCGGCGACCCCGGCGTCTTCAACATGGCCGTCATGGGGCTGCGCCTGGCCCAGCGGGCCAACGGGGTCTCGCAGCTGCACGGCGCCGTCAGCCGCGGCATGTTCGACGGCCTCTGGCCCGGCTTCGACGCCCCCGAGGTGCCCATCGCCTCCATCACCAACGGCGTGCACGCCCCCACCTGGGTGGCTCCCGAGGTCATCACCATGGGCAAGCAGTACATCGGCCCCGAGCTGCCCCGCGAGGGCCTGGGCTTCGAGAAGGTCGGGCAGGTGCCCGACGAGGAGATCTGGCGGACCCGGCGGCTGCTGCGCGCCCGCCTCGTCGAGGACGCCCGGCGGCGGCTGAAGCTGTCCTGGCTGCAGCGCGGGGCCTCGGAGGCGGAGCTGGCCTGGACCAAGGACGTCCTGGACCCCGACGTCCTCACCATCGGCTTCGCCCGCCGGGTGCCCACCTACAAGCGCCTGACCCTCATGCTGCGCGACCCCGAACGGCTGCGGTCGATGCTGCTGCACCCCCAGCGCCCCGTCCAGCTCGTCATCGCCGGCAAGTCCCACCCCGCCGACGAGACGGGCAAGCGCCTCATCCAGCAGATGGTCCGCTTCGCCGACGACCCCGCGGTGCGCCACCGCATCGTCTTCCTGCCCAACTACGACATCACCATGGCGCTGACGCTGTACCCCGGGTGCGACGTGTGGCTGAACAACCCGCTGCGCCCCTTCGAGGCCTGCGGCACGTCCGGGATGAAGGCCGCGCTCAACGGCGGGCTGAACCTCTCCATCCTCGACGGCTGGTGGGACGAGTGGTACGACGGCGGCAACGGCTGGGCCATCCCCACCGCCGACGGCGTGGACGACCCCGAGCACCGCGACGACCTCGAGGCCGCCGCGCTGTACGACCTCGTGGAGAACTCCGTCGCCGCGCGGTTCTACGACCGCGACGAGCGGGGCCTGCCCGCCCGCTGGCTGGAGATGGTCCGCCACACCCTGGCCTCGCTGGGGCCGAAGGTGCTGGCCAGCCGCATGGTCACCGACTACGTCGAGCAGCTGTACGTGCCGGCGGCCCGGGCCGGGCGCGCGGCGCTCGCCTCCTCGGCCGCGGCGGCCCGCGACCTCGCCCGCTGGAAGGCGGCGGTGCGCTCGGGGTGGGCCGAGGTCCGCGTCGAGCACGTGGAGTCCGCCGGCGTCGGCGACTCCGCCCAGATCGGCGACGTCGTGCACGTGCGCGCCAACGTGTCGCTGGGGGAGCTGTCCGTCGACGACGTCGAGGTGCAGGTCGTGCACGGGCGGGTCAGCGAGTCCGACGAGCTGCGTCCCTCGGGCACCGTCCCCCTGCACCACGGCGAGGCGCTCGGCGGGGGCCGGCACCGGTTCGAGGGGGAGTTCGCCCTGCGTCAGACCGGCCCGTTCGGCTACACCGTGCGGGTCCTGCCCCGCCACCCCGGGCTGGCCGGCCCCGCCGAGCTCGGCCTGGTCGCCAACGCCTGACGGCTCCGGTCCGTGGTCCCGCCGGGACCGCGGACCGGAGCCGGGCGGTGTGCCCGCGCTCCGCTTCCCGGGCCCGGGACGGCCGCGCCGGGACCGGCGGGTGCGCTCACCCCGCCAGCCAGGCGTCGACGGCGGCGACCTGGGCGGTGACGAGCTCCGCGGGGGCGGCCGAGCCCTCCAGCGACGCCTTGGCGACACCGGCGAGCTGGTCGTCGGAGAGCCCCAGCGCGGTGCGGGCCGTCTCATACTCCTCCAGCAGCCCGGGTCCGAAGAGGAGCGGGTCGTCCCCGTTGATGGAGCAGCGCACGCCGGCCTCCAGCAACGCGGGCAGCGGGTGCGCGCCGATCTCGGGGACGACCCACAGCTCGACGTTCGAGGTCGGGCAGACGTCGAGGACGATGCCCTCGGCGGCGAGGCGCCGGACCAGTTCGGGGTCCTCGACGGCGCGGACGCCGTGCTGGATGCGCTGGGCCCCGAGCAGGTCGAGGGCCCCGACGATGCTCTCCGGCCCGAGCAGTTCCCCGGCGTGCGGGGCCGACGTCAGCCCGGCCTCGCGGGCGATGGCGAACGCCCGCTCGAAGGGGGCCGGCGGCCACAGCGCCTCGTCGGCGGCGAGGCCGAAGGAGACGACCCCGCGGTCGGCGAACTCGGCGGCCAGGACGGCCAGCGCCTCAGCCTCGGCGGTCGGCAGGCTGCGGATGGCCACGGCCATCATCCCGAAACCGATGCCGAGGCGGGCGGCCTCGGCCCGGCCGACCTCCAGCATGAAGGTCAGGACCTCCTCGGGAGTCCCGAACCGGGGCACGTAGAACATCGGGTTGGCCTGGGCCTCGATCCAGACGGCGCCGGAGAGCGCCGCGTCCTCGACGACCTCGCGGACGACCCGGGCCAGCTGCTCCCGCGTCCGGATGAACGCGACGGCGCCGTCGTACATCTCCACGAACTGCGGGAAGGAGGTGAACCCCCGGGTCGGGGGAGCGGTCTCGCCGGCCTCCGCCGCGAACTCCGCGAGGGTCGAGGGGCGCATGGCGCCCTCGAGGTGGATGTGCAGGTGCGCCTTGGGCAGGGCCGCGAGATCGCGCATGGTTCCTCCTGGTGGGTGGCTACCCTGGGGGTGTGGAACGGGACCGGTTGCTGCGGCTGGTGGCGGAGCACGTCCTGGCCCACGGCGTCACGTCGCTGACGCTGCGCGGGCTGGCCCGGGCCGTGGGTTCCAACAACCGCATGCTGTTGTACTACTTCGGCAGCAAGGAACAGCTGGTGGGGGAGGCCCTGCGGGCCGTCGGCCGCGACGCGTTCCCCTCGTTCGAGAACGCCTGGGCCGCGCTGGAGAACGGCGACGGCGACCTGCGCGCGGACCTGCAGCGGGTCTGGGACCAGATCGCCGCCCCGGGCAACCTGCCGTTCCTGCGGTTGTTCTTCGAGGTCTTCGGCCAGGCTTCCCAGCAGGCCGGGTACGCGGACCTGCTCGGAGACATCGGGTCCTGGCAGGGCCCGGCCGTCGCGCGGTTCCAGCGCGAGGGGATGACCCCCGCGCTGGCCGAGGCCCGCGCGGTGGAGCTCACCGCGTTGTGGCGGGGGTTGCAGATGACGCTCATCATCACCGGGGACGCCGCCGCGGTGGGGCGGGTGCAGGCGCAGGCCCTGGAGGCGTTCTGCGCCCGCGTCGGGGAGGTCACGCCCCCGCGGGTTCTCTGAGGGGGGAGCCGGGCGCGTAGCGCGCGCCGGGGTGGTCGGGGGACAACCGCGGCGAGGGGGCCCCGAAGCGCTCGCGCAGCGAACCGGACCCCGCCGGGCGGTCCTCCTCGGCGATCAGCCGCCCGCGGCGGCGCAGCTCGGGAACGACCAGGTCGCAGAACAGCCGGTGGTCGGAGGGGGAGAAGATCGCCTCGAGCAGGAAACCGTCGACGTCGGTGACGTCCATGATCTCCTCCAGTCGGTCGGCCACCTCGATCGGGTCGCCGACGACGGTGAACCCGCGGGTGCCGCGTCCCCGCAGTTCCGCCAGCACGTCGCGCACCAGCGGCCAGGTCCCGTCCGGGCGCTTGAACCGGTCGATGTTGCTCTGGCCCATCTGCCCGATGCGGCCGTCGGCCCCCTCGTCGTGGATCTGGCTCAGCGGCCGGTCCGGGTCGAGGGCGGACAGGTCGATGCCGGTGTTGCCGGCGTAGATGACCGCGGCCACCTCGTCGGTCTGCATGTCCTCGAACTCGCGCCGGCGGGCGAGCGCCTCGTCGTGGGTGGCGGCGACGGTGACGGTGGCGCCGACGAGGACCTTCACCGAGCGCGGGTCGCGCCCGGCGGCCGCGGCGCGGGCCCGGATGTCGGCGACGTTGGCCGCGGCGTGCGGCAGCGTGGTGCCCTGCAGGAAGACGCACTCGGCCTGCCCGGCGGCGAACTCCCGGCCGCGCGTGGAGGTGCCGGCCTGGAAGAGGACCGGGGTGCGCTGGGGGGAGGGGACGACGGTGAAGAACCCGGAGGAGCGGAAGTGCTTCCCCACGTGCTCCACCCGGTGCAGCTTGTCGCGGTCGGCGAAGACGCCGGCCGCCTTGTCCTCCACCAGGGCGTCGTCCTCCCAGCACCCCTCCCACAGCTGCAGGGCGAGGTCGACGTACTCCTCGGCGATCTCGTAGCGGGTGTCGTGGGCGGTCATCTCGGAGTGGCCGAACAACCCGGCAACGGTGTCCTGGGAGGCGCCGGTGACGATGTTCCACCCGACCCGCCCGTGCGTGAGGTGGTCCAGCGTTGCGAAGCGGCGGGCCATCGCGACCGGGTGGTCGATCCCGGTCGAACTGGTCACCACGAACCCCAGGGACGAGGTGTGGTGGGCCAGCGTGGGGATGAGGAGCATCGGGTCCAGGCCGGTGAAGTTCAGGCCCCCCGCGGCGGCCGCGGCCGGCAGGTCGCCCCCGACGGTGGGGTAGCCGTACCCGTCGGCGAAGAACAGGAAGTCGAACCCCGCGGCCTCGAGCAGCTGCGCCACGTCGATCCAGTGCTGGATCTCGCGGTGGTGCACCGAATCGCTGTAGGGGTGCGACCAGCTCAGCGTCCCGCCGACCTGCGGCGCGGCGACCTCGAAGACTCCCAGGTGCATGGTGCGCACGGGCCTGACCCCTCTCGTTGAACCGGACGGTTCACATGAGAGCACGCCGGTGTTTCGGTCGTGTAACCGTGGGCCGGGTGTGACGCGGGTGTGACGCGCCGGCCTCCGGCGTAACCCCGCGTTCACACGTCCGTGACACCTCGGCATCGCCCGGGTGCTTCAGTACGGGACCAGAGCCGAACCCGACCCGGCCCCCCCCGTTCCCGTCGGTCCTGGACCGCAGGACACCCGCACCCACGGAGCAGCCCATGAACGAGACCCGTCGCCCGCGCCTCACCGCCGACCGGCGCACCTTCCTGCGCGGCAGCGGCCTCGGGCTGCTCGGCGCCGCGTCCCTCGCCGCCTGCGGGAACGACGACGCCGGTTCCAGCACCAGCTCCAGCAGCGGTGCCTCCGACGGGTTCGGCGAGATCTCGATCCAGCTGTCCTGGATCAAGAACATCGAGTTCGCCGGCGAGTACATGGCCGACAGCCGGGGCTACTTCAGCGACGCCGGCTTCTCGAAGGTCAACCTGCTCGCCGGCGGCAGCTCGGGCACCGCGGCCGAGGCCATGGTCCTGTCCCGGAAGGCCCACGTCGGCCTGTCCTCCCCGACCCTCACCGCGCCCGCCATCGTCAACGAGGACGCGCCGCTGAAGATCATCGGCTCCACCTTCCAGAAGAACCCGTTCTGCCTGGTCTCGGTGCAGGAGAAGACGCCGGTCGCCACGCTGGCCGACCTGGCCGGCAAGCGGCTCGGCATCCAGACCGGCGGCAACGAGACCATCTTCGACGGGTTCTGCCGCGCCAACGGGATCGACGCCTCGTCCTTCACGATCGTCCCGGTGCAGTACGACCCCTCGGTCGTCGAGACCGGCGAGGTCGACGCGTTCATGGCCTACCTCACCAACGAGCCGATCCTGCTCGCCGGCCGCGGCCTGACCCCGGTCACCCTGGGCTTCGCCGACAACGGCCTGCCCGTGGTCAGCGAGACCTTCACCGTCCTCAGCTCGCTGATCGAGAGCGACCGCGACATGCTCAAGGCCTTCCTCGCCGCCGAGGTCCGGGGCTGGAACGACGCCGTCGCCGACCCGGCCGCCAGCGCCGCGCTCGCGGTGGACACCTACGGCAAGGACCAGGGGCTCGACCTCGAGGAGCAGACCGCGGAGGCCGAGGCGCAGAACACCCTCGTCGTCTCCGAGGACACCCGCACCCACGGTCTCTTCACCATGACCGGGGAGCTCATCGAGGAGAACATCCGGGCTCTGTCCCTGATGGGGACCGAGATCACGGCCGAGGAGCTGTTCGACCTGTCGCTGCTGGAGGAGGTCTACCAGGAGAACCCGGACCTCATCACCGGCTGAGACGCCTCGCGGTCACCCGACGCCGTCCCCGAGAAAGGCCAGATCGTGCCGCACGACACCTCGTCCCTCTCCACCGCCCCGGGCCCGCCGGTCACGGTCCCGGCCACGGTCTCCGCCACGGTCTCGGCCACGACCGATCCCCGGCGCCACCCCGGGGCGGCCACGGGCTTCAACCTCCAGGGCCTCACCAAGCGCTTCGACCTGGGCCGCAAGAGCGTGCTCGCGCTGGAGCAGACCGACCTGGGCACCCGGAAGAACGCCTTCCTCTCGCTGCTGGGGCCCTCGGGCTGCGGGAAGTCGACGATCCTGCGCATCCTCGCCGGTCTGGAGACCCCCACGGGGGGCGCGGCGCTGGTCAACGGCATGACGACCAGGGAGCTGCAGCGCGCCCACGAGCTCGGCGTCGCGTTCCAGGACTCCGCGCTGCTGCCGTGGCGCACGGTGGCCCAGAACATCCGGCTCCCCCTCGAGGTCGCCGGGGTGCGCCCGGAGAAGGGGCTCGTCGACGACCTCATCGGTCTCGTCGGGCTGAAGGGCTTCGAGAAGGCGAAGCCGGCCCAGCTCTCCGGCGGCATGCGTCAGCGCGTCTCCATCGCGCGCTGCCTCGTGGTGCAGCCCACCGTCATGCTCCTGGACGAGCCGTTCGGCGCGCTGGACGACATGACCCGTCAGCGCCTGAACGTCGAGCTGCTGCGCATCTGGACCGAGAAGCCGGCCACCACGCTCATGGTGACCCACGGGATCTCCGAGGCGATCTTCCTCTCCGACGTCGTCGCCGTCATGAGCCCCCGCCCGGGCCGGGTCGTGGAGGTCGTCGAGATCGACCTCCCGCGCCCGCGCACGCCGGACATGATGCGCACCCCGGAGTTCCACGCCTACCACGACCGGCTCTCGGAGATCCTGTTCGGCGGCGGCACGTCCCGGGCGGAGGACGACCACCGATGACCGACGTCCACGTCGCGGGCCCCGCCGTCGGGACCCCCCGGAGCGGGCGCGCCGGCGGCCGCGAGGTGCCGCCGTGGGCCGGCGGGGCGATCGGCGCCGTCTCGGTGCTGGTGGTCTGGAGCCTGGTCAGCTCGGTCTTCTTTGGGGCCGACGGGATCGTCCCCACCCCCTGGGGCGTCCTGCGCGAGTTCGGGGACACCGGGTTCCCGACCTACTGGAACAACCTGTCGGTCACCACGGCGTCGGCCGCCCAGGGCTGGCTGTGGGGCAACCTCGTGGCCGTCGCCCTCGCGGTCGTGGTGCTGCTGGTCCCCGCGCTGGAGGGCGCCGCGAACCAGGTCGCGGTCATCTCCTACTGCATCCCCCTGACGGCCATCGGGCCGATCGTGCTCATCGTCTCCGAGCCCGGGGCGCGGACGGCGTCGACCTTCCTGGCCGCGCTCAGCGTCGTCTTCACCTCCGTCGTCGGCTGCCTCCTCGGACTGCGCGCCGCGGACCGGACCGCCCTCGACGTCGTGCACGCCTACGGCGGCTCGAAGTGGACGGCGCTGGTGAAGGTCCGCCTCGTCGCCGCGCTGCCCAACGTGTTCGGCGCGCTCCAGCTGGCCGCGCCGGCGGCCTTCCTGGGCGCGGTGCTGGGGGAGTACCTCGGTGGGGTCGACTCCGGCATCGGCATCATGATCATCGCCGCGCAGACGAACCTCGAGTACGCCCGGATCTGGGGTCTGGCGATCCTGTGCGGCGCCGTCGCCGGCCTGGCCTACGTCCTCATCGGGCTCGTCGCGAAGCTGCTCACGCCCTGGTCCTCGACGGGTGAACGGAAGGCGGGTCTCTGATGGCCACCACGACGGTCCCGGCCCCCGCCGAGGTCCACGAGAACCGCAGCGGAGCCTCCGTCGCCGCGGCGGTGGGGAGGCGCATCGGGGTCTCCGTGCTCACCCTGGTGATCTCCTCGATCGTCCTCGTCGTCGCCTGGTACGCCCTGCTGCGGGTCCTGGCGATCGACGAGTTCATCGGGAAGCGCCCCGTCGACGTCTACCGGTGGCTCGTCACGGACGAGGACGCGGCGGTCCACCGCAGCGACGTGGGGGGCTGGCTCGCCACGACCCTCGCCGACTCGGCCACCGGTTTCGCGGCCGGCGTCGTCGGCGCCGTCGTGGTCGCGTCCCTGTTCACCGTCCTCCGGCCGCTGGAGTTCGTCTTCATGCCGCTGGCGATGATGCTGCGCTCGGTGCCGCTCGTCGCGATGGCGCCGATCATCGGCATGACCTTCCACGCCGAGTGGCTGCGGGCCGCGACCATCGGCGGTGTCGTGGTCTTCTTCCCCGTCCTGGTCAACGCCGCCATCGGGTTGCGGTCGGCCTCGCCGCAGGCGCTCGACGTCATCCGCGTCAACGGCGGCAGCAGGTGGACGGCGCTGCGCCTCGTCGCGGTCCCGACGGCCCTCCCGAACCTCTTCGCCGCGATCCGGATCTCCGTGCCCGGGGCGGTCATCGGCGCAATGCTCTACGAGTGGCTGTTCAGCGGCCGGGGGCTGGGGGCGGAGATCTTCCGCGCCAACGCCCAGGTCCAGTACAGCAAGCTCTGGTCGATCGTCGTGGTCGTGACGTTCGCCTCCATCCTGCTCTACACCCTCGTCAGCATCGTCGAGACGCTGGTCCTGACGAAGTGGGGACCCGACGCCGGACGGCGCTGACGCGGCGGCCGGGCCGGCGGGGCGGGCGCGGCGGGCGCGGCCACCTCAGTCGGTGGCCAGCACCCGCACCGACCACGGGTCCACCGGCAGCGCCGCGCCGGCCGCGCAGGACCCGGCCGCCCGGCCGGGGGTGCTGGCCCAGCGGGGGGAGAACGCCGCCAGCCCCTCCACCGCGGGCAGCACGACGTCGAGCCGGCGCGGCCCGCCGTTGAGGACGACCAGCACCGACGTCTCCCCGCGGTCGCGGCCGTCGACGAGGAGCTGCAGGACCCGCCGGTCCGCCTCGTGCCAGCGCTCCACGCTCATCGGCTCCCCGTCCTCGGAGAACCAGAGCAGGTCGCTGCGCTGCTCGCGCACCGGCGAGCCCCGCCGCACCCCCGCCTCGCGCAGCACCGGGTAGCGCCGGCGCAGGGCCAGCAGCTCCCGCACGTCGTCCAGGAGCTCCCGCTGCCAGTCCTGCAGGTCCCAGTCGATCCAGCCGACCTCGTTGTCCTGGCAGTAGGCGTTGTTGTTGCCGCCCTGGCTGCGGCCGAACTCGTCCCCGGCGGTGATCATCGGGACGCCGGTGGAGAGGACGAGGGTCGCGAACAGGTTCCGGACGCTGCGCCGGCGCGCCGCCAGGACCCCGGGGTCGGTGGTCCCCCCCTCCACGCCGTGGTTCCAGCTGGTGTCGGAGTCGCTGCCGTCGCGGTTGCCTTCGCCGTTGGCCTCGTTGTGCTTGCGGTCGTAGGCGGTGAGGTCGGCGAGGGTGAAGCCGTCGTGGGCGGTGACGAAGTTGACGCTGGTGAGGCGCCCGCGCTGCACGTCGAACGTGTCCGCCGAGCCGGCGAAGCGCGTCGCTAGCTCCGGCAGTCCCCGCCCGGGGGCGACGGGGGCGGAGCGCCCGCAGGCGATCTCGCGGGCGTCGGAGAGCCAGAACCGGCGGGCGCCGTCGCGGAACCGGTCGTTCCACTCGTGCAGCGGCGGGGGGAACTGCCCCGTGCGCCAGCCGAAGGGCCCCACGTCCCAGGGCTCGGCGATGAGCTTCGTCCCGGCCAGCACCGGGTCCGCCCCCAGCGCGACCAGGAACGGGTGGTCGGGGGAGTAGCCGTCGTGCCCGCGGGCCAGGGTCGTCATGAGGTCGAAGCGGAAGCCGTCGACGCCGTACTCCGTCACCCAGTGGCGCAGGGAGTCCAGCGCGAACCGCACGACCCGGCGGTCGGTGAAGTCCAGGGAGTTGCCGCAGCCGGTGACGTCGAGGGGGCGCCCGCCGGCGTCGCGCAGGTAGTACGTCGCGTCGTCCAGCCCGCGCAGCGACAGGTGCGGGCCGTCGGGGCCCTCCTCGCAGGTGTGGTTGTAGACGACGTCGAGGACGACCTCGATGCCGGCCCCGTGCAGGGCCGCGACGGCGCGGCGGAACTCCGCGCGCACCGCCTCCGCCCCCGCGGCCCGCGCCGCGGCCGTGGCGTAGCCGGGGTGCGGCGCGTTGAAGGCGAGGGTGTTGTAGCCCCAGTAGTTCGACAGCCCCCGCCGCCGCAGGGCGATCTCGGAGGTGCTGGTGTGCACCGGCAGCAGCTCCAGCGCCGTGATGCCCAGGGAGGTCAGGTGCTCCAGGACGGCCGGGTGGGCCAGGGCCGCGTAGGTGCCGCGCTCGGCCTCCGGGACGCCGGGGAAGCGGCGGGTCAGCCCGCGCACGTGGGCCTCGTAGACGACGGTGTCGGCCCACGGGGTGCGGGGGCGCTCGTCCTCCCCGACGCGCAGGTCCGCCGGCAGCGGGGCCAGCACGACGCCGCGGGGCACGTGCGGGGCGCTGTCGCGGGGGTCGGCCACGGCCAGGTCGCCCTCCAGGTCCTCGTCCACGACGTGGCCGAAGATCTCCGGGGTCAGCGCGACCTCGCCCTCGACCCCCTGCGCGTAGGGGTCCAGCAGCAGCTTGGCGGGGTTGTGCCGCAGGCCCCGCTCCGGGTCCCAGCGCCCGTGCACCCGCAGCCCGTAGCGGCTGCCCGCGACCAGGCCCGGCACGTGGCCGTGCCAGACGCCCAGCTCGACGTCGGGCAGCCGGGTGCGCGTCTCCCGGCCGGCGTCGTCGAAGACGCAGACCTCGACCGCGTCGGCGTGGGCGGCGAGGACGGCGACGTCCGCCCCGTCACCGCGCAGGGTGACCCCCAGGGGGTGCGCCCGCGACGTGCGGGAACCGGTCGGTGACTCTCGGTGGGTCGGGACGGGCACCGGGGCAGTGTGCCAGTCCTTAGACTGTCCGGTGTGAGCGCGTACCTGGACCACGCCTCGACGACGGCCCTGCGTCCGGAAGCGCTGGAGGCCCTCGTGGCCGGATCCGCCCGCGGCGCCGGCAACCCGTCCTCGCTGCACTCCGCCGGCCGCCGGGCCCGCGTCGCGGTGGAGGAGAGCCGCGAGGCCCTCGCCGCGGCCCTCGGCGCGCGCCCCGGGGAGGTCGTCTGGACCTCCGGGGGCACCGAGAGCGACAACCTCGCCCTCCAGGGGCTGCTGCGCGCCCGCCGGGCCGCCGACCCCGCGCGCCGGCGGGTCCTGCTCGCCGCCACCGAGCACCACGCCGTCCTGGACTGCGTGCGGTGGCTGGAGGCCCACGAGGGCGCACTGGTCACCTGGCTGCCCGTGGACGGGACCGGGTGCCTGGACCCCGACGCGCTCGAGGCCGCCCTGCGCCACCCCGACGACGTCGCGCTGGTCTCCCTGATGTGGGCCAACAACGAGGTCGGCACCGTGCAGCCCGTCGCGCGCGCCGCCGAGCTCGCCCACGCCGCCGGCGTTCCCCTGCACACCGACGCCGTCCAGGCGGTGGGCTCCCTGCCGGTGGACTTCGCCGCCTCCGGGGCGGACCTGCTGTCGCTGTCGGCGCACAAGTTCGGCGGTCCCGTCGGCACCGGCGCGCTGCTGGTCAGGCGCGGGACGACCCTCGTCCCGCTGGTCCACGGCGGCGGCCAGGAGCTCGGGGTCCGCTCGGGCACCCTCGACGCCACCGGCGCCCGCGCCACCGCCGCCGCGCTGACCGCCGCGCTCGCCCACCGGCCCGAGGAGGCCGCCCGGCTCGCGGCCCTGCGCGACCGGCTGCTCGCCGGGCTGCTGCAGGTCCCCGGGGCGACCCTGCGCGGGGCCCCGCCGGGACCGCAGCGGCTGCCGGGCAACGCCCACGTCACCTTCGAGGGCTGCGAGGGGGACTCCCTGACCTACCTGCTCGACGCCGCCGGGGTGGAGTGCTCCACCGGGTCCGCCTGCCAGGCCGGGGTGCCCCGGCCCAGCCACGTCCTGCTCGCCATGGGGCTCAGCGCCGCCGAGGCCGCCGGGGCGCTGCGGTTCTCCCTCGGCTGGGACTCCACCGCGGACGACGTGGACACCGCGCTGGCCGCCATCGGCCCCGCCGTCGAGCGCGCCCGCCGGGCCACGGGCTCGCGCTCGGCGCGGGCGCGCCGCCGGGTCCGCCCGGCCCTGGGGGCCGGGGTGTCCCGGTGAGGGTGCTGGCCGCCATGAGCGGCGGGGTCGACTCCGCGGTCGCGGCCGCGCGCGCGGTGGACGCCGGGCACGAGGTCGTCGGGGTCCACATGGCGCTGAACCGCAGCCCCGGGACGCTGCGGACGGGGTCGCGGGGGTGCTGCACCATCGAGGACGCCCTCGACGCCCGCCGCGCCGCGGACCTGCTCGGCATCCCGTTCTACGTGTGGGACCTCTCCGAGGACTTCGTCGAGGACGTGGTGGCCGACTTCGTGGCCGAGTACGCCGCGGGCCGCACCCCGAACCCGTGCGTGCGCTGCAACGAGCGCATCAAGTTCGCCGCCCTGCTGGACAAGGGGATCGCCCTCGGCTTCGACGCCGTGGCCACCGGCCACTACGCGCGCGTCGTGACCGGCCCGGACGGGCGGGCGGAGCTGCACCGCGCCGCCGACGCGGCCAAGGACCAGTCCTACGTCCTCGCCGTCCTCGACGCCGACCAGGTCGCGCACGCCATGTTCCCCCTCGGCGACGCCCCGACGAAGGCCGAGGTCCGCGCCGAGGCCGAGCGCCGCGGGCTGCCGGTGGCGAGCAAGCCCGACAGCCACGACATCTGCTTCATCCCCGACGGGGACACCCGCGGCTTCCTCGCCGACAAGCTCGGCGAGGTCCCCGGCGAGGTCGTCGACGAGTCCGGGGAGGTCCTCGGCACCCACACCGGCACCTACGGCTACACCGTCGGCCAGCGCAAGGGGCTGGGGATCTCCCGCCCCGCCGCGGACGGGCGGCCGCGGTACGTGCTGAGCATCGAGCCGGTGCGACGCACGGTCACCGTGGGACCGGCCGAGCGGCTGTCGGTGGGCGCGCTGGAGGCGGTGGAGGCGGTGTGGAACGCCGACGCGCCCGTGGGGCCCGTGGAGGTCCACGTCCAGGTGCGCGCGCACGGCGAACCGGTGCCCGCGGTCGCCGAGCTCACCGGCCCCGCCGACGACCCCGTGCTCCGGGTCCGGTTGCGGACCCCCCTCAGCGGGGTCGCGCCCGGGCAGACGGTCGCGGTCTACCGCGGGACGCGGGTGCTGGGCTCGGCGACGATCTCGGGGACCACCCCGCTCAGCTGACCAGCACGGTGACGGTGTGGATGAGGACCCCCACCAGCCCGCCCACGACGGTGCCGTTGATCCGGATGAACTGCAGGTCGCGGCCCACGTGCAGCTCGATGCGCCGGGCCGCGTCGTCGCCGTCCCAGCGGGCGACGGTGTCGGAGATCACCGTGGCGAGCTCGGGGGCGAAGCGGCGCACCACGTGGCCGGCCGCGTCGGTGAGGTGCCCCTCGACGCGCTTGGCGAACGCCTCGTCGGTGACGAGGCGGTTCCCGACGTCGACGAGGGCCTCCTCGCTGCGCACCCGCAGCGAGGACGCCGGGTCGGCGAGGGCCTCGAGGAGGAACCGGCGCACGCTGGCCCACAGGCCGGCGACGGTGTCGGCCAGGCCGGGGGAGTTCAGCAGGCGCTGCTGGAACTCGTCGGCCTTGGCCCGGGTCTCCGGGTCGTGCTGCAGGGCGTCGGCGTAGCGGGCCAGCAGGTCGTCGATGGCCTTGCGCCCCGCGGAGTCGCGGTCGGCGGCGACCTCGTCGACCCAGGACCGCGCCTCGTCGTAGACGCGCTTGCCGAGGCGGTCGTTGAGCCAGTCCGGCACCCACAGGGGGGCGCGGCCGGTGACCATGGCCCGGACGCGGTCCTCGTTGGTGCGCAGCCAGCGCTGCGCCTCGGCCAGGGTGAGGTCCACGACGGGGTGGTGGGTGCCGTCGGCGACGACCTCACCCAGCAACCGGCCCAGCACGGGGCTCCAGGACTGCGACCCGAGGCGGCGGACGAGGACCTGGTCGAGGACGGCGGTGACCTCCTCGTCGCGCAGGATGCCCATCGCCCCGGTGAGGATGGTGGAGGCCTCCTCCACCACCCGCGCCGAGCCGCCGCGGTCGGCCAGCCAGGAGCCCGCCCGCCGGGGGATCCCCGCCCGCACGACCTTGTCCCGCACGACGTCCTCGGCGAGGAAGTTCTCCGCGACGAACTGCTCCAGGCTCTTGCCGAGGGCCTCCTTGCGCCGCGGGATGAGCGCGGTGTGCGGGATCGGCAACCGCAGCGGGTGGCGGAAGATCGCGGTGACGGCGAACCAGTCGGCGACGGCGCCGACCATGGCCGCCTCGGCGGCGGCGTTGACGAAGCCCCACCCGCCCTCGCTGCCGAGGGTCAGCGCGTAGACGACGGCGGCCAGCACCAGCAGCCCGGTGGCCAGCAGCCGCATCCGCCGCAGGGCGGCCCGGCGCTCGTCGTCGCCGATCGTGTCGCCGAGCCCGGCGAGCGCGGGTGGGTGGGGGGTGCTCACGTCGTCCTCACCGGGTCATCCTCGCCCACCGCCCCCGCTCACACCGAGGCCGCACCCCGCGCGGTGCGCAGCACCTTCGCGAGCAGGCTCTCCGCACCGCCGCCGGCCACCGGCGGCAGCCCGGTGCCCCGGCAGGTCAAGTCCTGCGCGGGGGCCGCGCCGGTGGTGAGGAAGGTGCTCACCGCGTCGTCGACGCAGGGGTTGCCCGCGCCGTAGAGGCCGTGGTCGCCCTCGTCCTCGACGGTGATCATGACCGAGGACCCGAGCGCCTCGTGCGTGCGGACCGCGCCCTCGTAGGCGGTGGCGGGGTCGTGGCGCGACTGCACGATCAGCAGCGGCGGCAGGTCGGCGCCGTCGACGACGGGCAGGGTCAGGTCCGGGCGGTCCCAGTAGGCGCAGACCTGCTGCGACTGCGCGTACCCCAGCAGCGGGTACCGCGCGCCCTGCTCGTCCCCGAGCGCGTCCCAGTACGCCTGGTCCCGCGTCCACGCGCTGTCGCCGCAGGTCGTCGCCGCGAACGTCGCCTGCTGCTTCCCCGCCGCGGAGGGCTCCACCGGGGACAGGGCCCGGGCGAGGTCGCCGACGCGGGCGGTGAGCCCGGCGGGCACGGGCACGCCGCCGCCGCGCAGGGCGTCGACGACCTGCACCGCGCTCAGCAGCCACGCGGCCTGCGGGAACTGCGCCTTGCCGTACATCGCCTGCAGCACCAGGGAGTCCAGCAGCGTCCCGTCGACGGTGAGGCCCGGGACGCCGATCGGGCGGGCGGCCAGGCTCGCGCGCAGGCGCTCGTAGGTCGTGGTGACCTCCTCGCCGGTGGCGCCCAGCCCGTACGCGGCGTTCCCGGCCGCCACCCACGGGGCGAAGTCCTGCTCGAAGCGGCGCTGGAACGCCATCGGCTGGTAGGAGAACACCTCCTGGTAGCCGGCGGTGGCGTCCACGGTGGAGTCGAGGACGAAGCGGCCCACCCGTCCCGGCAGGTGCGTCGCGAACTGCGTCCCCAGCCACGTGCCCCCGGAGTAGCCGACCCAGTCGATGGTGTCGCGGTCCAGGGCGTCGCGGACCAGGTCGACGTCGAACACCGTCTGCCGGGTGTTCACGACGTCCGCCAGCGGGTCGTCGGCGCACGCCTCCGCGCCCGCCCGTACCGACTCCGCCGCGAGGGCGAGCGCCTCGGGGGAGCGGTCGCGGTAGTCCGGCGCCGCGCTCGCGGCGGCGAGGAGGTCGTCCCCGCAGGTCAGCGACGAGCTGGCCCCGGTGCCGCGCACGTCGAGGCCGATGACCTCGGTGCCGGCCAGGGCGGGCGCCATCGAGGGCAGGGTGGCCAGGGTCAGCCCCGCCCCGCCCGGGCCGCCGGGGTTGGTGATGATCGTCCGCTCCGGGCGCGGCCCCGCCTGCGGCAGCCGGCTGATCGTCACCTGCAGCGGCTCGCCCTCCTCCGGGGCGTCCCAGTCGCGGGGCATCGCGACCCGCGCGCACTCCAGCCCGACCACGAGGGAGTTCAGCAGCCCGATCTGCGCGCTGCTGCACGGCGACCACGCCAGGTCCTGGTCGCGGTAGCGCTGCGGGGTGCGGGCCTCGAACTGCCGCTGCGCCTCCTCGACGGTGGCCGGGCGCTGCCCGGAGAGCGGGGCCGCCGCGGGGGCCGGGGCCGCCGCAGCGGGCGAGACCGACAGCAGCAGGGGGCCGGCGAGCGCGAGGGCGCTCGCGGCGGCCAGGACGGCGGGACGGGGGCGGGGCATGCGGTGGCCTTCCGGATCGGCGGCTCCCTGTGCGGGACCCGGGGAACGGCTGTGGGAGACCCATCCACCCGCACCCGGGGCGCCCCTGGCCAGGGACCACGGGTGGAGGCGGGGTCCCACCTTCGTCGGACCCCCGCGGGGGGTCTCGCTGTACGGTCACCGCGTGCCAGACCACGACCCAGGACCCCGCCTCCCCGGGACGGCCGCCGCCGTCGGAGCCCTGCCCGGGGAGGACCCGCGCGAAGCCGCCCGCACCGTCTTCGGCGAGCTCGGCGAACCCCCGCACGTCCCGCACCTGCCGACGCTGCCCGCGCGGGGGCCGGGCGCGGACCCGCTGGGGCGCACCGCCGCGCTGCTGGTCGACTTGCCCGTCGACCTGCAGCCGGGCGGCTGGCGCTTCGTCGACGCCCCGGGCCGCGACGCCGCCCGCGCGGGGTCCTTCCTGCGCGCCGACCTCGACGAGCTCGCCGAGGCCGCCGACGGCTGGGACGGCCCGCTGGCGCTGCCCGTGGTCGGCCCCTGGTCGCTGCTGGCCGCCGTCGAGCTCTCCCGCGGGGAGCGCAGCGTCTCCGACCACGGTGCCCGCCGCGACGTCGTGGCCTCCCTGGCCCAGGGGCTCGCGGACCACGTGGGCGACGTGCGGCGGCTCGTGCCGGGAGCCCGGGTCGTCGTCCACGTCGAGGAACCGTCGCTGAACGACGTCCTCACCGGCCGGGTCCCCACGCAGTCGGGGTACGGGACGCTGCGCGCGGTCCACCGCCCCGAGGTGCGCGACGGCCTGCGCGCGGTCCTCGACGCCGTCCGGGCCGCGGGCGCCGAACCGGTCCTGCGCCTGCGCTCCGAGGACGCGCCGCTGGCGCTGGCCCGGGAGGCCGGGGCGGCCGGGGTCGCGCTGGACGTCCGCGCGCTCGGCTCCACCGCCTGGGAGTCCGTCGCGGCGACCGTCGAGGGCGGGCTGCGGCTGTGGGCGGGGGTGCTGCCCGCGGCGGGCACCGTCCCCGCGGTGGGGGCCCTCGTGGACGCGGTGCGCGTCCCCTGGCGCCGGGTCGGGCTGCCCGCGACGGCCCTCGCCGACGTCGTCCTGACCCCGGCCGAGGGGCTGGCCGGCACCGACCCCGGCGCCGTGCGCGGTCTGCTGACCCGGTTGCGCGAGGCCGCCGCGGCGCTGGCGGAGGCTTCCGGTGACTGACCTGACGTTCCGGGAGGCGGGCCCCGCCGACGTGGCGGGCGTGGTGGCGCTCGTGGAGTCGGCCTACCGCGGGGAGTCCAGCCGGGCCGGGTGGACGACGGAGGCGGGCCTGCTCGACGGCCGGCGCACCGACGAGGACGCGGTCGCCGCGGTCCTCGCCGACCCCGACGCCACGGTGCTGCTGGCCGAGCGGGACGGGCGGACCCTCGGGTGCTGCGAGCTGCGGCGGGCGGGGGAGCTGGCGTACTTCGGGATGTTCGCGGTCGACCCCGCGTCGCAGGGCGGGGGCATCGGGCGGCGGCTGCTCACCCACGCCGACGCGGAGGCCGTGCGGCGCTGGGGCGCGCCGGCGATGGAGATGACGGTCATCGCCCAGCGCCGCGACCTCATCGCCTGGTACGAGCGGCTGGGCTTCGCCACGACGGGGGAGCGGCGGCCCTTCCCCCACGGCGACGAGCGGTTCGGCCGTCCCCGGCGCGACGACCTGGAGTTCGTGGTCCTGCGCCGTCCCACGGGGGCCGCGTCGTGAAGCTGGTGAGTTCCTGCTTGGCCGGGGTCCCCTGCCGCTACGACGGCGCCGCCCGGCCCGACGCGGAGGTGGTGGCCGACGTCGCCGCCGGTCGTTCGCTGCCGTTGTGCGCGGAGGTCGTCGGCGGGTTGCCGACCCCGCGACCGGCCGCGGAGGTCGTCGGCGGCGACGGCCACGACGTGCTGGCCGGGCGGGCGAGGGTGCTGACCGCCGACGGCACCGACCTGACGGCGGAGTTCGTGGCCGGTGCCCTCGAGGTCGCCCGCCGGGCCGCCGCGGCCGGGGTGACCGAGGCGGTCCTGCAGGCCCGCAGCCCCTCGTGCGGGTCCGGGTCGATCTACTCCGGCGGCCACGACGGGACCCTCGTCGAGGGTGACGGGGTCGTCGCGGCCGCCCTGCGCCGGAGCGGGGTCCGCGTCAGTGCGCGGAGAGGTTCGCCTGCACCTCGATCGTGAGGAACTCGTTCGCGTCGGGGGTGTCGGGGGTGCGCCCGGCGGAGAACGGGAAGTTGTTGTCGTTGCCGACGACGATCGTGTGCTCGCCGGTGACGTCGACGCTCTCGATCGTGGTGAAGGGGAAGGTCAGGAACCCCGACGCCGCGCTGAGCTCCCCGGCGACCCCGTCCGGGTCGGGAACGGCCATGAGGTTCACCAGCTGCGTCTTGCGGGGGTGCCCGGTGGCGTCGGTGACGCGGGTGTCGACGAGGAACACGGCCTTGAACACGGCGGTCGCGCCCTGCCCGTTGTCGCGCTCCAGGACGAGGAACCGGTGGTCGTCGACCCGGGTGAGGTCCCCGATGGCGTTCTTCGGCGACTCCAGGCGGTAGGTGAACGCCTCGCCGCGGTAGCGGTGCTGGACGGTGTCGTAGCGCATGACCCGCAGGTCCTGGGGGTCGTCGCCGGTGACGGGGCCCTCCAGCAGCGGGAACAGGTAGCGGCCGTCCGCGGACTGCGCCATGCCCTCGAAACCCTTGGAGCTGCCCAGGTTCGGCGCCGCCGCGCCCCGTTCCGGGTTGTCCGGGGACTGCACGCCCGGCAGCGGGACGGGGGCCTCGAGGAGCCGGCCGGCGGCGTCGGTGTGCAGCAGGTAGGGACCGAACTCCTCGCCGAACCAGAACGTGCCGTCGGGCGCCCGGCGGAAGCTCTCGGGGTCGAAGTCGGAACCGGTGAGGCGCCGGTCCTCGCGGGTCAGGTCCCACGCGACGTGGTGGTGGGGGTCGGAGAGGGTGAACCCGCCGGGGGCGACCTCGAGGGAACCGTCGCCCGCGTCGACGAGGCGGTGGACGGCGAGGAGGAAGTCGCCGCTGTTCGCCTTCGTCCCGTAGCCGTTGTCGGAGAGGACGAGGTAGCTGCCGTCGGGCTGCACCAGGTTGCCGGAGAAGCCCTGGACGGGCTGGGCGGCGAAGGGGACGGCGACCCCGTTCGCGGTCTCGATGCCGGCGCCGCTGGGCACCGGCTCGCCGAACGTGGCCGCGGGCAGGACCTGGCGGGCGAGGAGCTTCGCGCTCTGGGCGGGTGCGTCGTGCGGGCGGGCGCCGTCGCGGGCGGTGGCGGTGGAGGCCGCGACGGCCCCGCCGAGGGCCGCGGCGGCGAGCGCGGCGGCGACGGCGAGGGTGCGGCGGGTGCGCAGGGGGCTGCGCGCGGGGGTGCGCGGGGGGACGGTCATGCGGGCGAACGTAGGCAGGCCGTGGCGGAGCTGGGCGTCGCCCGGGCGGCGCGCGGGTGAACGCTCGTGGGCGCGTGTCCGCCCCGCGCGGCAGGATGGGTCCCGTGAGCGGAGAAGGCGTGGACACGGTCGACGGCGGGGACGTCCCCAGCGAGGCGCGGCACCGGTGGGAGGACCTCGTCGCGCAGATCGAGGCGGCCCGCTTCGCCTACTACGTGCGCAACTCCTCGCCGCTGAGCGACGGGCAGTACGACGCGCTGGAGCGGGAGCTGCGCGCGCTGGAGGAGCAGCACCCGCAGCTGCGCACCCCGGACTCCCCGACGCAGACGGTGGGCGGGACGTTCTCCACCGAGTTCACCACCGTCGACCACCCCGAGCGGATGCTCAGCCTGGACAACGCCTTCTCCACCGACGAGCTGTCGGCGTGGGCGGCCCGGGTGGAGCGCGAGGTCGGCGCCGGCGCCCGCTACCTGTGCGAGCCGAAGATCGACGGCCTGGCCATCGACCTCGTCTACGAGGACGGGCGCCTGGTGCGGGGGGTGACCCGCGGCGACGGCCGCACGGGGGAGGACGTCACCTTCAACGTCCGCACCGTCGAGGACGTCCCGCACCGGCTCACCGGGGCCGACGTCCCCGAGTTCCTCGAGGTGCGCGGGGAGGTCTTCTTCCACCTCGACGGCTTCGCGGCGATCAACGCCGGTCTCGTCGAGGCGGGGAAGCCGCCGTTCGCCAACCCCCGCAACGCGGCCGCGGGGTCGTTGCGGCAGAAGGACCCCCGCGTCACCGCGACCCGGCCGCTGCGGATGCTCGTCCACGGCGTCGGCGCGCGCCGGGGCATGGAGAACGACACCCAGTCCGGCGCCTACGAGAAGCTCGCGGCCTGGGGGCTGCCGACCTCGCCGCGGGTGAAGGTCGTGGACACCCTCGACGAGGTCGCCGAGTACGTCCGCTTCTACGGCGAGCACCGCCACGACGTGGAGCACGAGATCGACGGGGTCGTCGTCAAGGTCGACCAGGTCCCGCTGCAGCGCCGCCTCGGCAGCACCTCCCGGGCCCCGCGGTGGGCGATCGCCTACAAGTACCCGCCCGAGGAGGTGACCACGAGCCTGCTGGACATCCAGGTCAACGTCGGGCGCACCGGCCGGGTCACCCCGTTCGCGGTGCTGGAACCGGTCAAGGTCGCCGGGTCCACCGTCGCGATGGCCACCCTGCACAACGCCTCCGAGGTCGTGCGCAAGGGCGTCCTCATCGGCGACACCGTCGTCGTGCGCAAGGCCGGCGACGTGATCCCCGAGGTCCTCGGTCCCGTCGTGGAGTCCCGCACCGGCGCCGAGCGGGAGTTCGTCATGCCGACGGTGTGCCCCGAGTGCGGCACCCCGCTGGCCCACCAGCGGGCCGACGACGTCGACATCCGCTGCCCGAACTCCCGCAGCTGCCCCGCGCAGCTGCGCGAGCGCGTCTTCCACCTCGCCGGGCGCGGCTCCTTCGACGTCGAGGCGCTGGGCGACAAGGCGGCGGCGGCGCTGCTGCAGGCCGGGGTCATCGCCGACGAGGGCGACCTGTTCACCCTCACCGAGGACGACCTCGTCGGCGTCCCGCTGTTCACCACGAAGGCGGGGACGGTCTCGGCCAACGGCCGGCGCCTGCTGGCGAACCTGCACGACCGCAAGGACCAGCCCCTGTGGCGGGTCCTGGTCGGGCTCTCGATCCGGCACGTGGGGCCCACCGCCGCGCGCGCCCTCGCCGACCGGTTCGGGTCGATGGAGGCGATCGAGGCGGCCACCGCCGAGGACATCGCCTCCGCGGAGGGGGTCGGGCCGACCATCGCCGAGGCCGTCGTGGAGTGGCTGGCCGTCGACTGGCACCGCGACGTGGTCCGCAAGTGGCGCGAGGCCGGGGTCCGGATGGCCGACGAGCGCGACGAGTCCACCCCGCGCACCCTGGAGGGCCTCACGATCGTCGTCACCGGGTCGCTGAGCGGGTTCTCCCGCGACGAGGCCAAGGAGGCGGTCCTGTCCCGCGGGGGCAAGGCCTCCAGCGCGGTGTCGAAGAAGACGAGCTTCGTCGTCGTGGGGGAGGCCGCGGGGTCCAAGGCGGACAAGGCCGAGCAGCTGGGGGTGCCGGTCCTGGACGAGGAGGGCTTCGTCGCCCTGCTGGAGGGCGGGCCCGACGCGGTGGCGCGCCCGGCGGAGGAACCCGGCCAGGGGTGAGCGCCGGCCGCCGCGCCGGAGGGGACGACGAGCAGGAGCGGAGGGGGACGACGTGGCACGAGCTCACCGCCGGCGCCGGCGGCTGCGCCGGGGGGTCGAGGGCGCGTTCGAGGTCCTCGACCCGGCCGCCCTCCTCTGGTGGGTGGTCACGGCCCCGGTCCGGCTGCTGCGCGCGCTGCTCAACGCCCTCGGCTGAGGCGGGTCACCGGCTGAGGCGGGTCAGGCGCGCACCACGAGGACGCAGCACTTCGGCCCGCCCCCGCCCTTGAGCAGCTCCGAGAGGTCCACCGGCACCGGTTCGTACCCGCGCCCGCGCAGCTGCTCCGCGTAGCGGACGGCCCGGGGGGAGAGCACCACGCGGTGCCCGTCGCTGACGGCGTTCATGCCCAGCACCGCGGCCGTCCCCTCGTCGGTGGTCAGCGCGTCGGGGAACAGCTCCGCCAGCACCGCCCGCGACGCGGCGTCGAAGGCGCCGGGGAAGTACGCGACGTCGGGGTGCGCGGGGTCGTCGTCGAGCACGGTCAGGGCGGTGTCCAGGTGGTAGAACCGCGGGTCGACCAGCCGCAGCGAGGTGACCGGGCGACCCAGGACGCGGGACAGCTCGTCGTGGGCGGCGCGGGTGGTCCGGAAGCCGTGCCCGGCCAGCAGGTGCCCGCCCACGGGCAGCAGGTCGCCCTCGCCCTCGTTGGTCTCCACCGGCCGGTGCACCGGCCCGTACCCGTTCGCCTCCAGCCACGTCGCGAAGGCCTCGGCCTCCCCGGCGCGCTCGGGGTGGGCGAAGCGCACCCCGACCGTCCCGCCCGGGGTGATGAGCGCGCCGTTGGCGGCGTAGACCATGTCCGGCAGCCCGGGGGTGGCCGGGACGACGTCGACGGTGTGCCCCAGGCGCCGCAGCGTCGCCACCAGGGTCTCCCACTGGGCCAGCGCCAGCGCGGCGTCGACGGGCTGCGCCCGGTCCATCCAGGGGTTGATCTCGTAGCTGACGGTGAAGTGCTCCGGTCGGCACACCAGGAGGTGCAGCGGGCGCGCAGTGCGCCGGGCGCGCCGGTCCCCGAGCTCGGTGGTGGTCACGGCCCCGACGCTAGGTCCGGCGGGGGCACGGCTCAACCCGGCCCACCCCCCCGCCACCGGCCACGCGACCCCCGCCGCCGCGCTCCCGCGGCCCGTGGCCGGACCCCGCCCCCGCCCGCACGAATAGACTCCCGGTCGTGTCCGCCATCTCCCGATCCGAGGTCGAGCACCTCGCGCGCCTGGCGCGCATCGACATGACCGACGAGGAGCTGGACCGCATGGCGGGTCAGCTCGACGCGGTCCTCGATGCCGTGGCCCAGGTGGCCTCCGTCGTCACCGACGACGTGCCCGCGACCTCGCACCCCGTGCCCCTGACCAACGTCACCCGCCCCGACGTCGTGCGTCCCGGCCTGACCGCCGAGGAGGCCCTCGCCGGTGCCCCGGCCAGCGAGGACGGCCGCTTCCGCGTCCCGCAGATCCTGGGGGAGGAGGCGTGAGCGGCTCCGCGAGCGAACTCGTCCGCTGGGACGCCGCCCGGCTCTCCGAGGCGCTGCGCGCGGGGGAGGTCTCCGCCGAGGAGGTCACCCGCGCCCACCTGGACCGCATCGACGCCGTCGACGGGCCCACCTCGGGGGCCGGCGAGACCGGCGTGCACGCCTTCCTGCACGTCGACCACGAGGGCGCCCTGGCCCGCGCCCGGCAGATCGACGCCGACCGCGCCGCCGGCGCCGAGCTCGGCCCGCTGGCCGGGGTGCCGATCGGGGTCAAGGACGTCCTGACCACCAAGGGCCTGCCCACCACCGCCGGGTCGCGGATGCTGCAGGGCTGGGTCCCGCCGTACGACGCCACCGTCGTGCGCGAGCTGCACGCCGCCGGGCTCGTCGTCCTCGGCAAGACCAACATGGACGAGTTCGCCATGGGCTCCACCACCGAGCACTCCGCCTACGGCGTGACCCGCAACCCGTGGGACCCCACCCGGATCCCCGGCGGGTCCGGCGGCGGGTCCGCGGCGGCGCTCGCGGCGTTCGAGGCGCCGCTGACCATCGGCTCGGACACCGGCGGCTCCATCCGCCAGCCCGCGGCCGTCACCGGCACCGTCGGCGTCAAGCCCACCTACGGCGCGGTCTCCCGCTACGGCCTCATCGCGCTGGCCAGCTCGCTGGACCAGGCCGGCCCGTGCGCGCGGACGGTGCTCGACACCGCGCTGCTGCACGCCGTCATCGCCGGGCACGACCCCTACGACTCGACGTCGATCCCCGCCGCCGTCCCCGACGTCGTCGGGGCCGCGCGCCTGGGCGCCACCGGCGACCTCGCCGGGGTGAGGGTCGGGGTCGTGAGGGAGCTGTCCGGGGAGGGCTACGAACCGGGCGTCCTCGCCCGCTTCGAGGAGTCCCTGACCGAGCTGCGCGCCGCGGGCGCGGAGGTCGTCGAGCTCAGCCTGCCGAACATCGTCCACGCGCTCGCCGCGTACTACCTGATCCTGCCCAGCGAGGCGTCCAGCAACCTCGCCAAGTTCGACGGCATGCGCTACGGCCTGCGCGTCGTCCCCGAGGGGGAGCACGTCACCGCCGAGGCCGTCATGCGCGCCACCCGCGCCGCCGGTTTCGGCGACGAGGCCAAGCGCCGGATCATCCTCGGCACCTACGCGCTGTCGGCGGGCTACTACGACGCTTACTACGGCAGCGCGCAGAAGGTCCGCACCCTCGTGCAGCGCGACTTCGACGCGGCCTTCGGGTCCGTCGACGTGCTCGTTTCCCCGACCGCCCCGACGGTGGCCTACCGCCTGGGCGAGAAGCTCGACGACCCGCTGGCGATGTACGCCGGCGACGTCGCGACGATCCCGGCCAACCTCGCCGGGATCCCGGGGATGTCGCTGCCGTGCGGGCTCTCCGAGGGGCTGCCGGTCGGGTTGCAGGTCCTGGCCCCGCAGCAGGCCGACGACCGCCTGTACCGGGTCGGGGCCGCGCTGGAGGCGCGGTTGAACGACAAGTGGGGCGGGCCGCTGCTCGCGCAGGTTCCGACGTGGCAGGGGGCATCGGCGTGAGCGTCGAACTGGTCGACTACGACGAGGCGGTCGCGGAGTTCGACCCCGTCCTCGGGCTCGAGGTGCACGTCGAGCTGAACACCGCGACGAAGATGTTCTCCGGGTCGCCCACGGAGTTCGGCGCCGAGCCGAACACCCAGGTCGACCCGACCTCCCTGGGTCTGCCGGGCGCCATGCCGGTGCTCAACGCCAAGGCGCTGGAGTCGGCGATCCGGATCGGGCTGGCGCTGAACTGCTCCATCGCCGAGCGCTGCAGGTTCGCCCGGAAGAACTACTTCTACCCGGACATGCCCAAGAACTTCCAGACCTCGCAGTACGACGAGCCGATCGCCTTCGACGGGTACCTCGACGTCGACGTCCCGGCCAGCGAGGACGGGACGAAGCCGGCCTTCACCTACCGGGTGCTCATCGAGCGCGCCCACATGGAGGAGGACACCGGCAAGTCGCTGCACGTCGGCGGCTCCACCGGGCGCATCCACGGCGCGGAGTTCTCCCTCGTCGACTACAACCGCGCCGGGATCCCGCTCATCGAGATCGTCACCCGGCCCCTGGAGGGCACCGGGGACCGCGCGCCCGACGTGGCCCGCGCCTACGTCGCCGCCCTGCGCGACGTGCTGCGCTCCCTCGACGTCTCCGACGTCAAGATGGAGCAGGGCTCGCTGCGCTGCGACGTGAACCTGTCGCTGCGCCCGACGCCGCAGTCCCCGCTGGGGACGCGGTCGGAGACGAAGAACGTCAACTCGCTGCGCTCGGTCGAACGGGCCGTCCGCTACGAGGTCTCCCGCCACGCTGCCGTCCTGCGCTCGGGCGCGAAGGTCGTCCAGGAGACCCGGCACTGGCACGAGGACACCGGCCTGACGACCTCGGGCCGGGAGAAGTCCGACGCCGAGGACTACCGGTACTTCCCCGAGCCGGACCTCGTGCCCATCGTCCCGGACCGGGCGTGGGTCGAGGAGCTGCGGGCGGCGCTGCCGGAACCCCCGGCCCAGCGCCGCAAGCGGCTGCACGCCGAGTGGGGCTTCTCCGACCTGGAGTTCCGCGACCTCGTCAACGCCGGGGCCATCGACCTCGTCGAGGCCACCGTCGCCGCCGGCGCCTCGCCCGCCGCGGCGCGCAAGTGGTGGTCCGGTGAACTGGCCCGCCGCGCCAACGCCGACGGCGTCGAGCTCTCCGCCCTCGCGGTGGGCCCGGCCGACGTCGCCGAGCTGGCCGCGCTGGTCGAGGCGGGCAAGCTCACCGACCGCCTGGCGCGCGAGGCGCTGGAGGGCGTCCTCGCCGGCGAGGGGTCGGTGGCCGAGGTCGTCGAGGCGCGCGGCCTGGTCGTCGTGCAGGACGACGGCGCGCTGGTCGCCGCGGTCGAGAAGGTCCTCGCCGCCAACCCCGACGTCGTGGAGAAGATCCGCGGCGGCAAGGCGCAGGCCGCGGGGGCGCTCATCGGCCAGGTCATGAAGGAGATGCGCGGCAAGGCCGACGCCGCCCGGATCCGCGAGTTGGTGCTGGAGCGCGTGGGCTGACCCCGCGGGGGCGGTGACGACGAGCCCGGCGACGCGCCTCCCGCGCGTCGCCGCGCTCGTCCGCGTCCTCCCCGTCCGCACCCCCGCCGGCGGGTGGGCCCTGGATCGTCAGGCCCCCGACAGCGTCGGCACACGCGCGGCACAGGTTCTCCCGCGACACAGGAGGGGTACCGGGAACGACCCGGTCGCGAGGGGACGAGGACACCGTGAAGATCACCAAGAGGACGGTCGCGGCGGGCACCGTCGGCGCCGCCGCCGCCGGGGGACTGGGTCTGCTGCTGCTGAGCGCTCCGCTGGCCTCGGCCGCGACCACCGACGGCTCGGGCACGACCACGAGCAGCGAGGCGGGCGCGGGGGGCCGCCTGCAGGCCCTCCGGGACGCCCTGGCCGGGCTGGTGGGCGACGGCACGCTCACCCAGGACCAGGCCGACACCGTCGCGAGCGCCCTCAGCACCAGCGACGCCCTGCGCGGCGGGCACGGAGGCGGGCGGGGCGTGGACCTGGACGTCGCGGCCGCCACCATCGGCCTCAGCGCCGCGGACCTGCGCACCGCGCTGCAGGCCGAGGGCGCCACCCTGGCCGGCGTGGCCGCCGCCCACGACGTGGACCGGCAGACGCTCGTCGACGCCCTGGTGGCGGCCGGGGAGGAACGGCTCCGGCAGGCCGTCGCCGACGGCCGGCTCACGCAGGCCGAGGCCGACGAGCGCGCCGCGGACCTGCCCGAGCGGATCGACGCCGCGGTGCAGCGGGAGTCCACCGGCGGACCCGGGGGTCGCGGGGGCGGCCCGGGCGGGCGGGACGGCGACGGCACTGCGCCGGGCAGCACGCCGGGCAGCGCGTCCGGCAGCGCGTCCGGCAGCGCGTCCGGCACCGCGACGGGCAGCGCGTCCGGCACCGCCGCCTGAGGCTCCGGCCGGACCCGCCGCGGCACCGCCCCGGGCGGCCCGCGGCGGGGCCGCGCCCCGCGGGTTCCCCGGGACCGCCGCGGGACCGGGGGCCCGGCGGCAGACTGGGCCGGTGATCGGACCGGCCCGGGACACCACCCCGCGGGGGGCGGCGACGACCCGCCTCGCCGCGGGGTACCTCGCCGCGCAGGGGGTCGCGGTCGCCGCGTGGTGGGCGCTCCTGCTGGCGTGGCCGCCCGCCCGGGGGCCGTTCGAGCTCGGGGACCCGTCGGTGCTGCGCTCGTTCCTGCTGCCGGACGTGGGGTTCGGGCTGGCGTCGCTGCTCGCCGCCCGCCTGGTCGCCCGGGGCCGCCCCGCCGCGCTCGCCGCGGTCGCGGTCACGACCGGCGCGGTCGGGTACAGCACCGCCATGACCCTCGGGCACGTCGCCGCCCGCGGCGAGGGCGTGGTGGGGGCGGTGGCCATGGTCCTCGCCACCGCGGGCAGCGCGCTCTGCCTGCGCGCGGTCTCCCGGGCGGCCCGGTGAGGCTCTACCGCGTCGCGCGCCCCGCGTCGCACCGCCGCCACCTCGCGAAGACGCTGGGCTGGATGCTCCTGGTGTGGTTCCTGGCCCTGGTGGCGCTGCCCGCGGTGCTGCGCGGGGCCGAGCGGCTGGCGGGGGTGGACCGCCTCGTCGTCCCGGGCGGCGCGGTCACGGGCCCGGTCCTGCTCGCCGCCGCCAGCGCGCTCGGGGTCCGGTGCGCGTTCGCGATGGCGCGCGGCGGGGGGACCCCGGTGCCGTTCGACGCCGCCGCCCGCCTCGTCGTGCACGGCCCCTACCGGTGGGTGCGCAACCCGATGGCGGTCAGCGGGGTCGGTCAGGCCCTCGGCGTCGCGCTCGTGCTGGGGTCCCCCCTCTACCTCCTGGTCCCCCCGGCGGGCGCGCTGCTGTGGCACGTGGGCATCCGCCCCTCGGAGGAGCGCTTCCTCGCCGCGCGCTTCGGCGCGGAGTACACCGCCTACCGGCGCTCGGTGCCGTTGTGGGTCCCCCGCCGCGGGCCCCGGCGCGCGCGGGCCGGGCGGTGAGGGCCGCGCGGCCCGGCGGGCTCAGAGCAGCGGGACCCGGACCAGGCGGTCGTCCCCCGCGCGGGGCTGGCCGCGGAAGGTGTTGGAGGTGAGGACCCACAACGACCCGTCCGGGCCGACCTCGACGGTCCGCAACCGGCCCAGGGTCCCGTCGAGGTAGGCGTCCGGCGACCCCGTCGAACCGTCGGGGTTCAGCGGGACCCGCCACAGCTTCTGCCCCCGCAGGGCCGCGACGTACACGGCGTCCGGTGTCACGACGATCCCGCTGGGCGAGGCCTGGTCCGTGGTCCAGGTCTGCACGGGGGCGACGAACCGCCCGCCGCCGTCGCCGGGTCCCTCGACCTCGGGCCACCCGTGGTTCCCCCCGGCGCGGACGACGTTGAGCTCGTCCCAGGTGTCCTGCCCGAACTCCGCGGCGATGAGCCGACCGCCGGCGTCCCAGCCGAAGCCCTGCGGGTTGCGGTGCCCGTAGGACCAGGTGCGCGAACCGGGGAACGGGTTCCCCGCGGGGACCGAACCGTCGGGGGCGACCCGCAGGATCTTGCCGCCCAGGGAGTTCACGTCCTGCGCCGCCGCGCGGTCCTGCGCGTCGCCGGTGCCCACGTAGAGCATCCCGTCGGGCCCGAAGGCGATGCGGCCCCCGTTGTGGGTGGAGTTCTTCGGGATCCCGGTCAGCACCGGGGTCGCCCCCGTCAGCCGGTCCGCCGCCAGGGAGTAGCGCACGACGCGGTTGTCCCCGCGCGTGGTCTGGTACAGGTAGACGAACCCGTCGGTGGCGAACCCGGGGGAGAGGGCGATCCCGAGCAGGCCGCCCTCGCCGCCGGGGACCACGCCGGGGACCTTCCCGTCGGGTTCCTCGGTGCCGACCGCAGTCAGCACCCCCGGGCCCACCCGCACGACGCGGGCCTCGTCCCGCAACGTCACCAGGGCCGTCCCGTCCGGCAGCACGGCCAGCCCCCAGGGCACGTCCAGCCCGGTCACGACGTCGGTGGGTTCGCCCGGCAGGCCGGTCGCCGCGGCGAGCGCGTCCACCGGCGACGTCGTGCTCGGGGCGGGGGCCGGGTCCGCGGGGGCCGGGTCCGCGGGGGCCGGGGACGAGGCGGCGGGGGACGGGGCGGGCGCCGAGGACGGCGGGGCGCCGGCGTCGTCCCCGCCGGCGCAGCCGGTCAGCAGCGCGGCGGCGAGCGCGGCGGGGAGGAGGGCCTGACGTCGGCTGCGCACCGACCCATCGTCACCCCCGCGGCGCCCGCCCGCACGACCACCGCGCCCGGCTGGGTAGCGTGCGCGGGTGAGCGCCGGTCGGATCGTCGTCAGCCTGCCCACCGCGTCCTGGGTCCGGGCCCTCGGTCCCGTCGAGGGCGCCGACGTCGTCGTGTGGGACGGGCGCGGGCCCGCCCCGCACCCCGCGCCCGACCTCGTCGTCCCCGACTACGTCGCGACCCCGGACCTCTCCGCGCTGCCCGCGGCGACCCGCGCGGTGCAGCTGCTGACCATCGGCTACGACGGCGTCCCCGAGCAGCTGCCCGCGGGGGTGCTGCTCTGCAACGCCGCCGGGGTCCACGAGACCTCGACGGCCGAGCTCGCCGTCGGCCTGGCGATCCTCGCCCTGCGCGGTCTGGACGACGACGTCCGCGCGATGGCGACCGGGGAGTGGAAGCCGTCGCGGCGCACGTCGCTGGCCGACCGGCGGGTGCTGGTCGTGGGCTGGGGCGGGGTGGGGCGGGCCGTGGCCGACCGCCTGGCCCCCTTCGAGTGCGCGGTGACCGCGGTCGGCACCCGGGCCCGGGTGCAGGACGGGGTCGCGGTGCGCGCGAGCAGCGAGCTGCCCGGGCTGCTGCCCGAGCACGACGTCGTCGTCCTGGCCTGCCCCCTCACCGCCGCCACCCGCGGTCTGGCCGGGGCGGGTTTCCTGGCCGCGATGCCGGACGGGGCCCTGCTCGTGAACGTCGCCCGCGGGCCGGTCGTCGACACCGCGGCCCTCGTCGCGGAACTGCGCACCGGGCGGCTGCGGGCCGCGCTGGACGTCACCGACCCCGAGCCGCTGCCCGCCGACCACGAGCTGTGGTCGCTGCCGGGGGTCGTCGTCACCCCCCACGTCGGGGGGAACTCCACGGCGTTCCGGCCGCGGATGCTGCGGCTGCTGCGCGAGCAGGTCGCCCGGTTGGTGGCCGGTCAGGAACCGGTCAACGTCGTGGCCCCGGCCACCGCCTCGTCGTAGCGGGCGAGCACCAGGTCCACCAGGGCCGGGTGCACGCCCAGCGGTTCGGCGACCACGTCGGCTCCCGCCGCGGCCAGCCGGGCGGAGAACACCCCCGGCGCCAGCAGGTACCCGGCGACGGCGACCTCCGCCGCTCCCGCGGCGCGGGCGGCGGCCACCGCGTCGGCGACGGTGGGTTCCTGGGCCGAGAGGAAACCCGACGTCACCGCCCGCCCGGTGCGGGCCGAGAGCGAGGCGACGGCGGCCTGCACGTCGGCGGCGGCGCGGGCGTCGGAGGACCCCGCCGCGGCGAGGACGACCGCGCCGGGGAACTCCTCGACGGGGGTGCCCAGCGCCTCCTCCAGCCGGTCCACGAGCGCGGCGGTGATGACCTCGTCCGGGCCCAGGGCGGGGGCGGCGACGGCACGTCCCCCGGTGTCCCGCAACGCCTGCGCGATGTCGACCCGCACGTGGTACCCGCTGGAGAGCAGCAGGGGGACCACGACGCAGCGCTCCCCGCCGGCCACCAGCTCCTCCACCACCGCGCCCAGTTCCGGTTCCTGCACGTCCACGTGCGCGGCCACCACCCGCAACCCCGGCCGGGCCGCGCGGACCGCCGCCCGCAGCGCCTCGACCACGGCGCGACCCGGTGCGGAGCGGGTGCCGTGCGAGCAGGCCACCAGCACCGGGTCCCCGACCGTCCCGCGCCGCGCGTCCTGCGGGGCGTCCTCGACGGTGGTGCCCACGGTCTCCTCCAGGGTGTCCGTCACGTTCTCCTCCAGGGTCTGCTGCGCGGTGCTCACCGGGGCACCACGTCCAGCCGGTAGCCGCGCTTGACGACGGTGCGGACCAGTCCCGCGCTGGGCAGCGCCGAGCGCAACCGGCCCACCGTCACCTCCACGGCGTGCTCGTCGGCGGCGCCCGGCAGCGCGGCCAGCAGGTCCTCCCGGCTCAGCACCGCGCCGCCGGCCTCGGCCAGGCGGCGCAGCACGGCCAGCGGGCCCGGGGCCAGGTCGAGCACCTGCCCGTCCAGGACCGCGGCCTGGGCCCGCAGCCGCAGCACCCCCGCGGTCGTCGCCACGCA
Source organism: Kineococcus radiotolerans SRS30216 = ATCC BAA-149 (assembly GCF_000017305.1). Taxonomy (GTDB): domain Bacteria; phylum Actinomycetota; class Actinomycetes; order Actinomycetales; family Kineococcaceae; genus Kineococcus; species Kineococcus radiotolerans. The sequence continues at coordinate 908,654 of NC_009664.2, read as the reverse complement.
GGCCAGGGGGTTCTCGGCCAGGTGCGTCGTGAGGGTGCGCAGCAGCGCGCCGAGGCGCCACCGGTCCGGGATCAGCGGTTCGACACCCACCGCGCGCAGGGGTTCGGCGGTCACGTCGCCCACGGCGCAGGCCACGACCCCGTTCCCGCAGGCCGCGACGACCTCGTCCAGGCGGCCCTGGCGCCGGGCGACCTCCAGCAGGGCGAGTGCGCCCGGGGCGCTGGTGAACGTCACCGCGTCCAGCCGCCGGGTCGCGACGAGGTCCACGAGGCGTTCCACCGCGACCGGGTCGGCCGGGGGCAGCCAGCGGTAGACCGAGACCCCGCGCACCCGCGCCCCCGCCGCCCGCAGGGGTTCCAGCTGGTCCTGGTCGGCCGCGCCGTGCAGCTGCACGACGATGGAGCGGCCGGCGACGCCCTCGGTGACCAGGCGCTGCACGGCCTCCGCGGTCTGCTCCGAGGCCGCCGACCACTCTTCCCGCAGCCCGTTGGCCCGGATGACCCCCGTCGCCTTCGGGCCCCGCGCGAACAACCGCGCCCGCCCGAACGTCTCCAGCAGCGGCGCGGCCAGCCCGGCCGCGTCGGCGGCCTCCACCCAGCCCCGCAACCCGATGCCGGTGGTGATGAGGACGTCGTCGGGCGGGTCGGCGATGACGTCGCGGGTCTCGGCCAGCAGCTGGTCGTCCTCGGTGAGGGGGACGATCCGCATCGTCGGGGCGTGCACGACGCGGGCGCCCTTGCGCTCGAAGGTGGCGACCATGTCGCCGGAGCGGCGGTCGCTGGTGACGCCGACGGTCACGCCCAGCAGCTGCGGCGCCTCCGGGGCGGTGGTCGGGGTGGTCGGGGTGGCCGAGGCCTCGGTCGGGGTGGGATCGGTCACGACAGCGGACGGTAGGCGACGTCGGGCCCCACCGTCACGCCCTCCTCGTCCGCCACGCCCGCCAGCCCCGCCAGCCCCGCCACGGCGCCGACCACGATCACCGCGGGGGAGCGCACCCCGCGCCGGGCGGCGGTTGCCGCGATGTCGCCCAGCGTGCCGCGGGTCGTGCGCTGGTCCGGGCGCCAGCCGTTCTCCACGATCGCCACCGGGGTGGAGGCGGGCTTGCCCGCGGCCACCAGGTCCGCGCACAGCCGCGGCAGCATCGTCACCCCCATGAGGAAGACGACCGTCCCGTCCAGCCGGGCCAGGGTGGCGGCGTCGACGTCCTCGTGCCCGCTGACCACCGTCACCGACCGCGACAGCCCCCGGTGGGTGACCGGGATCCCGGCCGCGGCGGGCACGGCGAACGCGCTCGTCACCCCCGGCACCACCTCGACCTCCACCCCGGCGGCGCGGCAGGCCAGGACCTCCTCGCCGCCGCGGCCCAGGACGTAGCTGTCGCCGCCCTTGAGGCGCACGACCCGCCGCCCGGCCCGCGCGTGCTCGACGAGGATGCGGTTGATCTCCTCCTGGGGCACCGGGTGGTGGTCGGGGGTCTTGCCCACGTCGACGACCTGCACGTCGGGGTCCAGCTCGTCGAGGACGGCCGTGGGCGCCAGGCGGTCCACCACGACGACGTCGGCCTCGGCGAGGCGCCGGCGCCCGCGCAGCGTCAGCAGGTCCACCTCGCCGGGGCCCCCGCCCACCAGCGTGACGCGCCCGGCCCCGGGACGGCGGCGGCGCAGCGGTGCGGCCCCGGAGTCCAGCCACCGCGAGAGGGCCTCCCGCAGGCCCCGGGCGCGCCGCGGGTCGCCCCCGGCGGTCACCGAGACCGTCACGCCCTCGCGGCGGACCACCGACGGCGTCCAGGCGCTGGAGGCGCGGGCGTCGTCGGCGCGCACGCACCACACCCGCAGCGCCTCGGCGGCCGCGGCGACCTCGGCGTCGGCGCGGGGGTCGCCGGTGGCGGTGTGCACCAGCCACGCGTCGGCGACGTCGCGGGGTTCGACCTCGCGCTGCTCCCACGTCAGGTCCGGCAGCAGGTCGCGCAGGTCCTCGCACACCGCGGGGGCCACCACGAGCACGTCGGCGCCCGCGGCGACGAGGTCGCGGGCCCGGCGGGCGGCCACCGGGCCCCCGCCGGCGACGAGGACGCGGCGCCCGGAGACGTCCAGGTGCAGGGGGTAGGCCACCGCGCCGACCTCCTCTCCGCCCGGGGTCACAGGACCACGCTCACGACACCATCGTCCCCGACGGAGCAGGGGTGCACCGCGATCGGGTCCTGCCCGGTCGTGGACTCGCCCGTGCGCAGGTCGAAGGCGTTCAGGTGCAGCGGGCACACCACGACCCCCTCGTCGACCTGCCCGTCGGCCAGCGGCCCGCCGGCGTGCGGGCAGGCGGCCTGCACGGCGCTCACCCGGCCGCTGCGGTGGCGGAACAGCGCCACCTGCTGCCCGTCGACGACGTAGGTGCGGCCCTCCCCGAACGGCAGCTCGCTCGCGGGGCACACCGCGTGGGTGGTGGTCGTGGAGGCGGTCATCGGGGCACCCTCAGCGAGTCGGGACGGGCGGTGGGCAGCGGCAGGGCGACGGTCGTCCCGCCGGGGGCCCCGGCGGGGCGGCCGGGCACCAGCGGCAGGTCCACCAGCGGCAGCGCGGGGCGGAACTGCCCCTCGGTGACCGGTTCCCGGCCCTCCAGCCACGGGTCGCGGTAGTTGTCCACCGTCGCCTGCATCCGCTCGTCCAGACCGGCCACGAGGCCGTCGGAGTCCTCCAGCAGGACCTTCTTCACCCGGTCCAGCCCCAGGCGGGGCACGAACTCGTAGGTGCGCTCCAGCCAGTTGCCCCACTCCCGGTAGAACTGGATGAACCGCCCCGTCAGGGTGATGACCTCCTCGGGGGAGTCCACCGTGGCCAGCAGGTCGCCCTTGCGCACGGAGGCGCCGGCGGCCCCACCGACGTACACCTCCCACTTGCCCGCGCCGATCGCGACGACCCCGATGTCCTTGACGTAGGCCTCCGCGCAGTTGCGGGGGCAGCCGACGACGCCCAGCTTCAGCTTCGCCGGGGTCTCGACCCCCTGGAAGCGGGTCTCGAGGTCGATGCCGAGCTGGGTGGAGTCGCCCAGCCCGAAGCGGCAGAAGTCGGTGCCCACGCACGTCTTCACCGTCCGGAAGCTCTTGCCGTAGGCGTAGCCCGAGGGCATCCCCAGGTCCGCCCAGACCTTCGGCAGGTCCTCCTTGCGGATCCCCAGCAGGTCCACCCGCTGCCCGCCCGTGACCTTGATCATGCCGACGTCGTACTTGTCGGCGACGTCGGCGATCTTGCGGAGCTGCTCGGCGGTCGTCACCCCGCCCTTCATCTGCGGGACCACCGAGAACGTCCCGTCGCGCTGGATGTTGGCGTGCACCCGGTCGTTGATGAACCGGCCGTCGCGCTCGTCCTGGTCCAGGCCCTCGGGCCACATCATCCGCAGCAGCGAGGTCAGGCCCATCTTCGACTTCGCGTCCTCGACCCCGCCGGGGGCGAGTTCGCGGAACACCGCCGAGACCGACTTCAGCCGGCGCTCGCGGATCGCGGCCATGAGCTCCGGCTTGGCCAGCGGGATCGCCGGGACGTACCAGTTCGCGCTCTCGTCGACGGTGAGGTTCCCGCCGGCGGCCCACTCGGTGACCTGCTCCACCAGGGTCTTGCAGGACCCGCAGCCCTTGCCGGCCTTGGTCTTGCCCATGACCGCGTTGACCGAGGTGCAGCCGCCGGCGACGGCGTCGACGATCTTCCCCTTGGTCACGCCGTTGCAGTTGCAGACCTGGACGTCGTCGGCGAGCTCGGCGACCGAGGTCGCCTCGTCGGGGGAGCCGAGGTCGAACAGCAGGCTCATGCGTTCCTCGGGCAGCGGCAGGCCCTGGTCGAAGGCCTGGGTGAGGAACGCGGTCTTGCGCACGTCGCCGAGCAGCGTGGCGCCCACCAGGCGCCCGTCGCGGATGACGACGTTGAGGTACACCCCGCGGTGGGGTTCGGAGAACACGACGAACTCGTCGTCGTCGCGCTCGGGCCCGGCCAGGCCCATGGCCACGACGTCGACCCCGGCGACCTTGAGCTTGGTCGAGGTCCGCGAGCCGTGGTAGGCCGCGTCGGGGCGGGAACCGGTGAGGTGGTCGGCCAGGACCCCGGCCTGGTCCCACAGCGGCGCCACCAGCCCGTAGGTCTGGCCGCGGTGCTGCACGCACTCCCCGACGGCGTAGATCCCGTCCGCGGTCCCCTCCTCCCCCTCCTCCCCGGCGCTGCACTGCATCCGGTCGTCCACGACGACCCCGCGCTGGACCTCCAGGCCCGAGCGCAGGGCGACGTCGGTGTTGGGCCGGATGCCCGCGGCGACGACGACGAAGTCCGCGTCGAGCACCGTGCCGTCGGGCAGTTCCACGCCGGTGACCCGGTCGGTGCCGCGCAGGCCACGGGTGCGGACGCCGGTGTGGACCCGGATGCCGAGCTCCTCGATCTTGCGGCGCAGCACGCGCCCGGCCTCGGGCCCGAGCTGCTGGTTCATCAGGTGCTGGGGGGAGTGGACGAGGTGCACCTCGAGGCCGTGGGTCGCCAGGCCGTGCGCGGCCTCCAGGCCGAGCAGCCCGCCCCCGATGACGACGGCGCGCCGGTGGGTGCGGGCCGCGGTGAGCAGCGACCGGGCGTCGTCGAGGGTCCGGAACCCGAACACCCCGTCCAGCACGGTGCCGTCGGGGCGGTGCAGGCCCTCCATGGTGGGGAAGAACGGCGTGGACCCCGTCGCGAGGAGCAGGACGTCGTAGAGGGTCTGCCCCCCGTCGGCGTCGTGGACGACCTTGGCGAAGCGGTCGATGCGGTCCACCCGCACCCCGGCGCGCAGGTCGATGCCGTTCTCGGCGTACCAGGGCAGGGTGTTGAGGAAGATGCCCTCCTCGGTCTCCTCCCCGGACAGCACGTGGGACAGCATGATGCGGTTGTAGTTCCCGTACGGCTCGTCGCCGAAGACGGTGATGGCGAACTGGTCGGAACCGCCGCGCTCCAGCAGTTCCTCCACGGCGCGGATCCCGGCCATCCCGTTGCCCACCACCACGAGGCGGCGCTGCGGGCGGCGCTGGGCGGGGACGGTGGCGGTGGCGGTCGTCTCGGTCACGTCAGACCTCCACGAGTCCGAGGTCGACGACGACGGTGCCGGTGAGCCCCTCGGGGGCGGCGACCCGCAGCTCCAGCGTCGAGGGGGCCTCGACGTCCTCCACGATGCGCAGCGGCACGTGCACCGAGCCCTTGGCGGCCAGCGGGAACAGGCGCATCGTCACCCCGTCGCGCAGCAGGGCCACGACCACCATCTCGTCGGTGGAGTTGCCGCCGCGGAAGTAGACGGCCTGGGCGCGGGCCCCGTCGGGGACGGTGTAGGCGGGCAGCCCCTCCAGGGCCACGAGCTTCTCCAGGCCGGCCCCGGTGAAGGGGTGGGCACCTTGCAGGAAGCGGGGGGTCGAGCTCACGGGGGTTCCTCTCTCAGATCTGGGCGCCGGCGAAGCGCTGGGCGCGTCCGGCCTTGTAGACGGCCAGGGTGACCACGGCGCAGACCAGGTAGAAGGCGATGAAGCCGACGAGCGCGGGCTGCAGGGACCCGCTGCCGGAGATCGAGGCGGCGAAGACGCGCGGGATGATGAACCCGCCGTAGGCGCCGATGCCGGCGGCGATCCCGATGCAGGCCGCGGCCTTGCGCTTGGCCAGCACCATCGCCGCGGTGTCGGTGGGGTCGATCCCGGCGCGGAAGATCGCCGGGATCATCCGGTACACCGAGCCGTTGCCGACGCCGGTGGCGACGAAGAGCAGCAGGAAGCTGGCGAAGAACCCGGCGAAGGTGCCGGCGCTGATCGAGGCGATGACCCCGACCGCACCCAGCGACATCACGAGGTAGGCCGCGATGCTGACGTTGGCGCCGGACAGCCTGTCGGCGAGGCGGCCCCCGGAGGGGCGGGCCAGCGAGCCCACCAGGGCCCCGAGGAACGCCAGCGTCAGCGGCACCGCCGGCAGCCCGATGAAGCCCCAGTCGAAGGCGATGCCCGGGAACTCCCGCTGGATGAGGGTGGGGAACACCCCGGCGTAGCCGATGAACGACCCGAACGTCCCGATGTAGAGGAACGAGATGATCCAGGTGTGCTTGTTGCGCACCGCGGCGGCGTAGCCGGCCAGGTCCGCCTTGGCGGTGGAGAGGTTGTCCATGTACCGCCAGGCGAGGACCGCGGCGAGGATCGCCAGCGGGATGACGACCAGCCCGGCGCGCTCCAGGGCCAGCCCGCCGCCGACGACCACGACGATGGGCATCACCAGCTGCACGACGGCCACGCCGAGGTTGCCACCGGCCGCGTTGAGCCCGAGGGCGGCGCCCTTCTCCCGCTCGGGGTAGAAGAAGGAGATGTTGGCCATGCTGCTGGCGAAGTTCCCGCCGCCGACCCCGGCCGTCGCGGCCACCAGCACCATGAGCCAGAACGGGGTCTGCGGGTTCTGCACGACGATCGCGAGCCCGACGCAGGGGACGACGAGCAGCAGCGCCGAGACGATCGTCCAGTTGCGCCCGCCGAACTTCGGCACCGCGAAGGTGTACGGGAAGCGCAGCGTCGCCCCGACGAGGTTGGGGATGGCGATGAGCCAGAACTTCTGGTCGTCGGTCAGCGAGAAGCCGGCGGCGTTCAGCGAGGGCGTGACGATCGTCCACAGCTGCCAGACGGAGAAGCCGAGGAACTCCGCGAAGATGGACAGCCACAGGTTGCGCTTGGCCGCGCGGCGCCCGGTGGTCCGCCACTGCTCCTGGTCCTCGGGGTCGTAGTGGTCCACCCAGCGGCCGGCGCGGGGGGCGGGGATCGTGCCGACGGCGAGGTGCGGGCCGGCCGAGCCGGTGCGGTCGTTGGTGACGGCCATCGCGGGGTCCCTTCGGGGCCAGGGGTGGACTGCGCTTCGGCGACGAAGCTAGGCAGGCCGCGTTACAGCCGGTCGCGTGCGCCGTTGCACCTGCGTGACGTTGTCCTCACCGGACCGGCCCGCCGCTGTGAGGAGAGCGCACCACGGTCGCAACACGGGGGTAACCACCGGGCAACGGCGAGCGCGTTGACTCCCTCCGTGACCGCTCCCGAGACCCCCGCCCGCGTGCGCAGCGCCTGCTCCTACTGCGGGGTCGGCTGCGGGGTGCTCCTGGACGTGGTGACCGACCCCGAGACCGGGCGCCGCCGGGTCGCCGGGGTCACCGGGGACCGGCAGCACCCGGCCAACGCGGGGCGGCTGTGCACCAAGGGCGCCACCAGCGCGGACTTCATGGCCGCCCCGGGCCGGCTGCAGCAGGCCGCGGTGCGCGAGACCCGCGGCGGCGAGCCCCGCCCCGCCCCGGTCCGCGACGCCGTGGGGACGGTGGCGCAGCGCTTCGCCGAGGTCGTGGCCGAGCACGGCCCGGACGCCGTCGCCGTCTACGTCTCGGGGCAGATGTCGGTGGAGGCGCAGTACCTGGCGAACAAGCTCACCAAGGGCTTCCTGCGGACCAACCAGATCGAGTCGAACTCGCGCCTGTGCATGGCCAGCGCGGGGACGGGCTACAAGCAGTCGCTGGGCTCGGACGGCCCGCCGGGGTCCTACGAGGACTTCGACCACGCCGACGTGTTCCTCGTCATCGGCTCCAACACCGCCGACTGCCACCCGATCCTCTTCCTGCGGATGATGGACCGCGTCCGGGCGGGGGCCAAGCTCATCGTGGTCGACCCGCGCCGGACGGCCACCGCCGAGGCCGCCGACCTCTTCCTGCAGGTGCGCCCGGGCACCGACCTGGCGCTGCTCAACGGGCTGCTGCACCTGCTGGTGGAGGCCGGCGCCGTCGACGAGGAGTTCATCGCCACCGCCACCACCGGCTGGGAGGGGATGGCCGGGGTCGTCGCCGACCACCCGCCGGCCCGGGTGAGCGAGCTCACCGGCGTCGCCGAGGCCGACCTGCGCGCCGCCGCGGACCTCATCGCCGGGGCGGGGGAGTGGATGAGCTGCTGGACGATGGGGCTGAACCAGAGCGTCCACGGCACCTGGAACACCAACGCGCTGGTGAACCTGCACCTGGCCACCGGGGCGATCTGCCGCCGGGGCAGCGGCCCGTTCTCGCTCACCGGTCAGCCCAACGCCATGGGCGGGCGGGAGATGGGCTACATGGGCCCGGGGCTGCCGGGGCAGCGCTCGGTGCTGGACCCCCGCGACCGGGACTTCACCGAGAGCGTGTGGGGGCTGGAACCGGGCACGCTGCGGACCGACGTCGGGACGGGGACGATCGACCTGTTCTCCCGGATGGCGGCCGGGGAGGTGAAGGCCTGCTGGATCATCTGCACCAACCCCGTCGCCTCGGTCGCCAACCGGTCCACGGTCGTGGAGGCGCTGCGGCGCTGCGAGTTCGTCGTGGTGCAGGACGCCTTCGCCGAGACCGAGACCACCGCCTTCGCCGACGTCCTGCTGCCGGCGGCGCTGTGGGCGGAGTCGGACCAGGTGAGCGTCAACTCCGAGCGGACCATGACGCTGCTGCCGCAGGCGGCCGACCCCGTGGGTGACGCCCGCCCGGACTGGCAGCTCATCGCCGACGTCGCCCGCGCCCTCGGCTTCGGCGACCACTTCGCCTACGGGTGCGCCGCGGACGTGTTCGAGGAGATCCGCCGCTTCTCCAACCCGCGCACCGGCTACGACCTGCGCGGGGTGGACCACGAGCGGCTGCGCTCCGGTCCCGTGCAGTGGCCCGCGCCCCCGGGCGACGGCGTGGACCGCCACCCCGTGCGCTACCTCAACGACGGGGTCAGCCAGGACCTCCTGGTGCGCGAGGACGGGACGGTGCCGCCGCTGGCCTTCCCCACCCCGTCGGGGCGGGCGGTGTTCTGGCCCCGGCCCTTCGTCCCGGCCGCGGAGCTGCCCGACGACGAGCACCCGTTCGTCCTCAACACCGGCCGCGTGCAGCACCAGTGGCACACCCGCACCAAGACGGGGAAGGTGGCGAAGCTGGAGAAGCTGAACCCCGGGCCGTTCCTGGAGGTGAACCCCGAGGACGCCGCCCGGCTGGGGGTCGCGGAGGGCGACCGGGTCGAGGTGGTCTCCCGCCGGGGGCGGGTGGTGCTCCCGGCCGTCGTCACCGACCGCGTCCTGCCCGGGTGCTGCTTCGCGCCCTTCCACTGGAACGACGCGTTCGGGGAGGACCTGGCGGTCAACGCCGTCACCCACGACGCGGTGGACCCGGAGAGCTTCCAGCCGGAGTTCAAGGTGTGCGCCGTGCAGCTCACCCGGGTCGAGGCCGCCGTCCCCGCCGCTCCCGCCCTCCCCGCCACCGTGGGCCGGGGCGGTCCGCCCGTCCTCGACGAGCGGCAGACCCGCTACCTGGACGGGTTCCTGCACGCCCTGGGGGAGGCCCCGGGCTTCGTGCCGGTGCTGCCGGCCTCCGCGCCCTTCGCCGACGGCGACCGGGCCTGGGTGGAGGGGTTCCTGGCCGGGACGTTCGCCTCCCCGGCACCGGCGGTATCCGCGGGATCCGTGGGTTCCGCCGAGCCCGCGCCGGCGCCCGACGTCCTCGTGCTCTGGGCCTCCCAGACCGGGGGGGCGGAGGAGCACGCCCGCTCCGCCGCCGCCGCGCTGGAGGCCGCCGGGGTCCGCGTCGGGGTGTTCGGGATGGACGAGGTGACCCCGGAGCGGCTCGGCGCGGCGACGACCACGCTGCTGGTGTCCAGCACCTTCGGGGACGGGGGCCCGCCGGACAACGGGGAGTCGTTCTGGGACGCGCTGTCCGGGCCCGCCGCCCCCCGCCTGGAGGGGCGCGGTTTCGCGGTGCTCGCGCTCGGCGACTCCAGCTACGCCGACTTCTGCGGCCACGGCCGCCGCCTCGACGAGCGCCTGGCCGAGCTCGGCGCGCAGCGGCTGCTGGACCGCGTGGAGTGCGAACCGGGGGAGGACCAGCGCGCCGCGGAGTGGAGCGCCCGCGTCCTCGACCTGCTGGCCCGCCGCTCGCCCACCCCCACGGCCCCCGCCGCGTCGACCGCCCCCTCGCCTTCCACCGCGCTGGTCCCCGCCCCGCGCTTGGCCCCCACCCGGCCCACCCGCAAGGACCCCTACCGCAGCCGGCTGGTGCGCAACGTCCGGCTCAACGCCGCGGGCTCGACGAAGGAGGTCCGCCAGATCGGGCTGGCCCGCGACGGCGGCCTGGAGCACCACGCCGGGGACTCCCTGGGCGTCTGGCCCGAGAACGACCCCGCCGTCGTCGAGGCGTTCGCCGCCGCGACCGGTGTCGACCCCGCGGCCCTGACCGCGCTGGACCTCACCCGCCCCGCCCCGGACCTGCTCCGGTTCGTCGCGCAGCGCTCGCGGGAGGAGGGGCTGGCCCGGGTCCTCGCCGAGGGCCCGGCGCGCACCGCGGAGTGGGCCCGGGAGCGCCAGACCCTCGACGTGCTCCGGCAGTTCCCCGCCCACGCCGAGCCCGCGGAGTGGCTCAACCTGCTCAAACCCCTCCAGCCGCGGCAGTACTCGATCTCCTCCGCGCCCGAGGCCCACCCCGGCGAGGTCCAGCTCACCGTCTCGACGGTCCGCTTCGGGGACCCGCTGCGGCAGGGGGTCTGCTCCACCTTCCTCGCCGACCGGGCCGCGGGGAAAGAGGTGCGGGTCTTCGTGCAGCCCGCGCCGGCCTTCCGGCCCCCGGCCGACCCCGACGTGCCGGTGGTGATGATCGGGCCGGGCACCGGCGTGGCGCCCTTCCGCGCGTTCCTGCAGCACCGGCGGGCGCACGGGGCCGGTGGCCCCAACTGGCTGTTCTTCGGCGAGCGCAGCTCGGCCACCGACTGGTACTACCGGGAGGAGTTCGAGGGCTGGCGCGACGAGGGGTTCCTCACCCGCCTCAGCCTCGCCTTCTCCCGCGACCAGCCCGAGAAGGTCTACGTGCAGGACCGCGTCCTGGCCCACGGAGCCCAGCTGTGGCGCTGGATCGCCGACGGCGCCCACGTCTACGTCTGCGGCGACGCCTCCCGGATGGCCAAGGACGTCGACGCCGCCCTGCGCCGGGTGGTGGCCGAGCACGGGGGCATGAGCGAGGAGGACGCCGCCCTGCACGTCCGGGAGATGGTGGCCGCGAAGCGCTACGTCCGCGACGTCTACTGACCCAGGGCGCGCCTCGGACCGGCCCGGCGTCGTGCGTCAGGTGGAGTCGCGGGCGACGAAGCGGTGCGGGACCACCCGCACCGCCTCGCCGGAGCGGGGCCCGGAGAGTTCCACGACGAGGTCGAGGGCGGCCCGGGCCACCTCGGTCAGGTCGATCGTGAGGGTCGACAGCCGCGGGGCGACGAACTCGCCGAGCGCGAGACCGTCGACGCCGACCACCCGCACGTCCTGCGGGACCCGCAGCCCGGCCGTGCGTAGGTCCCGCAGGACCCGGAAACCCTCGAGGTCGTTGAAGGCGACCACCGCGTCGGGCCCGGCGCCGGGCCGGTCCCCGGCGAGGTCCGCCCAGGAGGAGGCCCGGTCGGCGACCGCGGGTTCCACCCCGGCGTCCCGGAAGGCCTCGACGAAGGCCCGGCCGCGCCGCGAGCACCCCTCGGGTCCCAGCAGGTCCAGCACCACGGGACGGCGCACCCCGCGGGCCAGCAGGTGCGAGACGGCGTCCCGGGACGCCTGCGCGCGCTCGAACTCCACCCGGCCGTGGCCGGGGTGGTCGTGCGGGGGGTCGATCTCGACGACGGGCAGGTTCGGCGCCCCGGCCCGGGGGACCTCGATGCTCGACCCGGTGAAGCCGACGACGGCGTCGGTGGCGCCGGCGAGGTCGCTGAGGCTGCCCGGTTCGGCCATCACGACGTTCCAGCCGCGTTCCCCGGCCAGCCGCAGGACGGTCGAGGCGAGTTCCCCGTAGTAGGGGTTGGTGAGGTCCCCGACCAGCAGCCCGAGGGTGCGCCCGGCGGGTTTCACCAGGCCCCGCCCGAACCGGGAGGGGTGGTAGTTCAGCTCCCGCGCGGCGGCGAGCACCCGTTCGCGCGTCCCGGCGTTGATGCCCGGCATGTCGTGCAGCGCACGGGTCACCGTCTGCCGGGACACCCCGGCGACGCGGGCCACGTCGACGATCGTCGCGGCCCGCGGAGCCGAGGCGTTCACCCCTCGCGCAGGTCCAGCCACGCCACCTGCTGCGCGTCCAGCTCGACCCCGAGGCCGGTCATGGAGGAGCGGGCCTCCGCGATCGTGCGGGGACCGAACAGCGCGAACGTCGGGAACGGCTGGGCCAGGACGTAGGCCAGGGCGACGGCCGTCGCCGGGACGCCCAGTTCCCGCCCCAGCTGCTCGGCCCGCGCCTTGCGCTCGAAGTTCGCGTCGCTGTAGTAGCAGCGCACGAGTTCGGCGTCGCTGCGGTCGTCCGCGTCGGCGCGGGCGAAGAACCCGCGGGCCTGCGAGGACCACGGCAGCAGGGCGATGTTCCGCTCGGTCAGCCACCGCTTGGACTCCGGGTCCGTCACGTGCCGGCAGCCCGCCCACGGGACGTCGTAGGCCTCGGCGAGCCCGAAGTGGTTGGACAGCACCGTGAACGGCCGCTTGCCGTTCGCCTCGGCGTAGGCGTTCGCCTCGTCGACACGGGCGGGGGACCAGTTCGACCCGCCGTAGGCGCTGATCCGTCCCGCCGAAGCGTGCTCGTCGAGGACGTCGACGAACTCGCCGACGGGGACGTCCTCGTTGTCGCGGTGCATCATGTAGACGTCCGCGTGGTCGTGGCCCTGGCGTTCCAGCGACTCGAACAGCTGCCGGGTCAGCGACTCGGGGTCGTTGTGGGGGGTGTGGCACCCCTTGACGATGACGTTCACGTCGGAACGGATCCCGCGGTTGGCCAGCCAGCGACCGAACAGCTTCTCGTACTTGCCCATCCCGTACACCCACGCGGTGTCGAACGTGTTCCCGCCGGCTTCGACGAACGCGTCGAAGACGGCCGAGGCGTGGGCCAGGTCGGGCTGGTTGTCGCAGCCCATGACGAGGCGGGAGACGGGCCGGTCCAGGCCCCGGATCGTCCCGTACCTCATCGCGGTGGGTTCGCGGCGGCGCAGCGGGAGCCCGGAGACCGTGGGGATGTCGGCGGTGTCGGCCTCGAAGGGGTAGCGCAGGCCGATGGCGTCGCGCCAGCGGTTCAGGACCGCGTTGACGGCGAGGGTGTCGTCGAGGGTGAACACGGGGGTCTCGTCGGAGACCAGCGCCACGGCCTCGCGGGCGTACGCCTTGTTCTCGGGCAGGTCGGGGTCGAACGCGAACGTCTCGGGCTCCGCGCCGGGCCGGGTGAGCACGACGCGGGTGTCGCCGAGGACCGTCCACGGGTCGGGCAGGTGGATCGTGCCCCCGGAGCCGTGCACGGTGACGGACTGCGGCTCGGACAGCGCGACCCCGGTGCGGACGGAGGCCGTGACGCCACCGGTGAAGACGATCGAGGCCACGGCCCACTCGTCGACCCCGGTCTCGCCCACGGTGCCCTGCGCGGAGAACCCCGTCACCGCGGCGGGGCGGCCCAGCGCGGCCGCGGCGACGAGGTGGGCGGCGGAGACGGGGTAGCCCCCGACGTCGAGGATCCCGCCGCCGGCGAGGTCGGCGTCGTAGAGGCGGCCCTCCTTGGCGCCGGTGGCGAAGGAGAAGCTGGCGTCGACGTGCTGGACGGTGCCGATCGCCCCCGAGCGCACGAGGTCCAGCAGCTTGGCGATCTGCGGGTGGTGGGCGTACATGTACGCCTCGAGGAAGTGGACCCCGGCCTCGCGGGCGGCGTCGACGACCGCCATGACCGTGCCGTGGTTGGGGGCCAGCGGCTTCTCGCAGAGCACGTGCTTGCCGGCGCGGACGGCGGCCAGGGCGAGCTTGGCGTGGGTGACGTGCACGGTGCTCACGTAGACCGCGTCGACGTCGTCGCGGGCCAGGACCTCGTCGTAGTCGCCGACGGCGGCGGGGGCGGCGAAGAGGGGGGCGAACTCCGCCGCGAAGGCGCGGGCGCGCTCGGCCCCGGCGGGGGTGGGGGAGGCGCCGACGGCCACGAGCTCGTGGCCGGCCGCGGGGAGCTGGCTCACGAAGCGGCGGGCGATCCCGCCGGGGCCGAGGACGGCCCAGCGGGTGGTGGGGGTGGGCACGGGGGCGCTCCTTCGAGCCGGGGGGCAGAGAGCCGTGAACGTTCACGACGACGCCCACCGTAGTCACCCCGCTCCGGGCCGGTCAACGGGCCGCGGCGCCGGGCGTGCCTAGACTCAGCCCGTGAGCGTCGACATCAAGCCCCGCAGTCGCCAGGTCACCGACGGTCTGGAGGCGACCGCCTCGCGCGGCATGCTCCGCGCCGTCGGCATGGGCGACGACGACTGGGAGAAGCCCCAGATCGGGGTGGCCTCCAGCTGGAACGAGATCACCCCCTGCAACCTGTCCCTGGACCGCCTCGCGAAGGCCGTCAAGGACGGCGTGCACTCCGCCCACGGCTTCCCGATGGAGTTCGGCACCATCTCCGTCTCCGACGGCATCTCGATGGGCCACGAGGGGATGCACTACTCCCTCGTCTCGCGCGAGGTCATCGCCGACTCCGTCGAGACCGTCATGAGCGCCGAGCGCCTCGACGGGTCCGTCCTGCTCGCCGGCTGCGACAAGTCCCTGCCGGGGATGCTCATGGCCGCCGCGCGCCTGGACCTGGCCAGCGTCTTCCTCTACGCCGGCACGATCCTGCCCGGGCGGGCCAAGCTGTCCGACGGCAGCGAGCACGAGGTCACCCTCATCGACGCCTTCGAGGCCGTCGGGGCGTGCGCGCGGGGGCTGATGTCCCGCGAGGACGTCGACGTCATCGAGCGCGCCATCTGCCCCGGCGAGGGGGCCTGCGGGGGCATGTACACCGCGAACACGATGGCCGCCGCGGCCGAGGCGCTGGGGATGTCCCTGCCCGGCAGCGCGGCCCCGCCCGCGACCGACCGCCGTCGCGACGGGTTCGCCCGCCGCTCCGGCGAGGCCGTGGTGAACCTGCTCTCGAAGGGCATCACCGCCCGGCAGATCCTCACCAAGGAGGCGTTCGAGAACGCCATCGCCGTCGTCATGGCCCTGGGCGGCTCCACCAACGCCGTCCTGCACCTGCTGGCCATCGCCTACGAGGCCGAGGTCGACCTCACCCTCGCCGACTTCGACCGCGTCGCCGCGAAGGTCCCGCACCTGGCCGACCTCAAGCCCTTCGGCCGCCACGTCATGGTCGACGTCGACCGCATCGGCGGCATCCCCGTCGTCATGCGCGCGCTGCTGGACGCGGGCCTGCTGCACGGGGACTGCCTGACGGTGACCGGGAGGACGATGGCCGAGAACCTCGCCGACATCGCCCCGCCCGACGTCGACGGCGTCGTGCTGCGCTCGCTGCAGGACCCCATCCACAAGACCGGCGGCATCACGATCCTCTCCGGCAACCTCGCCCCCGGCGGCGCGGTGGTGAAGAGCGCGGGCTTCGACTCCGACGTCTTCGAGGGCACCGCGCGGGTCTTCGAGCGCGAGCGCGCCGCCCTGGACGCCCTGGAGGACGGCACGATCTCCGCCGGCGACGTCGTCGTCATCCGCTACGAGGGCCCCAAGGGCGGCCCGGGGATGCGCGAGATGCTCGCCATCACCGGCGCGATCAAGGGCGCGGGCCTGGGCAAGGACGTGCTGCTCATGACCGACGGGCGCTTCTCCGGCGGGACGACGGGCCTGTGCGTGGGGCACGTGGCCCCCGAGGCCGTCGACGCCGGTCCCATCGCGTTCGTGCGCGACGGGGACCGGATCCGCCTGGACGTCGCCGGCAAGACCCTCGAGGTGCTGGTGGACGAGGAGGAGCTCGCCGCCCGCCGCGAGGGCTGGGAGCCGCTGCCCCCGGTCTTCAAGCGCGGGGTGCTGGCCAAGTACGCCAAGCAGGTCCAGTCCGCCTCGCTCGGGGCCGTCTGCCGCTGAGCGACCGGGCCGTCGCGTCCAGCACCTGGACCAGGTGTCCAGGATGTGAGACGCGACGGCCCCTCGGCTGACATCCGCCCACCGACGGGCTACCTTCGCTCCATGCGGTTCCTCGTAGCCATCGGACAGCGCGCCGGCTGACCAGTTCGGCCGAGCGCGCGACCCCTCACACGCCATCCCTGGCTGAGGGGTCTTTTTGCGTCCGGCGGACCGATCTGCCGGGCGTCCGGACGCACGACACCGTGAACGGCACCGCCCGAGGAGGACACCAGATGCCACAGCAACTGCCCCTGGACCCGAAGCTCCCCGTCGCCGAGCTCACCGGCGCGCAGAGCCTCATCCGTTCGCTGGAGGCGGTAGGGGTCGAGGTCGTCTTCGGTCTGCCCGGGGGCGCGATCCTGCCCGCCTACGACCCGCTGATGGACTCCCCGCACGTCCGGCACGTCCTGGTGCGCCACGAGCAGGGCGCCGGCCACGCCGCCGAGGGCTACGCGGTGGCCACCGGCAAGGTCGGCGTCTGCATGGCCACCTCGGGCCCGGGGGCGACGAACCTCGTCACCCCCATCGCCGACGCCAACATGGACTCCGTCCCGATGGTCGCGATCACCGGTCAGGTGGCCGCCAAGGCCATCGGCACCGACGCGTTCCAGGAAGCCGACATCGCCGGCATCACCATCCCGATCACCAAGCACAACTACCTGGTGACCGACCCGGCCGACATCCCCCGCGTGATCGCCGAGGCCTTCCACCTCGCCGCCACCGGGCGCCCCGGCCCCGTCCTCGTCGACGTCGCGAAGTCCGCGCTGACGGCGACGACCTCCTTCGCCTGGCCCGAGACGGTCGACCTGCCCGGCTACCGCCCGGTGACGCGCCCGCACGGCAAGCAGATCCGCGAGGCCGCCCGGCTCATCGCCGCGGCCGAGCGCCCCGTCCTCTACGTCGGCGGCGGCGTCATCAAGGCCGACGCCTCCGCGGAGCTGGCGGCGCTGGCCGACCTCACCGGCATCCCCGCCGTCACGACCCTGATGGCCCGCGGCGCGCTGCCGGACTCCCACCCGAACAACCTGGGCATGCCCGGCATGCACGGGACGGTCGCGGCCGTGACCGCGCTGCAGAAGTCCGACCTGCTCATCACCCTCGGCGCCCGCTTCGACGACCGCGTCACCGGCGAGCTGTCCAGCTTCGCCCCCGGCGCCAAGGTCATCCACGCCGACATCGACCCGGCCGAGATCGGCAAGAACCGCGCCGTCGACGTCCCGATCGTGGGCGACGCCAAGCTCGTCATCGCCGAGCTCACCACGGCCGTGGCCGCCGAGTTCGAGAACGGCCGCGCGGACCTCACGGCCTGGACCGCCCTGACGCAGTCGTGGAAGGAGACGTACCCGCTGGGCTACGCCGAGTCCGACGACGGCACGCTCGCCCCGCAGCACGTCATCGCCCGGATCGGGGCGATCGCCGGGCCCGAGGCCATCTACGTCTCCGGGGTCGGCCAGCACCAGATGTGGTCCGCGCAGTTCGTCCAGTACGAGAACCCGCGCACCTGGCTCAACTCCGGCGGCCTGGGGACCATGGGCTACGCGGTCCCCGCGGCCATGGGCGCCAAGGTGGGCAAGCCCGACACCGTCGTGTGGGCCATCGACGGCGACGGCTGCTTCCAGATGACCAACCAGGAACTGGCGACCTGCACCCTCAACGGGATCCCCGTCAAGGTCGCGATCATCAACAACTCCAGCCTGGGCATGGTCCGGCAGTGGCAGACGCTCTTCTACTCCGAGCGCTACTCCAACACCGACCTGAACTCCGGCGACCACCACGGCACCCACGCCGCGCCGATCCCCGACTTCGTCAAGCTCGCCGAGGCCTACGGCTGCGTGGGGCTGCGCTGCGACCGGGCCGAGGACGTCGACGCGACGATCGAGAAGGCCATGGCGATCGACGACGTGCCCGTGGTCATCGACTTCCGCGTCCACCGCGACGCCATGGTCTGGCCCATGGTCGAGGCCGGCGTGAGCAACGACGCCATCCAGTACGCGCGGGGGGTCTCCCCGGTCTGGGACCGCGAGGAAGAGGGCGACAACGAGTCCGGTCCCGAGAAGGTGATCTCCTGATGTCCCAGCACACCCTGTCCGTCCTGGTCGAGAACCGACCCGGTGTCCTGATGCGCGTCACGTCGCTGTTCGCGCGCAGGAACTTCAACATCCACTCCCTCACGGTCGGACCGACCGAGCGCAGCGACATCTCCCGGATGACCATCGTCGTCGACGTGGAGTCGCAGCCGTTGGAGCAGGTGACGAAGCAGCTCAACAAGCTGATCAACGTCTTGAAGATCGTGGAGCTCGAGGACGGCGCCTCGGTCCAGCGCGAGCTGCTGCTCGTGAAGGTCCGGGCCGACGCCTCGGCGCGCGGGGAGGTGCTCGACACCGTGGCGCTGTTCCGCGCCCACGTCGTCGACGTCGCCCCCGACGCCGTGACGGTCGAGGCCACCGGCAGCCCGGACAAGCTGGCCGCGCTGCTGCGCGTGCTGGAGCCGTTCGGCATCCGGGAGCTCGTCCAGTCCGGCTCGGTGGCGCTCGCCCGCGGCGGGCGCGCGATCTCCGACCGCGCGCTGCGCTCCGCCTGACCCGCACCACCCCGTACGAAGCACGCACGCAGAGACCGAGGAGAGAACCCCACGTGGCCGAGATGTTCTACGACGACGACGCCGACCTGTCCACGATCACCGGGAAGAAGGTGGCGGTCCTGGGCTTCGGCAGCCAGGGCCACGCGCACGCGCTGTCGCTGCGCGACTCCGGCGTCGACGTCGTCGTCGGCCTCAAGGAGGGCTCCAAGAGCCGCGCCAAGGCCGAGGAGCAGGGCCTGACCGTCCTGACCCCCTTCGAGGCGTCCAAGGCCGCCGACGTGATCATGGTCCTGGTGCCGGACCACCTCCAGCGCGGCCTGTACGCCGAGGCCATCGAGCCGAACCTCACCGCGGGCAAGGCGCTGTTCTTCAGCCACGGCTTCAACATCCGCTTCGGCTACATCAAGCCCCCCGCCGACGTGGACGTCGTCATGGTCGCCCCCAAGGGCCCCGGCCACCTGGTGCGCCGCGAGTACGTCGACGGCCGCGGCGTCCCCGTCATCGTCGCCGTCGAGCAGGACGCGACCGGGCAGGCGTGGGCGCTGGCCCTGGCCTACGCCAAGGCGATCGGCGGCCTGCGCGCCGGCGGCATCAAGACCACCTTCACCGAGGAGACCGAGACCGACCTGTTCGGTGAGCAGGCCGTCCTCTGCGGCGGCGCCTCCGCGCTGGTGCAGACCGGGTTCGAGGTCCTCACCGAGGCCGGCTACCAGCCCGAGGTCGCCTACTTCGAGTGCCTGCACGAGCTCAAGCTCATCGTCGACCTCATGTACGAGGGCGGCATCGCCAAGCAGCGCTGGTCCGTCTCCGACACCGCGGAGTGGGGCGACTACGTGTCCGGCCCGCGCGTCATCGACGCCTCCGTGAAGGAGCGGATGAAGGACGTCCTCAAGGACATCCAGGACGGCACCTTCGCCCGCAACTTCATCGAGGACCAGGACGCCGGCGCGCCGAAGTTCAAGGAGCTGCGCGCCAAGGCCGAGCAGCACCCCATCGAGGCCACCGGCCGCGAGCTGCGCAAGCTCATGGCGTGGGTGAAGTCCGACGACTCCGACTACGTCGAGGGTTCCGCCGCCCGCTGATCCGCCGCCGAGACCCCCGTCCCCGTCCCGGGGGCGGGGGTCTCGGCGTCCCGGGTGGTGCCGGGCGGCGAGCCCTGCCACGCTCCCCCCATGAGCAGCCTCAGCGACGACGACATCACCACCACCGGCACCACCGCGACGGAGGGCGACGCGGACTCCGGCGACTCCGACGCGACGCAGGTCGACCCCTCCGGCAGCGACCCGGCCGGGGTGGACCCCGACGGCGGGGAGGGCGGGGACTCCGACTCCGGCGACTCCGACTCCACCCAGGTCGACCCCGCGGGCACCGACCCGGCGGGCAGCGACTCCGCGGGGTCCTGACGTGACCCTGGCCCCCTCCCGTCCCGCCGCCGGGGCCGACGCCCCGGCGCGCGGGGCCGGCCCGGCGTTGCGCCGCTGCTTCGGCGAGGCCGCCGAGCGCATCGCCGGGGAGCACTGGAACACCCGCCCGCTCCTCGTGCGGGCGGCCGACCGCGCCGCGGAGGGCGGCCGGGCCTCGGTCCACGACCTGCTCTCGCCCGCCGACGTCGATGAGCTGCTGGGGCCGCGCGCGCTGCGGACCCCGTTCTTCTCCCTCGTCCAGGACGGGACCCCGCTGCCCCGGTCCTCGTACACCCGCCGCGCCGTGGCCGGCAACCAGCAGCTGGCGGACCTGCCCGACACCGACCGCGTCGCCGCCGCCCACGCCGGCGGGGCGACGATCGTGCTGCAGGCCCTGCACCGCACCTGGCCGGCCCTGCAGACCTTCTGCTCGCAGCTCGCGGCGGACCTCGGCCACCAGTGCCAGGTGAACGTCTACGTCACCCCGCCCGGCGCGCAGGGGTTCAAGCCCCACCACGACACCCACGACGTCGTCGTGCTCCAGGTCGACGGGCGCAAGCACTGGACGATCCACCCGCCCGCGGTGGAGCTCCCGCTGAAGTCCCAGCCCTCGACGCAGCTCGGCCCCGACCCCGTGGGCGGGCGGCCCCCGGCCATCGACACCGTGCTCGAACCCGGCGACGCGCTCTACCTGCCCCGCGGGTGGCTGCACTCCGCGCGCACCACCGAGGACCGCTCCATCCACCTCACCGTCGGGCTGCTGGCGACGACGTGGGCCGACGTCCTCACCGACGCCGTCGCCTCCGCGGGCGTCGCCGACGTCGCCCTGCGCCGCGCGCTGCCGCTGCCGGGTGCGCCCGGCGCCGCCGACGGCGTGCCGGACGAGGAGGTGGCCGGGTTCCGCGCCGCGGCGCAGCGCTGGCTCGACGCCCTCGACGACGACGCCGTGCGCCGCCTCGTGGCCCGCCGGCGCTCGGGGGCCGTGCCGGCCGAGCCGGTGGGGGTCCTGGCCCAGGACGAGGCCGCCCGGACGCTGGCCGAGGGCACCGCCCTGCGCCCGCGCCGGGGGGTGCGCTCGTCCCTGGTCCCCGCCGGGGAGGGGGTGGACCTGGTCCTGGACGACCGCCGGGTCACCTTCCCGGGCTGGCTGCGCCCGGCCCTGGAGCACGTCCTCGCCGCACCCCGGACCTCGGCCGCCGACCTCGCCGCCGCGGGCGTGGGCGTCGACGTCCCCGACGCCCTGGTGGTCCTGCGGCGGTTGCTGCGCGAGCGCGTCCTGCTGCCCACCGCCGGCGAGCCCCGCTGAGCGCGGAGGCCGTCGCCCGGAGGTTCTCCTGCGCCGCCGCGGCCGAGGAGCGGGGCGACCCCCTGCTCGGGACGGCCACGGCCGTGCGCGGGTACCTGCTGGTGGAGGAACCCGGGGCCTGGGGAGCCGGGACGGTCCCCGCGTCCCGGCTGGGGGAGGACGTGACGGCCGCGCTGCGCGCGAACGCGGCCGGGCGCGGGGTGCGGCTCCTGCTGGTGCGGCGCCCCGCGGCCCGCGACCTGGACCCCGACGGCCCGCGCCGGGTGTTCCTCGTCGACGTCCGCCGCGGCCGGTCCCGGGTCCTGACCCGGACGGCGGCGCGCGCCGACCTGCCCGCCGCGGTCGCCGACGACGAGGGGTGGGAACCCCACGGGGGGCCGCTGCTGCTGGTGTGCACCCACGGGCGCAAGGACTGGTGCTGCGCGCTGCGCGGGCGCCCGGTGGCCGCCGCGCTCGCGGACCTGGACCCGGAACCGGTCTGGGAGTGCTCGCACCTGGGCGGGGACCGCTTCGCGGCCACCGCGCTGTCGCTGCCCTCGGGCGTCACCCACGGGCGCCTGACCCCGGACGACGCCCCGGCCCTGGTGGCGGCCCTGCGGTCCGGGCGGGTGCTGCCGCACCGGTGGCGGGGACGCTCCTGCGACCCCGGGGTGGTGCAGGCCGCCGAGGGGCACGCCCGCCTGCAGCGGGGGATCGACGCCGTGGACGCGCTGCGCCCGCGGGCCGTCGTCGACGAGGAGCACGGGCGGTGGCGCGTGGACCTGGAGCACGAGGGCCGGCCGCTGCGCGTGCACCTGCGGGTCGGGTCCGCGCCGGCGCACCGGCTGACGTGCTCGGCCACCGACGACCGGCACGCCCGCACCTGGGAGCTGGAACGCATCGAGGGGTGACCCGCCGCGCGGCGGGTCACCCCTCGGGTGCGGCGATCAGCCCTTGAGCTTGCCGGCGATGCCGATGACGCGGTTGACCATGTGGTCCAGGGCGGTGAACTCGACGTCACCGAGGGGGATGTCGTTCCCGCCGCCGGTGACGTGGCTGACGCCGTAGGGGTTGCCGTCGACGAACTTCGAGCCGTCGGTGTAGCCGGGCGGGACGATGATCCCGCCGAAGTGGTAGATGGTGTTGTACAGCGCGAGGAGGGTGGTCTCCTGGCCGCCGTGGGCGGTCTGGGAGGAGGTGAACCCCGCGTAGACCTTGTCGGCCAGCAGGCCCTGGGCCCACTGGGCGCCGAGGGAGTCGATGAAGATCTTCAGCTGCCCGGCGATGTTGCCGTAGCGGGTGGGGGAGCCGAAGAGCACGGCGTCGGCCCACACGACGTCGTCGGCGGTGACGCCGGGGGCGCCCTTGGCCGCCTCGGCCTCGGCGGTCTGCTCGTCGGTCGCCGCCTTCTCGCCGCCGGTGGGCTGGCGCTCGACCTGGCGCAGGCGCACCTCGGCGCCGGCCTGCGCGGCGGTGGCGGCCAGGCGCTCGGCCATGGCGCGCACGGTGCCGGTGGCGGAGTAGTAGACGATGGCGAGCTTGACGTCGCTCACGGGGACCTCCTGATGTTGTTGAACGTGCAACTTACGAGGAGAACCTAGTCCTCCCCGCGCCGGAGCGCCAGCACGGGCGTGGCGTTCGGATCGCGCGGGCGCCCGGTGCGGGGTCCACTGGGCCGGTGCCCGCCCGGACGATCCCCACCAAGGACTGCGCCGTGTGCGGGCGCACCATCACCTGGCGCAAGAAGTGGGAGCGCGACTGGGACGAGGTCCGCTACTGCTCCGACGGCTGCCGCCGGCGGGCCCGGTCCGCGGCCTCGGCCGTCGACGCCGAGCTGGAGGCCACCCTGCGGCGCCTGCTGGACGCCCGGGGAGCCGCGAAGACGGTCTGCCCCAGCGAGGTCGCGCGCGCCGTGGGCGGGGAGGAGTGGCGGGCGCTGGTGGAACCCGCGCGGGCCGCGGCCCGGCGCCTGGTCGCGGCGGGGGAGGCGGAGATCACCCAGGGCGGGAAGGTCGTGGACCCCTCGACGGCGAAGGGGCCGATCCGCGTGCGGCGGGCGTAGGGACCCCGCGGCGGGCGCGCCGGGTGGCGCGGGCCCGGCGACCGGTCCAGGGTGGTCGCCGTGCCCCTGGTGATCACGAGTTCGACGACCCGCGGACGCGGCCGGCCGGCGGTGCTCGCCGCGGCCGCGGCCCGCGGGCTGCTCGGAGGTCTGGCGGGAGCGGCGGCGATGACCGCCAGCCAGCGCGTGGAGCGGGCGGTCACCGGCCGCCCCGCCTCGCACGTCCCCGGCCGCACGCTGCTGCTGCTCGCCGGGCGATCCCCCTCCGACACCGACCGGCCGGCCGCCGCGACGCTGGCGATGGTCGTCGCCACCAGCGCCGCGCTGGGGGCGCTGCGCGGGGTGTGGCGGGCCAGCGGGCTCCTGCGGGTCCGGGCCGACGTCGCGCAGACGGTGACCCGGATCGTGGTCGACCAGACGCTGGAGAACGCCACCGGGGCCGGGGCCCCGCCGCGCACCTGGCGCTCCGGGGAGGGCGTCGTGGAGGTCCTGCACGCCGTGGTCGCGGCGGTGGCCACCGGGGCGGTCGTGGAACGCCTCGTCGACCCGGTGCTGGAGTCGCGGCGCGGTACGAGCAGCCACTGACGCCCGGCCGGGGACCGCGCCTCGACCCCCTCCCACCGCTGCGCGCGGTTCCTCCGCCGACCGAGTGAAGCGCTTGACACGACCCTCCCCGGCCCCGTTCACTTGACTCGCCATCCAGAGCGGCCGAGAGACCCGGCTCGTCGACGCCGCAGCAACCTCCCCCCGGGGCAGGTGCTCCCGCCGGGACCGATGGGAAGGGGACGCACCCGTGTGCCGACGCGCTCCGTGGAACCCGCTGACGCGACGTCTCGTCGTGGACCTGCTGCGCAGCGCGGGGATGACCTGTCGGGCCTGAACGCCCGCCCGTCCCCCTCCCCGCCCCCCGGAAGGTCCCCTCGATGACGCACGTCCCGTTCCCGCACGGCTTCGCCACCCAGCAGGTCCACGCCGGTTCCGGTCCCGACCCGGCCACCGGCGCCCGCATCACCCCCGTCCACCTCACGGCCGGTTTCGTCTTCGACGACTTCGAGCAGGCCCGCGCCCGCTTCGCCGGCGAGGACGACGGCTACGTCTACACCCGCACGGGCAACCCCACGACGGCCGCCCTCGAGACCCGGCTCGCCACCCTGGAGGGCGGCACCGACGCCCTCGTCGTCGGCACCGGGCAGGCCGCGATCACCGTGGCCCTGCTGGGGATCCTCGGCGCCGGGGACCACGTCGTCGCGGCCGGCGACCTCTACGAGGGTTCGCGCGGGTTGCTCCTGGACAACTTCGGCCGCCTCGGCATCTCCGTCGACTTCGTCCCCGACACCGGCGACCCCGCGGCCTGGGAGGCGCGGGTCCGCCCCGACACCCGGGCGTTCTTCGCGGAGTCGATCGCCAACCCCAAGGCCGTCGTCCTCGACGTCCCCGCCGTCGCGGCGGTCGCCCACCGGCACGGCATCCCGCTCGTCGTGGACAACACCTTCGCCACCCCGTACCTGCTGCGGCCGCTGGAGCACGGCGCGGACGTCGTGGTCCACTCCGCCAGCAAGTTCCTCGCCGGTCACGGCGCGGCGCTCGGGGGGGCGGTGGTCACCGGCCCCACCACCCGCGAGGCCTTCGACTGGAGCGGGTTCGGGCACCTGACCGCCCCGGCGGGGGTCCTGGGCGGGATCAGTTGGGTGGAGCGGTTCGGGCCCCGGCGCGCCTACGTCGAGCACACCCGCGCGGTGGTGGCCTCGCGGCTGGGCCCGACGATCTCGCCGTTCAACGCGTTCCTCGTCCAGCAGGGTCTGGAGACGCTGTCGCTGCGCGTCGCCCGGCAGAGCGCGACGGCCCTGGAACTGGCCCGGTGGCTCCAGGCGCGCCCGGAGGTGGCGAGCGTCGACCACGCCGGTCTCGCCTCCCACGCGTCGCACGACGTCGCGGCCCGGCTGCTGCCGAGGGGGAGCGGGGCGGTGTTCTCCTTCACCCTGGAGGGCGGACGCCCCGCGGCGCAACGGTTCGTCGACGCGGTGCGGTTGTTCACCCGGATGACCCACGTCGGTGACGTCCGCTCGCTGGTCATCCACCCGGCCAGCACCACCCACGCCCACCGCAGCGAGGGGGAACGGCTGGCGGCGGGCATCTGGCCCGGTCTGGTCCGGCTGTCGATCGGGCTGGAGGAACCCGAGGACCTCCTCGCCGACCTGCTCCCCGCGCTGGCCGCCGCGGTGCCCGCCCCCACCCCCGCGGGGGTGTGAGGTGAGCCGCCCGCAGCACTTCGGGTACTTCTTCTCCCGGGGTTTCGGCCCGCAGGGCTGGGGCCGGGACTACCAGGCGTGGAACGACGACTGGACCCGCCCGGACCTCTACGCCCACGCCGTCCGCGACCTGGAGCGCGCCGGGTTCGACCTCGTCGTGATCGAGGACGCGATCTCGCTGGGCAACCCCGACACCCTCGACCTGCGGGTCCGCGCCGCCTACGGCGGACCCAAGCACGACCCGCTGCTGCTCGCGCCGTACCTGTTCGCCGCCACCCAGCACCTCGGGGTCGTCCCCACCGTCAACGCCGGGATCACCCCGCCCTACCTGGCCGCGCGCCAGGCCGCGACCCTGCAGCACCTGTCCGGGGACCGGTTCGGGATCAACCTCGTCACCGACGTCGGCAGCGCCCGCCACGTCGGTCTCGAACCCGTCGCCCACGACGTCGCCTACGACCGGGCGGAGGAGTGGATCGACGTCGTCCGCCGGTTGTGGCACAGCTGGGACAGCGACGCCCTCGTCGCGGACCCGGTGAGCGGGCACTTCGCCGACGGTTCCCGCATCGACGCGTTCCAGCACCGCGGGGAGCACTTCCGCCTCGACGGCCCGCTCAACGCCCTGCCGTTCGCCGGGGGCGAGCCGGTGCTCGTCTCGCCCGGCGGCTCGCCGCGGGGCCTGGCCTTCGCGGGGTCGCGCTCCGACGTCCAGCTGGCGCTGGCCCCGCTGCGGGTGGAGGAGGTGCGGCGCTACCGCGCGAAGGTCCTCGACGCGGCCGCCCTCGCCGGGCGGAAACCCGCCGACCTGCGGGTCCTGTTCGTCGTCAAACCGGAACTCGTCGCCAGCCCGGAGGAGGCCGACCGCATCGTCGCGGCGTCGCGGGAACCCTCCGAGGCCGTGCTGCGCGAGGTCGCCCTCGCCTGGTCCAGCGACCTGGAGACCGACCTCACGGTCCTGCCGCTGGACGCGCCCCTCGACCCCGCGGTGTTCGGGGACCACGTCTCCCTCGGCACGATCGGCGCGCTGCGCGGGGACACCCCGGACGCGCCGCTGCGGGAACTGCTCGCGCGCAAGGCCCGCAAGGGCCGCCTCGCCGACCGCGGCGGGCTGGTGGGCACGGCGGAGGAGTTCGCCGACCTCGTCGAGGAGTTCGGCGAGGACGCCGGCAACGACGGGTTCCTGCTCTCCGGGGACCTGCACCCGGTGACGCTGCACCGGTTCCTGGACGACCTCGTCCCGGTCCTGCGCCGGCGCGGGGTCCTGCGCACCGGCTACGGCGGGGGCGGGTTGCGCGGCAACCTCTTCGAGTTCTAGGCCGGGACGGCGGTGCGGGCGGGACCGGGCCCCCCGGCTAGGAAGGCCCGCACCCCGCAGCGGATCCGTTCCCGCGCGTCCGCGGTCGCGGCGGCGTCGCCCGGGAACCCCAGGGAGCGGTCGGCGCCCACGAGCTCCAGCACCTCGCGGTCGCTCTCGTGGGCCAGGGTCCGGTTCCAGGAGGGGTCGTCCGTCCCGCCGACGAGCAGGGTGCGCGGGTGCGACCGGGCGGCCGCGAGGCCGACCTCGGGGTGGTCCAGCCACGGGGCCAGCCAGATCCCGGCGAGCCCGCAGCCGGCGACGACCGGCAGCCCCAGCGTCGTGAGCGACTGCGCGACGACCAGGCCGGGACGCAGGTCCTGCAGCAGCACCCGGACCAGGTCCGGGACCTGCTGCGCGGTGGGGGCCGGGCCGTCCCAGTCGAGGCGGAGGACCCGGTGGCCGGCGTGGAGGAGCTCCTCGCCCACGGCCCGCAGGACGGCGCGGTCGGCGTCGTCCCCGCCCCCCGGGAGCACCAGGGCCGGTGCTCCCGGGGCGTCGCCCTCGCGGACGAGGCGCATCAGCGGGGGTCGGCGCCGAGGACGACCTCGAACTCCAGCAGCGAGGCGCCGGTGGCGACCGGTTTCGCCCGCTCGCCGGCGTGCGCGGCCTTCGCGCCGCCGTTCGCCCAGCCCTGGAACGCCTCCTCCGTCTCCCACTTCGTGTAGACGAAGTAGCGGGTCTCACCCGCCACCGGGCGCAGCAGCTCGAACCCCAGGAACCCCGGGGTCCCCTCCACCGCACCCATCCGGGCGCCGAAGCGGCGCTCCAGCTCCGGCCCGCCGCCCTCGGGGACCTCGATCGCGTTGATCTTCACCACAGCCATGACCCCAGGGTGGCAGGCTCAGTCCGCGATCGCGGCGACCGGGGGTGTCCGGGCCGCGCGCCGCGCCGGCAGCACCGAGGCGAGCACCCCGGCGAGCGCGGCGACCACGACGATCCCGGCGACCTGCGCCCACGGCACGGCCAGCACGACGGGCATCTCGGCGCTGAGCACCGAGACCGTCCCGGCCAGCCCGTACCCCGTGCCGAGCGCCACCCCGAGGACGGCGGCGACCCCGGCGACCAGCAGCGCCTCCCAGGCCAGCAGCGCCCGCAGCTGCCGGCGGGTCAGCCCCAGCGCGCGCAGCAGGCCGGACTCCTGGCGGCGTTCGACGACGGACAGGGCCAGGGTGTTGCCGACCCCGATGAGGGCGATGACGACGGCCACCGCGAGCAGACCCGTGACGATGAGCAGCATCGTCGTGAGGATCTCGTCCAGGGAGTTGCGCAGCGAGGCGATCCCCTGCACGTCGCTGGAGGGCACGACCTGCGCCAGCGCCTCGGAGATCTCGTCGGTGGCCGCGGCCTGGACCTCGGAGTCCCCGTCCGCGAGCCGGACCCAGGCGGCGGTGGGCTGCACGTCCGCGTCGAGGCGGCGGGCGTCGGCGGCGGTCACCACCGCCGGCTGCTGGGTGTCGGGGGCGAGCACGACGGTGAACGCCACGTCGCCCCCCGCCGCGGGGGCCCCCGTCCCGGGGTCGGCCCGCAGCGTCAGCCGGTCCCCGGTGACGACCCCGGCCGTCTCCGCCACCAGCGCGGAGAGCACGATCTCCCCCTCGCGCGGCAGCGGGGAACGGCCCTGCGAACGGACCACGCCCGCGGCCTCGGCCGGGTCGACGGCGTCGACCCCGAACCCGGTCGCGCCGTCGGTGCTGACGACCTGCAGCTCGTCGACGAGGGCCAGCCCCCGGACCGCCCCCACCCCGCGGACCGCGGCGACGGCCGCGGGCGGCAGCGGTTCCGCGCCGGTGACCACGACGTCGGTGGGGTAGGAGGCGTCCATGCCCCGCAGCGCGGAGACCCGCGTGGAGGAGGTCCCCACCACCATGGCCGTGGTCAGGGTGACGCCGATGACGAGCGCGGTGGCCGTCGCCGCGGTGCGCCGGGGGTTGCGGACGGCGTTCCCGGCGGCCAGCCGGGCCGGCACCCCGCCGGCGCGGGCGAAGGGCCGCCCCGCCAGGGCGACGACGGCGGGCACCAGCCGCTGGGCCAGCAGCAGGAACCCGAGGAAGCTCGCGGCGCCCGCGCCGACGGCCGGCAGCAGCGCACCGCTGCGGGCGGAGAGCACCATGGCCGCGGTGGCCGGGACGAAGACGAGCAGGCCCACGACCAGCCGCAGGACCCCGGCGCGGGAGCGCACCGGGGCGGTGCTCATCGGGCGCAGGGCGGCCAGCGGGGCGACGCGGGTGGCGGCGCGGGCGGGGGCGGCGGCCGCCACGACGGTCACGGCCGTGCCCAGCACCACCCCGACGGCGACGGCCGAGGCCGGGGTGACGACGTCGGTCAGCGGAACGGGGGAGTCCACCCGGCCCGCGACCGCCGCGACCGCGTGGGCCAGCCCGGACCCGGCGCCCACCCCGGCGAGGGAGGCGAGCAGGCCGACGGCGGCCGCCTCGCCGAGCACGCTGCGCCCGACCTGCCCGCGGTCGGCCCCCACGCAGCGCAGCAGCGCCAGTTCCCGGGTGCGCTGGGCCAGCAGGACCGCGAACGTGTTCGCGATGACGAGCCCGGCGACGAGGACGGCGATGGCCCCGAAGGCCAGCAGGACGGTCGTGATGCTCTGCGCGTCGCCGGTGAACTCATCGGCCACGGCCTGAGCGGACTCCTCGCCGGTGGTGACGGGGACACCGGTGCTCCCCGCCGCGGCGACGGCCTCGGACACGGTGTCCCGCAGGGAGCTCGCGCTCGTCCCCGGGGTGGCGGCGAGGCGCAGGCGTTCGGGGGAGGTGGCGCCCCAGGGGACCAGCGCCTCGTCGGTGGCGAACAACCGCGGCACCAGACCGGCCCGCGGGTCACCGCCCAGGTCGACCGTCCCCACGACGGTGACCTGCTCGGTGACGGGGGCCGGTGCCTCCTGCGCACCGGGGGCGGGGAGGGGGTGGTGGGTGAGGGAGAGGACCGCTCCCGGCGCGACCTCCACCCGGTCGGAGACGGCGACCTCCCCGGCCGTGCGCGGCAGCCGGCCCGCGCTCAGCCGGTGCCACTGCAGCCGCGCGGAGGTGCCCACGCTCTCGGCCTGCGCCGAGGTGGCACCGGTGCGGTCGGGCAGGCGGACCTCGACGAACGTCGAGCGGTCCGCGGAGACCGCGGCGACCCCGGGCAGGCCGGCCAGGACCGGTTCCAGGGCGGG
This sequence comes from Kineococcus radiotolerans SRS30216 = ATCC BAA-149, assembly GCF_000017305.1. Taxonomy (GTDB): domain Bacteria; phylum Actinomycetota; class Actinomycetes; order Actinomycetales; family Kineococcaceae; genus Kineococcus; species Kineococcus radiotolerans. Next base: position 878,655 of record NC_009664.2, on the reverse strand, counting down.
CAGCGGATCGACCCCGTCGTAGGGGTCCTCGTCGGAGACCACCACGTCGCTGGTGACGAACTGCGCGCCGACGGCCTGCAGCACACCGGCCTTCGCGGTGGCGTTCAGGGACAGGGTCGCCACGACGAAACCCACCGCGATGACGATCGCGAGGCAGGAGGCGACGACGCGCGCGCCGTGGGCGCGCAACTGGGCCAGGGTCACCCGGAGCACGGTTCAGGCCCCCAGGGTGCGCAGGGCGTCGATGACGTCGTCGGGCGTGGGGCTGGTCAGCCCACCCGCCAGACCGCCGTCGGCGATGAGGACGACGCGGTCGGCGTAGCTGGCGGCCACCGGGTCGTGGGTGACCATGACGACGGTCTGGCCGAACTCGCGCACGCTGCCGCGCAGCAGGCTGAGGACCTCCGCGCCGGCGCGGGAGTCGAGGTTCCCGGTGGGTTCGTCGGCGAACACCACGTCCGGTCGCGGGAGCAGGGCCCGCGCCACCGCGACGCGCTGCTGCTGGCCCCCGGAGAGCTCGTGGGGCTTGTGGGTGAGGCGGTCGCTCAGCCCCAGCCGGCGCACCACGTCCTCGCGCCAGGCGGGGTCCGGTTCGCGCCCGGCCAGCCGCAGCGGCAGCAGCATGTTCTCCGCGGCGTCGAGGACGGGCAGGAGGTTGAAGCTCTGGAAGACGAAGCCGATGCGCTCGCGGCGCAGCCGCGTGAGCTCGGCGTCCTTGAGGGCGGTCAGCTCGGTCTCGCCCAGGAACACCCGGCCCGCGGAGGCGGTGTCCAGCCCGGCGAGGCAGTGCATGAGCGTGGACTTGCCGGACCCGGAGGGACCCATGATGGCGGTGAACTCCCCACGGGTGAACTCCACGTCCACCCCGGCGAGGGCGTGCACGACGGCGTCGCCGCGGCCGTAGGTCTTGCGCAGCCCGACCGCGCGCACCGCGGGGTGCGCGGCGTCTCGGACGGTCTGCGCCACGGTGGCGCGGTGGCTGGGTTCTGGCACGGTGTTCTCCCCGGTCGCAGGCGTTCCTGACGCCTCCGACGCTAGGGAGCGGCGGCGCCCGCGGCGTCGGGCCCGGAGGGGATCCCGGGTGTGGGACCAGCGGGGGAGGACGACCCCGGGGGTCATCCCGTGGGTGGACGACGGGCGGCCCGGGGCCGGGCCGCCCGTGCTCAGCGGGCGTCGCGCAGCACGTCCCCGGGCTGGACGAGACCGGCCGCGTAGGCGAGCACGACGGCCTGGACGCGGTCGCGCGAGCGCGTCTTGGCCAGCACCCGCCCGACGTGGGTCTTCACCGTCGCCTCCGAGACGACGAACCGGGCCGCGATCTCACCGTTGGACAACCCGTGCGCCATGCACTCCAGGACCTCCAGCTCGCGGGGGGTCAGGTCCGCGGGGACCCCCTGCGCGGCGGCCGCCGGGCTCGCGGCCCCGGCGCGCAGCATCGGCCCCACGTGCTGCAGCAACCTGCGGGTCGAGCTCGCGGCGATGACCGCGTCACCGGAGTGCACGGTGCGCACGGCGGCGAGGAGTTCCTCGGGGGGCGCGTCCTTGAGCAGGAACCCGCTGGCCCCGGCGCCGATGGCGGCCACGACGTACTCGTCGAGGTCGAAGGTGGTCAGCACGACGACCTTGGGCGCGCCCGCGTCGGGACCGGCCCCGGCGGTGCCGCTGCCGGTGATGCGCCGGGTCGCCTCGATGCCGTCGAGGCCCGGCATGCGGACGTCCATCAGGACCACGTCGCACGGGGTCGCGGCGACGACCCGCACGGCGTCGGCGCCGTCGGAGGCCTCCGCGACGACCTGCAGGTCCGGCTGGGAGTCCAGGACCATGCGGAACCCGGCGCGGACGAGTTGCTGGTCGTCGACGAGGACGACGCGGATCGGGCTCATCGCGGGTTCGGTCACGTCGGGAACTGTCACGTCAGGAACTGTAGGGAAGGGTCGCCCGCACGGTGAAACCCCCGCCGGGGCGCGGACCCGACGCCACCGACCCCCCGTGCAGGCGGGCGCGCTCGGCCATCCCCACCAGGCCCTGCCCGCCCGGGCTGGGCTGCAGCATGGCCGCCGCGCCCCGCCCGTCGTCCTCGACGCCGAGGCGCAGCGCGTCGTCGTCCCAGCGGACCACGACGTGGGTGCGGGCCCGGGGCCCGGCGTGCTTGAGGACGTTGGTCAGGGACTCCTGCACGATCCGGTAGGCGGCCAGGCCGATCGCGGGCGGCAGGTCGCGCGCCCGCCCGACCACCTCGGTGTCGACCTCCAGCCCGCTGGCCCGGACCTGCTCGACGAGGTCGGGGATCATCCGCGCGTCCGGCTGGGGGGCGCGCTCGTCGCCCGGGCCCTGGCGCAGCACCCCGAGCAGGTTGCGCATGTCGCTCAGCGCCTGCCGCCCGGTGCCGGAGATGGTCTCGAGGACCCGCACCGCCACGGCCGGGTCCGCGCCCGCGGCGTAGCGCCCCCCGTCGGCCTGGGCGATGATCACCGACAGGGAGTGCGCCACGACGTCGTGCATCTCGCGGGCGATGCGCTGGCGCTCGGCGGTGGCGGCGAGGCGGGACTCGTTCTCCCGCTCGACCTCCAGCAGCCGGGCGCGCTCGACGAGGGCGAGCTCGTTCTGCCGGCTCGCCCGGCGCAGGCTGCCCAGCGCCCAGGAGGCCAGGACCATGACGCCGATGAACATCGCGGCCACCACCACCGAGGCCACCCCGCTGGTGCCGAAGAACCGCAGCGAGCACAGGGGCGCGCCGAACAGCCCGAGGGCCAGCCCGCCGAGGGAGGCCCAGCGCCGGGCGTAGGCGGCCAGGGAGTAGACCGCGACGAGCACGGCGACGTTCCCGAACGACGGCGAGGGCGCGAGGACCTGGAGGAGGCCAAAGAAGGCCACCAGGGCGCCGGAGACCTCGGGGAAGCGGCGCCGCACGGCCAGGGGCAGGCACATCGCCAGGCCCACGAACCCGGCGAACGTCCCCCCGCCGACGCTGTCGGCGGCGCTGAAGAGCCCGGCGAGCGCGGCGAGCACCAGCGCGCCGAGGGCGTCGAGGAGCAGGCTGTTGGCCCGCGCCCACCCCACGAGGCGGTCGAAGACGTCCAGCGCGGGTTCCCTCGGCACGGTCCCAGCGTAGGGATCCCCGCGGTCGCGGTCGTCGGACCGCAGGACGACCCGCGGGGTCCTCCCACGGGTGGAGGTGTCCACCCCTCGAGACGCGGTGACCGCATGCCGGACGTCCGGGGGCGGGCCTCGGCTACCCTCGCGCGCATGGTGGACACCCTGAGGCTCGCGGTCATCCCCGGCGACGGCATCGGCCAGGAGGTGACGGTCGAGGCCCTCAAGGTCCTCACCGCGGTGCTCGGCGGGGGCGGGCGGGTCGCCACCACCGAGTACGACCTCGGCGCCCGGCTCTACCACCGCACCGGCGAGACCCTCCCCGACAGCGTCCTCGAGGAGCTGCGCGGGCACGACGCGATCCTGCTCGGCGCCGTCGGCGACCCCAGCGTCCCCAGCGGCGTCCTCGAGCGCGGTCTCCTGCTGAAGCTGCGCTTCGCCCTCGACCACCACGTCAACCTGCGCCCCTCCAAGCTCCACCCCGGCGTGCCCAGCCCGCTGGGCGACCCCGGCGAGATCGACTTCGTCGTCGTGCGCGAGGGCACCGAGGGCCCCTACGTCGGCAACGGCGGCGCCCTGCGCGTCGGCACCCCCCAGGAGATCGCCACCGAGGTCAGCGTCAACACCGCCTTCGGCGTGGAGCGCGTCGTGCGCGACGCCTTCGCCCGCGCCGCCGCGCGCCCGCGCCGCAAGCTCACCCTCGTCCACAAGCACAACGTGCTGGTGCACGCCGGCCACCTGTGGCGGCGCACCGTCGAGGCCGTCGGGGCGGAGTTCCCCGACGTGGCCGTCGACTACCTGCACGTCGACGCGGCGACGATCTTCCTGGTCACCGACCCGGCCCGGTTCGACGTGATCGTCACCGACAACCTCTTCGGCGACATCCTCACCGACCTCGCCGCCGCGGTGACCGGCGGCATCGGGCTGGCCGCCTCGGGCAACGTCAACCCCGACCGGACCACCCCGAGCATGTTCGAACCCGTCCACGGGTCCGCCCCCGACATCGCCGGGCAGCAGATCGCCGACCCGACGGCCGCGGTGCTGTCGGTCTCCCTGCTCCTCGCGCACCTGGGCCGGGACGACCTCGCCGCCCGCGTCGAGGCCGCCGTCGCCGCCGACCTGGCCCGCCGGGCCACCGGGGAGGTCGGGACCCGGAGCACGTCCGCGGTGGGCGACGCGCTGGCCGCCGCCGTCGGCTGAACCGCCCGGTCCCGGCGCCCGCGCCCGGGGTACCGTCGACCCACCACCGCCAGGCCAGGAGGAGACCGCGCATGAGCGCCACGACGACCGCCACCACCACCGGGTCCGCCGCCCCGCTGACGTTCCCCGTCAGGCCGTCGGCCGCGCCCGTGGCGGCGGAGCGCCGGGCCGAGATCCTGGCGGCCCCCGGGTTCGGGAGGTTCTTCACCGACCACATGGCCGTCGCGACGTGGACGCGGGGCACCGGCTGGCACGACGCGGCCGTCGTCCCCTACGGGCCCCTCCAGCTCGACCCCGCGGCGGCGGTGCTGCACTACGCCCAGGAGGTCTTCGAGGGCCTGAAGGCCTACCGGCACGCCGACGGCAGCGTCTGGACGTTCCGCCCGCGGGCCAACGCGGCCCGGATGGCGCGCTCGGCCCGTCGCCTGGCCCTGCCCGAGCTCGGGGAGGACGCCTTCCTCGAGGCCGTCACCCAGCTCGTGCGCACCGACGAGGCGTGGGTGCCCAGCGGCGGGGAGTCCTCGCTGTACCTGCGGCCGTTCATGGTCGCCACCGAGGCCTTCCTCGGGGTCCGCGCCGCGCACGAGGTGAAGTTCCTCGTCATCGCCTCCCCGGCCGGCAGCTACTTCCCCGGCGGGGTGAAGCCCGTCTCGATCTGGCTGTCGCAGAACTACACCCGCGCCTCCCTGGGCGGCACCGGGTCGGCCAAGTGCGGCGGCAACTACGCCGCCAGCCTCGTCGCCCAGGAGGAAGCCGGCGCGCACGGCTGCGACCAGGTCTGCTTCCTCGACGCCGCCGAGCAGCGCTACGTCGAGGAGCTCGGCGGGATGAACCTCTACTTCGTCCACGACGACGGCAGCATCGTCACCCCGGAGCTGACCGGCACCATCCTGGAGGGGATCACCCGCGCCTCCATCGTGGAGCTCGCCGCGGACCTCGGGCACGAGGTCCGCGAGCGCCGGGTCAGCATCGACGAGTGGCGCGAGGGCGTGGCCTCGGGCCGGATCACCGAGGTGTTCGCCTGCGGCACAGCGGCTGCCGTGACCCCGGTGGGCAAGCTGGTCTCCGCCGACGGGGAACTCTCCCACGGCACCGGGCAGGCCGGGGAGGTCACCCTGGCGATCCGCGAGCGGCTGCTGGACATCCAGTACGGCCGCGCCGAGGACACCCACGGCTGGCTGCACCGCCTCGTCTGAGGGCCTCCTCCGGCGCGCACTAGGGTGACGCCATGCGCATCGCCAGGTTCTCCTCCAGCGGTTCCGACCCGCGCTACGGCGTCGTCGAGGGCGCCCCGGGCGAGGAGGAGGTCGTCGTCGTCGCCGGTGACCCGCTCTTCACGCCGCTGAGCCCGACCGGCGAGCGCGTGCCGCTGGCCGACGCGCGGCTGCTGGCCCCGGTGATCCCGCGCTCGAAGGTGCTGGGGATCGGGCGCAACTACGCCGCGCACGCGGCGGAGCTCGGCAACGAGGTCCCGGCGGAACCCCTGGTCTTCACCGTCCCGAACACCTCCGTGGCCGGACCGGGGGACCCGCTGGTGATCCCGGCCTGGGCGGGGGAGGAGCTGCACTACGAGGGCGAGCTGGCCGTGGTGATCCGCCGCCTGTGCAAGGACGTCCCGGTGGAGCGCGTGCCCGAGGTCGTCTTCGGGTACACGGTCGCCAACGACATCACGGCCCGCTCGCTGCAGGGCCCGGACCAGCAGTGGTGGCGGGCGAAGGGCGCCGACGGGTTCACCCCGATCGGGCCGTGGATCGAGACCGACCTCGACCCCTCCGACCTGCGCATCGAGACCCGGCGCATCACCGGCGAGGAGGTCGAGGTCGTCCAGGACGGCCGGACCTCGCTCATGGTCCACGACGTCGCCGCGATCGTCGCCCACGTCTCCTCGGCCATGACGCTGCTGCCCGGCGACGTCATCCTCACCGGGACCCCCGCGGGAGTCGGCCCGGTCCGGGCCGGTCAGCGCGTCGAGGTCGAGATCGAGGGGCTCGGGGTCCTCTCCACGACGTTCGCCGCACCCGAGCGCGGCTGAGCCTCAGCTCCCGGCGGGCGGGGTGATCGCGATCGTGAGGGTGTCCGTGGCGGTCTGCTTGGAGTAGTCGCCCGCCCCGGGCGCGCTCTGCTCGAGCACGTCGTAGGTGATGAGCAGTTCGACGCTGCGGGTGCCCTCGGGGACGGCCGGCACGACGAACGACGTGGAGTACGCGTACGGGGCCATGGCGAGGTAGCCGGGCGCCTGGCGCGAGACGTCCTGCACGGTGGTCGGCGGGGTGACCGTGCCGTCGGCGGCGACGGCCGAGGAGGTCACGCTGAAGGTGCTGATGTAGGCCTTCTGCTGCTTCTTGCCCGTGCCCAGGTTCGGGCCGGTGACGGTGGCGGCGAGCTGCACCGGCTTCGCGGCGCCGGCGGTCCACCCGGCCATGTCGAGGGTGGACCAGTAGTCCACGGCGAGGCTCATGCCGCCGGCCCGCAGCTCGTGGTGGGCCGAGCCCAGCGCGAGGTCGTTGACGACGGGCTCGACGGGGACGGGGGCCGGGGTCGCGGTGGCCGTCGCGGTCGGCGTGGGGGTGGTGCCCGACACGAGCGGACCGGCAGCGGCCTGCACGGAGCCGCAGGCGGTCAGACCCGCCAGCGGGAGCAGCAGCGCGGCGGCGGCGAGGCGGAGCGGGGGGCGGGTCACGGGGTCCTCCGGAGGGGGCGGCGGGGGAGCGGGGGCTGGTGCGAGAACGCTGACACGCGTGACGCAGGGTGACCGGCCCCGCCACCCGGACGGCCTACCAGTGACTCTGCGCAACCACCCGGGTGGATGCAGGGCCGTCGACCCGTACGCCCGAATAGGCTGGGCGGGCCATGACTGACATCGCCGCACCCCCCGCCCCGGGCACCTCGCCCGTCCGTGTCCGCTTTTGCCCCTCGCCCACCGGGACGCCGCACGTCGGCCTGATCCGGACGGCCCTGTTCAACTGGGCCCACGCCCGTCACACCGGCGGCACCTTCGTCTTCCGCATCGAGGACACCGACGCCGCCCGCGACAGCGAGGAGAGCTACGCCCAGATCCTCGACGCGCTGGACTGGCTGGGGCTGGACTGGGACGAGGGCATCGGCGTCGGTGGCCCCCACGAGCCCTACCGCCAGAGCCTGCGCCGCCCGGTCTACGACGACGTCGTGCGCCGGCTGCGCGAGGCCGGGCACCTCTACGAGTCCTTCTCCACCGCCGAGGAGATCGAGGCCCGCCACGAGGCGGCCGGCCGCCCCAAGGTCCTGGGTTACGACGGGTTCGACCGCGACCTGACCCCCGAGCAGGTCGCCGCGTTCCGCGCCGAGGGGCGCGAGCCCACGCTGCGGCTGCGGCTGCCGGAGGGCCGGGACTACTCCTTCGACGACGTGGTGCGCGGGCGCATCGAGTTCAAGGCCGGCTCCTTCCCCGACCCGGTGCTGGTCCGCGCCAACGGCGACCCCCTCTACACGCTGGTGAACCCCGTCGACGACGCGCTCATGGGGATCACCCACGTCCTGCGGGGGGAGGACCTGCTGTCCTCCACCCCGCGCCAGATCGCGCTGCACGAGGCGCTGGTCGACATCGGCGTCTCGCAGGCGGTGCCCCTGTTCGGGCACCTGCCCTACGTCACGGGCGAGGGCAGCAAGAAGCTGTCCAAGCGGGACCCGGAGTCCAACCTCTTCCACCACCGCGACCGCGGGTTCATCCGCGAGGGCCTGCTCAACTACCTCGCGCTGCTGGGCTGGGGGATCTCCGAGGACCGCGACGTCTTCAGCGTCGAGGAGATGGTGGCCGCCTTCGACGTGGCCGACGTCAACGCCTCGCCCGCGCGCTTCGACGTGGCCAAGGCCGAGGCGATCAACGCCGCGCACCTGCGGCTGCTGGCCCCGGAGGACTTCCGCGGGCGCCTCGTGCCGTACCTGCAGGCGGCCGGCGTGCTGCCCGCGCAGCCCTCGCCCGAGCAGCTGGAGCGGCTGGCCGCGGCGGCGCCGCTGGTGCAGGAGCGCATGACCCTGCTGGGGCAGGCCCCCGGGATGCTGGGGTTCCTCTTCGTCGCGGACGGGGACGTGGTGCTGGAGCCGGACGCGACGGCGGCGCTGCGGCCGGAGGCGGCCGACGTGCTGGACGCCTCCCTCGCCGCCCTGGAGGCCCTGACGGGCTGGACGACCGCGGACCTGGAGGCGGCGCTGCGCGCGGCCGTGGTGGAGGGCCTGGGGGTCAAGCCCAAGTTCGCCTTCGCCCCGCTGCGCACCGCCGTCACCGGCCGCCGGGTGTCGCCGCCGCTGTTCGAGTCCATGGAGATCCTCGGCCGGGAGTCCTCGCTGGCCCGGCTGCGCCGGCTGCGCGCCACGCTCTGACCCCTGTTCGGTGCCCCCCGTCCGCTCAGGCCGGGCGGTGGGGTGCCGATTTGGGATGCAGGGCACGCACCCGATACAGTCATCTCGCTCGGGCGGTACGCCGGCCGGGGAGAACACCGTGGGGTATGGTGTAATTGGCAGCACGACTGATTCTGGTTCAGTTAGTCTAGGTTCGAGTCCTGGTACCCCAGCGCTCATCGCGATGTCGAAGGTCCCGAGCACTCCGCTCCACGACTTAGACTCCGCGGTGACGGTTCCGGGAACGGAACAGCAAGCTAGGGCCCCGTTGTGTAGCGGCCTAGCACGCCGCCCTCTCACGGCGGTAGCGCGGGTTCGAATCCCGTCGGGGCTACAGATCGAAGATCCTCGTCGTACGACGCGGAGCCTTCGGCGCTAGGGCCCCGTTGTGTAGCGGCCTAGCACGCCGCCCTCTCACGGCGGTAGCGCGGGTTCGAATCCCGTCGGGGCTACAGGTGAAGGCCCCCGGTCCACTGGACCGGGGGCCTTCGTCGTCCCCGCCCCCGGGGGACCGCGCGCCGAGCGGGGGGGGTCAGTTCTGCGGGGCGAGGGCGGCGGTGAAGGCGGCGGCGGTGGCGAGCACCGCGTCGGCGTGCCGGCGGCCCGGGTGGCGCCCGAAGCGCTCGGCGGGCCCGGACACCGACACGGCCGCGAGCACGCGCCCGGAGGGGCCGCGGACGGGCGCGCTCACCGAGGCCACCCCGGCCTCGCGCTCACCGCTGGAGTGCGCCCAGCCGCGCCGGCGGACCCCGGAGAGGGCGGCGGCGTCGAAGCGGGCGCCCACGAGCTCCACGGAGAGGCGCTCGGGGTCGTCCCAGGCCAGGAGCACCTGGGCCGCGGACCCGGCGTTCATCGTCATCGAGGCCCCCACGGGGACGGTGTCGCGCAGGCCGTGCAGCCGCTCGGCCACGGCGATGCAGACCCGGTGGTCTCCGTGGCGGCGGTAGAGCTGGGCGCTCTCGCCCGTGGCGTCGCGCAGGGCGCCCAGCAGCGGCCCCGCCACCGCCACCAGCCGGTCCTCCCCGGCCGCGGCCGCCCACTCGGCGTGGCGCTCGCCGAGGACGAAGCGGCCCCGCAGGTCCCGGCTCACCAGGCGGTGGTGCTCCAGCGCGACGGCCAGCCGGTGCGCGGTGGGGCGGGAGAGGCCGGTGGCCGTCACCAGCTGCGCGAGGCTCGCCGGGCCGGCCTCCAGGGCGCCCAGCACCCGGACGGCCTTGTCGAGCACGCCGACTCCGCTACTCTTGTCCACGGAGCGATACTGGCGTCTCAAATCGTGAGACGCAAGTGAGGGGAGCTGGACATGGCGCGCACGCTGGCGGAGAAGGTCTGGGACGACCACGTCGTCCGCAAGGGGCAGGACGGCGAACCCGACCTGCTCTACATCGACCTCCACCTCGTCCACGAGGTCACCAGCCCGCAGGCCTTCGACGGGCTGCGGGCCGCCGGTCGCCCGGTGCGCCGCCTCGACCTCACCATCGCCACCGAGGACCACAACACCCCCACCGTCGACATCGACCGCCCGCTGTCGCTGCTGGAGGACAAGACCTCGGCCAAGCAGCTGCAGACGCTGCGCGAGAACTGCGCGGAGTTCGGCGTCCGGCTGCACCCCCTCGGCGACGCCGAGCAGGGCATCGTGCACGTCGTCGGCCCGCAGCTGGGCCTCACCCAGCCCGGCATGACGGTCGTCTGCGGGGACTCCCACACCTCCACCCACGGCGCCTTCGGCTCCCTGGGCATGGGCATCGGCACCAGCGAGGTCGAGCACGTCCTGGCCACCCAGACGCTGCCGCTGAAGCCGTTCAAGACGATGGCGATCACGGTCGACGGGACGCTGAAGCCCGGGACCACCGCCAAGGACGTCATCCTCGCCGTGATCGCCGAGATCGGCACCGGCGGCGGGCAGGGCTACGTCCTGGAGTACCGCGGCGAGGCCATCCGCAACCTCTCCATGGAGGGGCGGATGACGATCTGCAACATGTCGATCGAGGCCGGGGCGCGGGCCGGGATGGTCGCCCCCGACGAGACGACCTTCGCCTACCTCGAGGGCCGCCCGCACGCCCCGCAGGGCGCCGACTGGGACGCGGCCGTGGAGTACTGGCGGACCCTGCGCACCGACGACGACGCCGAGTTCGACGCCGAGGTCGTCCTCGACGGCAGTGCGCTGGAACCCTTCGTCACCTGGGGCACCAACCCCGGCCAGGGCGTCCCGCTGTCGGGCTCGGTCCCCGAGCCCGAGCGCATCGGCGACGACGGGGTGCGCCAGGGCGTCGAGCGCGCCCTGGAGTACATGGGCCTGGAGGGCGGGACGCCGATGCGCGACATCGCCGTCGACACCGTCTTCATCGGCTCCTGCACCAACAGCCGCATCGAGGACCTGCGCGCGGCGGCCGACGTCGTGCGCGGGCGCAGGAAGGCCGACTCGGTGCGCGTCATGGTCGTCCCCGGGTCGGCCAAGGTGCGCCTGCAGGCCGAGGCCGAGGGGATCGACACCGTCTTCAAGGAGTTCGGCGCCGACTGGCGGTTCGCGGGCTGCTCGATGTGCCTGGGCATGAACCCCGACCAGCTCGCGCCGGGGGAGCGCTGCGCCTCGACGTCCAACCGCAACTTCGAGGGCCGCCAGGGCAAGGGCGGGCGCACCCACCTGGTGAGCCCGCTGGTGGCGGCCGCGACGGCCGTGCGGGGCACCCTGAGCTCCCCGGCCGACCTCGAACCCCCCGTCCCCACGAACGTCTGAGAGGAGCCCCCGTGGAGAAGTTCTCCGTCCACCGCGGCGTCGGGGTCCCGATGCGCCGCACCGACGTCGACACCGACCAGATCATCCCCGCCGTCTACCTCAAGCGGGTCACCAAGACCGGTTTCGAGGACGCCCTGTTCGCGGGCTGGCGCAAGGACCCCGGCTTCGTGCTCAACCAGGAGCCGTACCGCCCGGGTTCGGTGCTGGTGGCCGGGCAGGACTTCGGCACCGGCTCCAGCCGGGAGCACGCCGTGTGGGCCCTGCGCGACTACGGTTTCCGGGCCGTCCTGGCGCCGCGCTTCGGCGACATCTTCCGCGGCAACGCCGGCAAGCAGGGGCTGCTCGCCGCCGTCGTGGCCCAGAGCGACATCGACCTCATCTGGAAGGCGCTGGAGGCCCACCCGGGGACGGAGGTGACGGTCGACCTCATCGAGCGGATCGTGCAGGTCGACGACTTCACCGCCCCCTTCGAGGTCGACGACTACGTGCGTTGGCGCCTCGTGGAGGGGCTGGACGACATCGGCCTCACCCTGCGCCACGCCGACGCGATCACCGACTTCGAAGCCCGTCGCCCCTCGTTCAAGCCCACCACGACGCCGCTGGCGCCGTCGGCCTGAGCCCTCCCGGACGGCCCCGGATTCCCGCTGCGGCGCAGCGGGACCGGGGCCGTTCTGCGTCCGGACCCGTTGTGCGGCAACGACATCCGCGCGACCGCGACCGCGGGCACGGCGACCCGGTCGCCGGGGCGCGGACGCCCTGCGGCGCAGGCCCCGCCGCGGTCGCGGCGGCGAGGTGTGCTGCGGCGCAACGAATCGCCGCCCCACCGGTGGTGGACTCCGGTGGTGGTCGGTCGTACCGTTTCCCCGTCGGGCTCCTGCTCGGCCCGGACGATCCGAACCCCCCAGGAGGAGCCCCGTGAACAAGGCAGAGATGGTGGACGCGCTCGAGGCGCGTCTCGGCGGCCGCAAGCAGGCCGTGTCGGCCGTCGAGGCGGTCGTGGAGCTCATCCAGCTCACCGTCGCCAAGGGCGACAAGGTCGCCATCAGCGGCTTCGGCACCTTCGAGAAGCAGGCCCGCAACGCCCGCACCGGACGCAACCCCCGCACCGGCGAGGCCGTCAAGATCAAGAAGACCTCCGTGCCCCGCTTCCGCCCCGGCACCGCCTTCAAGGAGATCGTCTCCGACACCAAGGCGCTGCGCGCCTTCCAGGCCGAGGTCAAGGAGCGCACCGCCGGCCCCGCCGCGGCCCCGGCCAAGAAGGCCGCCGCGACCCCGGCGGCGCGCAAGGCGGCCCCGGCCCGGACCGCTCCCGTGAAGGCCGCCCCGGCCCGCACGAGCACGGCCACGGCCAAGAAGGCCGCCCCGCCGGCCCGCACCACGAGCACCACCACCGCCCGGAAGGCGGCGCCGGCCAAGACGGCCACCACGACCCGGCGGGTCGCCAAGAAGGCCTGAACCGCGCGGTTCCCGCGGTCCCGCCCGGGCCCGCACGCGCAGGAGGCCCCGCACCTCGACGGTGCGGGGGCCTCCTGCCGTCCGGCCCGGGTGCTCCCGGGCCGGTGGGCGACCTCAGTCGCGGAAGGTCTCGATCTGCGCGCCCAGCGGGGTCAGCCGCTCGGCCAGCTGCTCGTAGCCGCGGGCGATGATGTCCACGTTGCGCAGGACGGAGGTCCCCTTGGCCGCCAGCATCGCCAGCAGCACCACCACGGCCGGGCGCAGGGCCGGCGGGCAGAGCACCTCCGCCCCCGACCAGCGCGTCGGGCCCTCCACCAGCACGCGGTGCGGGTCGAGCAGCTTCACCCGCGCCCCCAGCCGGTTGAGCTCGGTGAGGTAGATCGCCCGGTTGTCGTAGACCCAGTCGTGCACCGTGGTCGACCCCTCCGCGCTCGCCGCGATGACGGCGAAGAACGGCAGGTTGTCGATGTTCAGGCCCGGGAACGGCATCGGGTGGATCTTGTCGATCGGGGCCTTGAGCTCCGAGGGGTGCACCGTGATGTCCACCAGGCGGGTGCGCCCGTTCGCGGCGGTGTACTCCGGGGTGAGGTCGTACTCCAGGCCCATCTCGGACAGGATCGCCAGCTCGATCTCGAGGAACTCGATCGGGGCGCGGGTCACGGTGAGCTCGGAGTGGGTGATGATCGCCGCGGTCAGCAGGCTCATCGCCTCCACCGGGTCCTCGGAGGGGGCGTAGTCGACGTCGACGGAGATGTCCTTGACGCCGTGCACGACGAGGGTCGTGGTGCCGATCCCGTCGATCCGCACGCCCAGCTGCTCCAGGAAGAAGCAGAGGTCCTGGACCATGTAGTTCGGGCTGGCGTTGCGGATCGTGGTGACGCCCTCGACCCGGGCCGCCGCCATGAGGGCGTTCTCGGTCACGGTGTCGCCGCGCTCGGTCAGGACGATGGGGCGCTGCGGGGACACGGTCTGGTCGACCGTCGCGTGGTAGTAGCCGGTCGTGGCGGTGATGGACAACCCGAAGGGGCGCAGGGCGACCATGTGCGGCTCGACGGTGCGGGTGCCGAGGTCGCAACCGCCGGCGTAGGGCAGCGCGAACTCGTCGTAGCGGTGCAGCAGCGGGCCGAGCATCATGATGATGCTGCGGGTGCGGCGCGCGGTCTCGCCGTCCATCGCGTCCAGGTCCAGCTCGGTCGGCACGTCGAGGACGAGGTCGGCCTCGTTGACCCACTCGTAGCGGACGCCGATGCTGGCCAGCACGTCGAGGATGCGGTGGATCTCCAGGATCCGCGCCACCCCGCGCAACGTCGTGCGGCCCTTGTTGAGCAGCGCGGCGCACAGCAGGGCCACCCCGGCGTTCTTGCTGGACTTCACGGCGATGCTGCCCGAGAGCTTCACCCCGCCGTGGACGCGCAGGTGCGTCGGGCTGGGCCGCCCGATGGACACGATGTCGTCCTGGAGGGCGTGACCGACGCGCTGCAGCATGTCGATCGAGACGTTCTGCTGCCCCTGTTCCATGCGGTGGACGGCGCTCTGGGACGTGCCCAGGCGTTCCGCGAGCTGGACCTGGGTGAGACCCCGGTGCTTGCGGGCGTCGCGGATGAGGGCGCCGATCTGCGACAGGTGGTCGCTGCTGGGCGTCATCTGCTCGGTGGAGACTGCCATGCGGGCACCGTATCTCACAGATGAGATAAGGCCGGACCACCGGGAGGTCCCGGGCGTGTCGCGCTCGGTGCAGCGCGGCGCGGGCCCGGGGTGTTCCCGGTGGTCCGACGCGCGCGTCCCTCAGGCGGTTCCCGCCGCGCCCCCGCCGGACCCCGGGGCGTGGGCCAGCGCGCGGTCCAGGGCCCGGGCCAGGTCCCGCCAGAGGTCCTCCACGTCCTCCACGCCCACGGAGAGCCGCAGCAGGTCCTCCGGGACGACGACGGGTTCGTTGCCGTGCCGGCGGCGGCGCTCCACCAGCGACTCCACCCCGCCCAGGCTGGTCGCGGGCACCCACAGCCGCACCGCGTCCACGACAGCGTCCGCCCCCGCCGCGCCCCCGACCACCTCGATGGAGACCAGCGCCCCGAAGCCCGCCATCTGCGCGGCGGCCAGGGCGTGGCCGGGGTCGTCGGGCAGGGAGGGGTGGCGCACCCGGGTCACCGCGGGGTGCGCGAGCAGCCGGCGGGCCAGGTCGGCGGCGGAGGCCTGCGAGCGCTCCAGCCGCAGCGGCAGCGTGCGGATCCCGCGCAGGGCCAGGAACGCCTCCATCGGCCCGGGGATGGCCCCGTGGAAGGTCCGGTGCGCCTTCAGCGCGGTCAGGACCGCCTCGTCGCGGGCGACCGCCGCGCCCAGGACGACGTCGGAGTGGCCGGAGAGGAACTTCGTCACCGAGTGCACGACGACGTCGGCGCCCAGTTCCAGCGGCCGCTGCAGCAGCGGGGTCGCGAAGGTGTTGTCCACCACCACCGTCGCCCCGTGCTCGTGGCCCAGCGCGGCCAGGGCGGCGATGTCGGCCACCTCCAGCAGCGGGTTGGTCGGCGACTCCAGCCACAGCAGCACCGGCCCGCTCAGCGCGCCCAGCGCCGTGCGCACGGCGTCGAGGTCGGTGATGTCCACCGGCTGCACGGCGAGGCGGCCCTGGGTGCTGAGCAGGCCGCTGAGGGAGTGGGTGCCGTTGTAGGCCCCGTGGGGCACCAGGACGGTCCCCTCGGCCGGGACCAGGTGCAGCGCCGCGGCGACGGCGGCCATGCCGGAGGCGAAGGCCAGCGCCCGGCCCCCCTCCAGGTCGCCGATCGCGGTCTCCAGCGCGGCCCAGGTCGGGTTCGCGAACCGGCCGTAGCCGAGCTCGGCCGCCCCCAGCGACCCGCCGCCGACGAACGTGGCGGACAGCGAGACGGGGGTGTTCAGCTCGCTGTCGAGACCGCGCGGGGGACGGCCGGAGACCACGGCCAGGGTGGCGGGGGACAGCGGGGCGTTCTGCGGGGTGTTCTCGGACACGTCCGCGGGCAGGTTCTCGGGCACGCAGGAACCCAACCACACCGCGGGTAGGGTCTGCGCCGATGAGCAGCCAGCCCAAGCCCCGCGTCGCCGTCGTCTTCGGCGGCCGATCCTCCGAGCACGCCATCAGCTGCGTGACCGCCGCGGGCGTGCTCGCGGCCCTCGACGGCGACGTCTACGACGTCGTGCCGATCGGCATCACCACCACGGGGCGGTGGGTGCTCGTGGAGGACCCCGCCCGGTTCGAGCTCACCGACGGGGCCCTGCCCGAGGTGCCCGCGACCGGCACGCCCGTCGGGCTGCCCCTCGACGTGGACACGAAGGCGCTGCAGCGCCTCGGCGGCGCCCCCGGCGCCCCGGCGCTCGCCGAGCTCGGCGAGGTCGACGTCGTGCTGCCGCTGCTGCACGGGCCCTTCGGCGAGGACGGCACCCTGCAGGGGCTGCTGGAGCTCTCCGACACCCGCTACGTCGGGTCCGGGGTGCTGGCCTCGGCGGCGGGCATGGACAAGCAGGTCATGAAGCTGCTGCTGGCCGGGCAGGGCCTGCCCGTGGGGCCCTGGACCTCCTTCCGCGCCCGCCGCTGGGACACCGACCGCGACGGCGTCGTCGCCGAGGTGGAGGCCCTCGGGTACCCGGTCTTCGTCAAGCCCGCCCGCGCGGGCTCCAGCATCGGGATCACCCGTGTCACCTCCCGCGAGGGCCTGGCCGCCGCGGTGGCCGAGGCCGTCTCGCACGACCCGAAGGTCGTCGTCGAGGCGGCGCTGGTCGGCCGGGAGATCGAGTGCGGGGTCCTGGAGGACCTCGACGGCGGGGAACCGCTGACGAGCCTGCCCGGGGAGGTCGAGGTCGTCGGCGGCCACGACTTCTACGACTTCGAGGCCAAGTACCTCGACTCCGGCAACGTGCGGCTGACCTGCCCCGCGGACCTGCCCGACGACGTCGTCGCCGCCGTGCGCCGCACCGCGGTGCGGGTCTTCGAGGCCATGGGGGCCGAGGGCCTGGCCCGCGTCGACCTCTTCGTCGACCCCGCCCGGGGGGAGGACGGCATCGTGGTCAACGAGATCAACACCATGCCCGGGTTCACGCCGTTCTCGATGTACCCGCGGATGTGGGCGGCCACCGGCGTCGACTACCCCGAGCTCGTGCACCGGCTGATCCAGCTCGCGCTGCGCCGCCCCACCGGCCTGCGCTGAGGTCCCGTCCGGCGGGCGGCGTCCCGGCGGGCGGGCGCGGCGCGCAGGCGCGAGGATCTCCGGGTGGCTCGAACCCCCGCCGTCAGCGACGACCAGATCTCCCGCGCCCTCGGCGTCTACGCGGGGCTGGTGGACCGCGTCCTGACCGACCCCCGGCGCTGGCTCGGTCTCGACGACGACCCGCCGCCGACGGCGCCGTTCCCCGCCCGGGTCCTCGACGCGCTGCGCGACCGCGCGCTGGGGGAGGTCACCCCGGCCTCGCCCGAGTGGGACCGGCAGCCCCTCGCCCGCCGCGTGGACTGGTGGGTGACCCGCATCGGGATCAGCGCCGGCCTGGCGGCCGCGGCGCCCCGCTTCGCCGGGGCGGTGGCCGACCGGGTCCCCCTCCAGGCCGCGCTGGGGGCCTCCGCGGCCGGTCTGGCGGTGTGCGCCACCGCGCGCGAGCACGGTCGCACCGAGCCCGCGCAGTGGGTGCCGCTGCTGGCGAAGGTCCTCTTCGACCGCGACCTCCCCGTCGCCGCGGCGCCCGTCCCCGACCCCGCGCAGGCCGAGCGGGAGTTGGCCGAGGAGCCCGACCCCGCCCCCGAGGACGGCCGGGGCGGGCCCGGGCCCGTCGCGACCTTCGGACGCGGTGCCCAGCGGGCCGCGCGCACCGTGTGGCGGCTGGCGCGGACGTTCCGCGGGCTGCCGGACCTGCTCGACGAACGGCCCCGCGGGGGCCTGCTCACCCGGGCGATCGGCAAGCTGCCCGTCGTCGGGGTCGCCGGCGGCTGGCTGGACGAGCGGTCCGGCATCCGGAAGGCGTCCCGGGAGACCGCGGCCCTGCTGGGCTGAGCGCGCGCGGCGCCTACACGCAGGTCCGGGTCTGCCGGATGGCCGACACCGGCCCGGCGAGGTCCACCAGCTGCGAGGTGGCCTGGTCGCGGGTCAGCCCGTCGCCGAAGCGCACGGTCACCTCCACGGCGGGGGTCCGCCCGTAGGTGAGGAAGCGCACCGCGCGGTCGCTCACGGCGTCCTGCACCCAGTCCACACTTGGACCCCCGTCCGGGCCGACGGGCACGCACGCCTTCGTCGTCGGCCCCAGGACGAGTGCGCCGCAGCGCAGGACGACCCGGTCCTCGCCCCACGCCGCCACCCCCGCCGCTCCCTGCGGGGTCCGGCCGAGGTTCCCCAGCGACGCCGGCAGGGCGGCCAGCAGGGTCGTGCACGCCGGGTCCGCGGCGTCCGGGGCGGCCTCGACCCCGCGCGAACCCGCCAGGTAGGCCCACACCGCGCCGGCCGCGACGAGCACCACGACGAGGGCGACGACCAGCCGCCCGGGGGGCTGGCGCGCGGGGGTGCTGGGCGGACCGGGTGCGGACATCGCCCCGTAGTGTGCCCGCTGCAGCGGAGGACGGGGCACGAGGGGCGGGGCGCGAGTGCGGGTCGAGGAACTGGACGAGACGGCGCTGCTGGCGCGGGTGCTGCCGCTGATGCCGACCCGCGCCCTGCTCGGGCCCGGCGACGACGCGGCCCTCGTCGCCGCCCCCGACGGGCGGGTCGTCGCGACCACCGACGTCCTCGTGGAGCTCCGCGACTTCCGGCGGGACTGGTCCACCGGAGCCGACGTCGGGTGGAAGGCCGTCGCGCAGAACGTCGCCGACGTGGCCGCCATGGGCGCCACCTGCACCGGTCTGCTCCTCGCCCTCGGGATGCCCGGGGACCTCGAGGTGGCGTGGGTGGAGGACTTCGCGCGGGGCGTCGCGCAGGCCTGCGCGGAGTTCGGCGCGGTCGTCGTGGGCGGGGACCTGTCCGCGGCCTCGGAGATCGTCGTGGCCGTCACCGCGCTGGGGGACCTGGCCGGGGCCCCGCCGGTGCTGCGATCGGGGGCCCGGGCCGGTCACGTGGTCGCGGTGGCCGGCACCCTGGGCCGCTCGGGCGCCGGGCTGGACCTGCTGCAGCGCGGGGTGCTCGACGGCCCGGCGGACCTGCTCGGCGCGCACCGGCGACCGGTGCCGCCGGTCGCGGCGGGTCCCCGGGCGCGACGGGCCGGGGCGAGCGCGCTGATGGACGTCAGCGACGGGCTGCTGCGCGACGCGGGCCGCATCGCCGCGGCCAGCGGGGTCACCCTCGACCTGTCGACCACCTCGGCGCTGGGCGGGTGGATCGCCGACCTGCTGCCCGCGGTGGGCGGGCGGGCTACCGAGCTCGTCCTCACCGGCGGGGAGGACCACGCGCTGCTCGGGTGCTTCCCCCCGGACGCCGGGCTCCCGGCCCCCTTCGCCGCCGTCGGGGTCGTGCGGCCCGCCGGGCCGCACCCGGTGCTCGTCGACGGGCGGGCGTGGGCCGGGGCGGGCACCGGGTGGGACCACTTCGCCCAGTGAACGCCCGAGGGGCCGGCCCCCTGGGGGGACCGGCCCCTCGGGGCGTTCAGCACGAGGTGGTCAGCGCGTGACCTTGCCCGCCTTCAGGCAGGAGGTGCACACGTTGAGGCGCTTGGGAGAACCGTTGACAGTGGCCCGGATCCGCTGGATGTTCGGGAGCCACATGCGGTTGGTCCGCCGGTGCGAGTGCGAGACGCTCTTGCCGAAGCCAGGGCCCTTGGCGCAGACGTCACAGGTGGCAGCCACGGGGAACTCCTGAAGTCGATCGGGTGAAGTGGGTGGACCCCGGTCGGGGCACCCGTGGCGCCGGAGGCCCGGACACCGCTGACCACCATAGCCGAGGTGCGGCCCCCGCGGGAAACCGAGGGCGGGGCCCGACGCGCCGGCGGTGGGCGCCCCGGCCCGCGGGGAGCCCGGGGGTAACCTGCCCGCGTGGACGAGCTGGACGCACCCCTGTCCAGCCGGCTCCCGCGGGGCAAGGGGAACAGCAAGAAGGCCAACCCGGCGAAGTTCCTCTCCGAGGGCCTCGGCTTGGAGACCGTCCGGGACCTGCTGTGGCACCTGCCGCGCCGCTACGCCGACCGCGGCACGCTCACCCCCATCCGCGACCTCGTCGAGGGCGAGAACGCCACGATCCTGGCCCAGGTCGTGAAGTACGGGGAGCCCCAGCGCATGCGCGCCAAGGACGGCGTCCGCCTCGTGGTGACCCTCGGCGACGGCCGCGACACCCTCACCATGACCTTCTTCGCCAAGTTCGCCGGCCAGTTCGCCCACCAGAAGGCCGACCTCGTCCCCGGTGCGCTGGTCCTGGCCTCGGGGAAGGTGAGCAAGTTCCAGGACGTCTGGCAGCTGTCGCACCCCGACTACGAGACGCTGGAGGACCCCGAGGACGGCGTGGACGCCGTCAACCGGCCCATCCCGCTCTACCCCGCCTCCAAGGCCGCGCCGAACTGGCTGGTCCGCCAGAGCGTCGCGCAGCTCCTCGACGGCCTCGAGGGGCAGCTGCCGGAGTTCCTGCCCGCCGAGGTCGTCGCCGGCGCGGACCTCCTCGACCCCCTCGCGGCCCTGCGCGCCGTGCACGCCCCCCGCGACGAGGCCGAGCTGGAAGCCGGCCGGCACCGGCTGCGCTACGAGGAGGCGTTCGTCCTGCAGACCGCGCTGGCGCTGCGCCGGGCCTCCACCGCCCGCCAGCGCGCCGTCGCCCGCACCGCCTCCCCGGACGGGATCGCCGCGGCCTTCGACCAGCGGTTGCCGTTCCCGCTCACCGGCTCCCAGCGCGCCGTGGGCGAGGAGATCGCCGCCGACCTCGCCCGCCCGCACCCCATGCAGCGCCTCCTGCAGGGCGACGTCGGCTCCGGCAAGACCCTCGTCGCGCTGCGGGCCATGCTGACCGTCGTCGACGGCGGGGGGCAGGCCGCGCTGCTGGCCCCCACCGAGGTCCTCGCCGCCCAGCACCTGCGCTCGATCACCGCGATGCTCGGCGACCTCGCCGGCGCCGGGACGTTCGGGGCGCACGAGCGGGCCACGAAGGTCGTCCTGCTCACCGGCTCGATGGGCGCGCCCGCCCGCCGCGCGGCCCTGCTGGCCGCGGCGAGCGGGGAGGCCGGGATCGTCATCGGGACCCACGCCCTGCTGCAGGAGCACGTGCAGTTCGCCGACCTCGGGTTCGTCGTCGTCGACGAGCAGCACCGCTTCGGCGTCGAGCAGCGCGACGCGCTGCGCGCCAAGGGCAACGGCATCCCGCACCTGCTGGTGATGACGGCCACCCCGATCCCGCGCACCGTCGCCATGACCCTCTTCGGCGACCTGGAGACCTCGGTGCTCACCGAGCTCCCGCCCGGGCGCGCCGACGTGCAGACCGTCGTCGTCCCCCAGGACCGCCCCGCCTGGATCGACCGCACCTGGCAGCGCATCGCCGAGGAGGCCGCGCTGGGGCGGCAGTCCTACGTCGTCTGCGCGCGCATCGACACCGACGACGAGGGCGGTGAGGACGGCACGCCCCCCGAGGACGGGCCCGGGGAGGAACCGGCACCCGACGACGCCCTCTTCGAGGAACCGCGCCCGCGCGGCGGGAAGCCGGGCAGGCCGAAGCCGCGGCCCGCAGCCGCCGTCAGCCAGGTCGTCGAGGTGGTCCGCACCCACCCCGCCACCGCCGGGCTGCGCACCGAGGTCCTGCACGGCCGCCTCCCCCCGGCCGAGAAGGACGACGTCATGAGCCGGTTCGCCGCCGGCGAGGTCGACGTCGTCGTGGCCACCACCGTCGTCGAGGTCGGCGTCGACGTGCCCAACGCCAGCGTCATGGTCGTCGTCGACGCCGACCGCTTCGGCATCTCCCAGCTGCACCAGCTGCGCGGGCGGATCGGGCGCGGTGGGCTGCCCGGCACCTGCCTGCTGCTGTCCGGGGCCTCGGAGGGGTCCCCCGCCGGGCAGCGGCTCGCGGCCCTGGCCCGGACCCGGGACGGCTTCGAGCTGGCCCGCCTCGACCTCGAGCAGCGCCGCGAGGGCGACGTGCTCGGGGCCGCGCAGTCGGGGGAGCGCAGCTCCCTGCAGCTGCTCGGGGTCCTGCGCGACGCCGAGCTCGTGGCCCACGCCCGCGCCGCCGCGGTGACCCTCGTCGCCGCCGATCCCGACCTCTCCGCCCACCGCCCCCTCGCCGCGGCCGTCGCGGCCCGGGTCAGCGGCGACACCGAGGCCTTCCTGGAGCGCGCGTGAGCCGGGGGAGGGCCCGCCCGGCCCGCGACGTCGTGCTGGCGCTGGAGGACCTGCGGGTCGGCTACGGCCGGCCCGTCTGCGCCCCGGTGACCGTCGACGTCGCGGCGGGGGAGGCGCTGTGCCTGGTCGGGGCCAACGGCGCGGGCAAGTCCACCGTGCTGCGCGCCGTCGCCGGGCTGCTGCAGCCCCTGGGCGGCACGGTGACCCTGCGCGGCCGGGCCGTCGACGAGCGGTCCGCGCAGTTCCGCCGCGAGGTCGCCTCCGTCTTCGACGAGGACGCCTGGTTCGCCGAGCTCTCCGTCGCCGAGCACCTCGAGCTCGTCGCCCGCGGGCACGGGGTCCGCGACGTCGTCGGGGTCGTCGACGCCGAGCTCGAGGCGCAACGGCTCACCGGGGCCGCCGACCAGCTGCCCGGGTCCCTCTCCAGCGGGCAGAAGCGCCGCCTGCTGCTGGCCGCCGCCCTCGTCCGCCCCCGCGCGGTCCTGCTGCTCGACGAACCCGAGCAGCGGCTCGACCCGACCGGGCGCGAGGCGCTGGCCGAACGCCTCGTCGCCGAGCGCGACGCCGGGACGGCGCTGGTCCTGGCCACCCACGACGTCGTCCTGCTGCGCGCGCTGGCCACCCGCGCCGTCGTCGTGGACGACCCCGAGGTGGCGCCGGTGTGCCGCGTGGTCGACGCCGACGAGGCCGCCCGGATCGTCAGCGACCCCGTCCGATGACCGGACCCGCCGCGGGATCCCGGCCGGACGCCCCGCTCCTGGTGGGGCCGCT
This sequence comes from Kineococcus radiotolerans SRS30216 = ATCC BAA-149, assembly GCF_000017305.1. Lineage (GTDB taxonomy): Bacteria > Actinomycetota > Actinomycetes > Actinomycetales > Kineococcaceae > Kineococcus > Kineococcus radiotolerans. Next base: position 855,778 of record NC_009664.2, on the reverse strand, counting down.
CGCCGACCAGCCCCACCCCACCCGCCGGGAGCTGCTCGACGAGGCCGCCCCCTCCAAGGCGGCCCGCGGTCTGCGCGCCACCCTCACCGACACCTACACGACGCTGCTGCAGGTGGGGATCGCGTTCCTGCTCCTGCTCGGCGGCAGCGGGTCCCTGCGCGAGGCCCTGCGCAGCGGGCTGGCCCGCAGCGGCGAGGGACCGGGCTGGGTGCCGCAGACCTCCGCCGTCGTCCTCGCCGTCGGGCTCTCCTGCAGCGTCATCGCCTTCGGCCTCGCGGCGTGGTGCCGGCTGGGGCCGGTGAGCCTGCCCACCGCCCCGACGACGTGGTGGACCCCGCTGCCGGTGCCCCGCGCGGACCTGCTGCGGCCCGTGGTGCGCAACCGCGCGCTGGGCACGGCGCTCACGGGCGGGCTGTTCACGGCGTGGACCTCCTCGGTCGCCTTCGGGGTGAGCGGCGACCTCAGCGGCGCCACCGTCGCCGGCGGCCTCCTCGGGGGGTTCGCCGTCGGCGCCGGGACGGCGGCCGCGGGGTACGCCCTCGTCGTGCGCCCGGCCGTAGGGGCGGGGGTCGAGGCGCTGCTGCGGGTCGGGCGGGTCCTGGACGGGGTCGGGGTGGGGCTGGTGCTCGCCCTCGCGGGCTCGGCGGTCGTCGGGATCCGCGTCGACGCCGTGCACCCGAGCGCGGTCCTCGTGCCCGCCGTCGTCGTCGGGACGGCCGCCCTGGTCGTCCTCGCCGCGGTCGGGCGGCCCGCCTGGTCGCGCGTGGGGGAGATCCCCTCGCCCTCGTTGCGGCGCGGGGCGTCCCGGCTGGAGCGGCTGACCTCCTCGGTGCTGCAGTTCGACGTCCGCGAGATGGGGCGGGCGCTGTCGGCGGACTCCGGGGCGCGGCGCCGCCGCCGGGCCCGGTTCACCCGGGCCGGCGGGCCGGTCCGCGCGGTCCTCGCCGCCGACGTCGTCCTGCTGCGCCGCCAGCCGCGCCGGCTCGTCACCGCCGGCGTCCTGGCCCTGGTGCCCTTCGTCCTGGCCTCGGGGACCTCCGCGCACCGCGCGGTGGGCGCGCTGCTGCTGTGGCTGGCCGGCTACGCCGCCGCGACCACGCTGTCCGAACCGGCCCGCGGGCTGGCCCTGGTGCCCGCCGCCGCCCGGACGCTGCCGATCTCCGCGACCGGGGTCGTGCTGGTCCGCTGGGTCCCGGTCGCCGTGCTCTGCTCCGCGTGGGGCGCGCTCGCGGTGCCGCTCACCGTCACCGCCTCCGGCCTGCTGCACGGGGGGTCCCCGGGCACGGCGTGGTGGTCGTGGGCGCTGCTGGGGGCGCTGGCCGGGCCGGGGTTCGCCGCCGCGGGCCTGCGCGGCGCCGTCCGTCCCGACCCGGACCTGTCCGGCCCGGTCATCGCCACCGCCATGGGCGGGCTGCCGCCGGGGGCGGCCGCGGCCACCACGACGGGGCCCGACCTCGCCGTCCTGGTCAGCGCGCCGATCCTGCTCGCCGTGCTGGCGCGGGGGGCCCACGACTGGCTGCTGCTCGGCCAGCTCGTCGCGACCCTCGCGGCCGTGGGGATCGGCTGGGCCTACGCCGCGCACCGCGCGCGCAAGATCTCGTGAGGAGCACCCCGTGACGCGCATCATCTCCGGCCGTGCCGGCGGACGGCGGCTCAAGGTGCCGCCGGGGGAGACGACCCGCCCCACCAGCGACCGGGTGCGCGAGGCGCTGTTCTCCGCCCTCGACGCCGCCGGTGCGCTCGAGGGGGCCTGGGTGCTCGACCTGTACGCCGGGTCCGGCGCGCTGGGGCTGGAGGCGGCCAGCCGCGGTGCGGTGCGGGTCGTCCTCGTCGAGGCCGCCCGCCCCGCGGCGCGGACGGCGCGCGCCAACGCCGAGGCCGTGGGCCTGCCGGGGGTGCGGGTGGTGCCCGAGCGGGTGGAGCGGTTCGTCGCCTCCGCGGCCGCGGCGGTGGAGGGCGGGTGGGACCTCGTGCTGGTCGACCCGCCCTACGCCGTGGCCCCCGAGGAGGTCGACGCGCTGCTCGCCGACCTCGTCCCGCTGCTGGCGCCGGGGGCGACGGTCGTGGTCGAGCGGTCCTCCCGCACCGCCGCGCCGCGCTGGCCGGAGGGGTTCACCGACGTGCGCGAGCGCCGCTACGGCGAGACGAGCGTGTGGACGGCGCGCTGTTAGCGTCTGCGTCCGTGCCTGAGCCCCTGGGAACCCGCCGGTGCGTGTGCCCGGGCAGCTTCGACCCCGTGACCCTGGGGCACCTCGACGTGCTGCTGCGGGCGGCGGGGATGTTCGACGTCGTGCACGTGGGGGTCGCGGTCAACCCGGCCAAGCGCGGTCTCCTCACCGGCCCCGAGCGCGTCGGGCTGGTGCGCGCGGCCCTGGAGGGCAGCGGTGACCCGCGCGCCGAGCGCGTCGTCGTCGAGGAGTTCGCCGACGGGCTGCTCGTCGACCACTGCCGGCGGCTGGGGGCGGGGGTCGTGGTCAAGGGCCTGCGCGGGGGCACCGACTACGCCTACGAGCTGCCGATGGCCCTGATGAACCGGCACCTGGCCGGCGTGGAGACGGTGTTCCTCGTCGGCGACCCCCGCTTCGAGCACGTCTCCTCCTCGCTGGTGAAGGAGGTCGCCCGCCACGGCGGGGACGTCTCGGCCCTGGTCCCCCCGGCGGTGCGTGCCGCCCTGGTGTCGCGGCTGGGGGAGAATGCGGACGCGCCCGGGGCCTGAACCCGGGCGCGAGCACGACGCGGGAACGAGGGAAGGCAGTGGCTGTGGAGGTGCACGAGAAGCTCGGCGAGCTCGCCGCGCTCGTGTCGGGGGCGCGCGGTGTCCCGCTGTCCTCGTCGGTGGTGGTCGACCGCGAGCAGTTGCTCAGCCTGGTCTCGGAGGTGCGCCGGCTGCTGCCGGCGGAGGTCCAGCAGGCCGGTGACGTCCTGGCCCAGCGCGACGAGGTCCTCGCCGCGGCGCAGGCGGAGGCCGACGAGGTCCTCGCCCGAGCCCGGGAGCGGGCCGAGGAGCTCGTCGACGCCCAGGCGGTGACGCGGGCGGCGCGCGAGCGGGCCGAGAGCATCGTGCTCGCCGCGCGGGACGAGGCGAAGCGCCTGCGCGTGGACGCCGACGCCTGGGTGGACCGCAAGCTCTCCGACTTCGAGGAGGAGCTGGACCGGCTCCAGCAGCAGGCGCACCGCGGCCGGGACCGGCTGAAGGTGCGCGGCGGCGAGGACGAGGGCGCCGCGACGGTCACCGAGGTGGCCGAGGCCGCCGAGCCGGCCCCCGTCGCGGCGGGCGCGCACAAGGCCGAGCGGGGCGAGACCTCCCGCTCGTGACGATTGGGCCGTACGGCTCCCCCTCGGCTATCCTGGGGGACGGCCTCGGCGCGTGTGGTTCACCCACCAGCGACGAGGCCGCGTGGTGTCTCGATCGACCAGGAACGGAGGTGTGGACGTGACCAAGGGCAAGGTGCACGAAGGCCAGTTGGACCCCAACGCCCCCCTCGTGATCTCCACGCACGACCTGGGCCGTCGACCGGGGACGATGCGCACCCTCAAGCGCACCGTGCCGGCACCGGCGGAGCTCGGGATCGCCGTCATCGGCGTCCCCGAGGGGGCCGACCTCGAGCTCGACCTGCGGATGGAAGCCGTCATGGAGGGTGTGCTCGTCTCGGGCACCGTCCGCGGCACCGCCGTCGGGGAGTGCGGGCGGTGCCTCACCGAGGTGACCCAGGACCTCGAGGTCACCCTGCAGGAGCTGTTCGCCTACCCGGGCAAGACGCCCGTGGAACTGGCGGACGACGAGGACGAGATCCGTGAGGTCGCCCAGGGCGAGCTCGTCGACCTCGAACCCGCGGTCCGTGACGCCGTCGTGCTGGAACTGCCGTTCCAGCCCACGTGCGACGGCCCCTGCCAGCAGGACTACGAGATCGGCGTCTCCGAGCAGGCGCCGCCCTCCGAAGAACCGGCGGACCCCCGGTGGGCCGCCTTGCAGTCCCTGCTCGAGAGCAGTGACGACTCCCCGTCCGGAACCAGAGAGAAGAGCTGATCGTGGCCGTCCCGAAGCGGAAGATGTCCCGCAGCAACACGCGTTCGCGCCGTTCGCAGTGGAAGGCGGCTGAGGAGACCCTGGTCACCAGCACCGTCCGCGGCCAGGTCGCGTACTCGCGCCCCCACACCGCGCGGGTCGTCACCGACTCCGCCGGCACCCCGCTGTACCTGGAGTACAAGGGCCGCAAGGTCAAGGACCTCTGAGCTGACCGCTCAGCAGGCGCCCGCAGTCCAGCCGGGCGGCGTCGGTGACGCCGCCCGGCTGAACGCTGCTCTGGGCGTGGAGATCGACGCCGGGTTGCTGGAACTGGCCCTGACGCACCGCTCGTACGCCTACGAGCAGGGCGGGCTGCCCACCAACGAGCGGCTGGAGTTCCTCGGCGACTCCGTGCTGGGGCTCGTGGTGACCCACGAGCTGTACACCCGCTTCGAGGACGTCTCCGAGGGCCGGCTGGCCAAGCTGCGGGCCGCGGTGGTGAACTCCCGCGCGCTGGCCGACATCGCCCGCGGCCTGGACCTGGGGGCCCACGTGCGCCTGGGCAAGGGGGAGCTCGGCACCGGCGGGCGGGACAAGTCCTCCATCCTGGCCGACACCATGGAGGCCGTCATCGGGGCGGCGTTCCTCTCCGTGGGGATGGACGGGGCCCGGGAGTTCGTCCTGCGCCTCACCTCGCCCCTGATGGACTCCTCCGAGCGCCTCGGGGCCGGGACGGACTGGAAGACCGCGCTGCAGGAGCTCACCGCCTCCGAGGGGCTCGGGGTGCCCTCCTACGCGATCACGGACTCCGGTCCCGACCACGCCAAGAACTTCACCGCCGACGCCGTGGTCGGCGGGACGGTCCTGGGCCACGGCGAGGGCCGCAGCAAGAAGGAGGCCGAGCAGAAGGCCGCCGCGGCCGCCGTCGAGGCGCTGCGCGAGGCCACCGCGGCCGCGGCCGTGCGTTCCTCGCGCTGATCCCGTGCCGGAGCTGCCCGAGGTCGAGGTCGTCCGCCGCGGGGTGGCCCGCTGGGTGGTGGGCCGGACGGTGTCCTCCGCCCGGTTCCTGCACCCGCGGGTGACCCGCCGCCACGTGGCGGGTCCCGACGACGCCGGGGCCCGCACCCGGGGCCTCGTCGTCGCCGACGCCGTGCGGCGCGGGAAGTACCTCTGGCTGCCGCTGGCCACCCCCGACGGCCGGGCCGAGGAGGCGATGGTCGTGCACCTGGGGATGAGCGGGCAGCTGCTCGTGGAGGCCGCCGACGCGCCGGAGGAGAAGCACCTGCGGGCGGTGTGGACCTTCGACGACGGCGGCGAGGACCTGCGCTTCGTGGACCAGCGGACCTTCGGCGGGATCGCCGTCGTGCCGCTGGTCGCGACCCCCGACGGCGGGCCCGGGGGACTGGGCGAGACCCCCGACGGGTCGTGGTCGGGGTCCATGCCCGCCCCCGTCGCGCACATCGCCCGCGACCCCCTCGACCCCGCCTTCGACGACGCGGTCTTCGCGCGGCGCCTGCGCGAGCGGACGACGGGGCTCAAGCGCGCCCTGCTGGACCAGACCCTGGTGTCGGGGGTGGGGAACATCTACGCCGACGAGGCGCTGTGGCGGGCGAAGCTGCACTACGCCCGCCCGACCCGTTCGGTGACCCCTGCGCAGGCCGCGGCGCTGCTGGCGGGGCTGCGCGAGGTGATGACGGCCGCGCTGGACGCGGGCGGCACGAGCTTCGACTCCCTCTACGTCAACGTGAACGGGGCCAGCGGGTACTTCGACCGGTCCCTGGCCGTGTACGGGCAGGAGGGCCGGCCGTGCCCGCGGTGCGGGGCCCTCGTGCGCCGCGACGCGTTCATGAACCGTTCCTCGTTCTCCTGCCCGGTCTGCCAGCCGGTCCCGCGCTCGCCGCACTGGTGACGCCGCGGCGGGCCTCAGCCCTTGAGGGCGCCGCCGAAGTTGAACGCCCCGCCCAGGCGCCGCGAGAGCAGCACGTAGAGGAGGACCACGGGCAGGGTGTAGAGGATCGAGTAGGCCGCGAGCTGGCCCCACTGCACCGAGCCGTACTGGCCGAAGAAGGTGAAGATGCTCACCGAGGCCGGCAGCCGGTCGGGGGAGAGCAGCAGGATGAAGGGGATGAAGAAGTTCCCCCACATCCCGATGAACGTGAAGATCATCACCACCGACATCCCGGGCCACATGAGCGGCAGCACGATGTGGCGCAGCGTCTGCATCGACGTCGCGCCGTCGGTCCAGGCGGCCTCCTCGAGGGTGAGGGGGACGCCGTCCATGAAGTTCTTCATGAGGAAGATCGACATGGGTAGCGCGGTCGTCGCCATGAACGCCACCGTGCCGCTGATGGTGTCGACGAGGTTCAGCTGCACGAACAACCCGTAGACCGGGACCATGATCGCCGTGATCGGCAGACCGGTCGAGAACAGGATGGTCAGCAGGAACGGGCGCTTGTAGCGGGTCTCGAAGCGGGACAGCGGGTAGGCGGCCAGCGTCGCGACGACGATGGCGATGGCGGTGGAGCCGACGCACAGAACGAGGCCGTTCCACATGGGGCGGTAGGTCGTCTCCGGGGTCAGCACGGCCCGGAAGTTGTCCAGGCTGAGGTCCGACCCCGGCCACTCCAGCTTCAGGCCGGCGTCGGCGTCGAAGGCCGCGAACACCACCCACAGCAGGGGGATCAGGAACAGGATCCCGAGGACGCCGGTGACGAGGTTGGCGGCGGCCCCGGCGACCCAGGTGCGGGGGCCGACCGCCTTGTGCGCGACGGAGAGCTTCGTCGTGGCGATCGCGGGGGTGGGGGTCTCGGTGGTCATGGGCGTCAGTCCTCGCGCAGCAGGCGCATGTAGACGATGGAGAAGACCCCGCCGACCGCGAGCAGGACGAGGGCGATGGCGGTGCCGTAGCCGATCTGGCTGAAGGAGAAGGCCTGTTCGTACATGTACAGCGGCAGCGTCTGGCTCTTGGTGCCGGGCCCGCCGCGGGTCATCGTGTAGATGAGGCCGAAGACCGACAGCGTCTGCAGCGTGATGAGCATGAGGTTGGTGGTCACGGTGCGCTTGATCATCGGGACGGTGACGAAGCGCAGCCGCCGCCAGCCGGTGGCCCCGTCCATCTCGGCGGCCTCCTCGATCTCCTGCGGGATCTCGGAGAGGGCGGCGTTGTAGACGAGCATGGAGAACGCGGTCCCGCGCCAGACGTTGGCCAGCGACACCGCGATGATCGGCAGCGTGTAGAGCCAGTTCTGCCCCAGCCCCAGCACGCCGATGATCTCGTTCAGCGTCCCGTCCTCGGCCAGGAACGCGTACCAGAGGTACCCGGCCACGACCTCGGGGATGACCCAGGCGCCGATGACGGTGACGCCCACCAGGGTGCGCACGAGCTTCGCCGAGCGCTTCTGGAGCAGGGCCAGGCCCAGGCCGAGCAGGTTCTGACCGACGACGGCGGAGAGGAACGTGAAGACCAGGGTGAGGACGACGGAGTTGCGGAACGTGTCGCTGCCGAACGCGGCCCGGAAGTTGTCCAGGCCCACGAACTGCGTGTCGCCCGAGCCGGCCCCGGTGAGCGCCGTGTTCGTGAACGCGGCGTAGACGCACCACAGGATCGGGCCGGCGAGGAACACCAGCAGCAGCGCGATCGCCGGGGTGAGCGGGAGGGCGCGGGCGATGTCGACCGACAGCGGGTGCGTCCTGCGCCGGAGTTCCGGTCGGTCCGGGGCTCCCGACGTGGGGCGGGTGAGCGTGGCCACGGGCCCTCCTTCCTGTTGGGGACGACGGGTCAGAGCGTCGCGGTCCGGTCCTCGCCGACGATGCCCTTGACCGCGTCGTCGTAGGCGTTCGCGGCTTCCTCGACGCTGGCCTGGCCCGTCACGACGGCTTCCATGGCCACCTGGATCTCGCTGGAGACGCGCGGGTAGTCGGTGTTCTGCGGCCGGTACTGCGTCACCGGGACGAGGCCGGAGAAGAACTCCAGCGTGGGGTTGGACCCGGTGTACTCGGGATCGGTCGCGACGTCCTTGCGGACGGCGACGGCCGCGGCGTTGATGTTGTACCTGAGGTTGTTCTCGAACGAGGTCAGGGTGGAGATGACCTTCCACGCGTCGTCGGCGTTCGCGGCGTTCTTGGTCATGGCCCACGTCCAGCCGCCGGACATGCTGATGCTGCCCCCGTCCGAACCGTCCCGCGTCGGCATCGGGGCCTGCCCCATGGTGTCGTTCCACTCCGGCCACGGCGCCCCGCCGGTCTCCAGCCAGGTGCTCGACACCCAGGACCCGTCGAGGTTCACGGCCAGGGTTCCGCCGGGGAGGAACTCCTCCTGGACCCGGGTGCTCACCTGGGCGTCCAGGGCGATGGACGGGTCGGGCGCGAGTCCCTCGTCGTAGACCGTCTTGAGGAACGTGAGGGCGTCGCGGAACTCCGGGCTGCCGACGTTCCACTTGTCTTGGTCGGGGTCGTAGAGCGTCGTACCGGTTCCGTAGAAGATCATCTCGAAACCCTGCATCGACGCCGCCTCGCCGGCCGCCTTGCCCGCGTAGATGTTGATCGGGGTGACGTTCGGGAGCTTCCCCTTGAGTTCCCGGCAGGCGGCCAGGACGTCGTCCCAGCCGGCGGGTTTCCAATCGGCGGACAGGCCGGCCTGGGTGAACAGGTCCTTGTTGTACCAGAGGGCACGGGTGTCGGTGCCGTCCGGAACCCCGTACGTCTTGCCGTCGGCGGCCTTCGCGGCTCCCTTGGCGACGTCCTGGAACTGGTTCCACTCCTCCCAGTTCCCCAGGAAGGAGTCGAGCGGCTGGAGGTACCCGGCGGTGATGTCGGAGTTGATGAGGAAGGTGTCCTCGTACACGACGTCCGGGGAGGTGCGCGGCGAGCGCATCATCAGCTGGAGCTTGGTGTAGTAGTCGTTCTCGGAGGCGACGATCGGCACGAGTTCCATGGTCTTGCCGGGGTTCGCCGACTCGTAAGCCGACTTCACCCCGGTGAGGTAGTCCTTCATCACGGTGCCGGAGCCCCACTGCTGGTAGGCGACCTTGGTCGCCGAGCTGTCGGAGTCCCCGGACTGGGAATCGCCCCCGCAGGCGGCGGTTCCGAGCACGGTCCCGGCGCCGAGGCCGGTAGCTGTCAGGAAGGTACGACGACGCACAACCCACTCCCTCGTGGCGGTGTCCGATCCGATGGGCGTCGCGCCGGCCGGTCGGGCTCCGGTGCGCTGCTCCGTCCGAGGAAAGTAAATCCAGTGGATTGACCGTGTCAACGGATCGGGAGCATGATTCTGAGAACGATCCCAAAGGGGTCGCCGAGCGCGAGGAGGCGCGGTGCGACGTGGCACGAACCTGCCCTGGGTGGGGGACTACAACCAGGCGGTGGTGCTCGACGGCATCCGTCGTCACCCCGGGACCTCCCGCACGGAGCTGGCGGCGGCGACGGGGCTGACCCTGCAGACGGTCTCGAACATCGTCCGGCGCCTCCTCGAACGCGGACTGGTCCAGGAGGGGGTCGCCCTGCTGCGCGACGGCGCCGGCCGGGGGGCGGGCAAACCCCGGACCGCGCTGTCGGTGCGACCCGGCGCGGCCCTGGCCGTCGGCGTCCAGTTCGAGCGCGAGCACGTCGACGCCGTCCTGCTGGACCTGTCCGGGGTGGTCGTCGGGGTCGACCGGGAGCCGCTGCCGGACCCGCTGGCCCCCGTCGAGCTCGTCGTGGCCCACGCCGCCGGCCTCGTCCGCCGCCTCGTGGGCGCCGGGGGCGCGGACGAGGGGGCCGTGCGCGGGGTGGGGGTGGCGGTCCCGGGGCCGCTGGACTTCACCGGCCCCGTGCGCAGCTCGGCGATCAACCTGCCGGGCTGGCGCGGGGTGGCGATCGCGGACCTGCTGGCCGCGGCCACCGGGCTGCCGGTCCTGGTGGAGAACGACGCCACCGCCGCGGCGGTCGGGGACCTCTGGCGCTCACCGCGCACCGGCCGCAGCTTCCTCTACGTCCACGTCGGGGCGGGCATCGGCGGTGGGGTCGTGCTGCGCGACGAGGTGCTGCGCGGGGACTCCGGCAACGCCGGCGAGATCGGGCACGTCGTCGTCGACCCGGCCGGCCCGCGGTGCCCGTGCGGGTCCCGGGGGTGCCTTGAGGCGGTCGCCGCCCCCGCGGCCGTGGTGCGCCGCTACGTCGAACGGGTGGGCTCGCGCACCGCCCGGGCCGCGGGCCTGCGCCTGGCCGGGCGCACCGTCCTCGACGACCACGACCTGCTCGGCGCCCGCGCCGGAGCCGGGGACCGCGAGGCGGCGCGGGTGCTGGACGCCGCCGCCGACGACGTCGCCCGCGTGGTGCTCGGGGTCGTCAACGTCCTCGACGTCAGCGAGGTGGTGCTCGGCGGGGCGGGGCTGCGCCGCAGCGGGGAGCGGGTGCGCGCGGCGCTGGCCGCCCGGCTGGGGACGGCCATGACCCGCGAGGTCCACCCGGTCGCCGTGCGCCTGGGGGAGGCGGGGGAGCAGGCCGGGGCCCTCGGCGCCGCCGGCGCGGTGCTGCACGAGGCGCTGTCCTCGACGTGGGCGGGGGTGCACGCCCCGGTGCGTCAGGTGGTGATCTCGCCGGTCGCCCCGGTGCACTGAGCTCTGGCAGGATCGCCCGCGGTCCAACCCCCCCAGACCCAGAGGTCCTGAATGTCGCGCGCCAGCACACCGTCCGCCCTCGACCGCTGGTTCGAGGTCAGCGCCCGCGGGTCCACCGTCGGACGGGAGGTCCGCGGCGGTCTCGCGACCTTCTTCACGATGGCCTACATCATCGTGCTCAACCCGCTGATCATCGGCACCCAGCCCGACGGCACCGGCGGCTTCCTCGGGGGCGGGGACGCCCCCGACCTGGCGGCCGTCGCCGCGGGCACCGCCCTGGTGGCGGGGGTGGTGACGCTGCTCATGGGCGTGGTCGCCAACTACCCGCTGGCCCTGGCCACCGGGCTGGGGCTCAACGCCTTCCTGGCCTTCGGGGTGGCGAGCCTGCCCGGGATGACCTGGGCCGACGCCATGGGCCTGGTCGTCATCGAGGGCCTCGTCATCCTCGTCCTGGTGCTCACCGGCCTGCGCGAGGCGGTGTTCCGCGCCGTGCCGGCCCAGATGAAGATCGCCATCAGCGTCGGCATCGGGTTGTTCATCACCATCGTCGGCCTCGTCGACGCCGGCTTCGTCCGCTCCGGCAGCGGCACCCCGCTGGAGCTCGGCATCGGCGGCTTCCTCGCCGGCTGGCCCACCCTCGTCTTCGTGGTCGGCCTGCTGCTGACCATCGTGCTCATGGCCCGCGGGGTCCGGGGCTCGATCCTCATCGGGATCGTGGTCGCCACGGCGCTGGCCGTCGTCGTGGAGGCGGTGGCGCAGCTGGGACCGCGCACCGGGGCCGACGGGGAGGTCGCGGACCCGCGGGCCTGGGGCCTCAACGTCCCCGCCCTGCCCGACAGCTGGGTGTCCGCGCCGGACTTCTCCACCCTCGGGCAGTTCTCCCTGCTGGGGTCCTTCCAGGCGATCGGCGTCGTCAGCGTCCTGCTGCTGGTGTTCACCCTCCTGCTCGCGGACTTCTTCGACACCATGGGCACGGTCGTGGCCATCGGGGCCGAGGGCGACCTCCTCGACGCCGAGGGCAACCCTCCGCGCATGCGGCGCATCCTCGTCGTGGACTCCATCGCCGCCGCCGCCGGCGGCGCGGGCGGGGTGTCGAGCAACACCAGCTTCATCGAGTCCGCCACCGGTGTCGGCGAGGGGGCCCGCACCGGGCTGGCCAGCGTCGTCACCGGGATCGCGTTCCTGCTGGCGACGTTCCTGGCCCCGGTCGTCTCGATCGTGCCCTACGAGGCCGCGACGCCGGCGCTGGTCGTGGTGGGCTTCCTCATGATGACCCAGGTCAAGGGCATCGACTGGGCCGACCTCGAGATCGCCCTGCCGGCCTTCCTGACCATCGTCCTCATGCCGTTCACCTACTCCATCAGCGCGGGCATCGGGGCCGGGTTCATCGCCTTCGTCGTGCTCAAGGTCGCCAAGGGCAAGGCCCGCCAGGTGCACCCGGTCCTGTGGGTCGTGGCCGCGCTGTTCGTGCTCTACTTCGCGATCGACCCGCTGAAGGAGGCCCTCGGGGTGTCGTGAGCGGGGGCTAGCGTGCGGGGGTGGCCGCTGCGGAGCTGGACGAACTGCTCGTCGCCGACGCCGGGGAGCTGCGCGCGTGGCTGCTGGCCCACCACGCGAGCTCCCCGGGGGTGTGGCTCGCCCTGACCCGCAAGGGCGGCACGCTCACCTCCCTCACCTGGCAGCAGGCCGTCGACGAGGCGCTGTGCGTGGGCTGGATCGACGGGCAGGGCCGCAAGCGGGACGAGCAGACGTCCTCGGTCCGGTACACCCCCCGGGGGCGGCGCAGCGCGTGGTCGCAGCGCAACGTCGCCAACGTGGCCCGGCTGGAGGCGGAGGGGCGGCTGCTGCCCGCGGGGCGGGCCGCGGTGGAGGCCGCGCAGGCGGACGGGAGGTGGCAGGCGGCGTACGCGGCGCAGTCCGAGGCCGAGGTCCCGCCCGAGCTGGCCGCCGCGATCGCGGCCGACCCCGCGGCCCGGGCGATGTTCGACGTGCTCACCCGGACCAACCGCTACGCCCTGATCCACCGGCTGGGGTCGGTGAAGCGCGAGGAGACCCGCCGGCGCCGGATCGAGGAGTTCGTCGCGATGCTCGCCCGGCAGGAGACGATCCACCCCCAGCGGGCCCGGCCCGCGGACGGGGGCCGGGCCGGCGGCCGCTGAGCCCGCGGACCGCCGGCCCACCCCCCCGGGGGTGCGGCCGTCAGCCGCGGGCGCGGGGGACCAGTCGTTCGAGCTGGGTGACGTGGGCGGGGGTGAGCTCCTCCAGGGAGGCGACCTCGAGCAGCTTCATGGTCCGCACGACCTGGTCGGCGAGGATCGCGATGGCGCGGTCCACGCCCTGGCGCCCGCCGGCCATGAGGCCGTAGAGGTAGGCGCGCCCGACGAGGGTGAACCTGGCGCCCATGGCGATGGAGGCCACGACGTCGGCGCCGTTCATGATGCCGGTGTCGATGGCGATCTCGGTGTCGCGCCCGACCTCGCGGACCACCTCGGGCAGCAGGTGGAAGGGGATGGGGGCGCGGTCCAGCTGCCGCCCGCCGTGGTTGGACAGGACGATCCCGTCGACGCCGAGGTCGGCGAGCCTGCGGGAGTCCGCGACGTTCTGGACGCCCTTGACCACGAGCTTGCCCGGCCACAGGGCGCGGATCTCGGCGAGGTCGTCGTAGTCGATGGAGGGGTCCATCGCGTAGTCGAGGAGCTCGCCGACGGTGCCGCCGGTCTCGGTGAGGGAGGCGAACTCCAGCTTGGTGGTGGTGAGGAAGTCGAACCACCACCACGGCCGGGCGAGGGTGTCCAGGACGGTGGAGGCGGTCAGCTGCGGGGGGATGGAGAAGCCGTTGCGCTTGTCGCGCAGCCGGGCCCCGGCGATGGGGGTGTCCACGGTGAACATCAGCGTGTCGAACCCGGCCGCCGCGGCGCGCTCCACCAGCCCGTAGGAGATGTCGCGCTGGCGCATGACGTAGAGCTGGAACCAGTTGCGCCCGGTGGGGTTGGCGGCCTTGACGTGCTCGATGCTGGTGGTGCCCAGGGTGGAGAGGGTGAAGGGGATGCCCGCGGCTCCGGCCGCGCCCGCCCCGGCGGTCTCGCCCTCGGTCTGCATGAGGCGGGTGAAGCCGGTGGGGGCGATGCCGAAGGGCAGCGAGGAGGGGCCGCCGAAGATCGTGGTCGAGGTGTCGACCTTCGACACGTCGCGCAGGATCGAGGGGTGGAACTCCACGTCGGCGAAGGCCTGGCGGGCGCGGGCGAGGGAGATCTCGCCCTCGGCGGAGCCGTCGGTGTAGTCGAAGGCGGCCTTGGGGGTACGGCGCTTGGCGATGGCGCGCAGGTCCTCGATGGTGAGCGCGGACTCCAGCCGGCGCTTCCTCCCGTTGAGCTCGGGCTTCTTGAAGCTCACCAGCTCCAGGATCTCGCGGACGTTCGGTACCTGGCGTTTCACGGCGCTCCTGCGGTGGTGGGTTCGGGCTGGTGGGTGGTGAGGTCGCTGGTCCGGCGCACCAGGTCGCGCAGCCCCTCCAGCGATCCTGACAGGTCGCCGGCCGCGCGGGCCTGCACGAGGACGTTGCCCAAGGCGGTGGCCTCGACCGGTCCGGCGACGACGGGCAGCCCGCAGGCGTTCGCCGTCAGCTGGCACAGCAGCCGGTTGCGCGCGCCGCCGCCGACGAGGTGGACCACCCGGACCGGGTGACCGGAGAGGCGCACGGCGTCGGCCACCGTGCGGGCGAAGGCGTCGGCGAGGCTGTCCAGGACGCACCGCGCCACCTCGGCGGGCCCGGCCGGGGGCCGCCCACCGGATTCCGCGACGGCCCGGCGCACCCGCCCGGCCATCGGGCCGGGGGCGAGGAACCGCGGGTCGTCGATGTCGACGCGCGGGCCGCCCGGACCGAGGGCGGCCGCGGCGGCGAGCAGGTCGGCGAGGTCCACCGGGGCGTCCGCGGACCACTCGGCCACGCACTGCTGCAGCACCCACAACCCCATGACGTTGCGCAGGTAGCGGATGCGGTCGTCGACCCCGCGCTCGTTGGTGAAGTTGGCCGCGAACGACTCCGCGGACAGCACCGGGCGCTCCAGTTCCACCCCCACCAGGCCCCAGGTGCCGCAGGCGACGTAGGCGAAGGCCTCGTCCTCGGCCGGGACCGCGACCACCGCCGAGGCGGTGTCGTGGGACCCGACGGCCACGAGGCGGGTGGAGGCACCGAGCCCGGTGGTGGCCAGGACGTCGGGACGCAGACCGCCGAGCACGGCCCCCGGGTCGTGCACGGGCGGGAGCACCCCCGCGGGCAGTCCCGCGAGCTCCGCGAGGTCGGGGGCCCAGCGGCCGGTCGCCACGTCGGCCAGCCCGGTGGTGGAGGCGTTGGTGGCCTCCGCCCCGCGGACCCCGGACAACCAGAACCCGAAGAGGTCCGGCAGCAGGAGGACGTCGGACGCCGCGGCGAGCAGCGGGCCGTCCGCCTCCGCCAGCAGCTGGTAGATCGTGGTGAAGGGCAGGTGCTGCAGCCCGTTGCGCGCGTAGAGGTCCGGGCCGGGGACGCGGGCCAGGACGCGCTCGGCCACGCCGCCGGTCCGCGGGTCGCGGTAGTGGCGCGGGGTCCCCAGCAGCGTCCCGTCGGCCGCCAGCAGGCCGTAGTCCACCGCCCACGTGTCGACGGCCACCGTGGCGGCGTCGCCGTGGGCGCGGGCCACGGCCCGCAGGCCGTGGAGGACCTGCTGCCACAGGCCCACGGCGTCGGTGACCAGACCCCCGGCGAGGGGGACGGGCCCGTTGGGGAAGCGGTGCAGCTCGGTGAGCTCCAGCCGGCCGGGTGCGGCCGCGCCGGCCATCACCCGCCCGCTGGAGGCTCCGAGGTCCACCGCGATGTGGACGGACACGGTGTTCCCTACGCTTCGCGGGTCATCGGAGGAACGCGGCGGCGACGCCGGCGTCGACGGGGACGTGCAGGCCGGTGGTGTGGGAGAGCTCCCCGCCGGTGAGGACGAAGACGGCGTTGGCGACGTGCTCGGGCAGGACCTCGCGCTTGAGCAGGGTCCGCTGGGCGTAGTAGGCGCCCAGCTCCTCCTCCGGCACCCCGTAGACCGCGGCGCGCTTCGCGCCCCAGCCGCCGGAGAAGATCCCCGACCCGCGCACCACCCCGTCGGGGTTGACGCCGTTGACCTTGATGCCGTGCTCGCCGAGCTCGGCGGCCAGCAGCCGGACCTGGTGGGCCTGGTCGGCCTTCACCGCGGAGTAGGCGATGTTGTTCGGGCCGGCGAACACGGAGTTCTTCGAGGCGATGTAGACGATGTCCCCGCCCAGGCCCTGGGCGATGAGGACCCGCGCGGCGGCCTGGGCGACGAGGAAGGAACCCTTGGCCATGACGTCGTGCTGCAGGTCCCAGTCGCGCTCGGTGGTCTCCAGCAGCGGCTTGGAGATCGACAGGCCGGCGTTGTTGACGACGAGGTCGAGCCCGCCGAAGGCGAGGACGGCCTCGTCGATCGCGGCCTTCACCGCTTCGGGGTTCGAGACGTCGGCGGCGACGCCCACCGCGACGTCGGTGTTCCCGATCTCGGCCGCGGCGGCCTGGGCCTTGGCCAGGTCGAGGTCGGCGATGACGACGCAGGCGCCTTCGGCGGCCAGGCGGGTGGCGATGGCCTTGCCGATGCCCGAGGCGGCGCCGGTGACCAGGGCGATGCGGGTGGCCAGCGGTCTCGGCTTCGGCATCCGCGCCAGCTTGGCCTCCTCCAGGGCCCAGTACTCGATGCGGAACTTCTCCGCCTCGTCGATGGGGGCGTAGGTGGAGACGCCCTCCGCGCCGCGCATGACGTTGATCGCGTTGACGTAGAACTCACCGGCGACGCGGGCGGTCTGGGCGTCCTTGCCGTAGGAGAACATCCCGACGCCGGGGACCAGGACGATCAGCGGGTCCGCGCCGCGGATCGCGGGGGAGTCCTCGTCCGCGTGGCGGTCGTAGTAGGCCTGGTAGTCCGCCCGGTAGGCGGTGTGCAGCTCCTCCAGCCGCGCGATCGAGTCCTCGACCGTGGCGGTGGGGGGCAGGTCCAGCACCAGCGGTTTCACCTTGGTGCGCAGGAAGTGGTCCGGGCAGGAGGTGCCCAGCGCGGCCAGGCGCGGGTGCTCGGTGCGGGAGAGGAAGTCCAGGACCGCGTCGGTGTCGCTGAAGTGCCCGACCTGCGGCTTGTCGGTCGAGGCGAGGCCGCGGATCACCGGGGCCAGCGCCGCGGCGCGGGCGCGGCGGCCCTCCGGGGGGAGCGGGCCGTAGCCGTCCAGGACCGGCCCGAAGGGTTCGGCGGCGGAGTTCCGCATCAGGAACGTCTCGGCGGTCTCGATGATCCAGCGGGAGTTCGCCTCCGCCTCCGCGGAGGTGGCGCCCCAGGCGGTGATGCCGTGCCCGCCGAGGATCGTGCCGACCGCCTGCGGGTTGGCGTCCTTGATCGCGGCGATGTCGAGGCCGAGCTGGAACCCGGGGCGGCGCCAGGGCACCCAGACGACCTTGTCGCCGTAGACCTGCTCGGTGAGCTTCTCCCCGTCCGCGGCGCAGGCGATGGCGATGCCGGCGTCGGGGTGCAGGTGGTCCACGTGGGCGGCGTCGACGAGGGCGTGCATGGCGGTGTCGATGGAGGGGGCGGCTCCGCCCCTGCCGTGCAGGCAGTAGTCGAACGCGGCGACCATCTCGTCCTCGCGCTCCAGACCACCAGCGGGGCCGAGGTAGACCTCGCGCAGGGCGCGGACGCGGTCCAGGCGCAGGACGGCCAGGTCCTGCTCGGTGAGGGTGCCGAGGTCGCCGCCGGAACCCTTGACCCACAGCAGCTCCACGTCCGCACCCGTCACGGGGTCGGTCGCGGTGCCCTTGGCGGAGGTGTTGCCGCCGGCGTAGTTGGTGAACCGCGGGTCCGCGCCCAGCGCGTTCGAGCGGGCGATGAGGTCCCGGACGGTGCTGCCGGAGTTCGTGCTGCCGGGGTCCGTGGTGCTCATGCTCCCCACCCCGCCTGCCGGCCGCCGACGCGTTCGGCGGCGATCCGTGCCGCGTAGCCCGACGCCTTGAACGCGGCCATCGGGTCGGGGTCCAGGCCCATCGACTCGCGCAGTTCGGCGAGCAGGGGACGGACGTCGGTGGAGTACGCGTCCATGAGGACGTCGTTGGCACCCAGGACGTCCCCCGCGCGCTGGGCCGCGGTGAGCGCTTCGCGGTCGACGAGGAGGGCCTTGGCGGTGGCCTGCTGGATGTTGGTGACCGAGCGGATCTGCCCGGGGATCTTCTCCTCGACGTTGTGGCACTGGTCGAGCATGAAGTTCACCCCGCTGCCCGCCGGGTCCCACGGCTGGGGGGCGAGCGCGTTCGAGCGCACGATCTCGTACACGATCCGGAAGAGCTGGAACGGGTCCGCGGCCCCGGCCATGAGGTCGTCGTCGGCGTAGAAGCGGGAGTTGAAGTCGAACGCTCCCAGCCGGCCCGCCCGCAGCAGCTGCACGACGATGAACTCGATGTTCGTGCCCGGGGCGTGGTGGCCGGTGTCCAGGACGACCTTCGCGCGCTCGCCCAGGGCCAGGCAGTGCAGCAGCGAGGTGCCCCAGTCGGGGATGTCGGTGTGGTAGAACGCCGGCTCGAAGAACTTGTACTCCAGGACCAGGCGGTGGTCCTCGTCGAGCAGGGCGTAGATCTGCTGCAGGGAGTCGGCGAGGCGTTCCTGGCGGTCGCGCAGGTCGTCCTGGCCGGGGTAGTTGGTGCCGTCGGGCAGCCACAGCTTCAGTTCCTTCGACCCGGTGGCGCGCATGACGTCGACGCACTGCGCGTGGTGGGCGACGGCCTTCGCCCGGACCTGCGCGTCGGGGTGGGTGAGGGAGCCGAACTTGTAGGCGTCGTCCTGGAACAGGTTCGAGTTGATCATCCCGATCGCCACGCCGGAGTCCGCAGCGTGGGCGGCGAGCTTCTCGTAGTCGTCGACGAGGTCCCAGGGGATGTGCAGGGAGACCCGCGGGGCGACGCCGGTGAAGGCGTGCACCTGGGCGGCGTCGCTGATCTTCTCGAAGGGGTCGCGGGGGGTGCCGGGGGTGCCGAACACCTTGAAGCGGGTGCCGGAGTTCCCGAACGCCCAGCTGGGCAGTTCGATGGTCTGTTCGCGGAGCGCGGCGAGGGCGCGCTCCCGGGTCGACGCGAGGTCGGTCATGAAGGGCTCCACTCCATCGGGGTGGTTCACCGTAACCGCACTTTGACACGTTTCACAAGCAACTCCGGAGCGGCGGGGCCCGCGCCTCGCCGGTGCCGCCCCCGCGCGGGGCGGTGGCGCCCGGCGGGGCCCGGCGCGGGTGGGCGCCCCGCTCGTCGTCGCGGAGGACGACCTCGACCGGGGTCGGCCCCCGACCCCGCCGGGGCGGCCTTGCGGGGCCGGGAACTGACCAGACGTAGGCGGTCGATCACCCTCCGGAGTTCCCGGGGGGTGCCCGCCGGCCCGGGCCGGGTGCGTCCCCGCGCGCCGGGCCGGGCCGCACCCGTCCGGCTGGGAGGATCGCGGCCATGAGCAGCGGAGCGGGGCCCCGGCCGGGACGCGCGCGGTCGCGTTTCGCCCCGGAGGTCCTCCCCGACGGGCGCCGGCGCTACGGCCACGAGGCCGTCGTGGCCCGCCGGGCCCTGCTCGTCGGCCTCGTCGCGACCGGGACGGGGGCCGGGGTCCTCGCCACCCGCCTCGGGGGGAGCGACCCGGCCCGCGTGGCCGCGGGCGCCGACCCCGCCGTGCAGGACCCCGTCGCCGCCGGCGGGCCCGCCCCCGCGGCCACGCCGGCCCCGTCGGTCCCCCCGACCGCGCCGGGACCGCGGCACTCCCTGACCGACGCGGCCAGTCCGTGGGTGGTGGTCAACAAGCAGCACCCGATCGACCCCCTCGACTACGCCCCCGAGCTCGCCACCGTCGGCGGCAAGGAGGTCGCGGCCGTCGTCGCCGACGACCTGCGGGCCCTGCTGGCGGCCGCCGCGGCCGACGGGGTGTCCCTCACCGTGACCAGCGGGTTCCGGTCCCTGGAGCACCAGCGCGCGGTGCACGACTCCGCGGTGTCGCGCGACGGGCTGGAGACCGCGGAGAGCGTGTCCGCCCGCCCCGGCCACAGCGAGCACCAGACCGGCCTCGCCATCGACTTCAGCGGCAGCACCCGGCCCGGCTGCCTGCTGCGGAACTGCTTCGGGCAGACCCCGGAGTCGGACTGGCTGGTGGCCCACGGCGGGCGGTTCGGGTTCCTCCTGCGCTACCCCGAGGGCAAGACCGACGTCACCGGCTACGCCCCCGAACCGTGGCACTGGCGCTGGGTGGGGGCCGAGCTGGCGGCCGAGGTGGCCGCGGCGGGTTCCCCGACCCTGGAGGAGTTCTTCGGCGTCACGGGCGGGACGACCTACGCCTGACACCTCTCGGGGTGCGTTCTCGCACCGCCTGTACTGAAGTAGGTCGGGTGCAGCTAGGGGCTACCGCAGCAGAGGCCGTGACCATCCGCGGCAACGACGTCATCCTGAGCGCCGACGGGCGCACCGAGGTCTACGACCTCGCCTACGTGCGGATGCTCGTCCCGTACCTCACCGGGGAGCGGGACGTGCCGCCGATGCGCCTGGCCCACTTCCGCCCCGGGATCAAGCCCTGGCTCTGCCTCAGCGTCATCGAGGACGACGGGTCCGAACCCAACCTCGCCGGGGTGGTCGTCTACTCCGGCCTCGGCAGCCACCGCGAGATGGGGCTGCACCTGAGCCGGGCCGAGGCCTGGCGGCTGGCCGACAAGCTCCAGCGGTCGATGCCGGTGTTCGAGCAGCGGACCCACGAGGCCGGCGGACCCGCCCACGAGGAACCCGCCCGCGAGGAAGCCGCCCGCGAGGAACCGGGGCCGGCCGCCTGAGGCCCCGGCGCCCCGCCGGCCGGTGACAGAGCCGGCGCGGCGCCGGGGCGGGTCAGGGGTGCGTGCGGCGGGGCCGGGCGACGAGGACCAGCACCAGCGCGGCCGCTCCCGAGCACCCCAGCATCACCGCGACCATGGGCACCGCCGAGTGCTCACCGGCCAGGCCCACCAGCGACGAGACCAGCGCGCCGACGGTGAACTGCAACGCCCCCTGCAGCGCCGAACCGGTGCCGGAGGCGAACCGCACCTCGTCGGCCGCGAGCGCCGTGGCGTTGCCGAAGACGAGACCGATGCTGAACATCGTGAACCACAGCAGGACCAGCACGGCGGGCGCCCAGGCGTCGAGGGCGACGACGGTGGTGAACAGCCCCGCGGCGCAGACGACCTGCAGGGCGACGCCCGCGGTGAGCACCTGCGCGGGGGTGCGGCGGCGCAGCAGGCGGTTGGAGACGGCGCCCGCGGCGACGATCCCCAGGGCGTTGGTCGCGAACACCACCGAGTAGGTCCGCGGGGAGAGCCCCACCACGTTCTGCAGGACGAACGGCGAGGCCGAGACGTAGGCGAAGACGGTCGCGAAGACGAGCACGAGGCACCCGACGTAGCCGACGTAGCGCCGCCGGGACAGGACCGCGCGCGCCGTCGAGGCGACCTCGCGCAGCCCGCCGGCGTGGCGGCGCTCCCGGGGCAGGGTCTCGGGCAGGACGAACCAGGCGGCGACGAGCATCGCGGCCGCGAGCAGGGCCGTGACGCCGAAGATCCCGCGCCAGCCGCCGTGGCCCGCGATCAGCCCGCCCAGCACGGGAGCCAGGACGGGGGCGACCCCGCCGATGACGCCGAGGGTCGAGAACGCCCGGGCCGCGGTCCGCCCGGTGGCGAGGTCGGCGATGACGGCGCGGCCGATGACCATGCCCGCCGCCCCGGCCAGGCCCTGCACCAGGCGGGCCGCGACGAGGACGCCGATCGAGGGGGACAGGGCGCAGACCACCCCGGCCAGGAACGTGACGGCGGTGCCGGCCAGCAGCAGCCGGCGCCGCCCGAGGCGGTCGGAGAGCGGCCCGAGGACGAGCTGCCCGACGGCCATGCCGAGCATGAACGTCGTCAGGGTGAGCTGGACCCGGGCGGCGCTGGTGGACAGGTCGCGGGCGAGGTCGGGGAACGTCGGCAGGTAGGTGTCGATGCCGAAGGGACCGATCGCGCAGAGCAGCGCGATGGTCACCAGCAGCCGGGGCGGCACCTCCTGGCTCGGGGTCGCGGCCCCGGGGGCGGGGGCGGGGGCGGCGCCGCGCGGCGCGGGCAGGCGCCGGGCGGCCGGAGGGCGGCGGGGGGGACGAGCGGGGCGGGTCGCCGCGTTCTCGCCGGTGGGGCGGGTCGGCACGGACGTCCTTCCGGGTCACGGGGGTGTCCCCCCGTTCTACATCGGTACCCGGTCACGCATCGAGCACGTCGCGTGTCGCCCCGGCGGTCATTCCGGGTCGTGATGACCGCGGCGACGACGGCGACGGCGACGGCGGCCGGCGCGCCGGTGGCCGGGAACCGCCCGGCTCGCCTCCCCGGATCACGGCGCCCTCGAAGTTAGGCTCCTGCACCGTGCACCTGAAGACCCTCACCCTCAAGGGGTTCAAGTCGTTCGCCTCCGCGACGACGCTGCGGCTCCAGCCGGGGATCACGTGCGTGGTCGGCCCGAACGGTTCCGGCAAGTCCAACGTCGTGGACGCCCTGACCTGGGTCATGGGGGAGCACAGCGCCAAGAGCCTGCGCGGCGGCAAGATGGAGGACGTCATCTTCGCCGGCACCACCGGCCCGGAGGGGCGCTCCGCGCTCGGGCGGGCCGAGGTCAGCCTCACCATCGACAACACCGACGGCGCGCTGCCCATCGAGTTCGCCGAGGTGACGATCACCCGCACGATGTTCCGCACCGGCGGCTCCGAGTACGCGATCAACGGCCAGAACTGCCGCCTGCTCGACGTGCAGGAACTCCTCTCCGACTCCGGCATCGGCCGCGAGATGCACGTCATCGTCGGCCAGGGCCAGATCGACGCCGTCCTGCACGCCTCGCCCGAGGAGCGCCGCGCCTTCATCGAGGAGGCCGCCGGGGTCCTCAAGCACCGCCGCCGCAAGGAGAAGGCGCTGCGCAAGCTCGACGCGATGGAGGCCAACCTCACCCGCGTCGCCGACCTCGTCACCGAGATCCGCCGCCAGCTCAAACCGCTGGGCCGCCAGGCCGAGGTGGCCCGGCGCGCGCAGGTCGTCCAGGCCGACCTGCGCGACGCGCGGCTGCGGCTGCTCGCCGACGACGTCGTCCAGGCCAGCAGCTCCCTGCAGCGCGACGAGGCCGACGAGGCCGCGCTGAAGGCGCGCCAGGTCCAGGTCGAGGCGGACCTCGCCGAGGCCGCCCGCCGCCTCGCCGACGCCGAGGCCGCCGCCGCGGCCGCCGCCCCGGACCTCGCCCGCGCCGTGGAGACCCACCACCGGCTGCAGTCCCTGGCCGAGCGCCTGCGCGGGGTGCAGGCCCTCGCCGCGGAACGGCTGCGGCTGCTCGCGAGCGAACCGGACGAGCAGACCGGCCGCCGCGACCCCGAGGAGCTGCAGGCCGCCGCCGACCGCGTCCGGGCCGAGGAGGCCGAGCTCGCCGGGCAGGTCGCCGCCCACCGGGCCGCGCTCGACGAGGTCCTCGCCGCCCGCGCCGAGGCCGACCGCGCCGCCCGCGCCGAGGACCAGCGGGTCGCGGCGGCCCTGCGCGCCGCCGCGGACCGGCGCGAGGGCCTGGCCCGGCTGGGCGGGCAGGTCGCGGCCCGCACCAGCCGCGTGGAGGCCGCGGAGGCCGAGCTGGAGCGGCTCTCGGGGGCGCTGGCCGACGCCGAGCAGCGCCGCGCCCGCGCCCAGGCCGAGTTCGCCGCCCTGGAGACCCAGGTCGCCGGGGTCGAGGAGGGCGAGGAGGGCCTGGACGCGGAGCACGAGGCCGCGGCCGCCCAGCTGGAGACCGCCGAGGCCGCCCACGAGGCGGCCCGCGCCGAGCTGCAGGCCGCCGAGCGCGAACGCGCCACCTGGGCCGCGCGCAAGGAGGCCCTGGAGATCGGCCTGGACCGCAAGGACGGCGCCGGGGCCCTGCTGGCCGCCGGGTCCGCGCTCTCCGGGGTCCTCGGCTCGGTCGCGGCCCTGCTCAGCGTCGAGAACGGCTACGAGCAGGCCGTGGCCGCCGCGCTGGGGACCGCCGCCGACGCCGTCGTGGTCACCGGCCCCGCCGACGCGGGCCGGGCCATCGCCCACCTCAAGGACGAGGACGCCGGCCGCGCCGGGATGCTCCTCACCTCCGCCCCCGGCTCCGGCGCCGCGCCCGCCGTCGACGCCCCGCCCGGCGCGCGCGCGGCCCTGTCCCTGGTCACCGTCCCCGCGGACCTGCAGCCGGCGGTGGCCCGGCTGCTCGGCGACGTCGTCGTCGTCGCGGACCTCACCGCCGCCCAGGACCTGGTGCGGACGCGGCCGGACCTCGTGGCCGTGACCCGCGACGGGGACCTCCTCGGCACCCACCTCGCCGCCGGCGGGTCGCGCTCGGCCCCCAGCCTTCTCCAGGTGCAGGCGGCCGTCGACGAGGCCACCGACGCGCTCTCGGCGGCCGGGCACCGCGCCCAGCGCGCCCAGTTCGCCCTCCAGCAGGCCCAGGCCGAGCGGGCCGCGGCGAGCGACCGGGTCGAGGCGGCCCTGGACCGCCTGCACGACTCCGACGCCCGGATGAACGCCGTCGCCGAGCAGCTCGGCCAGCTCGGCTCCGCGGTGCGCGCCGCGGCGGCCGAGGCGGACCGGCTCCGGGCCACCCGCACCCAGGTGGGCGAGCGGCTCGCGACCGACCGGGCCGAGCTCGCCGACCTCACCGAGCGGTTCGAGGTGGCCTCCGCCGCCCCCGCCGAGGACGGCGACGTCTCCACCGACGAGCGCGACCGCCTCGCCGAGGTCGCCCGCGGCCTCGGCCGCACCGAGACCGACGCCCGGCTCGCGCTGCGCACCACCGAGGAACGCGCCCGCGCGCTCGCCGGGCGCGCCGAGGGCCTGCAGCGGCAGG
This sequence comes from Kineococcus radiotolerans SRS30216 = ATCC BAA-149, assembly GCF_000017305.1. Taxonomy (GTDB): domain Bacteria; phylum Actinomycetota; class Actinomycetes; order Actinomycetales; family Kineococcaceae; genus Kineococcus; species Kineococcus radiotolerans. The sequence goes on along the minus strand of NC_009664.2, from coordinate 831,258 downwards.
CCCGGGAGGAGCTCGCCGCCCGCGAGCGCGCCGCCGCCCGCCGGGCCCGGCGGGCCGAGCAGGTCCGCGTGGCCACCCGCGTCCGCGAGGGGGCCGCGGTCGCGCTCGCAGCGTGGGAGACCTCCGCGGCCCAGGCCGCGACCCTGCGCCGGGCCGCCGAGGCCGCCCGGGCGGGCTTCGACGAGGAGGTCGCCGGCGCCCGCCGGACCGTGGAGGCGCTGAAGACCGAGCAGCAGCGCCTCGGCGACACCCGCCACGCCGACGAGGTGGCCCGCGCCCAGCAGCGGTGGAAGGTCGACCAGCTGCGGCAGCGCTCCCTGGAGGAGCTCGGCACCGACCCCGACGTCCTCGTCGCCGAGTTCGGCCCCGACCAGCTCGTGCCGCCCTCGCCGCCGGCCCCGGGCGACCCCGAGCCGCAGAGCCCGCCGGAACCGCGCCCCTACGTGCGCGCCGAGCAGGAGAAGCGCCGCCGCGCCGCGGAACGGGCGCTGTCCCAGCTCGGCCAGGTCAACCCCCTGGCCCTGGAGGAGTACGCGGCGATGGAGGAGCGCCACCAGTTCCTCGTCACCCAGTCCGACGACCTCCGCCGCTCGCGCAAGGACCTGCTCGACATCGTCAAGGAGGTCGACGAGCGGGTCGAGCGGGTGTTCTCCGAGGCGTTCGCCGAGGTGGCCGAGCAGTACGAGCAGGTCTTCCCGCGCCTCTTCCCCGGCGGGGAGGGGCGCCTGGTCCTCACCGACCCCGCGAACATGCTCACCACCGGCATCGAGGTCGAGGCCCGCCCGGCCGGCAAGAAGGTCAAGCGGCTCTCGCTGCTGTCCGGCGGGGAGCGCTCGCTGGCCGCGGTCGCGATGCTGGTGTCGATCTTCCGGGCCCGCCCCAGCCCCTTCTACGTCCTCGACGAGGTCGAGGCCGCGCTGGACGACGCGAACCTGTCGCGGCTCATCACCCTGTTCGAGGAGCTGCGCGCCTCCAGCCAGCTCATCGTCATCACCCACCAGAAGCGCACCATGCAGATCGCCGACGCGCTGTACGGGGTGACGATGCGCGGGGACGGCATCAGCACCGTCGTCAGCCAGCGGCTGCGGGAGCCCGAACCGGCCTGAGGCACCGACGGTGACGCCGCGGTGAGCATCCGGTCACGGGGCGGCAACGGTGCGCGCGCCGAGTGGTGCGGGCGGGGCGGGCGGGGCAGCCTGGTCCCGTGATGAACCGGATGGTGGTGCTCCCGTGCTGACGACCCTGCTCGTGACGTTCGTGCTCACCGTCGGGCTGGCCGCGGTGGTCCTGCTCACCGTCGCCGCGCCCGCGATGCGCCGGCGCGGCAGCCGGCTGATCGCGCGCGTCGACGCCTGGGCCGGTCGCGCCCTGCCCGTGGTGCGCCACCACCGCGACCGCGCCGCCGCGCAGCTCGCCGCGCGCCTGGAGGCCCAGCACCGCTCCCGCGGCGAGGGACGGCGCACGGCCCGCGCCCGCTGACCCGGCTGCGCCGACCCGCCCGCCTCCCGGCGTCTGGGAGGATCGACGCTCGTGGACACCGTCGAACTGATCATCGGCCTCCTCGTCGTCATCGCCCTCGCGGGGGTCGGCGCCGTCGTGGGGCTCGTGCGGCCGCGTCGCCGCCGCGGTTCCCTCCCGCCCCGCCCCGGCGCCCGCGCCGCGACGGGCCCGGGGGAGGACCCCCTGCCGGGGGTGGGTGACGACGCCGAGGTCCCGCGCGACTCCCCCTCGCGCGCGGTGGACGTCCTCGACCTGCCCGAGGGCCCGCTGGTGGAGCGGCCCGCGCCCGCGCTGGGCCGCCTCGTCCGGCTGCGCGAGCGCCTGTCCCGCTCCAACTCCGCCCTGGGGCAGGGCCTGCTCGCGCTGCTCTCGCGCGACACCCTCGACGAGGCGACGTGGGAGGAGGTCGAGGAGACCCTGCTCCTCGCCGACGTCGGCTTCGGGCCCACCACCGAGATCGTCGACGCCCTGCGCGAGCGGGTGAAGGTCCTCGGCACCCGCGAACCCGCCCTGCTGCGGGAGATGCTGCGCGAGGAGCTGCTCAGGGCCGTCGGCACCGACGTCGACCGCACCCTGCGCACCACCCGGCACGCCGACCGCCCCGCCGTGATCATGGTCGTGGGGGTCAACGGCACCGGCAAGACCACCACGGTCGGCAAGCTCGCCCGCGTGCTGGTCGCCGAGGACAAGGACGTCGTCCTCGGCGCGGCCGACACCTTCCGCGCCGCGGCCGCCGAGCAGCTCGCCACCTGGGGGGACCGCGTCGGGGTCCCCACCGTGCGCTCGGACAAGGACGGCGCCGACCCCGCCTCGGTGGCCTTCGACGCCGTCAAGCAGGGCATCGACGACGAGGTCGACGTCGTGATCGTCGACACCGCCGGCCGCCTGCAGAACAAGGTCGGCCTCATGGACGAGCTCGGCAAGGTCAAGCGGGTCGTGGAGCGCCACGGACCCGTCGACGAGGTGCTGCTGGTGCTGGACGCCACCACCGGCCAGAACGGGCTGCGCCAGGCCGCGGTCTTCTCCGAGGTCGTCGACGTCACGGGCATCGTGCTGACCAAGCTCGACGGGACGGCCAAGGGCGGGATCGTCGTCGCCGTGCAGCGCTCCCTCGACGTGCCGGTGAAGCTCATCGGGCTGGGGGAGGGCCCCGACGACCTCGCCCCCTTCGACCCCGAGGCGTTCGTGGACGCGCTGCTGTCCTGACGCGGCGCGGTGACCGTCGGGTCACGCTGCGGTGACGGGGAGGGACGGCCGGACCTCGCGTAACGCGATGTTCACACGCCCACCGCCCCCGTCACCTGCGTGAAACACGACGTGCCGGGGTTCGTAACGGGGGAACGCCACGGTGGAGCCGCTCCACGCCGCTCCACGCCGCTCGCGACCCCTCCGCGGCGGCCGTCCCCCGATCCCCGCCGGCCCCGCCGGCCTCGTGGAAGGCTCCGCTGCCCATGGACACCGGTGACACCGCCTGGGTTCTCACCTCAGCGGCCCTCGTGCTGCTGATGACCCCCGGACTCGCGCTCTTCTACGGCGGCATGGTCCGCGCCAAGAGCGTCCTGAACATGATGATGATGAGCTTCGGCGCCATGGCCCTCATCGGGGTCCTGTGGGTGCTCTACGGCTTCTCGATGGCCTTCGGCGACGACGTCGGCGGCGGGCTGCTCGGCAACCCCTTCGAGTACTTCGGCCTCACCGGCCTGCTCGGGGCCGACAACCTCGTCGGCACGCTGCCGGCCATGGCCTTCGTGGCCTTCCAGTCCGTCTTCGCCATCATCGCCGTCGCCCTCATCTCCGGGGCCATCGCCGACCGCGCCAAGTTCGGGGCCTGGATGGTCTTCGCCGGCGTCTGGGCGACGGTCGTGTACTTCCCCGTCGCGCACTGGGTGTTCTCCTTCGACGGCGTCGTCTCCGAGGTCGGCGGCTGGATCGCCGGCGCCGGGGCCATCGACTTCGCCGGCGGCACCGCCATCCACATCAACGCCGGCGCCGCCGGTCTCGCCCTCGCCCTCGTCCTCGGCAAGCGCCGCGGCTTCGGCCGCGAGCCGATGCGCCCGCACAACCTGCCCCTGGTCATGCTCGGCGCCGGGCTGCTCTGGTTCGGCTGGTTCGGCTTCAACGCCGGCTCCGCGACCGCCGCCAACGGCACCGCCGCGGTCGCCTGGGTCAACACCCTCGCCGCCACCTGCGCCGCCGTCCTGGGCTGGCTGCTCACCGAGAAGATCCGCGACGGGCACGCCACCTCCCTCGGCGGCGCCTCGGGCGCCGTCGCCGGCCTCGTCGCCATCACCCCCGCCTGCTCCGCGCTGAACCCGGTCACCTCGATCGTCGTCGGCGTGATCGCCGGTGTCCTCTGCGCCCTGGCCGTGGGCCTGAAGTACAAGCTCGGCTACGACGACTCCCTCGACGTCGTCGGCGTCCACCTCGTCGGTGGGCTCTGGGGCACCCTGGCCGTCGGCCTCTTCGCCACCGCCGACGCCCCGGCCGCCGTGGACGGCCTCCTCTACGGCGGCGGACTGGGCCAGCTGTGGATCCAGTTCTACGCGGCCGTGGTCGTCATGGTCTTCTCCTTCGTCGTGACCTGGGTCATCGGCACCGCCATCCAGAGGACGATGGGCTTCCGCATCGACGAGGAGGACGAGGTCGCCGGCATCGACCAGGTCGTGCACGCCGAGTCCGGCTACGACTGGGGCACCCTCACCGGGGGCGGCGGCCGGGTGGTCGGCTCGCCCGCCAAGCCGACCGACGCCCGCCACGCCAGCACCGGAACCTCGGAGGTCAACGCATGAAGCTGCTCACCGCCATCATCAAGCCGCACAAGCTCGACGACGTGAAGTCGGCGCTGGAGTCCTACGGCATCCAGGGCCTGACGATCTCCGAGGCCTCCGGCTACGGCCGCCAGCGCGGCCACACCGAGGTCTACCGCGGCGCCGAGTACACCGTGGACCTCGTGCCGAAGGTCCGCGTGGAGGTCCTCGTCGACGACGTCGACATCGCCGACGTCGTCGAGGTCGTCGTCAAGAGCGCCCAGACCGGGCGGATCGGCGACGGCAAGGTCTGGACCCAGCACGTCGAGGACGTCGTGCGCGTGCGCACCGGCGAGCACGGCCCCGACGCGCTCTGACCCCGACCCCGAGGAGACCCCTGGTGAACCCGTCTCGGGCAGGCCGACGCTGAGCGCGGACCTGCGCACCGAGCGACTCGCGCTGGCGGTGCGGGCCGGACGCCCCGGCCCGCACCGCCGCGCCGAGCTCGTCGAGCTCGTCGAGTCCCGGCTGCGCGACGTGTGGGACGACGCCCTGGCGCCCTTCGCGGCGGGGGCGCCGGACCTGCTGGGGGACGGCTCGGGGGTCGCCCTGGCCTGCGTGGGCTCGCTGGCCCGCGGCGACTGCGGTCCCGCCAGCGACGTCGACCTCGTCCTCCTGCACGACGGCCGGCGCCTGACCCGCGACGACGTCGCGGCGCTCGCCGACCGCGTCTGGTACCCGCTGTGGGACCAGGGGCTGCGCCTGGACCACTCGGTGCGCACGGCCAAGGAGTGCCGCGAGGTCGCCGCCGCGGACCTCGCCGCCGGGACCGGGCTGCTCGATCTGCGCGTCGTCGCCGGCGACGGCGGGCTCGTGGCCCGCACCCGCGGGCACCTCCTCGACGACTGGCGCGCCGGCGCCCGCCGGCGCCTGCCCCAGGTCCTCGACGCCCTCGCCGAGCGCGCCGCGCGCTTCGGCGAGCTCGCCTACCTGCTCGAACCCGACCTCAAGGAGGCCCGCGGCGGGCTGCGGGACGCCATCACGCTGCGCGCGCTGGCCGCGAGCTGGCTCACCGACCGCCCCCACGGCGCCGTCGACGAGGCCCACACCGTCCTGCTCGACGTCCGCGACGGCCTGCAGGCCTCCTCCGGGCGGCCCGGGGACCGGCTGGTCCTGCCCGAGCAGGACGCCACCGCCGTCGTCTGCGGCTACGCCGACGCCGACCTCCTGCTGGCCGCCGTCGCCCAGGCCGCGCGCACCATCTCCGCCGCCGTCGACGTCACCACCCGCCGCGCCCGGCAGTCGATGCCCACCCGCCGCTTCCGCGCCGCCGGCCGCCGGCCCCGGCTGCGCTCGCTGGGCCACGGCCTCGTCGAGCACGACGGGGAGGTCGTCCTCGGCGCCGGGGTCAGCCCCGCCGACGACCCCGTCCTGCCGCTGCGCGCCGCCGCGACCGCCGTGCGGGTCGGGCTGCCGCTCTCCCCGGTCACGCTGGAGCACCTCGTCGCCACCTGCCCCCCGCTGCCCGTCCCGTGGCCGCCCGCCGCGCGCGAGGCGCTGCTGGAGCTGCTCGCCGCCGGGCCGGCCCAGGTCCCCGTCTGGGAGTCGCTGGACATGGTCGGGCTCGTCGAGCGGTGGATCCCGCAGTGGACCGCGATCCGCAACCGCCCCCAGCGCAACGCCGTCCACCGCTGGACCGTGGACCGCCACCTCATCGAGACCGCCGTCGGCGCCCACCCGTTCCTGCGCGAGGTGGAGCGCCCGGACCTGCTGCTGCTCGCCGCCCTGCTGCACGACCTCGGCAAGCTGCCCGGCGCCCAGGACCACGCCCGCACCGGGGCGCCGCTGGCGCGGGCCGTGGCCGACCGCGTCGGGCTGGACGCCGAGGACGCCGCCGTCGTGGAGCGGCTCGTCGCCGAGCACCTCACCCTCGTCGACCTCGCCACCCGCCGCGACCCCGACGACCCCCGCACCGTGGCCGCCCTCGTCGACGCCGTCGGGGGCCGGGCCGAGACCCTGCAGCTGCTGCGGGCCCTCACCGAGGCCGACGCCCGCGCCGCCGGCCCCGCGGCCTGGTCCCCGTGGCGGGCCCGCCTCGTCGACGACCTCGTCGCCCGCGCCCGCAAGAGCCTCGCCGGGGAGCAGGCCCCCGGCCCGGCCCCCTTCGACGAGGCCGAGCAGGCGCTCGCGGCCGCCGTCGCCGCCGACGGGGAGAGCCGCGTCGTCGTCCGCGAGGTCGACGGGTTCTTCGTCGTCACCGTCGTCACCCCCGACCGCACCGGGGTCTTCGCCGACCTCGCCGGGCTGCTGGCCGGTCACCGCTTCCTCGTGCGCTCCGCGCTCGTGCGCACCCTGGACGGGGTGGCCGTGGACTCCTGGTGGGTGGAGTCGCCCAGCGGGGAGCCGCCCTCGGCGGTCCTGCTGCGCCAGGGCCTGGAGCGGATCGTCGGCGGGGACGTCGCCCTGCTGGAGCGGCTCGCCGCGCGCGACGCCCAGACCCCCCGCCCCGCCGGCGGGGTGCGCTCGCTGGTCGCCCACCCGCGCATTGTCATCCTGCCCGGCGCCTCCGAGCGCGCCACCGTGCTGGAGGTCCGGGCCGCGGACCGGCCCGGGCTGCTGCACGCGCTGGGCCGCGCGCTGGCGGAGGAGGGGATCGACATCCGCTCCGCGCACGTGGCGACCTACGCCGCCCAGGCCGTCGACGTGCTCTACCTGGCGGAGGCTTCGGGGGAGCGGTTGTCGCCCCCGCGGGTGGCCGTGGCGATCCGGGTGCTGTCCGACGCGGCGGAGGTCCCGGGCTAGCACGCGGCCGCGGCGGTGGGGCGGCTATAGGCTGGGGTCGTGTTCGCCACGCTCTCCGACCGTCTCACCGCCACGTTCAAGTCCCTGCGCGGCAAGGGGCGGCTCACCGAGGCCGACGTCGACGCGACCGTGCGGGAGATCCGCCGGGCGCTGCTCGACGCCGACGTCGCGCTGCCCGTCGTGCGGGAGTTCACCTCCCGCATCCGCGAGCGGGCCACCGGCGCGGAGGTGCAGCAGAACCTCAACCCCGCCCAGCAGGTCGTCAAGATCGTCAACGAGGAGCTCGTCGCCATCCTCGGCGGGGAGACCCGGCGGCTGCGGTTCTCCAAGAACCCGCCCACGGTGATCATGCTCGCCGGCCTCCAGGGCGCGGGCAAGACGACGCTGGCCGGCAAGCTCGGGCGCCACCTGAAGCAGAACGGCAACCGGCCGCTGCTGGTGGCCTGCGACCTGCAGCGCCCCAACGCGGTCAACCAGCTCCAGATCACCGGCGAGCGCGCCGGGGTCGACGTCTTCGCCCCCGAGCCCGGCAACGGCGTCGGCGACCCCGTCTCGGTGGCCCGCCAGGGCCTGGAGCACGCGCGCCACCACCACTACGACGTCGTCGTCGTCGACACCGCCGGCCGCACCGGCGTGGACGCCGAGATGATGCAGCAGGCCATCGACATCCGGGCCGCGGTCACCCCCGACGAGGTCCTCTTCGTCCTCGACGCCATGGTCGGCCAGGACGCCGTCGCCACCGCGGAGGCCTTCCGCGACGGCGTCGGCTTCGACGGCGTGGTCCTCACCAAGCTCGACGGCGACGCGCGCGGCGGGGCCGCGCTGTCGGTGCGCCAGGTCACCGGCCAGCCGGTGATGTTCGCCTCCACCGGCGAGAAGCTCGACGACTTCGAGCTATTCCACCCCGACCGGATGGCCTCGCGCATCCTGGACATGGGGGACGTCCTCAGCCTCATCGAGCAGGCCGAGAAGGCCTTCGACGCCGACCAGGCGCAGGCGATGGCGGCGAAGTTCGCCGCCGACGAGGACTTCACCCTCGACGACTTCCTCCAGCAGCTCAACGCCGTGCGCAACATGGGCTCGCTGAAGAAGATGCTGGGGATGCTGCCGGGCATGGCGCAGATGCGTCAGCAGCTCGACGCCTTCGACGAGCGCGAGTTCGACCGCATCGAGGCGATGGTCCGCTCGATGACGCCGCTGGAGCGCCGCCAGCCGCGCATCATGAACGGCTCCCGGCGCGCCCGCGTCGCCGCCGGCTGCGGGCAGAGCACCTCCGCCGTCAACGACATGCTCGAGCGCTTCGGCCAGGCCCAGAAGATGATGCGCTCCCTGCGCAACGGCATGGCCGGCGGCACCGGCATCCCCGGGATGCCGGGCATGGGCGGCGGGGGGGCCTCCAAGAAGCAGAAGGCCCGCGTCGCCGCGGCCAAGGGCAAGAAGGGCAAGAGCGGCAACCCCGCCAAGCGCGCCCAGCAGGAGCAGGCCGCGGCCGCCAAGCCCGCCGCCCTGCCCGGCTCCGCGTTCGGGCTGCCCGACCCCGAGAAGGGCTTCGACCCCGCCGACCTGAACCTGCCGAAGGGGTTCGACAAGTTCCTCGGCAAGTGAGCCGGTCCCGCCGGTGACCGACGTCCTGCACCTCAGCGGGCCCCTGCTGGTGGGGCCCGACGAGGTCGTGGGGCAGGCGTGGGTCGTCGGCGGGCGGCTGACCCTCAGCCGGCCCGCGGGGGCCTCCACCACGACCCTGCCCGGCTGGGTGCTGCCCGGTCTCGTCGACGCCCACTGCCACGTCGGCATCGGGGCGCACGGGCGGGTCGAGGACGCGGTGAGCGAGGCGCAGGCCCTCGCCGACCGCGACGCGGGGGCGCTGCTGCTGCGCGACGCCGGGTCGGCCTCGGAGACCCGCTGGATCGACGACCGCGAGGACCTGCCGCGCATCGTGCGGGCCGGGCGGCACCTGGCCCGCACCCGCCGCTACCTGCGCGGGCTGGCCCACGAGATCGAGCCCGAGGACCTCGTCGAGCACGTGCGGGTCGAGGCCCGCCGCGGCGACGGGTGGGTGAAGCTCGTCGGCGACTGGATCGACCGCTCCACCGGCGACCTCGCCCCCTGCTGGCCGGCCGACGTCCTCGCCGCCGGCGTCGCCGCGGCCCACGAGGCCGGAGCGCGGGTGACCGTCCACCAGTTCGGCGAGGACGGGGTCGAGGACCTGCTGGCCGCCGGGGTCGACGGCATCGAGCACGGGACGGGGCTGCGCCCGGAGGTGCTCGCCCGGGTGGCCGCCGCCGGGATCGCGGTGGTGCCGACGCTGGTGAACATCGCCACCTTCCCCTCCATCGCGGCGCGCGGGGAGGCGAAGTTCCCCGCCTACGCGGCGCACGTCAGGTCCCTGCACGCCCACCGGTACGCGACCGTCGCCGCGCTGCACGAGTCCGGGGTCGCGGTGTTCGCGGGCACCGACGCGGGCAGCGTCCTGCCGCACGGCCTGGTCGTGGACGAGCTGCACGAGCTCGTCGCCGCGGGGCTGCCCGTGACCGCCGCGCTGGACGCGGGCTGCTGGGCGGCCCGCAGGTGGCTGGGGCACCCGGGGCTGGTGGAGGGCGCCAGCGCGGACCTGCTCGTCCTCGACGGCGACCCGCGGGCCGACCTCGGCGTGCTGCGCCGCCCGCGGGTGGTGCTGCGCGGGCGCCTGCTGCCCTGACCGGAGCGGTGTCGTGGGTCGTCGTCGACCTCTGGCACAATGCTGGAGCACTCGTTCGTCCAGGGACCCTCTCACCCGGGACGCGCGTGTCCACGAGCAGCACCTCTCGGCGTCCCCACACCGAGCGGTTCGCTCAACACTCAGAACCGGGAGACACCCCACACCGTGGCTGTCAAGATTCGCCTCAAGCGCATGGGCCAGATCCGCGCGCCGTTCTACCGCATCGTCGTCGCCGACTCGCGCAACAAGCGCGACGGGCGTTCGATCGAGGAGATCGGGCTCTACAACCCGATGACCGACCCCTCGACCATCGAGGTGAAGTCCGAGCGCGTGCAGTACTGGCTCGGCGTCGGCGCGCAGCCGACCGAGCAGGTCGCCGCGCTGCTCAAGGTCACCGGTGACTGGCAGAAGTTCAAGGGCCTGCCCGGCGCCGAGGGCACCTACCGCGTCCCGACCGCCAACACCAAGCCCCCGCGCATCCCCGGCGGCGGCGCGGCGAAGGCCGTCGAGGCCCCGGCCGAGGCCCCCGCCGAGGCGGAGACCCCGGCGTCGGAGTCCTGACCCGGTGCTCGCGGACGCTCTCGAGCACCTCGTGCGCGGCATCGTCGGGCACCCGGACGACGTGCAGGTGACGTCGAAGACGTTGCGGCGCGGCGGTCTGCTCGAAGTCCGCGTGCACCCCGACGACCTCGGCCGGGTCATCGGCCGGGCCGGTCGCACCGCCAAGGCCCTGCGCACCGTGATCGGTGCGCTGCCCGGCGGCAAGCAGGTCCGCGTCGACCTCGTCGACGTGGACAAGCGCTGAGCAGCAGTTCCCGGGAGCGCCGGGGTCGCCACGGCGACCCCGGCGCTCCTGCGTTCCCCGACCGTTTGGAGAGTTGACGTGGAGTACGTCGTCGCCCGTGTCGGGCGACCCCACGGCGTTCGCGGTGAGGTGACCGTCGAGGTCCGCACCGACGACCCGGACACCCGCTTCGCCCCCGGCGCGGTGCTGCGCACCGACCCCGACCGCGGCCCGCTCACGGTCGCCACGGCGCGCTGGCACAACGGGACCCTGCTGCTCACCTTCCAGGGGGTCGAGGACCGCACGGCCGTCGAGGGGCTGCGCAACACCCGCCTCGTCGTGGACCTCGACGACGAGGCCGACCCCGACGACGACGCCTGGTACCCCCACCAGCTCCAGGGCCTGGCGGCGGTCACCACGACGGGCACCCCCCTGGGGACGGTCAAGGACCTGCTCACCGGGGGCGCGCAGGACGTCCTCGTGGTCACCGGGACCGACGGGCGGGAGGTCCTCGTCCCCTTCGTCACCCCCCTCGTCCCGCGGGTGGACGTGAAGCGCGGGAAGGTCGTGCTCAGCCCGCCGGGCGGGTTGTTCGTCGAGCTGCCCGGGGAGCCCGAGGAGTGAGGCTCGACGTCGTCACGATCTTCGGGGAGTACCTGCAGCCGCTGCAGCTGTCCCTCATCGGCAAGGCGCAGGCGCAGGGCCTGCTCGACGTGCGGGTCCGCGACCTGCGCGAGCACACCCACGACCGCCACCGCACCGTCGACGACACCCCCTACGGCGGGGGAGCGGGTCTGCTCATGAAGCCCGAGCCCTGGGGGGAGGCCCTGGACGCCGTCCTCGCCGACCCCCCGGAGGACGCCGACCCGCGCGGGCCGGTGCTGGTCGTCCCCTCGCCCGTGGGCGAGGTCTTCACCCAGCGCGCCGCCGTGGAGCTCGCCGCCGAGCCGTGGCTGGTGTTCGCCTGCGGGCGCTACGAGGGCATCGACGCGCGCGTCGTGGAGCACTACCGCACCCGGGTCCGGGTGCGGGAGGTCTCCCTCGGCGACTACGTCCTCAACGGGGGCGAGGTCGCGGTCCTGGCCATCACCGAGGCCGTCGCGCGGCTGCTGCCCGGGGTGATCGGCAACGCCGCCAGCCTCACCGAGGAGAGCCACGCCCCCGAGCACGACGGGCTGCTGGAGCACCCGGCGTACACCAAGCCCGCCTCCTGGCGCGGGCTGGACGTCCCGGCCGTGCTGGCCGGCGGCAACCACGCGGCGGTGGAGCGCTGGCGGCGCGACGAGGCGTTGCGGCGCACCGCGACCCGGCGACCCGACGTGCTGGCCCGGCTCGACCCGGAGCGCTGCGACGCCCGGGACCTCGCCGTCCTGGCCGAGCTCGGCTGGACCCCGGACGGCTCCGGATTCCGTGCCGGGGGCGACCCTGTGGCAGACTCGAGCGACACCAACGAGCCGTGACGGCCGGTGACCGCTGCCCCCGGGCGGCGGAGGGCGCGCCTGCCACAGGGGGCGGACCCCACCGGACCACCCGTCGCGGGACCAACGCCTGTGCCGATGACCTGTGGCGTCGACAGGAGAAGTGAGCGAGAACCATGAACCTGCTCGACAACGTCGACGCGGCCAGCCTGCGCACCGACGTCCCGGACTTTCGCGCCGGCGACACCCTCAACGTCCACGTCAAGGTCGTCGAGGGCAACCGCTCCCGCGTCCAGGTCTTCAAGGGCATCGTGATCCGCCGCACCGGCGGCGGGATCCGCGAGGCCTTCACCGTCCGCAAGGTCAGCTTCGGCGTCGGCGTGGAGCGCACGTTCCCGCTGCACACCCCGATCATCGACAAGATCGAGGTCGTGACCCGCGGTGACGTGAAGCGCGCCAAGCTCTACTACCTGCGCGACCTGCGCGGCAAGGCCGCCAAGATCAAGGAGCGCCGCGAACCCCGCGGCTGATCCCGGCAGCACCGCGCGAGAGCCGGGTCCCCTCGGGGGCCCGGCTCTCCGTGCGTCCCGGCCCGTGTCGCGCGACCCGCGGGCTCCCCGGCGCTGCGTAGACTCGCCCCGCCGCCTCGCGAACCCCTGCGACCCGCGGTGACAGCACCCGGCCAGGCAGGAGCTCCGTGACGACCACCCAGCCTCCCCGGACCGCGGAGCGGGGACGATCCCGGGGCGCTCGCGCCGTCCTCGTCCTGGCCATCGCCCTGCTGCTGGTGCTGCTGGTGCGCACCTTCGTCGTCCAGACCTTCTCCATCCCCTCCGACTCCATGAGCCCCGCCCTGCGGCCGGGGGAGCGGGTCCTGGTGTGGCGCGTGGCGGCCCAGGACGTGCAGCGCGGCGACGTGATCGTCTTCGACGGCACCGGGACGTTCGCCGACGCGCCCCCCGAGCCCGAGGGTCTCGCCCGCGCCGGCGGGGCGGTGGCGCAGCTGCTCGGCTTCCGCCCCGGGGAGTCCGACTACGTCAAGCGGGTCGTCGGCCTGCCCGGCGAGCGCATCACCTGCTGCGACGAGCAGGGCCGCCTGCTGGTGGACGGCGTCCCGCTGGACGAGCCCTACCTCCACCCCGGCGACGCCCCCAGCGACGTCGAGTTCGACATCGAGGTCCCCGACGGGAGACTGTGGTTGATGGGCGACCACCGCAGCGACTCCGTCGACTCCCGCTCCCACCTGGGCTCGCCCGGCGGGGGGACGGTGTCCCTCGACGACGTCATCGGGCGGGTGGTCGCCGTGACCTGGCCGTTCGGTTCGGTCGGGACGGTCGGACGGGGGAGCGGTTCGTGAGTGCAGACCAGGGTGCGCAGCAGGACGCCGCGCAGGAGCCCACGGGCCCGCGCCCCCCGGCACGGCGGTCCCCGGGCGGCGGGGTGCTCGCCGCGGTCAAGGAGACCGTGCTCGTCGTCGCGGTCGCCCTGGTGGTCTCGCTCGTCGTCAAGACGTTCCTCCTGCAGGCCTTCTTCATCCCCTCGCAGTCGATGGAGCAGACCCTCGACATCGGTGACCGCGTCATCGTCAGCAAGCTCACCCCCGGCCCCTTCGAGCTGCACCGCGGCGACGTCGTCGTCTTCTCCGACCCCGGGGGCTGGCTGGGGGAGACCGCCCCGACCCGCCGGGGAGCGGTGGGGACGGTCGTGGCGGAGGTCCTGACCTTCGTGGGGCTGCTGCCCGAGGACTCCGACGACCACCTCATCAAGCGCGTCGTCGGTCTGCCCGGTGACCACGTCGTGTGCTGCGACGCGCAGGGGCTCATCACCGTGAACGACACCCCGGTGGACGAGTCGGCCTACCTCGCGGCCGGGGCCGTCCCCAGCGAACGCGCCTTCGACGTCGTCGTCCCCGAGGGCGAGCTGTGGGTCATGGGCGACAACCGGCCCGAGTCCGCGGACTCCCGCTACAACACCGACTCCGAGCCCTACCACGGCTTCGTGCCCGTCGACCTCGTCGTGGGCCGCGCCCACGCGGTCGTGTGGCCCCTGCCGCACTGGGCCTGGCTGGGGCACCAGTCCGGGTTCGACGGGGTCGGCGGCGTCCCGGGGACGAAGTGAGCCCCGCCGGCGGACGGGTCCCGCCCTCCCTGCGCCTGGAGCGGCAGTTCCTGCGCGCCGGGCACGCCCTCGTCGCGGGCGTCGACGAGGTCGGCCGCGGCTCGCTGGCCGGCCCGGTGAGCGTGGGGGTGCTCGTCGTGGACGCCGCGACCCGCACCGCCCCCACCGGTCTGCGCGACTCCAAGCTCCTCACCCCCGCCGCGCGCGAGGCCCTGGCCCCCAAGGTCCGGCGCTGGGCGGTCGCCTCCGCCGTCGGGCACGCCGAACCGGGCGAGATCGACGCCGTGGGCATCGTCGCCGCGCTGCGGCTGGCGGGGCGGCGCGCCCTGGCCCAGCTGCCCGTCCCGCCCGACCTGGTGATCCTCGACGGCAACCACGACTGGCTGAGCGACCCGCGCGAACCCTCCCTGCTCGACGCGCTCGACGGGCTCGGCGACCCCGCCGCGGGACTGCCCTGCCCGGCGCCGGCGGTGACGACCCGCGTCAAGGCCGACGTGACCTGCGCGGCGGTCGCCGGGGCCAGCGTGCTGGCCAAGACGACCCGCGACGCGCTGATGACCGCGCGCCACGAGGAGTTCCCGCACTACGGCTGGGCCGGCAACAAGGGCTACAGCGCGCCGGACCACCTCGAGGCGCTCGCCGCGCACGGCGCTTGCCCCCAGCACCGCCGCAGCTGGCGGCTGCCCGGGGTCGCCGCGGCCGCCGGGGTCCCCGCGCCCCGGTCGGGGCCGGGCGACGCGCTCGTGGACGTCACCTCCGACACCTCGTCGCCCCGAGGGGCATGATGGTCCCGTGAGCGCCGAGGACCTCGAGAACTACGAGACCGAGATGGAGCTTCAGCTCTACCGCGAGTACCGGGACGTCGTGTCGCTCTTCTCCTACGTGGTCGAGACCGAACGGCGCTTCTACCTCGCCAACTCGGTCGACCTGCAGGTGCGGACCGCCGACGGCGAGACGTACTTCGAGGTCACCCTGCACGACGCGTGGGTGTGGGACGTGTACCGCCCGGCGCGGTTCGTGCGCGACGTGCGCGTCGTGACGTTCAAGGACGTCAACGTCGAGGAGCTGCAGAAGCGCGACATCGAGGTGCCCGACACCCCGGAGCTGCGCGACCGCTGACCCGTGGCCGCTGGTCCGCGACGGCCGGATCCGCGCATCTCATCCGCGCGGTGGATCGGCCGATCGTCGGAGCTTCTGAGGTGTGGGATGATCGTCCCGCGGGACGCGCCCCACTGCCGGGGGGTCGTTGAGGCGCGTCCCGTTCCCCCGCCCCGCGCAACCACGCCGCGATGACGCCGCAGTGACGCCGTGAGGACGCCGTGAGGACGCCGCGGGCCGCACAGCGGGCCCCCCGTCCCCGTCCTCCACAGGCTCCGCCGTCCGGATCGGGTGCCGTGCCCCGCCGGCGGCAGCCTCCTCCCCGGAGGTGGTGCACGTGCGCGCGAAGGACGCCGTGGGGCAGTACGGGGAACGGGTGGCCGTCCGGCGGCTGACCGAGGCGGGGATGACCGTCCTGGACAGGAACTGGCGCTGCCGGTCCGGTGAGATCGACGTGGTGGCCCGGGACGGGGACTGCCTCGTCGTGTGCGAGGTGAAGACCCGGCGCAGCGTCAGCGCCGGGACGGCGCTGGAGGCGGTGACCCCGCAGAAGCTGGCGCGGCTGCGGCGGCTGACGGGGGAGTGGCTGGCGGCCCACCCGGGCGTCAACCCCCCGCGCGTCCGGCTCGACGTCGTCGCCGTCACGGTCCCCGAGCGGGGTCCGGCCACCGTCCAGCACGTCGCGGGGGTCTCCTGATGGCCCTCGCGCGGTCCCTGGCCGTGGGTCTGGTCGGCCTCGACGGGCACCTCGTCGAGGTCGAGGCCGACATCTCCACGGGCCTGCCGGCCTTCGTCCTCGTCGGGCTGCCCGACGCCTCGCTGCACGAGGCCAAGGACCGGGTGCGCGCCGCCGCGGCCAACTCCGGGTTCCCGCTGCCCCAGCAGCGGATCACCGTCAACCTCTCACCCGCGACGCTGCCCAAGAACGGCTCCGGCTTCGACCTCGCCGTGGCCGTGGCGGTGCTCACCGCCGCGGGGGTGCTCCCGCCGGAGGCGTCGGCCGAGGCCGTGCACCTGGGCGAGCTCGGCCTGGACGGCAGCGTCCGCGCGGTGGACGGGGTGCTGCCGGCGGTCCTGGCCGCCGCCCGCGCCGGTGTCCGCCGCGTCGTGGTCCCCGAGGCCAGCGCCGAGGAAGCGGCCCTGGTCCCCGGCGTCAGCGTGCGCGCCGTGCGGTGGCTGGCCCAGCTCGTCGCGGACTACCGCGGCGACCCCCCGCTGGAGCTGCCCGACCCCCCGCGCACCTTCACCCCGCCGCAGCCGCGCCGCCCCGGCGCGGTGCGCGACCTCGCCGACGTCGTCGGCCAGCCCGAGGCGCGCTTCGCCCTCGAGGTGGCCGCAGCCGGCGCCCACCACCTGCTGATGAACGGCCCCCCGGGGGCCGGCAAGACGATGCTGGCCGCGCGGCTGCCCGGTCTGCTGCCGGACCTCGACGAGGAGGCCGCCCTGGAGGTGACCGCCGTTCACTCCGTCGCGGGGACCCTGCGGGGACGGGCGGGGACGGCCCTCATCACCCGCCCGCCCTACGAGGACCCCCACCACACCGCGTCGGTCGCCTCCGTCGTCGGGGGCGGCAGCGGCGTCCCCCGCCCGGGTGCGGCCTCGCGCGCGCACCGCGGCGTCCTCTTCCTCGACGAGGCCCCCGAGTTCGAGGCCCGCGTCCTGGACGCCCTGCGCCAGCCCCTGGAGCAGGGCGAGCTCGTGCTGCACCGGGCCCGGGGGACCGCCCGCTACCCGGCGCGCTTCCAGCTCGTCCTGGCCGCCAACCCCTGCCCGTGCGGGCGGTCCACCGGCAAGGGGCTGGACTGCACCTGCAGCTCCCAGGCCCGCCGCCGCTACGCGGCGAAGCTGTCCGGTCCCCTCCTGGACCGGGTCGACGTCCAGCTGCAGGTGCAGGCCGTCACGCGGGCCGAGGTCGCCGAGGGCGGCGCCGGTGAGACCAGCGCCGTGGTGGCGGCCCGCGTCGCCGCGGCCCGCGCCGTGCAGGAGGAACGGCTGCGCCGGCACGGGATCCGCACCAACGGGGACCTGCGCGGGCCGGTGCTGCGGGGACCGCTGCGGCTGCCCCCCGCGGTCACCACCGACCTCGACCGGGCCCTGGACCGCGGGGTCCTGACCCTGCGCGGGGTGGACCGCGTCCTGCGGGTGGCCTGGACCGTCGCCGACCTGCGCGGGGCGGACGCCCCGGGCCGCGACGACGTCGGCCGGGCCCTGGCCCTGCGCGGCACCCCGGCCGCGGGAGCCGCGGCGTGAACCGCCGCTCCGGCCCCGGCCGGGCGGCGGTGCCGCCGGCCGGGCCCGTCCCCGCCGCGCTGCGGGCCGCCCTGGAGGACGACCGGCTGGCCCGGGCGGCCTGGAGCCGGCTGGCCGAACCCGGCGACGCCGCCGCGGCCCACCTGGTCGCCGAGGTGGGCGCGGTCACCGCGCTGGAGGCCGTCCTCGCCGGGCGCGGTCCCGACCGCTGGCGGACCCGCTCGCGCGAGGCCGATCCCGCCGGCGACCTCGCCGCCGCCCGCGCCGCCGGCGGGCGGCTGGTCGTCCCCGGCGACGACGAGTGGCCGGGGCGCCTGGAGGACCTCGACCGCGACGCCGGCGGTGAACGGCCGCTGGGGGCGCCGTTCTGCCTGTGGGTGCGCGGTCCCGCCCACCTGCGGGAGGTCACCGCCCGCAGCGCCGCCCTCGTGGGGGCCCGGGCCGCCACCGCCTACGGTCAGCACGTCACCTCCGAGCTGGCCGCCGGCCTGGCCGACCGCCGGTTCGCCGTCGTCAGCGGCGGCGCCTTCGGCATCGACGCGGCGGCCCACCGCGCGGCGCTCGCGGTCGGGGGCGTGAGCGTGGCCGTGCTGGCCTGCGGGGTGGACCGCAGCTACCCGCCGGGCAACGCCGCGCTGCTGGCCCGGCTGGCCGAGCGCGGGGCCCTGGTCAGCGAGGTGCCCCCGGGGTCGACCCCCACCCGGTGGCGCTTCCTGGAGCGCAACCGGCTGATCGCGGCCCTCACCAGCGGGACGGTCGTGGTGGAGGCGGCCTGGCGCTCCGGCGCGCTGTCCACCGCGGACCGGGCGGAACGGCTGCTGCGGCCGGTGGGGGCCGTCCCGGGCCCGGTGACCTCCCCGGCGTCGGCGGGGTGCCACCGGCTGCTCCGCGAGCGCGGTGCGGTGTGCGTCACGAGCGCGGACGAGGTCGCGGAGCTCCTCGGGGAGCTGGGACGGGAACCGGCGCCGGTCCGCAGCGTCGAGCGCCGGGCGTTCGACGGCCTCGACCGCGACGAGCTGCGGGTCGCGGAGTGCCTGCCGCGGCGGGGCGGCTGCGACCTCGAACGCCTCGTCCTCGACGCGGGTCTGGAGCTGGCGGTCGTGCAGTCGGTCCTCGGCCGCCTGGAGCTGTCCGGGATCGCGGTGCGCGTCCCCGGCGGCTGGCGGTCGGGGGTGCCGGGGTGAAAAGCAGTGGGCGGCGCCACGCCGGGCGGGTACCGTCGATCCTCGTGCCTGGCGCGGAAGACGTTGCCGTGCAGGCTCATCGGACGCAAGGGGAGGGAACCGCCGTGGAGCGGATCAACGGCAAGCTGGTGAACTGGGCGTCGATCCTGGAGGAGAAGACGCGCCGGCAGGCCGAGACCGCCTCCACCATGCCGTTCATCCACCCGCACATCGCCCTCATGCCCGACGCCCACCTGGGCAAGGGGGCGACGGTCGGCTCGGTCATCCCGACCGACGGCGCGATCATCCCGGCCGCGGTCGGGGTGGACATCGGGTGCGGGATGATCGCGGTCCGGACGCAGTTCCGGGCCGGGGACCTCGCCGGCCGCGACCTGTCGGTGCTGCGCGAGGCGATCGAGCGCAGCGTGCCGCTGTCGGCCGGAGCGGCCAACCGCGACGTCTCGGCCACCGCGCAGCCGCGGGTCGCCGAGCTGGAGGCCCTGCACCCCGAGCGCGCGGGGTTCCGCGAGGCGCTGGCGCCGAAGTGGCGCACCGCGCTGGGGACGCTCGGCTCCGGCAACCACTTCATCGAGGTGTCCCTCGACGAGACCGGGGCGGTCTGGCTCTTCCTGCACTCCGGCTCGCGCGGGCCGGGCAACAAGCTCGCGAGCCACCACATCGCCGTCGCGCAGCGGCTGTGCGCGCAGTGGTTCGTCGACCTGCCCGACCGCGACCTCGCCTACCTGGTGGAGGGCACCGCGGAGTTCGACGACTACGTGGCCGACCTGCGCTGGGCGCAGCACTTCGCCCTGCTCAACCGCGAGGAGATGATGGACCGCGTCGCGGCCCGCCTCTCGGACTTCCTGGGGGAACCGGTGCAGGAGCAGGAGCGCATCAACTGCCACCACAACTACACCGAGCGCGAGCGGCACTTCGGTCGCGAGGTGTGGCTGTCGCGGAAGGGCGCGATCCGCGCCGACGCCGGCCGCCCCGGCCTCGTGCCGGGGTCGATGGGCACGGCGAGCTACGTCGTGGTGGGCAAGGGCAACCGGCTGGCGCTGGACTCCTCGCCCCACGGGGCGGGGCGGGAGTTCAGCCGGTCCGCGGCGCGCCGCACGTTCACCCGCGAGCAGTTGCGGGAGGCCATGCGGGGCATCGAGTACCGCGACACCGACGCGTTCCTCGACGAGATCCCGGCCGCCTACAAGGACATCGACCGGGTCATGGCCGACGCCGCCGACCTGGTGGAGATCCGGCACACCCTGCGTCAGGTCGTGAACGTCAAGGGGGACTGAGCCGCCGGCGGTCGGGACGTGCGTGCTCGTCGGGGGAGCTGACACTCGTAGCGTACAGGAGTTGTTCGGTCACGCTACGCTGTCATCGACGCAGATCGACACGCACGTCCCCGCGGAGCGCTCGCGGGGATCGCACCGTCGGGCCCACCCCCGGGCCCGACGGTCCGGGGGGAGGACCACCGTGGCAGCAGGAGCAGGGCGCGAACGTGCCTCCACCGCTCGATCGGACCTGCGGGTGGTCGACGACGGACAGGAGCTCACCATCGACGCCGTGGGAACGACGCAGGCGCAGGCGATCGAGGAGAAGACCAACCGGGCGGTCGAGGCCGCGACCGCCGCGGCCAACGGCAGCGACGTCGTCGACGACGAGACCCGGCCCGCGGGCCGGCCGCAGGCCAACGCCCGGTTCACCAGCCGCAAGGGCCCGCAGACCCCGGAGCAGGAACAGGCCGAGGCCGCGCTGCGCGCCATGTGGGAGGAGTACAAGGCCTCCGGCGACGGCGTCGTCCGCGAGAAGCTGATCATGCACTACTCGCCGCTGGTCAAGTACGTCGCCGGCCGCGTCGGGGTCGGGCTGCCGCCGAACATCGAGCAGGCCGACCTGGTCTCCTACGGCATCTTCGGCCTCATCGACGCCATCGAGAAGTTCGACATCGAACGCGCCATCAAGTTCGAGACCTACGCCATCTCCCGCATCCGCGGGGCGATCATCGACGAGCTGCGCTCCATCGACTGGATCCCGCGCTCGGTGCGCAGCAAGGCCCGCGAGGTGGAGCGCACCTACGCCGCCCTCGAGGCGGAGCTGCACCGGACCCCCACCGAGGTGGAGGTCGCGGCGCGCATGGAGATCAAGCTCTCCGAGCTGCACCACATCTTCAGCCAGGTGTCCTACGTCAACGTCGTCGCGCTGGACGAGCTGCTCAGCGTCTCGGGGGAGAAGGGCGACAAGCTCTCCTTGGTCGACACCCTAGAGGACACCAAGGCCGAGGACCCGGTGCAGTCCTTCGAGAAGGAGGAGACCAAGTTCCTCCTCTCCCGGGCGATCAACCAGCTGCCCGAGCGGGAGAAGATCGTGGTGACCCTCTACTACTACGAGGGGCTGACCCTGGCCGAGATCGGCCGCGTCCTCGGGGTCACCGAGTCCCGCATCTGCCAGATGCACACCAAGGCGGTCCTGCAGCTGCGCGGCAAGCTCGCCGACGCCGACTGACCCCCGATACCGGCAGGACCCCTCCACGCCGGCCCTTAGGGGCGTCCCAGCGGCAGCAGCACGGGAGCCGCCGCCCGCAGCCGCCCCAGCGGGTCCAGGTAGTCCTCCCCCGCCCGCAGCCCCAGGTGCAGGCAGCTCGTCGCCCCCGCGCAGTGCGCCGGGGCGGCGAGGGTGCCCACCCGCTGCCCACCGCGCACCGCCTCCCCGGCCACCACGTCCGCGCTGACGGGCTCGTAGGTGCTCCGCAGCCCCCCGGCGTGGGCCACGACGACCACCGGCCGCCCCGCGACCTGGCCGGCGAAGGTCACCGACCCCGTCGCGACGGCCACCACCGGCGCGCCGGGGGCCGCGGCGAGGTCGACCCCCCGGTGCCCGGCCTCGTAACGCCCGACCGCGTCGAAGCCGCGCACCACCCGGGGCGGGGCGACCGGCCACACCCACCGCTCGCCCCCCGCTCCCGCAGCGGGGGGCGCGGGCTCGGGATCCCCGACCGCGGTCACGGCCAGGCCGGCCACCACCAGCGTCGAGGCCAGCGCCACCAGGCCGGTGGGGAGGGCGGAGGTCAGCACCGGGGCACCGTGCCGCGGACCGGCGCCCGGGGGGACGCCCCGGCCGCGGCCCCTGGGGACGGCGCGCCCTGTGCACGCGCCCGCGTCAGCGCCGCGCGGCGCACTCCACGCAGGTCGTCGCCCACGGCCGCGCGGCCAGGCGCTCCGGCGCGATCTCCCGCCCGCAGCCCTCGCACCGGCCGAAGCCGGGCTCGTCGACGCGGGCGAGGGCGTCGTCCAGCGCCACCAGCCGGCGGCGAACCTGGTCCAGGACGGCGGCGACCTGGGCGCGCTCGAACGCCGTCGTCGAGCCCTCCGGGTCGTGCTCGTCGTCGGCGGTGCCCTCGGCGGCCGCCTCCAGCGCGCTGGCCAGCTCGCGCTCCAGACCCCTCACCCGCTGCGCCGCGTCGTCCCGCTCGGCCAGCAGCGTCTCGCGCAGGCTCACCGCGGGCGCAGCGCCTGCAGCCGCCGGCAGGCCTCCTCCAGCACGGCGTCGGACTTGCAGAACGTGAACCGCACCAGCGGGCGCACCGCCGCGGCGGCGGGGGAGCCGGGCTCGCAGAACGCCGAGACCGGCACGCCCACGACGCCGGCCAGCCCGGGCAGCTCCCGGCACAGCGCGGTCCCGTCATCGTGGCCCAGCGGCCGCGGGTCGGCGACGACGAAGTACGTCCCGGCGGGGACCGAGACCCCGAAGCCCGCCGAGAGCAGGCCCTCGACGAGGAGGTCCCGGCGCCGCTGCAGGTCCGCGGCGAGGCCGAGGTAGAAGTCGTCGGGCAGGGCCAGCGCGCCCGCCACGGCCGGCTGGAAGGGGCCGGCGTTGACGTAGGTGAGGAACTGCTTCACCATGCGCACCGCCGCCACGAGCGGGGCCGGGCCGCTGACCCAGCCGACCTTCCAGCCGGTCACCGAGAACGTCTTGCCGGCCGAGGACACCGTCAGCGTCCGCTCGGCCATCCCCGGCAGCGTCGCCACCGGCACGTGCCGGTGCTCGTCGAAGACGAGGTGCTCGTACACCTCGTCGGTCAGCACCACCGCGTCGTGCTCGACGGCCAGCGCCGCGACGGCGGCGACCTGCGCGGGGGAGAGCACCGTCCCGGTCGGGTTGTGGGGGGTGTTGAGCAGGACGACCCGGGTCCGCGCGGAGAACGCCGCCCGCAGGTCCTGGGCGTCGAGGGTGGAGCCGTCGGGTCCCGGCACCAGGGGGACCGAGCGCTGCACCGCCCCGGAGAGGGCGATGACGGCCGCGTAGGAGTCGTAGGCCGGTTCGAGCACGACGACCTCGTCGCCGGGTCCGCACAGCGCGAGCAGGCTCGCCGCGATCGCCTCGGTGGCCCCGGCCGTCACCAGGACCTCGGTGCCGGGGTCGAGGGTGAGCCCGTAGAAGCGGTGCTGGTGCTCGGCCACGGCCTCCAGCAGCGCCGGGACCCCGGTCCCCGGCGGGTACTGGTTGCGCCCGGACCGGATCGCGGCGACGGCGTCCTCCAGCAGCGACGCCGGGCCGTCGGCGTCGGGGAAGCCCTGGCCCAGGTTGACCGCCCCGGTGCGCGCGGCGAGCGCGGACATCTCGGCGAAGACCGTGGGCCCGAAGCGCCGCATCCGCGCCACCACGCGCGGGTCGGGGGGAGGGGGCGGGGCCCCCGGCGGGGGCGCCGACGCGCCGCGGTCGAGACCGGTGCTCACGCGTCGTAGACTACGGGGGCACCCCGTGCGCGTCCTCGAGCCCTCCCCGGGTTCCGGAGCCTGACCGGGGTGACATCGCGTCCCCGCTCCCCGCGTCAGCGCGGGGGGAGCACCCTCTCGGTCCACCCGGTCCCCGGGTGGTCGGGTGCGTCCCGGGGACCAGGCGCGGCGGACCGACCGGTCCGCGGCGGAGCAACCGATCGGCCCCGCGCGGGGCCGGCACGAGGAGGACCACCCATGGCCGTCGTGACGATGCGCCAGCTGCTCGAGTCCGGTGTGCACTTCGGGCACCAGACCCGCCGCTGGAACCCCAAGATGAAGCGCTTCCTCTTCACCGAGCGCAACGGCATCTACATCATCGACCTGCAGCAGTCGCTGTCGTTCATCGACCGCGCCTACGACTTCGTGAAGGAGACCGTCGCCCACGGCGGTTCCATCATGTTCATCGGCACGAAGAAGCAGGCCCAGGAGTCCATCGCCGAGCAGGCCCGCCGCGTGGGCATGCCCTTCGTGAACCAGCGCTGGCTCGGCGGGATGCTGACCAACTTCCAGACCGTCAACAAGCGCATCGCCCGCATGCGCGAGCTCGAGCAGGTCGACTTCGACGACGTGGCCGGCTCCGGTCTCACGAAGAAGGAACTGCTCGTGCTGCGTCGCGAGTACGACAAGCTGACCAAGACCCTCGGCGGCATCCGCGAGATGACGAAGGTCCCCTCCGCGGTGTGGATCGTCGACACCAACAAGGAGCACCTCGCCGTCGACGAGGCCAAGAAGCTGAACATCCCCGTCGTCGCGATCCTCGACTCCAACTGCGACCCGGACGACGTGGACTACCGCATCCCCGGCAACGACGACGCGATCCGCTCCGTCACGCTGCTGACCCGCGTCATCGCCGACGCCGTGGCCGAGGGTCTGCAGGTCCGCCACGGCGGCAAGTCCGACGCGGCCGAGCCGCTCGCGGCCTGGGAGCAGGACCTGCTCGCCGGCGACGAGGGCGTGCAGTCCGGCGGCTCCGAGTCCGTGGCGACCGTCGAGGGCTCCACCGCCCCCGAGGCCGCGCAGGCCGAGGCCGCCGAGGGTCAGCCCGCCGAGGCGGCTGCGGAGGCCGGCGACACCGCCGAGGCCCCCGTCGCCGGCGACGAGGCTCCCGCCGAGGCCGCTGCCCAGGTCTGACCGGACCGGCACGACCCGACACAGGACGCCTGTGGTGACGCCCCGGGCCCTCACCGGCCCGGGGCGTCCGCGCGTCCACCCCCCAGGCACGACCCGAAGTCCGCGAACGACGAGAGGAACGACCGTGGCTGCGTACACCGCCGCTGACGTCAAGGCGCTGCGCGAGAAGACCGGCGCCGGCATGCTGGACTGCAAGAACGCGCTCGTCGAGTCCGAGGGCGACGTCGAGAAGGCCATCGAGCTGCTGCGCATCAAGGGCCAGAAGGGCGTGGCCAAGCGCGAGGACCGCGACGCCTCCAACGGCCTCGTCGCGGTGCACACCGACGGCGGTCTCGGCGTCATGGTCCAGCTGAACTGCGAGACCGACTTCGTCGCCAAGAGCGAGGGCTTCATCGCCCTCTCCCAGCAGGTGCTCGACCAGGCCGTCGCCGTCGCCGCGACCGACGCCGAGTCGCTGCTGGCCTCCGACCTGGGCGGGCGCACCGTCCAGGAGCTGCTCGACGAGGCCAACGCCACGATGGGCGAGAAGATCCTCGTCCCGCGGGTGGCCCGCATCGAGGGGACCCACGTCTCGGCCTACCTGCACCGCACCGCCACCGACCTGCCGCCGACCATCGGCGTGCTCGTCGCCCTCGACGCCGTGAACGACGAGATCGGCAAGGACGTCGCGATGCACACCGCCGCGATGAGCCCGACCTACCTCACCCGCGAGGACGTGCCGGCGGAGAAGGTCGAGAGCGAGCGCCGCATCGCCGAGGAGACCGCCCGCGAGGAGAACAAGCCCGAGGCGGCCATGGCGAAGATCGTCGAGGGCCGGGTGAACAGCTACTTCAAGGACAACGTCCTGCTGGAGCAGCCCTTCGCCAAGGACCCGAAGACGACCATCACCAAGCTGCTGGCCGGGGCCGGGGTGCACGTCACCTCCTTCGCCCGCTTCCGCGCCGGCGCCTGAACCGCACCACCACGCAGACGTGGACGGGGTGGGGGGACCAGTGGTCCCCCCACCCCGTCCGCACGTCCGGACCAGTCCCGCCTCACCGAGCGTGACCTCGACCTCCCCCCTGGGGCAGACTGCCCCGGACCCCCGCCGCACCCGATCCCGAGGAGCCCCCGCGTGAGCGAGCCCAGCCTGACCGTCGACCTCGAGGCCGGGACGGTGCGACCGAGCCCCGCCTACCGGCGGGTGCTCCTCAAGCTCTCCGGGGAGTTCTTCGGCAACGGCCGGGTCGGGGTCGACCCCGACGTCATCTCCCAGGTCGCGCGCGAGATCGCCGGTCCGGTCAAGCAGGGCGTGCAGGTCGCCATCGTCGTCGGCGGCGGCAACTTCTTCCGCGGCGCGGAGCTGTCCCAGCGCGGCATGGAGCGCAGCCGGGCCGACTACATGGGCATGCTCGGCACCGTCATGAACGCCCTCGCGCTGCAGGACTTCCTGGAGCAGCAGGACGTCTCCACGCGCGTGCAGACGGCGATCACGATGGGCCAGGTCGCCGAGCCCTACATCCCGCGCCGCGCCATCCGGCACATGGAGAAGGGGCGCGTGGTCATCTTCGGCGCCGGGGCCGGGATGCCCTACTTCTCCACCGACACCGTCGCCGCGCAGCGCGCCCTCGAGGTCCGCGCCGACGCCGTGCTGATGGCCAAGAACGGCGTCGACGGCGTCTACACCGGGGACCCGCGCAAGGACCCCGCGGCCACGAAGATCGACACGATCAGCTACGCGGAGGCCCTGCAGAGGAACCTGCGCGTCGTGGACACCACGGCCTTCAGCCTCTGCATGGACAACCGGCTGCCCATGATCGTGTTCGGCATGGAGGGCCAGGGCGTGGCGCGCGCGCTGCGGGGTGAGAGGATCGGCACGCAGGTGATCGCCGACTGAGCCCCGCGGGCCGCTGAGCGGCACCGCAGGCGGACAGGACGCGCCGGACGCAGGACGAAGGGAACCACCCGTGATCGACGACACCCTCCTCGAGGCCGAGGAGAAGATGGAGAAGGCGATCGAGGTCGCCAAGGGGGACTTCGGCGCCATCCGCACCGGCCGGGCCAACGCGGCCATGTTCCACAAGATCATGGTCGACTACTACGGCGCGCCGACCCCGTTGCAGCAGCTGGCCAGCTTCCAGATCCCCGAGGCCCGCTCGGTGCTCATCACCCCCTTCGACCGGGCGGCGATGAGCGAGATCGAGAAGGCGCTGCGCAACTCCGACCTCGGCGTCAACCCGGGCAACGACGGCAACGTGATCCGGATCGTGCTGCCGCAGCTGACCGAGGAGCGCCGCAAGGACTACATCAAGATCGCCCGCACCAAGGCCGAGGACGCGCGCGTCTCGCTGCGCAACGTCCGTCGTCGCGCCAAGGAGGAGCTGGACCGCATCGTCAAGGACGGCGAGGCCGGCGAGGACGAGGTGGGCCGGGCGGAGAAGGAGCTCGAGGCCGTCACCAAGAAGCACGTCGACGCCATCGACGAGCTGCTGAAGAACAAGGAAGCCGAGCTGCTCGCGGTCTGAGCGGGCGGACCGAGCTCCCCAGGACGTGACCAGCGACGTGACCGGCCACCCCGCCACCACCGACCCGCCGCGGCGGGCGGGACGCAACCTCCCCGCCGCCGTCGGCATCGGACTCGGTCTCGGGGCCGCCGTCGTCGCCAGCCTGTTCATCCGCCCGGAGGCGTTCGTCGTCTTCGCGACCGTCGCCGTCCTCTACGGCAGCGTCGAGGTGGTGCGGGCCTTCCGCTCGCGCCACCTGCGGGTGCCGGTGCTGCCGCCGGTGGTCGGGACCCTCGCGATGCTGCCGGGGGCCTACCTCGGCGGCGGGGAGACCCTCCTCGTCGCCTACGTCCTCACCGTCTTCGCCGTCCTCGCCCACCGGTTGCTCGGGGACGGCGGCGACCACGGTTCCCCGGTGCCGGTCCCGGCCGTGCGCGACGTCGCCGGCGGGCTCTTCGTCGTCAGCTACGTCCCCCTGCTGGCCGGGTTCGCGATGCTCATGCTCGCCGCGAGCGACGGCCCCTGGCGCGTCCTCGTGTTCGTGCTCCTCGTCGTGGCCAGCGACGTCGGCGGGTACGCGACCGGGGTGCTGTGGGGCCGGCACCCGATGGCCCCCTCGGTCAGCCCCAAGAAGTCGTGGGAGGGGACCGCGGGGTCCCTCGCGGTCGGGGCGGTGACCGGGGCGATCGCGCTGCCGCTGGCGCTGGACGGGTCCTGGTGGGGCGGGGCGCTCCTGGGGCTGGTCACCGTGGTGGTCGCGGTCCTGGGCGATCTGTCGGAGTCGATGCTCAAGCGCGACCTCGGGATCAAGGACATGGGCACCCTGCTGCCCGGTCATGGCGGGGTGATGGACCGCCTGGACTCGCTGCTGCCGGCCGCGCCGGTCGTGCACCTGCTGCTGCTGGTGCTCGTCGGGTCCTGAGGAGCGCGACTCCCCTTACCATGGAGTCACGATGACGACTCCCCTGGACACCCCCACCCGCGAACCGCTGCCCCTGGCGCCCGCCGGACCCGGCAAGCTCGTGATGTCGGCCCCCCGCCGCGGCAAGCCGCCGCGGCACTTCGTCGACCTCGAACCGGCCGAGCGCGGGCCCGCGATGGTGGAGCTGGGGGAGAAGGCCTTCCGCGGCAAGCAGCTGGCCACCCAGTGGTTCGAGCGCCTCGAGGACGACCCGGCGAGGATGACGGACCTGCCCGCCGCCAGCCGCACGAGGATCGCCGAGGCGCTGCTGCCGACGCTGCTCACCCCGATCCGCACCCTCACCGCCGACGGCGGCACCACGATCAAGTCGCTGTACCGCCTGCACGACGGCGCCCTCGTGGAGTCGGTGCTCATGCGCTACAAGAACCGCGACACCATCTGCATCTCCAGCCAGGCCGGCTGCGGCATGAACTGCCCCTTCTGCGCCACCGGGCAGGCCGGCCTGACCCGCAACCTGTCCACGGCGGAGATCGTCGAGCAGGTCACCGCCGCCTCGCGCGCGCTGGCCCGCGACGAGGTCCCCGGTGGGCCCGGGCGCGTCAGCAACGTCGTGTTCATGGGCATGGGGGAGGCGCTGGCCAACTACAAGTCCGCCGTCGCCGCGGTGCGCCGCCTCGTCTCGCCCGCCCCCGACGGGCTGGGCATCTCCGCGCGCGGCGTCACCATGTCCACGGTGGGGCTGGTCCCGGCCATCGACAAGTTCGCGCAGGAGGGCATCGCGGCCACCCTGGCGCTGAGCCTGCACGCCCCCGACGACGAGCTGCGCGACGAGCTCGTCCCGATCAACCAGCGGTGGAAGGTCGGGGAGGCCCTCGACGCCGCCCGCCGCTACTTCGAGGCCACCGGGCGCCGGGTCAGTATCGAGTACGCCCTCATCAAGGACATCAACGACCAGGCCTGGCGGGCGGACCGCCTGGGCAAGCTGCTCAACGCCCGCGGGCGCGGCTGGGTCCACGTCAACCCCATCCCGCTGAACCCGACGCCGGGCTCGAAGTGGACCGCCAGCGACCCGGCCGTGGAGCGCGCCTTCGTCGCGGCGCTGGAGAACCGCGGCATCCCCACCACCGTCCGCGACACCCGCGGCAGCGACATCGACGGGGCCTGCGGGCAGCTGGCGGCGATCGGCCCCGAGCAGCCGCGCGCGTGAGCGCGAGCCCCGAGCGGGCCCTGCCGCTGTCGCAGCTGCTGCAGGAGCGCCCGGCGCGCGTCGGGGGGCTGCGCCGCGGGTACCGCGTGGAGGACGTCGACGCGTTCTTCCGCCACGTCGCCGCCGCGGTCCCGGTGGGCCGGGTCGCCTCCGGGCAGGTCCGGGCGGTGGGGTTCGGTGCGCAGTTCCGCGGGTACGACGTCGCCGACACCGACGCCCTGCTGGCCGAGATCGAGGACGGGCTGGCCCGCCGCGAGCGGGCGCGGTCGCTGGCCCAGACCGACCAGCGGCCGTTCTCCGAGCGCCGGGCCGCCCTCGGCGCGGCCGTCGCCGGGCGCCTGGAGGAGCCGGCGGGGGAGCGGTTCCCCCGCGCCCACGGCCTGCGCCGCGGGTACCGGCCCGCCGACGTCGACGCGCTCTGCGACCTGCTCGCCGAGCACTTCCGCGGCACCGCGAAGCTCACCGCCGCTGAGGTCCGCGCAGCGCTGTTCCGGCCTCGCCGCGGCCGGCGCGGCTACCGCGAGGCACCCGTGGACGCCTTCCTCGACCGCGTCGTGGAGCTGATGGTCACCTTCGAGCGGTGACGCGGGCGGTGACCGGCGCGCCGCGAGTCAGTCCCACGGCGGCACCGAGCCCAGCACCCGGTCGACGGTGAACGCGACGACGACCCGCGCCGGGTTCGGGCGCGGCGTGCGGTAGCGCGCGGCGTAGCGCTCCTCGGCGTCGCGCACCGACGCCGCGTCCTCCAGGACCGTCCCGACGCCCTCCAGGGCGAGCCAGCGCCGCCCGTCGACCTGCGCGACGACGACCCGCGACCCGCGGCGGGCGTGCACGGCCTTGCGGGAGGTGCCCGAGGTGATGATGCGCACCGTGCCGGTGGCGGCCTCGAAGGTGAAGCCCACGGGCACGACGTGCGGGGACCCGTCGGCGCGCAGCGTGGTGACGGTGGCCAGGTGGCGTTCGGCGAGGAACTCCAGCGCGCTGGGGGGCAGGTCGGCGGGGTCGAGGGCCATGGCCCCAGCCTCTCAGCCCGCCTCGTCGGCCGTGAGGGCGAGCCAGAGCTCGGCGCGGTCGGCGGCGGAGTCCAGCGAGATCCCCAGCAGCGCCTCCAGGCGCGCCACCCGGTGCCGGACGGTGTTGCGGTGCACCCCGAGGGCGTCGGCGGTGGGTTGCCGGGCGCCGTGGTGCTCGAGGAAGGCCCGGGCGCTGGCCCGCAGCACGGCCCCGTCCTCGACCGCGGCCAGCGGCGCCAGCCGCCGCCGCGACCACGGCCGCACCGCGCCGGGGTCCAGGACCTCGGCCAGCGCGCCGGTCCCGGCCCGGGCCAGCGCCCGGTGCGGGCCGGTGCGGGTGTGGGCGGCGCCGGCGGGACGGACCCCCTCGGCGGCGCGGGCCGCGGGCAGGGTCCCGCTGACCCCCCACCGGGCTCCCGGCGGGGGGTCCCCGACGTCCCCGGGGGCGAGGACCGCGTGCCGGTCGTCGTGCCACGCGGTGCCGGGCGGGCTGCCCGTCCAGCGGACGACGACGAGGGGGTCGGGCAGCGGGGCGCCGGCGGCCTCGGCCAGCCGCGCGGCCAGGTCCGCGCGCCCCTCCAGCAGCAGGGCGAGGGTGGCCTCGGCGAGGCCGGCGGGCGCGGCCGCCCGCGCGGTCAGCAGCCCCAGCAGCGCCGCCGCCGTCCCCACCGTCCCGGAGACGGCGCGCGGGGTGGCGGGGGCGCAGGCCACGAGCAGCCACCCCGAGCCCGCGGAGCCGGTGGCGCGCAGCAGCAGCGACCGCTGCGGCGAGACGTCGCGCCAGGCCGCGCGCACCCCCTGGTCGCGGACGCGGTGCAGCCCCGCCACCGCCTCCGGGGGCGGCGGGGCCGCGGTGGTCGCCGCGCGCACGGCGCCGCCGGGGTCCAGCAGCCAGGCCGGCCCGCCGGCGCTGCGGGCGACGCGGCGCAGGACCGCCCCCACCCCGTCCGGCCCCGCCGCGTCCACGGCGAGGTCGCGCTGGGTGCGGGCGGCCGCGGCCTCCGCGTCGTTCTCCCCGCGCCGCAGCAGGTCCGCCAGGCGCCGGGAGACCGCGATGAAGGGGGTGGGCACGGGGACCTCGACGAGGGCGAGGCCCTGCGCGGCCGCGGCGCCGACCAGGGTCCGCGGCACCGCGCGGTGGCTGAGCCCGGTCCCGAACCCCACCCCGGACACCCCGGCGGCCCGGAGGCGCTCCGCCCAGCCCGCCCACCCGGCCCGCGGCGTCCGCAGCCCCGTGGTGAGCAGCAGCTCCCCGCCCTCCAGGAACGCCGTGGGGTCGTCGAGCTCGCTGGTGGCCACCCAGCGCACCGGCACCGAGGGGTCGCCGCCGAGCAGGCGCAGGTCCAGGGACCGGGTCGTCAGGAGATCCGCCAGCACCACCACGGTGTCAGTCTCGCACTGCCGCGACGGCCTTCGGAGTGCAGATCCGGCACTGACGCCCGCCCCGGCCGGAGCCTAGGGTCGGAGCATGACGACCCTCAGCAGCCCCGACGCGACGAGCGCCCCCGCGGTGGGCGGCCCGGCCCTGCCCCAGGAGATCCGGCTGCGCACCGAGGTCCCCGGGCCCCTCTCGCGCGAGCTCGCCGCGCGGCGGGTGGCCGCCGTCTCCGCCGCCGTGGGGTCCTCGATGCCCTTCTACGCCGCGGTCGCCGGCGGCGGGGTCGTCGTCGACGTCGACGGGAACTCCTACGCCGACCTCGGCTCCGGCATCGCCGTGACGACCGTCGGGAACGCCGACCCCGCCGTCGTCGCCGCCGTGGGCGAGCAGGTCGGGCGCTTCACCCACACCTGCTTCATGATCACCCCCTACGACTCCTACGTCGCGGTCGCCGAGCGCCTCAACGCGCTGACCCCCGGCGACTTCCCCAAGCGCACCGCGCTGTTCTCCACCGGCGCCGAGGCCGTGGAGAACGCCGTCAAGGTCGCCCGCGCCTTCACCGGCCGCCAGGCCGTCGTCGTCTTCGACCACGCCTACCACGGCCGCACCAACCTCACGATGGCCATGACGGCCAAGAACATGCCGTACAAGAACGGCTTCGGGCCCTTCGCCCCCGAGGTCTACCGCGCCCCCCTGAGCTACCCCTTCCGCGACGGCCTCGACGGCCCCACCGCCGCCGCCCGCGCGATCGCCACCATCGAGAAGCAGGTCGGGGCCGCGAACCTCGCCGCCGTCGTCGTCGAGCCGGTCCAGGGCGAGGGCGGGTTCATCGTGCCCGCCCCCGGGTTCCTGCCCGCGATCGCGGCCTGGGCGAGGGAGAACGGCGTCGTCTTCGTCGCCGACGAGGTGCAGACCGGCATCGCCCGCACCGGCGCGGTGTTCGCCTCGCACCTGGAGGGGATCGAACCGGACCTGGTGACCATCGCCAAGGGCGTCGCCGGCGGTCTGCCGCTGGCCGCGGTCACCGGCCGCGCCGAGATCCTCGACGCCCCCGTCGTCGGCGGTCTGGGCGGCACCTACGGCGGCAACCCCGCCGCCTGCGCCGCCGCCCTGGCCACCCTCGACGCGGTGGAGCACGAGGACCTGCCCGCCCGGGCCCGGCAGCTGGAGGGGGTCCTCCTCCGCCGCCTGCACGCCCTGGCCGCCGTCGACCCCCGCGTCGGCGACGTCCGCGGACGCGGCGCGATGGTCGCCGTGGAGCTCGTCCGGCCCGGGACCACCGAACCCGACGCCGCGCTGGCCAAGCGGGTCGCCGCCGACGCCGCCCGGCGCGGGGTCATCGTCCTGACCTGCGGCACCGATGGCAACGTCCTGCGCTTCCTGCCCCCGCTGAGCATCCCCGACGCGTTGCTGGAGGAGGCGTTCGACGTCCTCGACGACGTCTTCGCCACCGACCGGCCCACCGCGCGCTGACGCGCACCGACCACCCCGAGAGGCAGGACCGACCGTGAGCACCACGCAGCACGAGCAGGACCTCGTCCGCGCCGTCCCCACCGGGTTGTTCGTCGGCGGGGGCTGGCGCGAGGCCGAGGGCGGGCGCACCGTCGACGTGGAGGATCCCGCCACCGGGCAGGTCCTGGTCGCCGTCTCCGACGCGAGCGTCGCCGACGGCACCGCCGCCCTCGACGCCGCCGTCGCCGCCGCCCCCGCCTGGGCCCGCACCCCGACCCGCCAGCGCGCCGAGGTCCTGCGCCGCGCCTTCGAGCTCATCACCGCCCGCGCCGACGACTTCGCCCTGCTCATGACCCTGGAGATGGGCAAGCCGCTGGCCGAGGCCCGCGGCGAGGTGGCCTACGGCGCGGAGTTCTTCCGGTGGTTCTCCGAGGAGGCCCCCCGCATCGCCGGCCGCTACGCCCAGAACCCCGCCGGCGGGTCCCGGCTGCTGACCCTCAAGCAGCCCGTGGGCCCCGTCCTGGCCATCCTGCCGTGGAACTTCCCCCTCGCCATGGGCACCCGCAAGATCGCCCCCGCGCTCGCGGCCGGCTGCACGATCGTGGTGAAGCCGGCCACCCAGACCCCGCTGACGACGCTGCTGCTGGCGCAGGTGCTGGCCGAGGCCGGGGTGCCCGACGGCGTCGTCAACGTCGTCACCACGACCTCGACGGCGGAGGTCGTCGAGCCCCTCGTGCGCGACCCGCGCCTGCGCAAGCTCACCTTCACCGGGTCCACCCCGGTGGGGAAGAAGCTCGTCGCCCAGTCCGCCGAGCGCCTGCTGCGGGTGTCGATGGAGCTCGGCGGCAACGCCCCGTTCCTCGTCTTCGACGACGCCGACCTCGACGCGGCCGTGGAGGGCGCGGTCGCGGCCAAGATGCGCAACACCGGGGAGGCGTGCACCGCGGCCAACCGCTTCTACGTGCAGCGGCCGGTGGCGGAGGAGTTCTCCCGCCGCCTCGGCGAGCGCCTGGGCGCGATGGTCGTGGGGCGCGGCACCGAG
This sequence comes from Kineococcus radiotolerans SRS30216 = ATCC BAA-149, assembly GCF_000017305.1. Classification (GTDB taxonomy): domain Bacteria; phylum Actinomycetota; class Actinomycetes; order Actinomycetales; family Kineococcaceae; genus Kineococcus; species Kineococcus radiotolerans. The sequence goes on along the minus strand of NC_009664.2, from coordinate 797,274 downwards.
GACGGCGTCCAGGTCGGCCCGCTCATCGACGCCCGCGCCCGCGACGGGGTGGCGCGACGCGTCTCCGAGGCCGTCGACGCGGGCGCGCAGGTCCTCGTCGGGGGTTCCCCCGTCGGGGAGCGCGGGTACTTCTACGCCCCCACCGTCCTCACCGGCGTCCCCGCCGGGTCGCGGCTGCTGACCGAGGAGACCTTCGGCCCGGTCGCCCCCGTCGTCGTCTTCGACGAGGAGGCCGAGGGCGTCGCGCTGGCCAACGACACCGAGTACGGCCTCGTCGGGTACGCCTTCACCCGGGGCCTGGACCGCGGGTTCCGCGTCGCGGAGGCCCTGGAGACGGGGATGGTCGGGCTGAACGCCGGGGTGATCTCCAACGCCGCCGCCCCCTTCGGCGGGGTGAAGGCCAGCGGCTTCGGGCGCGAGGGCGGCGCGGAGGGCATCGAGGAGTACCTCGAGACGAAGTACGTGGGCTTCCCGCTCTGAGGGCGGGGACCACGACGGACGAGCACGGACGAGGACGGCCGGCGACCCCGCGGGGTCGCCGGCCGTCCTCGTCCCGGGGTCAGATCCGGGCGGCCTCGCGGTACACGGCCTCGACGACGTCGCCGAACAGCGGGCCGTAGAGCACCTCCGGCGCCCGGTCGTAGCTGAAGCTCACCACCGAGGTCACCGTGCCGGTGCCCGCGGCGGGGTCCAGACCGCTCAGCCAGGGCCCGCCGCTGGAGCCGCCGGCCATGCTGCACAGCGTCGCCCGGTCGGTCGTGGGGTCGTTGGAGGAGGTCACGTCGGTGAAGCGGGGCCCCGTGCAGAACTGCAGGGTGGTGCCGTCGGCCTTGGCGCTGCGCCCGGGGTAGCCGAGCACCGTGACCCGGTCCAGGGCGGGGGTGAAGTCGATGGCGAAGGACCCGACGGTGTCGGCCAGCGAGCGGCCCCCCACCGAGCGCACGACGGCGAACCCGACGTCGTAGTTCAGGGCCGCGGCCGTGGACTGGTTCCCGTCGCGCCACTGCGCGGTGGTGAACAGCCGCGTCGCGGGGAACGACCCGTGGGGCGCGCCCGCCCCGGTCAGGCCGGGCACGAAGACGACGTTGGTGGAGGCCACGCCGTTCTCGGTGAGGCAGTGCCCGGCGGTGACGATGACGTCGCCGGCGGGGGAGGCGACGCTGCTGGCGCTGCACTCGTAGTCGCCGCGCCCCTGGGTGAAGAACAGCCGGCCGACCTTCTTCGCGACCTGGGCCGGCCCACCCCACGGCGTGCCCGTGGTCACGGTGGACTCCGGGGCCGTCCCGGAGGTGCCGCGGGTGGCCCGGCCCACCGGGAGCGCGTCCCCCGCGGCCAGGGTGGAGCGCGTCGACGGCGTCCCGGCCGCGGGCGCGGGGACCTCGCCGCCGGCCACGACCCGGTCCGCGGGCTGCGCGGCTGCCATGCGCTCGGGGGTCCAGTAGTCCGTGGCGGCCCGCTGCGCGGCGTCGTCGGCGGTGGAGAGCAGCGTCGCCGCCCCACCGGTGCCGCCCACCTCGACCGCCGCGGCGCTGCCGCCGCCGAGGGCGAGGACGACGGACGAGGCCAGCGCGAGTGCGCCGGCGGAGCTCGCGCGGACGAGTGGTCGCATGACGGGTGTCCCTCCAGGGCCGGTGGTGCTGGGGCCATCCTGGCGGATCCGGTGACGATCCGCCGCAGCGAGCCGGTGGCAGGCGTGGCGCGCGGGGGCCGGGCGCCATGATGGGCGGGTGAGCCCGACCGCCCCGGCACCCCCGTCCCCACCCGCCGCGACGCCGCGCGAGGTGGTGCTGCTGGGCAGCACCGGCTCGATCGGCACCCAGGCCCTCGACGTGGTGGCCGCGGCCGCCGGGGCGTTCCGCGTCGTCGCGCTGGCCGCGGGGGGCGCCGACGTCGGGCTGCTGGCCCGCCAGGCCCTGGACCACGGGGTCGCGCTGGTGGGCGTGGCCCGCCCCGACGCCGTCCCCGCCCTGCACGAGGCGCTGCGCGCGCAGGCCGCCGGCCGTCCCCTCCCGCGGGTGGTGGCCGGCCCCGACGCGGCCAGCGAGGTCGCGACCCACCCGCTCGCCGAGGGCGGGGTCGTCCTCAACGGCATGACCGGCTCGGTGGGCCTGCGCCCCACGCTGGCGGCGCTGGGCACGGGACGGACCCTGGCCCTGGCCAACAAGGAGTCCCTCGTCGCGGGCGGCCCGCTGGTCACCGCCGCGGCGGGACCGGGGCAGGTCGTGCCGGTGGACTCCGAGCACTCCGCCCTGGCCCAGTGCCTGCGGGGCGGCTCGCCCGCCGAGGTCGCCCGCCTCGTCCTCACCGCCAGCGGCGGCCCGTTCCGCGGTCGTCGCCGCGAGGAGCTCGGCGGGGTCACCCCCGCGCAGGCGCTGGCCCACCCGACCTGGTCGATGGGCCCGGTCGTCACGACGAACTCCGCGACCCTGGTGAACAAGGGCCTGGAGGTCATCGAGGCGTCGCTGCTGTTCGGCGTCGGCTACGACCGCATCGACGTCGTCGTGCACCCGCAGTCGGTGGTGCACTCCATGGTCGAGTTCACCGACGGGTCGACCCTGGCGCAGTGCTCGCCGCCGGACATGCGGCTGCCGATCGCGCTGGGCCTGGGCTGGCCCGACCGCGTCCCCGGGGCCACCGCCGGGATCGACTGGACCCGCGCGGCGTCCTGGACCTTCGAACCCCTCGACGCGCAGGCGTTCCCGGCCGTGGACCTCGCCCGCGAGGCCGGCCGGCGCGGGTCGACGGTCCCGGCGGTGTTCAACGCCGCCAACGAGGAGTGCGTCACCGCCTTCCACGCCGGCCGGCTGCCGTTCCTGGGCATCGTGGACACCGTCGCCGCCGTCGTCGCCGAGCACGACCCGGCCGGGGACCCCCGCGACGTCGAGGACGTCCTGGCCGCCGAGGACTGGGCGCGCGCGCGGGCCCGCGAGCTGGTGGGCGGGGTGTCGGCCCCGTGACGACGGTGCTGCTGTGGGCGGCCGGGATCCTCGTCGCCGCGGTCGGCGTCGCGGTCTCCATCGCCCTGCACGAGGTCGGGCACCTGCTGCCGGCGAAGAGGTTCGGCGTCAAGGTCGTGCAGTACATGGTCGGGTTCGGCCCGACCCTGTTCTCCCGCCGGCGGGGGGAGACCGAGTACGGGGTCAAGGCGATCCCCCTCGGCGGCTACGTCCGGATGATCGGGATGTTCCCCCCGGGCCCGGACGGGCGGCTGCGGGCCTCCAGCACCGGCCGCTGGGCGCTCATGGCCGAGGAGGCCCGGCGGGCCAGCTTCGTCGAGGTCGGCCCCGGCGAGGAGCACCGCACCTTCTACCGGCTGCCGGTGTGGCAGCGCATCGTCATCATGTTCGGCGGCCCGTTCGTCAACCTGCTGCTGGCCCTGGTGCTCACCGCCGTCGCGGCCAGCGCCATCGGCCAGCCCGGGTTCGTCCCGACGCTGTCGGCGGTCTCGCAGTGCGTCCTGCCCGCCACGAGCACCGCGACGACGTGCTCGGCGGGCGACCCCGCCGCGCCCGGCGCCGCCGCCGGGCTGCGGCCCGGCGACGAGGTCGTGGAGTTCGACGGCGCCCCCGTGCGGGACTGGGCCTCGCTGTCGGCCGCGATCCGCGAGCGCGGCGGGCAGGAGGTGGACCTCGTCGTCCTGCGCGACGGGCAGCGGCTGCCGATCACCGTCACCCCGGTGCTGACCGAGCGCGCCGTCACCAGCGCCACCGGGCAGGCGACGGGGGAGACCGAGGAGGTCGGCTTCCTCGGCGTCTCCCCGAGCATCGCGGTGGTCCGCACCCCGCTGGCCGAGGTGCCGGGCGTGGTGGGGCAGCAGGTCGAGGGCGTCGTGGGCATCGTCGTGCGGCTGCCGCAGCGGCTCTACGACGTCGCGCAGGCGGCGTTCGGCTCCGCCCCGCGCGACCCGGACGGGCCCATCGGCGTCGTCGGCATCGGCCGCCTGGCCGGGGAGCTCAACGCCCGCCCGGCGATCATCCCCGGCGACGAGCTGGCCGAGCGGACCTCGCGGCTCGTCTCGCTGCTGGCGGGGCTGAACGTGGCGCTGTTCGTGTTCAACCTCATCCCGCTGCTGCCCTTCGACGGCGGCCACATCGCCGGGGCGCTGTGGGAGGTCGTGAAGAAGGCGGTCTTCCGGCTGCGGCGGCGGCCGGACCCCGGGCCCGTGGACGTGGCCAAGGCGATGCCGCTGGCCTACGGCGTCTCGATCCTGCTGGTGGGCATGAGCGTGCTGCTCCTCTACGCCGACATCGTGCGCCCCGTCACCCTGCAGTGAACGCCCCGTGAAGACCCGTCCCCGGTCGCGGCCCCTGGTCGTGGCCGGGGCCGGGCGGGGCGATACTTGACCCCGTGACTGTGAGCCTCGGTCTTCCCGCCCTGCCCCCGCCCGTCCTGGCCCCGCGCCGCAAGACGCGCAAGATCAAGGTGGGCTCGGTGGACGTCGGCGGCGACGCCCCCGTCTCGGTGCAGTCGATGACGACGACGCCGACGACGAACATCAACGCCACGCTGCAGCAGATCGCCGAGCTGACCGCGACCGGCTGCGACATCGTCCGCGTCGCCTGCCCCACCAACGACGACGCCGAGGCGCTGCCGATCATCGCGAAGAAGTCGCAGATCCCGGTCATCGCCGACATCCACTTCCAGCCCAAGTACGTCTTCGCGGCCATCGAGGCCGGGTGCGCGGCGGTCCGGGTCAACCCGGGCAACATCCGCAAGTTCGACGACCAGGTCAAGGAGATCGCGCAGGCGGCCAAGGACCACGGCACCTCGATCCGCATCGGCGTCAACGCCGGCTCCCTCGACCCGCGCCTGCTGGCCAAGTACGGCAAGGCCACCCCCGAGGCGCTGGTGGAGTCCGCGGTGTGGGAGGCGTCCCTCTTCGAGGAGCACGACTTCCACGACTTCAAGATCTCGGTCAAGCACAACGACCCGGTGGTCATGGTCCGGGCCTACGAGCTGCTCTCCGAGCGCGGGGACTGGCCCCTGCACCTCGGCGTCACCGAGGCCGGCCCCGCCTTCCAGGGCACGATCAAGTCCGCCACGGCCTTCGGGGCGCTGCTGTCCAAGGGCATCGGCGACACCATCCGGGTCTCGCTGTCCGCGCCGCCGGTCGAGGAGGTCAAGGTCGGCATCCAGATCCTGCAGTCGCTGAACCTGCGCCCGCGCAAGCTGGAGATCGTCTCCTGCCCCTCCTGCGGGCGCGCCCAGGTCGACGTCTACTCCCTCGCCGAGGCCGTCACCGAGGGCCTGGAGGGCATGAGCGTCCCGCTGCGGGTGGCGGTCATGGGCTGCGTCGTCAACGGGCCCGGGGAGGCCCGCGAGGCCGACCTCGGGGTCGCCAGCGGCAACGGCAAGGGGCAGATCTTCGTCAGGGGCGAGGTCATCAAGACCGTCCCCGAGCACGACATCGTCGCCACCCTCATCGAGGAGGCCAACCGCCTCGCCGCCGAGATGGGCGAACCCGAGGACGACGCCAGCGCCGGTGCGCCCGTCGTGACGGTGAGCTGAGACGCGCCGGGTCACCCGTCTCGACCGCGGGCGCGCGAGCGGGCAGGATGCGGGAGTGTCCCTGACCAACTCCACCGCCACCTCGGGGACCCTGCGCGTGCTCGGCGGGGCCGACGCGCCCGCCCTGCTCCGGTTGTGCGACCGCGACCCGGTCGCCAACCTGTTCGTCTCCGCCCGCCTGCTGGGCCTGCTCGCCCGCCCCGGGACCGACCTGGGGGGCCAGGCCTGGGGCTGGTTCGAGGACGGGGTGCTCGTCTCGGCCTGCTGGGCCGGCGCGAACCTCGTCCCCGTCGAGGCCACCCCGGCCGCGCTCGACGCCTTCGCCGCCCACGCCCGCGCCGAGGGCCGCCGCTGCTCCTCCCTCGTGGGGCCGGCCGAGTCCGTCCTCGCGCTGTGGCAGCGCCTGGAACCGCACTGGCGCGGGGTGCGCGAGGTCCGGGCCCGCCAGCCACTGATGGTCTGCGACACCGAGCCGTCGGTGGCCCCGGACCCGGCGGTGCGCCGGGCGACGCTGCGCGAGCTCGACCTCGTGGTGCCGGCCTGCGTGGCGATGTTCACCGAGGAGATCGGCTACGCCCCCGCCCCGCCCGACGGCGGCGGCGCCTACCGCGCGCGCATCGCCGAGCTGGTCTCCACGGGCCGCTCCTTCGTCCGCGTCGACGCCGGCCGCTCCGGCCCCGAGGTCGTCTTCAAGGCCGAGCTCGGTGCGGTGTCCCCGAAGGTCGTGCAGGTCCAGGGCGTCTGGGTCCCCCCGCACCGCCGCGGCGAGGGTCTGTCCGAGCCGGGGATGGCGGCCGTGGTCGAGGCCGCGCGCGCCGACGGCGTCACGTCGGTCTCGCTCTACGTCAACGACTACAACACCCGCGCCCTGGCCGCGTACCGCCGCGTCGGCTTCCGCGAGGTCGGGTCCTTCGCGACGGTGCTGTTCTAGGACGCCCCCGCTCCGGGGGGCCCGGAAACCCGTCGACACCGCCCGGGCGCTCGGGGAACCTGGCCGTGCACCGATGACTCCCGCGCCGGCGCGGGGTCACCAGGACCAGCACCCCTCGTCCCGACGCCAGGAGCCCGCTGTGCCCGCACCCGAGGTCGCCCCGCCCCGCCTGGACCTGCGGTCCGGCCCGCAGCGGGTGTTCGCCCACCTGCTCGTCAGCAACGCCGTCGTCGGCGTGGTCAACTACACGGTCTGGTTCGCCGTCACGTTCTGGGTCTTCCTCGAGACCCGCTCGGTGTTCGCCACCGGGATGATCGCCGGCATCTTCGTCGTGGCCACCGCCGCCACCGGGATCTGGTTCGGCAGCCTCGTCGACGACCACCGCAAGCGGTCGGTCCTGCAGGTCTCCGCCCTGGTCTCGGCGGGCGTCTACGCGGTGTGCCTCGCGGTGTACGTGCTGACCCCCGCCGCCGCCTTCACCGACGTCGCCTCCTGGCGGCTGTGGGTCTTCGTGGTCCTCTGCATGGCCGGGGTCGTGGCCGGCAACCCCCGCGGCATCGCGCTGCCCACGCTGGTGACCCTGCTGGTGCCCGCGGACCTGCGCGACCGCGCCAACGGCCTGGTCGGGACGGTGAGCGGCACCTCGATGCTCGTCACGTCCGTCATCAGCGGGGTGCTCGTCGCCTCCGGCGGCATGCTGCACGTCCTCCTGCTCGCGCTCGTCGTGCTCGCGGCCTCGATGCTGCACCTGGCGCGGGTCCAGGTGCCGGAGGCGCGCGCCACCGCTCCCGGCGGCGGCGCCCCCGGCGGGACGGGGGCGAACGGCGTCGACCTGCGCGGCACCTGGCGCCTGGTCCGGGGCGTGCCGGGTCTGGTGCCCCTCATCGCCTTCAGCTGCTTCAACAACCTCATCGCCGGCGGGTTCATGGCGCTCATGGACGCCTACGGGCTGTCCCTGGTGCCGGTGCAGGTGTGGGGGCTGCTGTGGGGCGGGCTGAGCGCCGTGATGATCGTCGGCGGGCTCCTCGTCGCCCGCGTCGGGCTCGGTCACCGGCCGGTGCGGCTGCTGCTCCTGGTCAACGCGTGCGCGTGGACCGCGACGGCGCTGTTCCCGCTCGCGCACTCGGTCGTGACGCTCACCGCGGCCATGGTGGTGTTCATGCTGCTCATGCCGTTCGCGGAGGCGGCCGAGCAGACCGTCCTGCAGCGGGTGGTGCCCTACGAGCGGCAGGGCCGCGTGTTCGGGTTCGCGCAGAGCGTCGAGCAGTCCGCCGCCCCGGTCACCGCGTTCCTCGTGGGGCCCATCACGCAGTTCCTCGTCGTCCCGTTCATGACCGACGGCGCGGGCGCGGCGGCGATCGGCGGCTGGTTCGGGACCGGGCAGACCCGGGCCATCGCCCTGGTCTTCGTAGTCACGGGGGTGGTGGGCCTCGTCGCGACGCTGGCGGCCCTGGCCAGCCCGCAGTACCGCGCCCTCGCGACCTCCTACGCGCGGACCGCGGCCAGCGGCACGGCGACCGGTACCGCCACCGGCGCGGTCGACGTGGACCTCGCGGAACCCGGCGCGACGGCGAAGCACCCCTGAGCGGGCGCGGTGACGGGCCGGGGCGGTCCGTCACCGCGCCCGGTCACGGCAGCCGCAGCGGCTGCAGCTCCGCGAAGCGGTCGCCGGGTCCGGGGTTGCCGGGGGCGGAGGACCCGCCGAGCTGGTGCACCACGCCCCACACCGCGTTCAGGCCCGTGGTCACCGCGCCCTCGGCCCAGCCGGGGGTGAAGGAGATGTCGTCCCCGGCCAGGAAGATCCCGCGCTGGTGGGCGGGCAGGTCGTCCTGGACGAAGTGGGAGAACAACCGCTGCTGGTAGCGGTAGTGACCGGGCAGGTTCCCCCGGAACGCGCCCATGAAGTGGGGTTCGCGCTCCCAGGACACGGTGATGGGTTCCCCCAGCACGTGCGAGGCGATGTCGACGTCGGGGTAGATCTGCTTGAGGTTGTGCAGCATCAGCCGCACGCGCTCGTCGGTGTCCAGCGCCAGCCACTTCAGCGCGTCGTCGTTCCAGGTGTAGCTGAGGCAGATGACGGCGGGGGAGTCCGCGGCCGCGGGGTCGTCGACGCCGTCCCCGCCGTCGAGGAGGTAGGTGCCGCGGGTCATGCGGTCGGTGAGGGTGGTGCTCATGACGCGCCGGCCGGTGGCCGGGTCCACGTCGCGCCAGAACGGGCGGTCCACCAGCACGAAGGTCTTGGAGGACTGCATGTAGTGCGAGCGCTCCATCGCCATCCACATGTCGTGGCTGAACAGCGACTCCTCGGTGTCGATGCCCGCCGACAGCAGCCAGGACTGGCAGGTGGCGACGACGGCCTCGTAGGGGCGCTCGGTGCCCCAGCGGTCCAGGACGTGCAGGCGCCCGTCCTCGCCGCGGCGCACGCGCGTCACCGCCGGGCGCGGGGACCCGCCGTGCAGGGACTGCAGGCTGGTGCCCGCCGGCCAGTGCGCGAGCCCGTCCGGCGCGTAGCGCCACAACCCCAGGGGCACGCTCTGCGCACCGCCGGTGATGCGGTGGTGCTGGTCGTCGGCGTCGGTGTGCACGACGCGCAGGATCTCCAGCACGGAGTTGGGGAAGTCGGTGTCCCAGCCGCCGGTGCCGAACCCCACCTGGCCGAAGGTCTCGCGGTAGGAGTACGGCAGCGCCGCGAACGCGGGCGACTTCGCGACGAAGCCGTAGAACGTCTCCTCGTCCAGGCGGGGGACGGTCCGGTTCCAGATCTCCTTGATCGCCGCGAGGTCGCGGCGGCGGATGGCGTCCTGCATCGCCTCCAGCTCCGCGCCCTCCACCAGCGCCCGGCGCCACGCGGCGGCGACCTCGCCGAACTCCGCCGGCAGGTCGGCGGCGGTCTCGGCGTAGTGGGCGCGGTTGCGCAGCTCGATGACGGTGCTGGGGGTCTGCGGGGCCAGCGGGTTCGGGAACGGGCTGGTGCGCAGGCCGAGGGCGTCGACGTAGTGGAAGAACGCGCGCCCGGAGGCGGGGAACCGCATGCCGCCGAGGTCGGCGACGGCGCCGGGGACCCCGGGGAAGGCCGTGGAGCGCAGCCGCCCGCCGATCTCGCCGGCCTCGTAGACGACGGGACGCAGCCCGAGCTTCATCAACTCGTGCGCGGCGACGAGGCCGGACATGCCCGCCCCGATGACGGCGACCTCGGTGCCGTGGCGGTGCTCCGGCACCGACCCCAGTCCCGCGGGGTGGGTCAGGTACTCGTCGTAGGGGAAGGGGAAGTCCGGCACGAGCATCGTCAGGGGGTCCCGGCCGGAGCCGGGGCCGGGGGAGGGGACGCCGGGCAGGTCGTCCTCGGTGGTGGTTCCCGCGGGCAGGGTCATCTCAGCTCCCGGTCCGGGTGGTGGCGAGCACGGAGAGCAGCTCGTAGGTGACGTGCGCGGCGGCGATGCCGGTGATCTCGGCGTGGTCGTAGGCGGGGGCGACCTCGACGACGTCGGCCCCGACGACGTTGAGGCCGGTCAGCCCGCGCAGGGTGCCCAGCAGTTCCCGGCTGGTCAGGCCGCCGGCCTCGGGGGTGCCCGTGCCGGGGGCGGCGGCGGGGTCGAGGACGTCGATGTCGACGGAGACGTAGACGGGCCCGCCGTCGAGGCGGCGGCGCACCCGTTCCACCGCGCCCGCCACGCCGTCGACCTCGTAGTCGTCCGCGCGCACGACCTGGAAGCCGAGGACGGCGTCGTCCTCGAGGTCCTGCGCGCTGTAGAGGGGGCCGCGGGTGCCCACGTGCAGGCACCGCTCCAGGTCCAGCAGACCCTCCTCGGAGGCGCGGCGGAAGGGGGTGCCGTGGGTGTAGGGGGCGCCGAAGTAGGTGTCCCAGGTGTCCAGGTGCGCGTCGAAGTGCAGGACGGCGAGCTTCCCGTGCTGCTTGGCCAGCGCGCGCAGCGCGGGCAGGGCGAGGGTGTGGTCGCCGCCGAGGGCCATGACGGTGGCGCCGTCCTCGGTGAGCCGCGTCAGCGCGCTCTCGGTGTCGCGCAGCGCCTCGTCGATGTCGAAGGGGTTCAGGCCGAGGTCGCCGGCGTCGGCGACCTGCTGGGCGGCGAAGGGGGAGACGCCCAGGGCGGGGTTGTAGGGGCGCAGCAGCTTGGAGGAGGCGCGGATGTGCCCGGGCCCGAAGCGCGCGCCGGGCCGGTAGCTGACGCCGGAGTCGAAGGGCAGGCCCACGACGGCGACGTCGGCGCGCGAGACCTCGTCCAGGCGCGGCAGGCGCGCGAAGGTCGCGGGGCCGCCGTAGCGGGGGACGCGGGTGGCGTCGACCGGTCCCTGCGGCGAGGGGGTGCTGGGGGACGACATGCCTCCACAGTGGCCCGGTCCCACCCCGCCGGTCAACCCGTGTTTACCAGCGGGACACGGGGGTTTCCATGACGTGGCGGCGGTGCCACACTGCCTCGACGTCGCCGCGGGGGCGACGTCGGTGGACGTCGGTGGACGTCGGTGGACGTCGGCGGACGACGGGACGGCAGGAGGACGCGGTGCGGGCAGCAGCGGCGGGGGCGGACCCCGACGGCGCCGACGGCGTCCACGGTCCCGACGCCGTCCACGCCCCCGACGACGCCCGCGGGGCCGGGAGCACCGGCGACCCCGACGGGGCGGGGCACATCGGCTCCCGGTTGCGCGCCGCCCGCCTCGCCCAGCGCCGCACGGTGGCCGAGGTGGCCGAGGCCAGCGGCCTGACCAAGGGGTTCCTCTCCCGCCTGGAGCGCGACCGCGCCACGGCCTCCGTCGCCGCCCTCGTCCGCCTCTGCGCCACCCTCGACCTCGCCGTGGGCAGCCTCTTCGAACCGGCCCCGGCCGGGGAGGTCGTCCGCGCCGGGCACTACCCGCCCATCACCTTCGGCGGGCACGGGCTGCGCGAGTCCCTGCTCACCCCCGCCGGCGAGCGGCGCGTGGCCGTCATCGTCAGCGACCTCGACCCCGGCGGCGGCTCGGGGGCGGAGCCCTACGCCCTCGACGCCGACGTGGAGTTCGCCCTCGTCCTCGCCGGCGAGGTCGAGCTGCGCTTCGCCGGTCCCGCCGGGAGCCCCGCCGAGGCCGTCGTGCTGCGCGCGGGCGACGCCCTCACCTTCGACCCCGCCCGCGCCCACAGCTTCCGCGGCACCGGCGAGACCCCGGCCCGGGTCCTGTGGGTCGTCAGCCCCGCGCTCTCCGAACCCCCGCGCCGCGGCGCCTGAGCGAACCCGACCGACCGGACGGAGGAGTCCCGTGGACCGCCCCACCGCCACACCGCACGGCCTGCGCACCCAGCCGCTGCGCACCGAGCCCGCCCACCCCGGCCACGACCGCCACCGCTCCCGGCGGCAGCGGCCGGCCGTCGCGGCGGAGGGTGGGCCGCGGTGAGGATCGCCGTCGCCCAGCAGGCCGCCACCGCCGACGTGGCGCAGAACCTCGCCGTCCTGGAGCGGGTGGCCGCCGCGGCCGCCCGGGCCGGGGCCGACCTGCTCGTCACCCCGGAGCTGTTCACCACCGGCTACGACCCCGGACGGGTGCACCCCGACCCGACGGTGCTCCCGCGCGTCGCCGACCTCGCCCGCCGCAGCGGCCTCGCGCTGGTCGTCAGCGAACCCCACGAGGGCGCCATCACCGCCGTCGTCGTCGACCGCGACGGCACCGTGCTGGGGCGCTACGTCAAGACCCACCTGTACGGGCCCGCCGAGCGCGCGGCCTTCCGCCCCGGCGACGGGACCCCGCTGGTCGTGGAGGTCGCCGGGCTGCGCGTCGGCGTCCTCGTCTGCTTCGACGTCGAGTTCCCCGAGACCGTGCGCGGCCTGGCCCTGGCCGGGGCCGACGTCGTCGTCGTCCCCACCGCGATCCTCGACGAGAGCGTCGCCCGGGTCCTGCTGCCGGCGCGCGCCTACGAGAACCGCGTCGCCCTCGCCTACGCCAACCACCACGGCCTCGCCGCCGACGGCGGGACCTTCAGCGGCGGGTCCCTCGTCGTGGGGCCGGACGGGGAGGTGCTGGCCGCCGCCGGCGCCGAGGGGGAGGCGCTGCTCGTCGTCGACGTCGACGCCGACGACCTGCGCCGCGCGCGGGAGGTCGTGGACTACCTCCCGCTGCGGCGGGCGGAGACGTACCGGAGGGGCTGAGGGCGCGCCGGTACCCTGGGCCCGTGCTGATGCGGATGTCGACCCTGTTCCTGCGGACCCTGCGGGAGGACCCGGTCGAGGCCGAGGTGGCCAGCCACAAGCTGCTGGTGCGCGCGGGCTACGTCCGGCGCGCGGCGCCGGGGATCTACACCTGGCTGCCGCTGGGCCTGAAGGTGCTGCGCAAGGTCGAGCAGGTCGTGCGCGAGGAGATGGACGCGGCGGGGGCGCAGGAGGTCCACTTCCCCGCGCTGCTGCCGCGGGAGCCCTACGAGGCGACGAACCGCTGGAGCGACTACGGCGACGGCATCTTCAAGCTCAAGGACCGCAAGGGCGCCGACTACCTCCTCGCCCCCACCCACGAGGAGATGTTCACCCTCCTGGTCAAGGACCTGTACTCCTCGTACAAGGACCTGCCGCTGTCGATCTACCAGATCCAGACGAAGTACCGCGACGAGGCGCGTCCGCGCGCCGGCATCATCCGCGGGCGCGAGTTCACCATGAAGGACTCCTACAGCTTCGACGTCGACGACGCGGGCCTGGAGAGGTCCTACGAGCTGCACCGGCAGGCCTACGTCCGGATCTTCGAGCGCCTCGGCCTCGACTTCGTCATCGTCTCGGCGGTGTCGGGGGCCATGGGCGGCTCGCGCAGCGAGGAGTTCCTGCACCCCACGGCGATCGGGGAGGACACCTTCGTCCGCTCTCCCGGCGGCTACGCCGCGAACGCCGAGGCCGTGACGACCCTCGCCCCGCCGGCCGTCCCCTTCGACGGGCTGCCCGCCGCGCACGTCGAGGACACCCCGGACACCCCCACGATCGAGACGCTGGTCGCGGTCTCGAACGAGAAGCACCCCCGCGCCGACCGCCCCTGGACGGCCGCGGACACGCTGAAGAACGTCTTCGTCGTGCTGCGCCACCCCGACGGGACCCGCGAACCCCTGGCCGTCGGCGTCCCCGGGGACCGCGAGGTCGACCCCAAGCGCCTGGAGGCCGCCGTCTCACCCGCCGAGGTGGAGGCGTTCGAGGCCGCCGACTTCGCCAAGCACCCGGCCCTGGTCAAGGGCTACATCGGCCCCGGCGTCCTGGGGACGGAGGGTGCCAGCGGCATCCGCTACCTCGTCGACCCCCGCGTCGTCGACGGCACCGCCTGGATCACCGGCGCCGACGCCGAGGGCCGGCACGTGTTCGACCTCGTCGCCGGGCGCGACTTCACCCCCGACGGGTTCGTGGAGGCCGCCGAGGTCAAGGCCGGCGACCCCGCCCCCGACGGTTCCGGTCCGCTGGAACTGGCCCGCGGCATCGAGATCGCGCACATCTTCGCCCTGGGCCGCCGCTTCGCCCAGGCCCTCGACCTCAAGGTCCTCGACGAGAACGGCAAGCAGGTCGTCGTCACCATGGGCTCCTACGGCGTGGGCGTGACCCGCGCCCTGGCCTGCGTGGCCGAGGGCAACCACGACGAGAAGGGCCTCGTGTGGCCGCGGGCGCTGGCTCCCGCCGACGTCCACGTCGTCGCCACCGGCAAGGACCCGGAGATCTTCGCCACCGCCGAGCGCCTCGCCGGGGAACTGGTCGCCCAGGGGCTCGAGGTCCTCTACGACGACCGCCCGAAGGTGTCGCCGGGCGTGAAGTTCAAGGACGCCGAGCTCATCGGGGTCCCCACGATCCTCGTCGTCGGCAAGGGCCTCGCCGAGGGGCTCGTGGAGCTGAAGGACCGCCGCAGCGGCGACTCCGAGCAGGTCGCCCTGGACGACGCGGTCAGCCGCGTCGCCACCGCCGTCCGCGGCTGAGGACCCGCGCGGCCACGGTGGTCCCCGCGACCACCGTGGCCGCCACGCCCGCGGCGACCGCCACCGTCGTCGAGGTGTTCTGCTCCGCACCGGCCCGCGCGGCGGCGACCCAGCCCAGCCCCCACGCCAGACCCGCCCCGTACGCCAGGCGCCCGCGGCCGCGGACGGCGGTGAACACCCCCACCGCCGTGGCGACCCCCAGGACCCCCACGGCCCACGCCGGTTCCCCCGCGCTCACCCCGTTCTGCCGCAACGCCGCGGCCACGTCCGCCACCGTCGCGATCGACACCCACCCCAGGTACAGCCCGATCGTGCCGTCCACCAGGACGGCCTCGGCACGCGAGGACGGCGCCCGCTGCAGCAGCCGCCCGAACGCGGCGACGAGCACCACCAGCAGCGCGACGATGACGAGCACCGACAGCTCGACCTGCCCGGCCTGCACGGTGGCGATCCACACCGCGTTCAGCACCAGCGACACCGCGGTCAGCCACCCCGTCGCGCGCTGGCGGGCGTCCTCGCGGTGGGCCGGGAGGGCCTGCCAGACGGCCAGTCCGACGAGGCCGGTGTAGACGACGCTCCATATCGCGAACGCCGGCCCGCCCGGGGCCACCAGCGTGGCGTCGGCGGCGAGCGCCCCGCCCGCGGCGGAGGCGATCGGCGTCCCCCCGAGGGCCCCGGACCCGATCGCGGCCCCGGCGATCCCGAGCACGGCGCTGGTGACGACCACCGCCTGGCGCAGGACGTCCGGGGAACCACCGCGGGGGACCGCCTCGCTGCTCATGCCCGGCATGCTGGCGTCCGTCCGGGGCGGGTGCACGCCGGGGAGGCCGGCGCGGGCCCGCTCAGGGTTCCAGGTCCACCACGACGGCCGCGTGGTCGCTGGCCCACACGCCCCCGACGGGTTCGGTGGCGACCAGGCGCACGTCGCGCACCGAGCCCTCCCCGGTGAAGGGCGGCAGCCCGACGAGGACGTGGTCGATGCGCGCGCTGGGCTGGTGCACCCGCGCCACGAACGGGTTGCGCCGGTCCCAGGTGAAGCCGGGGTCGTCGGGCGCGGCGAAGCGCCAGGAGTCCACCAGGACGACCCCCGGGACGGGTCCGGGGGTGAGGTACCCCCCGGCCAGGCGCAGCTCGTCGGACTCCGCGACGGCGTTGAAGTCCCCGGTGAGGACGGGCGGGTAGTGCTCACCGCGCCGGTGCCCCCCCACGACGAAGGGGACCAGCGCGCGGACCTGCTCCACCCGCACGGCCGACTCGGCCGGGGAGGAGTTCAGGTGCGTGGTGGTGAACGGCAGCGGGCGGCGGGGGGCGTCCACCAGGACCTTCAGGGCCGTCCGCCCCTCGTCCTCGTCCCCGCCCCCGGGCAGTTCGCGGACCTCCTGGTCGAGGAGGGGGTGGCGGCTGAGGACGGCGTTGCCGAACTGCAGGCCGTCGACGACCGCGGGGTCCTCCCCGTTCCACGCGAGCCGGCGCCGCCAGCGCTGCGGGGCGGGGGAGGGCGACCATGCCACGTGCATCCCGAGCCGCTCGCCGAGCCACTGCGCGAGGTTCTCCCCTTCGTCGGCCCAGACCTCCTGCAGCCCGACCACGTCGGGACGTTCCTGCGCGAGCACCGCGAGGATCGCCTCCCGGCGCGCTCGCCAGTCGCCGAAGCGCCACCAGAGGTTCCAGGTCATCACGCGCAGCGGTGCACCGGGCGCGGGGGTCGGGGTGCTCATCTCCCGTGCAGTCTCGCAAGACCCCCGGGGTCCCGCCTCAGGGGGTGGCGGGAGACGTCGACGTGGCCACGGCGGTGGACGTGGCGCTCGGCGCGGCGGTGCCGTCCTCGCCGAGCTCGGGCATCCCGGGGAACGCGGTGACCGTCGACCCCCACCGCCGGGCCGCGCGGGCGCTCAGCAGCAGGGCGCGGGCCGCCGGGACCCGGGCCGTCGCGTCCGCGGCGACGACGTCGGCGTGGGCGCGGGCCAGCCCCTCGTCCACCGCGGCGACCACGGCGGCCGCGGCCGCGGCCGTGGGCGCCTGCACGTCGTAGCCCGCCTCGGCCTGCACCGGGTTCGCGTCCCGGGCGACGAGGAGGTCGACGAGGTCGTCGCGGGCGACGCGGTGGGCGACGAGCTCCGCGGCCGCCTCGTCCCGGCGGGGCCCGCTCAGGCGCCCCTGGACGAGGGCCAGCGCGAACACCGCCGCGTGCTCGCCGGCCAGCGCCGCCTGCAGCGCCGCGGTGCCCGTGCGCGAGGGGTCCGCCGCCGGGGGGTCGTCGACGTCGCCGGCGGGCGCGGGCAGGGGCACGTCCCCGGCCGGGACCCCGGTCGCGGCGCTCACGTCGTCGGCCAGCACCGCGCGGGAGGCGCCGAGGGAGGCCAGCAGGCGCGCCATCCCGCCGCTGGGAGCGGCGGCGGTGGCCGTCGCGCCCGCCAGCGCCGCGCCCGCCGCGGAGACCAGCCGGTCCAGGACCGCGGCGGGGTCCACCGGGGAGGTCCCGCCGCCCGCGGCGGGGGCGCCGCCCGGGGCGCTGCTCGGGGCGCTGGTCTCGGTGACGGTCGCGGTGACCTCGAGGTCGTGCTCGCCCAGGGCCCGCAGGTGCGCCTCGCAGACGGCCACGGCGCTCGCGGCGACGGCCTGCAGCGGCGCGGCCCCGCGCGCGGCCGGCAGCAGCAGGCCCAGCAGGTCCCGGGTGTCGGCGACGGCGGCCTCGCGGGCGTCGTCGTCGGGCCCGCGCTGCGCCGTCGGGGTGACCTCGGCGCCGGGGGCCCAGCGCACGCCGCACCCCGCCGCGGCGAGGACCCCCAGGCCCGCGAGCGCGCCGCGCAGGGCGCTGCGGCGGGTCGGGGGCCGGTGGGGGGCGGGGGGCGGTGCGGGCACGTCGGCGATCGTCCCACCGCCCGCTGGAGGTCGGGGGGAGGCCCCGGCAGCGGCTAGGCTGTCCCGTCGTGCCCGGCCCGGTGGGCGGGCACGCCAGGACAACTCGAGAGCAGGGGAGGGAGCGGTCGTGCCGACGCTCGACGAGGCCGTCACCACGGTGCTGACCCCGGTGTTCGCCGCCGGGTCCGAGATCGGTGCCGACCTGGCCCTCGAGGAGGTCAGCGTCACGACCGCCGGCCGCCGGCAGGTGGTCAGGGTGGTCGTGGACCGCGCCGGGGACGAACCGGGCGACCTCGACCTCGACGCCGTCGCCGCCGCCTCCACCGCCGTCTCCGAGGCCCTGGACGAGTCGGGGGTCCTGGGCGAGGCGCCCTACACCCTCGAGGTCTCCTCCCCGGGGGTGGACCGCCCCCTGACCACGCCGCGCCACTGGTCGCGCGCCCGGGGCCGGCTGGTCCGCGCGGTGCTGACCGACGGGACGGCGCTGCTGGTGCGGGTCGTCTCCGTCGACGAGGCCGGGGTGCACGGCACGCTCGAACCGCAGATGGTCAAGGGCAAGCCCCCGCGGGCCAAGGACGTCGGGGCCCCGCGCGACCTCGCCTGGGCGGACCTGGTGCGGGGCGAGGTGCAGGTGGAGTTCCGCCGCCCCGGCGAGGACGTGGAGGACCTGGTCGCCGACCCGGGGGCCGACGACGAGCTGGACGAGCTGGACGAGCTGGACGAGCTGGACGACGGGGACGAGGACGAGCAGTGAACATCGACATGGCCGCGCTGCGGATGCTGGAGCGGGAGAGGGAGATCCCGTTCGAGACCCTCGTGCGGACGATCGAGCAGGCCCTGCTCGTGGCCTACCACCGCACCGAGCACGAGGACCACAAGGCCCACCCCGACGCCCGGGTGGAGCTCGACCGCGCCAGCGGCGAGGTCCGGGTCCTGGCCAAGGAGCGCGACGACGCCGGTCTGGTCGTCGGCGAGTTCGACGACACCCCCTCCGGCTTCGGCCGGATCGCGGCGACGACGGCCCGCCAGGTCATCCTGCAGCGGTTGCGCGACGCCGAGGACGACGCCGTCATCGGCGAGTACGCCCAGACGGAGGGCGAGATCGTCTCCGGCGTGGTCCAGCAGGGCCGCGACCCGCGCATGGTCCAGGTCGACCTCGGCTCCCTGGAGGGCGTCCTGCCCCCCCAGGAGCAGGTGCCGGGGGAGAAGTACGAGCACGGCAGCCGCCTGCGCTGCTTCGTCGTGAGCGTGAAGAAGGGCCCCAAGGGGCCCCAGGTCGTGCTCAGCCGCTCGCACCCGCAGCTGGTGAAGAAGCTGTTCGCGCTGGAGGTCCCCGAGATCGCCGACGGCACGGTGCAGATCACCGCGCTCTCGCGCGAGGCCGGGCACCGCTCCAAGATGGCCGTGCGCGCCACCCGCGGCGGGGTCAACGCCAAGGGCGCCTGCATCGGCCCGATGGGGCAGCGGGTGCGCGCGGTGATGGCGGAGCTGCGCGGGGAGAAGATCGACATCGTCGACCACAGCGACGACCCGGCGCAGTTCGTCGGCAACGCGCTGTCGCCGGCCCGGGTCAGCTCCGTGGAGGTCGTCGACCTCGCGGCGCGTTCCGCGCGCGTGATCGTGCCGGACTACCAGCTGTCGCTGGCCATCGGCAAGGAGGGGCAGAACGCCCGCCTGGCCGCCAAGCTGACCGGCTGGCGCATCGACATCCGGCCCGACACCGAGCCCACCGCGGGTGGACCGGGTCGAGACTCCACGGGCGAGCGCTGAGCGGGAACAGCTACACTGGCGGCATCGTTACACTGCCTACGACCGGTCCTACCGATCGGCGATCCACCGTGTCCCGCGTCGACGGGGGTCCTCAGGACCTCGCCGGCCCGGTGCGCACCTGCGTGGGTTGCCGCCGCCGGGACTCCCGGTCGGTCCTGCTGAGAGTCGTCGTCGCGCCGGACGGGGTGGGCAACCTCCTCGTCGACGTGCGGCGCCGGCTCCCGGGCAGGGGTGCGTGGTTGCACTCGAGCAGCGCGTGCCTGGAGCAGGCGGAGAAGCGACGGGCGTTGCCCCGCGCGCTGCGCCGCCCTGCCCCCGTCGACGTCACTGGCGTACGGTCCTACCTGGACTCGTGCTCCTCCGGGGACGTCGTCCACCCCACCACCGATGAGAGCGGGTCGAACAGCTGATGAGCACTCGATGAGTCTCCACCGATGAACCCCCCCGACTGATGACGGTCCGCGCCCGGTAGAGACGAGCCCGGACCAGACAGGAGAGAAGTGGCAAAGGTCCGGGTCTACGAGCTCGCCAAGGAGTTCGGAGTCGAGAGCAAGGTCGTCCTGGCCACGCTCAAGGAGATGGGCGAGTTCGTGCGTTCTGCGAGCTCCACCGTCGAACCGCCGGTCATCCGGCGGCTGAAGGACAAGTTCCCCACCGAGGGCGGCGCGGCGTCGCGTCCCGCCCCGGCGGTCAAGCCGGGTCCCCGCCTGCCCCAGGGCGCCCGTCCGGGTCCCGCACCCGCGGCGCGTCCGCAGGCACCGGCCCCGGCGCAGCCGGCGCCCCCGCAGCCGGCACCCGCCGCTGCGAGCACCCCCGCCCCGGCACCGGCCCCCGCGCCGCGCCCGGCGGAGCCGGCCGCGAACCCCGCGCCGGCCGCACCCCCGGCCTTCCAGGCTCCGGCACCCGCTCCGGCGGAGCGTCCGGCCGCCGCCCAGCGTCCCGCGGCCCCCGCGCCGCAGCGCCCGGCCCCGGCCGGCCGTCCCTCGACCCCGCCCGTCTCGGGCGGTCCCGGTCAGGGTCCCCGTCCCGGTGCGCGTCCCGGCGGCCCGGGTGCTCCCGGTGCCCGTCCCGGCGCTCCCGGCGCCGGTGGTCCTGGGGCGCGCCGTCCCGGCCCGGGCGACCGTCCCGAGCGCAGCGAGCGTCCCGACCGCGGTGACCGTCCCCAGGGCGACCGCCCCCGCAGCGACCGTCCCCAGGGCGAGCGTCAGCAGGGCGACCGCCCCCAGGGCGACCGTCCGGGTCGTCCCGGCGCGCCCGGTGGCGCTCCCCGTCCCGGGGCCGGTGCTCCGCGCCCGGGCAACAACCCGTTCGCGCCCAGCCAGGGGATGCCCCGTTCGCAGGGTGACCGCCCCGGTGGGGCTCCGCGCCCGGGCAACAACCCGTTCGCGTCCAACCAGGGCATGCCGCGTCCGCAGGGCGGGCCCCGTCCCACCCCGGCCGGTCCCGGTGGTCCCCGTCCGGGTGGCCCCCGTCCCAACCCCGGCATGATGCCGGCGCGCCCGACG
This sequence comes from Kineococcus radiotolerans SRS30216 = ATCC BAA-149, assembly GCF_000017305.1. Taxonomy (GTDB): domain Bacteria; phylum Actinomycetota; class Actinomycetes; order Actinomycetales; family Kineococcaceae; genus Kineococcus; species Kineococcus radiotolerans. The sequence goes on along the minus strand of NC_009664.2, from coordinate 776,783 downwards.
GTCGGCCGTCCGGGTGCCGGTCCCGGCGCGGGTCGTCCCGGTGCTCCGGGCCGCGGTGGCCCCGGCGGTGCCCGCGGTGGCGCCGGCGGTGGCTTCGCCGGTCGTCCCGGTGGTCCCAGTGCCGGTGGTGGCGGCGGCGGTTTCGCCGGTCGTCCCGGTGGTGGCGGCGGTGGTCCCCGCGGCAACCGCGGCGGCACCCAGGGCGCGTTCGGTCGCGCCGGTGGCCGTCCGGTGCGGGGCCGCAAGTCCAAGCGCGCGAAGCGCCAGGAGTACGAAGCGATGCAGGCGCCCGCCGTCGGCGGCGTCTCGGTCCGCCACGGTGACGGGACCACGGTCCTGCGCATCCGTCGCGGCGCCTCGCTGAGCGACTTCGCCGAGCGCATCGACGCCGACCCCGCGGCGCTGGTCACGATCCTCTTCCACCTCGGTGAGATGGCGACCGCGACGCAGTCGCTGGACGAGGACACGTTCCAGCTGCTCGGCGGCGAGCTCGGCTACGTCATCGAGGTCGTGTCCCCGGAGGACGAGGAGCGCGAGCTGCTCGCCGGGTTCTCCATCGACCTCGACGCCGAGCTCGAGGCCGAGGGCGACGACGACCTGTCGGCGCGCCCGCCGGTCGTCACCGTCATGGGTCACGTCGACCACGGCAAGACGAAGCTGCTGGACGCCATCCGCTCCTCCGACGTCGTGGCGAAGGAGGCCGGTGGCATCACCCAGCACATCGGCGCCTACCAGGTCGTCAAGGAGCACGAGGGGATCGAACGCCCGATCACCTTCATCGACACCCCCGGTCACGAGGCCTTCACGGCCATGCGTGCCCGCGGGGCGAAGGTGACCGACATCGCGATCCTCGTGGTGGCGGCCGACGACGGCGTGATGCCCCAGACCATCGAGGCGCTCAACCACGCCCAGGCGGCCGACGTCCCGATCGTCGTCGCGGTCAACAAGGTCGACAAGGAAGGCGCGAACCCGGACAAGGTCCGGCAGCAGCTGACCGAGTACAACCTGGTGGCCGAGGAGTACGGCGGCGACACGATGTTCGTCGACGTCTCCGCGCGGCAGGGCACGGGCCTGGACAGCCTCCTCGAGGCCGTCCTGCTCACCGCCGACGCCTCGCTGGACCTGCGGGCCAACTCCGACAAGGACGCCCGCGGCATCGCGATCGAGGGCAACCTCGACAAGGGCCGCGGCCCCGTCGCCACCGTCCTGGTCCAGTCCGGGACGCTGCACGTCGGCGACGCGATCGTCGCGGGGACCGGCTACGGCCGCGTCCGCGCGATGCTCGACGAGAACGGCGACGCCGTGCAGGAGGCGACCCCGTCGCGTCCGGTGCAGGTCCTGGGCCTCACCTCGGTCCCCGGGGCCGGCGACACCTTCCTCGTCGCTCCCGACGACCGGACGGCGCGGCAGATCGCGGAGAAGCGCGAGGCGCAGGAGCGCAACGCGGCTCTGGCCAAGGCGCGCAAGCGCATCACGCTGGAGGACTTCACCAAGGCGCTGCAGCAGGGCAAGGTCGAGACCCTCAACCTCATCCTCAAGGGTGACGGGGCCGGCTCGGTCGAGGCCCTCGAGGACGCGCTGTTCAAGATCGACGTCGGCGACGAGGTCGAGCTGCGGGTGATCGACCGCGGTGTCGGTGCGGTGACGAAGAACAACGTCAACCTCGCCGTCGCCTCGAACGCGATCATCATCGGGTTCAACGTGCGCCCGGAGCAGCAGACCAAGGAGTACGCCGACCGCGAGGGCGTCGACATCCGCTTCTACTCGGTCATCTACGCGGCCATCGAGGACGTCGAGGCGTCCCTGAAGGGTCTGCTCAAGCCCGAGTTCGAAGAGGTCCAGCTCGGCACGGCGGAGGTCCGCGAGATCTTCCGCTCGTCGAAGTTCGGCAACATCGCGGGGACGCTGGTCCGCTCGGGTCTGATCCGACGCAACTCCAAGGCGCGCGTCCTGCGCCGGGGTGTCGTGCACGGGGACAACCTGACGATCGAGTCGCTGCGACGCTTCAAGGACGACGCCACCGAGGTCCGCGAGGGCTACGAGTGCGGCATCGGCCTGGGGTCGTACAACGACCTCCAAGTCGACGACGTCATCGAGACGTACGAGATGCAGGAGAAGCCGCGCGGCTGACGCCACGCGCTCGACCCGGTGGCCGGGCGGGACCCTCGTGGTCCCGCCCGGCCGCCACCCCCGAGAAGCCATGTTCACTGCAACGCTGACCGTCGACCTGCTGCTGGGCGACGTCCACTCCCTCAAGGGCAAGCGCAGCGTCGTGCGGCCGCTGGTCGCCGAGCTGCGCCGTTCCTTCGAGGTCGCCGCCGCGGAGACGGGGCACCTCGACCTGCACCGCCGGGCCGAGGTCGCCGTCGCCGTGGTGGCGCCGGACGCGGCCCGGTGCAGCGACGTCCTCGACCGGTGCGAGCGGCTGGTGGCCGCGCACCCCGAGTTCCAGATCCTCTCCGCCCGGCGGCAGTTCCTGTCGTCGGACGACTGACCCCACAGCCAGGAGTTCCCCGTGGCCGATCCCACCCGCGCCCGCAAGCTCGCCGACCGGATCAAGGTCATCGTGGCCGACGCGCTGGAGAAGCGCGTCAAGGACCCCCGCCTGGGGTTCGTGACCATCACCGACGCCCGCGTCACCAACGACCTGCAGCACGCGACGCTCTTCTACACCGTCTTCGGCAGCGACGAGGAGAAGCAGGGCACCGCGCTGGCCCTGGAGTCCGCCAAGGGCGTGCTGCGCTCCGAGGTCGGCAAGCGCACCGGCATCCGGTTGACGCCGACGCTGACCTTCACCCTGGACGAGGTCCCCGAGACCGCGACCCAGATCCAGGACCTGCTCAAGCAGGCCGCGGAGCAGGACGCCCGGGTCGCCGCGCTCGCCGCCGCGGCCCAGCCCGCCGGCGACCCGGACCCCTACAAGAAGCCCGTCGACCACACCGACGACTGGGACGAGGACGACGAGGACGACCGCGACGGCGACGACGCGGTGGACGCGCTGGACGCCGCGGCGGACGTCCCGCGCCTCTGATCGCCTGCGGCGCAGCGCCGCGCGTGGCACCCTGAGTCGTGGACCAGTCGCAGCTCCCCGACCTGGGTGTCTCCTCCGGCGCGGTGCCGGCGCCGTTCGCGGTGGTCCTGGTGCTCGTCGGCCTCTTCGGTCTGGCCGTGGTGGCCGGCGGGGTCCGGTCGGTCCTGCGCTCGCGCGGGCGGGCGCGCGACGCCGCCCGCCTGCGGGTCGAGGGGCGGCGGACCACGGGGGTCGTCGTCGACAGCCAGGCCCACAGCCGGCACGAGCGCCGGACGACGTTCGCCCCGGTCGTCCGCTTCGAGGCCGACGGGCGCGACGTGGTCGTCGTCGGCGACCAGCGGTGGAACCGCTCCTTCGTGCCGGGCCGCCCGGCCGAGGTGCTCTACGACCCCGCCACCCCCGACCGCGCGCACGTGCGGGCCGAGGGGGGCAGCGTCCTCGGCGACGGCGCCGGCGGTGTCCTCCTCACCGTCTGCGGGGTCGCCTTCCTCATGCTGGTGGGGGTGCTGGCCGCGCTGGTGCGCTCGGTCTTCTGACGCGGCGCGAGCGGCTCAGCGCGCGACGGGGACGGCCACCGCGTCGGCTCCCCGCCGAGGGGAGGGCACCCCGCCGGTGCGACCGGGGACGAGGAGCGCGAGCAGCGTGGCCAGGGCCACGGCTCCCGCGCCGACCCCCACGGCCGCGGGGGTGCCGGCGACGAAGCCCGCGGGGGTGAGGGAGCCCCCGGCGTCCTGGAACACCAGGGTCAGGACGGCGACGCCCAGGGCGAGGCCGATCTCGCGCAGCGTGGTGTTCGTGGAGCTGGCGGTGGCGTGGTCGGCGGCGTCGAGCCCGTGCAGGACGGCCGTGGCCGAGGGGGCGAAGACCAGCGCCGTCCCGAGGCCGGCCAGCACGAGGCCGGGCACGAGGTCGAGGTAGACGGTGTCCGCGTCGACGTGCGCGGCGATCCAGCCCAGCCCGGCGGTGGTCAGCGCCAGCCCCGTGACGAGCAGGGGTCGCGGCCCGATCCGCCCGGCGAGGACCCCGGCGACGGGGGCGACGAGCATGGGCAGCGCGGTCCAGGGCAGGGTCCGGATCCCCGCCTCCAGGGGCGTGTAGCCCATGGCGATCTGCAGCTCCTGGGTCAGCAGGAACACCGAGCCCATGGCCCCGAGCTGGAAGAGGAACATCACGGCGTTGGCGGCGCTGAAGCCGCGGGAGCGGAACAGCCGCAGCGGCAGCAGCGGGAACCGGGCGGTGGCCTGCCGGAGGAGGAAGGCCAGCAGGGCGAGGGCGCCCAGGCCCAGCGGGACGAGGACGGTGCCGGACCCCCAGCCGTGGGCGTCGGCGTGCACGACGGCCCAGACGATCCCGAGGACGGCCCCGGCGCCGAGCGCGCTACCGGCGAGGTCGAGGGGGACCCGGCGACCGTGCGACTCGGGCAGGGCCCGCAGGATCAGCGGCAGCGCGACCGCGGCGACGGGGACGTTGAGCCAGAAGATCCACTGCCAGCTCAGGCCGTCGACGACGGCTCCGCCGATGACGGGACCGAGCGCGACGCCGAGGCCGGTGACCCCGCCCCAGATCCCGATCGCCGCCGCCCGGCGTTCGGGGGCGACGGAGGAGGCGACCAGGGCCAGGGAGAGCGGGGTGATGGCGGCCGCGCCGACGCCCTGGACGGCGCGGGCGGCGATGAGGGCCTCCGGGCTGCCCGCCAGGGCCGCGGCGATCGAGGCGAGGGTGAAGACGACCAGTCCGAGCAGGAAGACCCTGCGCCGCCCCCAGCGGTCGCCCGCGGTGGCGGCGCCGAGCATGAGCGAGGCGAAGGTGAGGGTGAAGGCGTTGACGACCCACTGCAGCTGGTCGAGGGAGGCGCCCAGGTCGGTGTGCAGGACGGGCAGCGCCCCGGTCACGACGAGGTTGTCGAGGGTGGCCATGAACACGGGCAGCGAGGCCGCGACGATCGCGAGGGCGGGGTGCACCCGGCGGGGTGCGAGGTGGTCGGGCACGGGGGGACCTCCCAGAAGGCATCAGATGATTACTTCACGCTAGGCATCGACTGATACCTTGTCAACGTGAGGATGTCGAAGGAGGACCGGCGCGAGCAGATCCTCGACGCGGCGGCGCACGTCGTCGCCCGCGGCGGGCTCGCCGCCGCCAGCACCGACGAGATCGCCCGCCAGGCCGGGGTCTCCCAGCCCTACGTCGTGCGGACCTTCGGCGGGAAGCAGCCCCTCCTCGACGCCCTCTTCCAGCGCATCGCCGACCGCATCGTCGCCGCGTTCGAGGACGCCCCCCGCGAGGGCGACGCCGCGGAGTGCCTGGGGCGGGCCTACCTGGAGCTCGTCGAGGACCGCGACGTCCTGCTCGTCCTCATGCACGGGTTCACCGCGAGCTCCGAACCGGGCACCGGGGCCGCCGTCCGCGGGTGCATGGACGCCGTGTACCGGATCGCCCGCGAGCGGTTCGGCGACGACGAGCTCGCCGCGGTCTTCGTGGCACAGGGCATGCTGATCAACGTGATGCTCGCGATGGACGCCTGGAACCACCCCGACCTGCCCGACCTCACCGCCCTGGCGACGACGATCGCCTCGGCCGCGCAGCTCAGCGCGAAGGGGCGGGGGAGGTGACCGCACGGGGAGGTGAGCGGACCGGCGTGGGCGACGGCATCCTCGTCGTCGACAAGCCCAGCGGCTGGACCAGCCACGACGTCGTCGGCCGCTGCCGGCGGCTGCTGGGCACCCGCCGCGTCGGGCACGCCGGCACCCTCGACCCCGCGGCGACCGGGGTCCTCGTGCTCGGGGCCAACCGGGGGACGAAGTTCCTCACCCACCTCGTCGCCCACGACAAGGCCTACGCCGCCACGATCCGGCTGGGGCTGGCCACGGTCACCGACGACGCCGAGGGCGAACCGCTCGGCGCCCCCGCCGACGCCTCGGCCCTCGCCCCCGACGCCGTCGCCGCCGCGGTCTCGGCGCTGACCGGGGACCTCCAGCAGGTGCCCAGCTCGGTCAGCGCCATCAAGGTCGACGGCCAGCGCAGCTACGCGCGGGTCCGCGGCGGCCAGGAGGTCGACCTGCCCGCCCGACCGGTGACGGTCTCCCGCTTCGACGTGCTCCAGCGCCGCGCGGAGGGCGGGTTCCTCGACCTCGACGTCGTCGTCGAGGTGTCCAGCGGCACCTACGTGCGGGCGCTGGCCCGCGACCTCGGCGCCGCCCTGGGGGTGGGCGGGCACCTCACGGCGCTGCGGCGCACCCGCTCGGGCCCGTTCGGCATCGAGGAGGCGCGCACCCTGGAACAGGTCGAGCAGGACCCGGTCGTGCAGCCGCTGGCCCTGGTGGCCCGCCGGCTGTTCCCGGCCCGCGAGCTCACCGTGGCGGAAGTCGCCACCGTCTCCCACGGCGGCTTCCTCCGGGCGGGGGAGCACCCGGGCCCGGTCGGCGCCTTCGCCCCCGACGGCACCCTGGTCGCCCTGCTCGGCGACACCGCCCGCGGGGCCAAGCCGCTGCTCGTCCTCGCCGCCGCCGGCTGACCGCGGGCTCCCTCAGGACCCCGCGCCCACGCGCTCCGGGGGGCGCGCCCGGGCCACCCGGGGCCGGCCGGTGAAGGCGACCGCGACGGGCGTGCGGCTCAGCAGCTCCACCAGCGCCGCCGACCCCAGCGTGGTGCAGACCCAGGCGATCACCACCGCGAGGGCCACGGGCAGCCCCGACGCCCCGTGGGCGAGCCCGAGGAGGTCCAGCGTGCCCGTCAGGACCAGCGGGTGGGCGAGGTACACCCCGAAGGAGATCCGCGCGGCCTCCCCGACGGTGGTGGCCACCGGGCCCGGGCGCCGCCGCCGCGCGTGGTGCAGCCCGAGCGCGAGGAGCCCCAGGCAGGCCGCCGGGCCCCACAGCACGAACACCGGTTGCAGGGGCTCGGCGGCCACCAGCGGGTCCACCCCCACCGCCACCTGCACCGCGTAGACGCCCAGGTCCAGCAGCAGGGCCGCGCCGACGACGAGCGCCACCGCCCGCGGGCGCGCCCGGACCCACGCGGTCACCCGGTCGTAGCGGTAGGCGGCGACCGCCCCGAGCAGCAGGTAGAACTGGTAGGTCAGCAGCAGCTGGTTGGGCGAGGTCCACAGGTTCTGCGCCCAGCCCCCCGGGGCCGGGACGTGGCGCAGCAGGACGAACCAGACCACCTGCAGGGCGGCGCTGACCACCAGCACCGCGAGGTGGTGCTCCCGGGTCCGGCGCACGAACCACAGCAGCAGCGGCAGGACCAGGTACACCTGCATCGAGATCTGCAGGAAGTACAGGTGGTAGCGGGCCGTGCCGTGCACCAGGTCCGAGAGCAGGTTCCCCAGGGACTGCCCGCTCCAGGGGGACGCCCCGCTCAGCCGCGTCGCCCAGTACACGACCGTCCACACGGCGTAGGGCAGGCCGACCAGCGCGAACCGCTTCCGCCAGAAGCGCAGGGTGGCGGTGTTGGCGCGCAGGTCCTTGCCGAGGCCGGTGAGCACCAGCACGAAGCCGGTGACGACGAAGAACGTCTCCCGGCCGAAGTGCAGCAGCTGCAGGACCGCGCCGGTGCCGACCTCGGCCTCGGCCACCGAGCCCAGGGAGTGCAGGGCGATGACGGCCGTGAACGTCGCCAGCCGCACGACGTCGATCTCGTGCAGGTGGCGGCGAGGTGGCCGGGCGGTGGACGGGGCGGGTGCTCCCGGTGGCGTGGTGTCCATCGGGGCTCATCCTGCCGTCGCGCCCACCCGCCCGGCGGCGGGAGGGCGCCCGCCCACCCGCCGCGGCCCGCGACCGCGACGGGCCTCGGGCCCCGGCGGGTCGGGGCCGGTCAGGAACCGGACTTCAGCGCCGCCAACCGGGCCTCGACGTCGAGGTCGTCGGCGGCGTCGTCCAGCGAGGCGAACTGCGCGTCGAGGGAGTCCGCCTGCAGCTCCGCCTGCCCGGCGACCCGGGCCTCCTCGCGGCGCACCCGCTCCTCGAAGCGGGCCAGCTCCGAGGTCGGGTCGAGGACGTTGATCGACCCGATCGCCGACTGCACCTGGGCCTGCGCCTGCGCGGCGGCGGCGCGCGCGACGAGCTGGTCGCGCTTGGTCCGCAGCTCGACGAGCCGCTCCTTCATCGCGGTCAGGCCGCTCTTGAGCTTGGCGACGACCTCGGTCTGCGCCGCGATCTGCGGTGCGGCCGCGCTGACCTCCTGCTCGAAGGAGATCTGGCGCTTGAGGGCCAGCTTGGCGAGCTCGTCGAAGCGGTCGGCCTCGGCGGTCTGCCCCGCCGCGCGCAGCGCGTCGGCCTTGGCCGAGGCCGCCGCCGCCTTGCGGCCCCACTCGCCCACCGCGGCCACGTCGTCGTCGCGGTCGGCCTCGGCCAGGCGCAGGTTGCCGATGGTCTGCGCGATGGCCGCCTCGGCCTCGGCGATGTTGCCCGTGTAGTCGCGGACCATCTGGTCGAGCATCTTCTGCGGGTCCTCGGCCGCGTCGATCAGCGCGTTGACGTTGGCGCGGGCCAACTGCGCGATGCGTCCGAGGACCGTCTGCTTCTCCGCCACCGTGTTCCTCCACCTGGGTCCGCTGTCCTGCTGATCCTGCCGCACCCGCGGCGCCCGGCCGCGCCGCGGGGCCGGGGTCCGCGCGTCAGTGGTCGAGGCCGTCCCAGAGGGAGGAGTGCTCGCGCACCGGACGGGCCTGGGGCAGCTTCGTCCCGATGACCTGGTCGATGACGTCGCGTGCGATGGCCCGCGCCGTGAGCCCGGCGTCCTGCAGGACCTCCGCGCGCGAGGCGTGCTCCAGGAAGCGGTCGGGCAGCCCGAGCTCGGTGACCCCGGTGTCGACGTCGGCCGCGCGCAGGTCCTGGCGCAGCCGGGTGCCGATGCCCCCCACCCGCACCCCGTCCTCGATGGTGACGACCAGCCGGTGCTCGCGGGAGAGCTCCACCAGCGACGGCGCGATGGGCACGACCCAGCGCGGGTCGACCACGGTGGTGCCGATGCCCTGGGACTCCAGCAGCGCCGCGGCCTCCAGGGCCGTCCCGGCCATGGCCCCCACGGCGACGAGCAGGACGTCGCGGGAGCCGCCGGCGGCCTCGCGCAGGACGTCCACCCCGTCGGGGCGGCGCTCCACGGCGGGGATCGCCGGCCCCACGGACCCCCGGGGCCAGCGCAGCACGGTGGGGGCGTCGTCGACCGCGACGGCCTCGGCGAGCTCCTCGCGCAGGGTCGCGGCGTCGCGGGGCGCGGCGATGCGGATGCCGGGGACGACCTGGAGGAGGGCCAGGTCCCACATGCCGTGGTGGCTGGGCCCGTCGGGGCCGGTGACCCCGGCGCGGTCGAGCACGAACGTCACCCCGGCCCGGTGCAGGGCCACGTCCATGAGCACCTGGTCGAAGGCGCGGTTGACGAACGTCGCGTAGACGGCCACGACGGGGTGCAGGCCGGCGTAGGCGAGACCGGCCGCGCTGGTCACCGCGTGCTGCTCGGCGATGCCCACGTCGTAGACCCGGTCGGGGTGGCGCTGCTGGAACAGGTGCAGCCCCGTGGGCCGCAGCATCGCCGCGGTGATGGCGACGAGCTTGGGGTCCCGGTCGCCGAGGTCGGCGATCTCCTCGGCGAACACCGAGGTCCACCCCTGCCCCGCGGCGGTGTCCAGGGACTCCCCGGTGGTGGGGTCGATCCGGCCCACGGCGTGGAACTGGTCGGCCTGGTCGCGCAGGGCCGGCTCGAAGCCGTGGCCCTTCTCGGTGATGGCGTGGACGATGACGGGGGTCCCGTAGTCCCGGGCCTGCCGCAGCGCCTCCTCCAGCGCCTGCTGGTCGTGCCCGTCGACGGGGCCGACGTACTTGATGTCGAGGTTGGAGTAGAGCGCCTCGTTGCCGGTGAACCGGGCCAGGAACCCCCGGGTCCCCCCGCGCAGCCCGCGGTAGACCGCGCGCCCCGGGGCCCCGAAGCGGTCGGCCACGGCCTGGCTCTTCTCGTGCAGCGTGCGGTACTCGCGGCGGGTGCGCACGGAGCTGAGGAACCGGGCCATCCCGCCGATCGTGGCCTCGTAGGAGCGCCCGTTGTCGTTGACGACGATGACCAGCCGGCGGTCGTTGTCGTGGGACATGTTGTTGAGGGCCTCCCACGTCATGCCCCCGGTCAGCGCGCCGTCGCCGACGACGGCCACGACGGTGCGGTGGGCCTGCCCGTTGAGCTGGAACCCGCGGGAGATGCCGTCGGCCCAGGACAGCGACGACGAGGCGTGGGAGGACTCGACGATGTCGTGCTCGGACTCGCTGCGCTGGGGGTAGCCGGCCAGACCGCCCCGTTCGCGCAGGTGGGAGAAGTCCTGACGGCCGGTGACCAGCTTGTGCACGTAGGACTGGTGACCGGTGTCGAAGACGATGGGGTCCTTGGGGGAGTCGAAGACCCGGTGCAGGGCCAGCGTCAGCTCCACGACCCCGAGGTTGGGGCCCAGGTGCCCCCCCGTCTTGGCGACCTCGGCGACGAGGAAGCGGCGGATCTCGGCGGCGAGCTCCACCGTCTGGGCGGGGGAGAGGCGCTTGAGGTCCTGGGGGGACCGGATGGATTCGAGCAGGGTCACCAGTCGTCCTCTCGCGGCGCGGGGCGCCAGCTTAGGCCGTCTCCGGGCGGGCAGCCCTTCAGAACCGCCCGCCGGCCCCCCGGCGCCCGCCGGAGGGACGGCCCGACCCGCCCGGGGAGCGCCGCCCCCCTCCGGACGGGCGCCCGCCGTAACCGCCCCGGCCGGGCCCGCCGAACCCGCCGCCGAACCCGCCGCTGAACCCTCCGCCACCGAACCCGCCGAACCCGCCGCGCGACCGCTGCGGTCCGCCGCCCAGCAGGATCCCGCCCAGCACCGCACCCAGGTCCCCCGAGGGGCCCGCGGCACCGCTTGACCAGGAGCTCACGTCGGCGTGCGCGCGGGAGCTCGCCCGCTCGGCCAGCGCATCGGCCTGGCGGGCGTGCTCGAGCGCGGCGGCCGGGTCCGCGCCGGCGAGGGCCACCGCCCGCTCGAGGTGGCGCTGGGCCTCGCCGAGGTGGGTGCGCGCCTGCGGGCCCACCGCCCCGCGGCGGGCCGAGACGAAGTCGTCGGCCGCGGCGACCTCCGCGCGGGCCGCGACCAGCGCCTGCTCCAGCGCCGCCTCGGCCGACCGGCGCGCGCCCGCCGCCGCCTCGACGGCCCCCCGCGCGTCGTCCAGGGCCCGTTCCGCCTCGACCAGCCGGTGCAGGGCGCCCAGCGGGTCGCTCCCGGCCTGCGCAGCGCTCGCCTCGGCCACGGCCAGCGCCGCGGCGGCCGCCGAGGCGAACCCCGCCGTCGACACCCCCGTCGGCGCCTCCACGGGGGTCCGCGCGTCCGCCCGCAGCCGGGCGAGCGCGACGGGCACCTCCTGCACCGCCCGCCGCAGGTCCTCCTCGGTGCGCCCCACCCCGGCCAGCAGCTGCTCCGCCTGCGCCGTCGCCGCCTCCGCGACCCGCACGGCGTCGACGACCTCGCCGGAGCGGCTGGCGTCGGCCAGGGCCGCCCGGGCGCGCGCGCAGGCGTCCTCGGCCACCCCGAGGCGGTCCCGGGCCTGCGCCACCGCGTCCGCCACCGAGGCCAGCGCGGGCTCGCCGAACTCCCCGGCCAGCCGGGACAGCTGCTCCCGCGCGGGCTCCACCCGCGCCCGCAGCGCGGGCAGGCGCGCCTCCAGCGCGTCCAGCACCCCGGGGGCGCGCCCGACGAGGTCGCGCAGCGCGTCGACCGCCTCCGACGCCTCCGCCAGGGTGGCCCCCGTCGACCGGCACGAGGCGATCACCTCGGCGAGCACTCGGCGGCGCTGCTCCTCGGTCTCGGGCACCTCGTCCTCCAGCGACTGGCGCGCCGTGAACGCCTGCGTCAGCGCCGCCCGGGCCCGCTCCAGCACCCCGGAGAACTCCGCGGTGGCCGCGGTGCCGAACTCCGCCGCGGCGAACTGCAGCTCCTGCGCGGCTGAGCGCACGGCGTCGTCGGCCTGGACGAGCAGCGTGTCCGCCTGCGTGCGCAGCGCCTCGGTCGGGGTGCCCGCGAACTCCGGGGTGGGCCCGGTGGCCTCCGGCCGCGAGCGGTGCCGCCGCACCAGCGCGACGAGCGCGATGACGACGAACCCCGCCAGCGCCAGGCCCCCCACGGCCCACCACAACCCCGCCGACGACCCGGACGCCGCGGACGACGCCCCGGACGTGCCGGTCAGCTCCTCGTCGAGGGACTCCGCCCCCGCGACCGCCGCCCCCGCCCAGTCGTCGTCGGCGAGCTCGGCCTCGGTGTCGCGGGCGACCTCCTGGACCTGGCCATCGTCCAGGCGGAAGCCCTCGTCGACGGAGTAGGCGTAGGCCCGGTCGCCCGTCGCGACCGCGAGGAGCACGTCGTCGGCGCCGAGGCCGGAGGTGACCGCGGTCCGGTCCGCCCAGGTCTGCCCGTCGGACCCGTCGAAGGAGTCCACGTAGACGACCCACAGCTGCACCCCGGTGCCCGAGCGCAGCGCCGCCGCGGCGTCGGTGACGCGCTGCTCCTGCCCCGCCAGGGCCCCCACCTGGTCGGTGACCTGCTCGGCCAGCCGGAACGGCGGCACGGCGCTCGCCGCGGGGGCGAGGCCGACCAGCGCTCCGGCCAGGACGAGGGCGGCGAGGGCGGGGGGACGGGGTCGCAGCACCGGGGCAGTCTGTCGCACCGGTGCCGGGGCTCAGAAGAGCGTGTAACCGCCGTCGGTGACCACGACCGCGCCCGTGGAGAAGCTCGACGCGTCGGAGGCCAGGTAGACGACCGTGGCGGCGATCTCCTCGGGGGAGGAGTAGCGCTGCATGGGGGCGTCCTCGATCCACATCCGGCGGAACTCCGGCCGGTCCACGGGCGCCATCTCGGTCTTGACGTACCCCGGGGCGATCGCGTTGACCCGGATCCCCAGCGGGGCCCACTCCGCGGCCAGCGACTTCGTCAGCTGGTGCACCGCGGCCTTGGAGGCGTTGTACACCGGCTGCATCTGGGGGCGGTTGACGATCTGGGCGCTGATGGACCCCACGTTGACGATCGACCCGCCGCCGTGCTCGGCCATCCACGCCGCGGTGACGACGCTGGGCAGCCAGACCCCCTTGAGGTTGGTGGTGATGACGTCGTCGTACTCCTCGTCGGTCACCTCCAGCGCGGGGCGGTGCACGCAGGTCCCGGCGTTGTTGACGAGCACGTCGAAGCGGCCGAGCTCGGCGGTGACGCGGGCCACGGCGGCCTCCACCTCCGGCCGGGAGGTGACGTCCAGGCGCAGGCCCAGGGTCCGGCGCCCGGTCGAGGCGGCGATCTCCGCCGCCGCCGCCACCGACGCGGCCTCGTCGCGGGCGGCGACGACGACGTCGGCGCCGGCCTCGGCCAGGGCCTGGGCGAAACCGCGCCCCAGCCCCTTGTAGCCGCCGGTGACGAGGGCGACCTTGCCCTGCAGGGAGAACTTGTCCAGCACGCTCACGGGTCTGCTCCTCAGTCCTGGGACGGGTTCACGACGACGACGGCCTTCATGCTCAGCGGGTCGGAGTCCGCGTTCAGCGCGTCCTCCACCTGCTCCAGCGGGTACCGGGCCGTCACCATGTCGTCGAGGTGGACGGCGCCGGAGGTGGTCAGCGCGATGCCCCGGGGCCAGGTGTCGACGTAGCGGAACACCCCGGTGACGTTGATCTCGCGGGTGGCGATGAGCTGCACCGGCAGCGGCATCTCCTCCGCGCCCAGCCCCACGAGGACGACGGTCCCGCCGCCGCGGGTGCTGCGGATGCCGGAGACCACCGCCGGGGTCGCCCCCGAGCAGTCGATGAACGCGTCGGCGCGGATCTCCGCGATCTCGGCGGCGTCGGCCACCGGGTGCAGCGAGCGGCTCGCCCCGAAGGAGGTGATGCGCTCGCGGCGGGAGTCGACGAAGTCGGTGACGACGACGTCGGTGACCCCGCGGGCGCGGACGGCCTGCGCGCACATCGCCCCGATCGGGCCGGCGCCGGCGATGAGGACCTGGTCCCCGGGGCCGACGTCGGCCTTGTGCGCGGCCCACAGGCCGACGCTCAGCGGTTCCAGCAGCGCCGCGGACTCGTCGGACAGGCTGTCCGGCACCGTGAACGCCTGGTCCGCGGGCGCGGTCACGTAGTCGCAGAACGTCCCGTCGAAGGGCGGGGTCGCGTAGAACTCCATGAACGGGCACAGGTTCGACCGCCCGGTCTTGCACTGCCGGCACTGCCGGCAGGGCACCTGCGGGTCGAGCGCGACGCGGTCGCCCACGCGGTCCTCGCTCACCCCGCGCCCGACGCCGACGACGGTGCCGGACACCTCGTGGCCCAGGACGATGGGGGCGGTGACGACCATGTCGCCGATCCGTCCGTGCTTGTAGTAGTGCACGTCCGACCCGCACACGCCGACCGAGCCGACCCGGACCAGCACCTCCCCGTCACCGGGCGTCGGCACCGGCCGTTCCTGCATCTCGATCACCCCCTGCTCCAGCAGGACGCTGGCCCGCATGCTCGTGGGGATCGGACCCTGGGCGGTGGTGGTCATCTGCGACTCTCCTAGCTGCCGTGGCGGCGGGTGTTCGGGTGCTGCGGGGACAAGGGTGCCCGCCCGGGCCCGGGCCGGGCGGGGGAGGGTCAGCGGACGGTGTACCCGCCGTCGACGACCAGGTCGTGCCCGTTGACCATGGCCGCCCCGGGACCGGTGAGGAACACGACGGCCGCGGCCACCTCCTCCGGTTCGGCGAACCGGCCGACCGGGATCTGCGCCCGCAGCGCCTCCCCGGCCGGGTTCTCCCAGTTCGGCCGGGCCAGCGGGGTGAGCACGACGGTGGGGGAGACGGTGTTCACCGTGATCCCCAGCGGTCCCCACTCCAGGGCGAGGGTGCGGGTCATCCCCAGCAGCCCCGCCTTGGACGCCGCGTAGGCCACGTGGCCCGCCAGCCCGACGGTGGCGGCCTGGGAGGCGATGGTCACGATCCGCCCGCCGCCGTGGGCGGCGAGGTGGCGGGCCACGGTCTGCGCGACCACGAACGCCCCGGTCAGGTTGACCGCGACGGTGCGTTCCCACCCGGCCAGGTCGATCTCCAGCGCCGGGGCGATGGTGGCCACCCCGGCGCAGTTCACCAGGACGTCGAGCCGCCCGGCGCGAGCCACGACCTCGTCGACCGCCGCCCGCACCTGGGCGGGGTCGGTCGTGTCCGCGCCGACCTGCAGCTCGCCCAGCGACGTCTCGGTGCGGTCGAGGACCGCGACCCGGGTGCCCTCGGCCTCGAGGGCGGCGACGACGGCCGCACCGATGCCGCCGGCGCCCCCGGTCACCAGGGCGACGCGCGGCGGGGTCACGCCCCGGTGATCCCCTCGGCCGCGATGTCGCCGGTGGCGAGGTTCTCCTCGGTCATCTCCGGCAGCTGCTCCAGGAACGCGGCCCGGTCGGTGACGACGTGCTGGATGGCGATGTCGACGTTCTCCTTGGTGATCTTGGGCATCTTGTAGACCGGCTCGGTGTTCACGTCCTCGCCGTTGGCGATGGCCGCCGCCACCGCCAGGCCCGCGGAGAGCTCCACGGTGCCGTTCTGCAGCATCGTCCCGATGAACTCACCGCTCTTGACGGCGTTGAGGCCGTCCTCGATGCCGTCGATGCCGACCACGGGGAGGGTGACGCCGGACTCCTTGAGCGCCTGCAGCGCGCCGAGGCCCATGTCGTCGTTCTCGGCCACGACCCCGGTGATCCGGGCCCCGAACGCGGAGATCCAGTTCTTGACCTTGTTGACGGCCTCGTCGCGCTTCCAGTTCGCGGTGTCCTTGGCCAGCACCTCGATGTCGGGGTACTTGGCCAGGACGTTCTCGATGCCCTTGGTGCGGTTGAGCTCCCCGGACTGCCCCAGCGGGCCCTGCAGCACCACGATGCCGCCCTTGCCCCCGATGGCGTCGGCCATCATCTGCATCTGCGCCTCGCCGGCCGCGACGTCGTCGGGCTGGACGTTGCCGGCGATGTCGGTGGAGTTCAGCTCGGCGTTGACGGCCAGCAGCGGGATCCCCGCGGCCTTGGCCGAGGCGACCTGCGGCTGCAGGGAGTCCGCCTGCACGGGGACGACGATGATGGCGTCGACCCCGGCGTTGACGTACTGGTCGACCTGGCTGGCCTGGGTGTTGACGTCGAGGTTCGCGGAGTTCCAGAGCAGCTCGATGCCCTTCGCCTCCGCGTAGGCGTCCATCCCCTCCTTGCCGGCGGTGATGAACGAGCTCATGTCGTAGACGCTGACGCCGACGCGCAGCTTCTTCGGGCCCTCGGACGAGCCGCTGCCGCCGGAGTCGGCGTTGGGGTCCCCGGCGCCGCAGGCGGACAGGGCCAGGGACAGGGCGCCGACGCCGAAGGCGCCGCTGAACAGGGTCCGGCGGGACAGCGGGGTGGGGGTGGACGGCGACACGGTGGTCTCCTTCGATCGAGGTCGCGGGGGAACGGGGTGGAGCGGGAACGGGTGGGTCGGGGAGCGGTCAGGCCCGGCGCCTGGTCGACCACACGTCGACCGCGACGGCGGCGACGATGAGGACGCCCTTGATGACGTCCTGCCAGTAGGCGGGGACGAGCAGGAGGTCGAGGCCGTTGTTGAGGGTCTGGATGAGCAGCAGGCCCAGGGCCGTGCCCCAGACCGTGCCGCGCCCGCCCATGAGGCTGGCGCCGCCGATGACGACGGCGGCGATCGCGTCGAGCTCGTAGCCCTGGCCGAGGTTGGGGGGACCGGAGATGACGCGCGAGGCGAGCATGACCCCGGACAGGCCGGCGAGCAGGCCGCTGACGGCGTAGACGCTGAACAGGGTGCGCCGGGCGTTGACCCCGGCGATCTCGGCGGCGACGCGGTTGCCACCGACGGCGTAGACGCGCATGCCGTAGGCCGTGCGGCGCATGACGATCCCCAGCAGCACGATGCCGACGATCATGACGATGACCGGGATCTGCAGGCCGAGGACCTTGGTGTTGGCGATGCTGCCGAACTCCGCGGGCAGGCCGTTGATGGGGGCACCGCCGCCGATGACGTAGGCGATGCCGGAACCGGCGGTGAGCATGCCCAGGGTGGCGATGAACGGGGGCACGTCGATCCTGGAGACGAGGATGCCGTTGACGGTGCCGGCCAGCAGGCCCACCGCCATCGCGGAGAGCACGGTCAGCCACACCTGGCCGGGGTTGGCCTTGGCCACCGCGGCCGAGGTCATCCCGGCGACCGCGATGACCGACCCGACCGAGAGGTCGATGCCGCCGGTGAGGATGACCAGGGTCTGGCCGAGGGCGATGAGCGCGAACGGCGCCGCCGCGATGAGGATGTTCTGCAGGTTCTCCGGGGAGGAGAACCGCAGGCTGCGGTAGCTGAAGAACGCGATGACCAGCAGCATCACGATGAGCATGGCGCGGCGGATGAGCTGGGCGAGGATCCACTCCCGGGAGAACCGCCGCCGCTCCGCGGGAGCCGGGGTCGTGTCGAGCTGGGTGGTGGTGGTCATCGGGGGTCCTTCGTGTCGTCACGGGGAGCGAGACCGGAACTGAGCCGGAAGATGAGTTCCTGGACGTCGGGGGAGTCGAGCTGGTCGCGGGTGAGTTCCGCGGCGACCCCGCCGTCGCGCAGGACGAGCGCGCGGTGGGACAGCCCCAGCACCTCGGTCATGTCCGAGGACGCCATGACGACGGCCATGCCGGCCGCGGCGAGCTCGGAGATGATGCGGTAGATCTCCGAGCGGGCGCCGACGTCGACGCCGCGGGTCGGTTCGTCCAGCAGCAGGACGTCGACGTGCTCGGTGAGCCAGCGGGCCAGCACGACCTTCTGCTGGTTCCCGCCGGAGAGGGTGCCGACGTCCTGGGAGAGGCCGCGGCTGCGCAGCCGGACGGAGTCCATGGCCTCGCCGACGGCGCGGCTGCGGGAGGCGCCCCGGAGCCAGCCCGCGACGGAGAACTTCGCGAGCCGGGGCAGGGTCCCGTTGTCCAGCACCGAGAGCCCCATGACGGCGCCGGCGTGCTTGCGGTCCTCGGGGACCAGCGCCATGCCCGCGGTGATCGCGGCGGCGGGGCTCCTGCGCTTCACCTCGCGCCCGGCGACGCTGACGTGCCCGGCGGTAGTGGCCCGGACCCCGAAGATCCCCTCCAGCAGTTCGGTGCGGCCCGCGCCGACGAGCCCGGCGAGCCCGAGGATCTCCCCGCGGCGCACCTCCAGGCTCACGGTGCCGCCCTGGCCCGCGACGGCGAGGTCGCGGACCTGCAGCACCTGCTCGGCGTCGGTGGGCACGGTGTGCAGGGGCGGGAAGAGGTCCTCCAGCTCGCGGCCGATCATCGCGGTGACGATGTCGTCGTCGGAGACGTCGGCCATGGCCTCGTCGAGGACGAGCCCGCCGTCGCGCAGCACGACGACGCGGTCGGCGAGGTCGCGGATCTCGGCCATCTTGTGCGTGGTGAACACGATGGCCACCCCGGAGTCGCGCAGTTGCCGCACGACCCGGTAGAGGCCCTCCACCTCGCGCTCGGAGATGGCCGAACTGGGTTCGTCGAGCAGGACGACCTGCGCGCCGCGGCTGGAGTTCTTGACGATCTCGACGATCTGCTGCAGGCCCACCGGCAGGGTGCCCATCCGGGCGCCGGGGTCGATGGCGACCCCGAACACCTCCAGCAGCTGCGCCGACTCCGAGGCCATCCGGCGCCGGTCCAGGGTGCCCAGCCGCGTCGTCAGCTCGCGGCCCACGAAGAGGTTCTCGTAGACCGTCATGTGGGCGATGGAGGCCAGTTCCTGCGGGACGATGGCCACGCCGAGGCGGTGGGAGTCGCGGATGCTGCCGGCGGACAGCTCCTCCCCCCGGACGAGGACCGAACCCTCGTCCGCGCGGTACTGGCCGGCGGCGATCTTCATCATCGTCGACTTGCCGGCGCCGTTCTCCCCGGCCAGCGCGGTGACCGTGCCGGGTTCCAGGGCGAGGGAGACGCCCCGCAGGACGGGGACGCCGCCGAAGGACTTGCGCAGGTCCCGGCACTCCAGGACGGTGCCGGTGGTCACGGGGCTCACCACGTCCTCCGGTGCGCCGCGGGGACCTGCGGGAGGGTGCTGCTCACGGGGTTCATCGGGGGTTCCGTTCAGCGGATCGTGTAGCCGCCGTCGACGACGAGGTCGGCGCCGTTGACCATGTCGGAGGCGCCCGAGGCGAGGAACAGCGCCGCCCCGGCGATCTCGCGGGGCAGGGCGAAGCGGCCGGTGGGGATCGCGGCCTTGGCCGCCTCGCCCTTGGGGCCGTCCCACGCCTTGCGGCCGAGCTCGGTGAGCACGACGGTGGGGGAGATGGAGTTCGCGGTGACCCCGCGCCCGGCCCACTCCGAGGCCAGCACCTTGGTCAGGCCCACGACACCGGCCTTGGAGGCGCAGTAGGCGGCGTGCCCGTCGAGGGCCACCGTGGCGGCCTGCGAGGCCATCGTGATGACCTTCCCGCGGCCGCGTTCGAGCATCCCGCGCCCGACGGCCTGGGCGGTGAGGAACGTGCCGGTGAGGTTGATCGACAGGGTGCGGACGAACACGGCCGGGTCGAGGTCCTCGGCCGGGGCGAGGTCGACGATGCCCGCGCAGGTCACCAGCACGTCGACCGGGCCGGCGGCCGCCGCGAACTCCGCCACGGAGCCCGGGTCGGCGACGTTCCCGGTGAGGCCGACGTGCCCGTCCCCGAGCTCGGCGGCCCGGGCCCGGGCCGCCTCGCCGTCCAGGTCGACGGCCACGACCCGGGCCCCGGCCGCGGCGAAGGCCCCGGCGATGGCGCTGCCGATGCCGGAGGCGGCGCCGGTGATGAGGGCGGTGCGGCCGTCGAGGCGGAACGACAGGTCGACGTCGGCGTCGGCGGGTTCGGTGGTGGTCACGGTCGTTCTCCGTTCCAGGGGTGCGGTGGTCCGCGGGGGGGCCGGGGCTCGGGGCGTCCCGGACGGTGCGCGCGTCGGCCTGCTCCCGCTCCGTCGCGAACCGGCCTTCCGCACCGGGATCCTGCGACCGGCCGCTCAGGCGGTCAACACGGCTGCTCACATGAGCAACGCCTGTGCACTCGTGCGCTCGCGTCTGCTCGGATGAGCGGGTGGGACCCGAGGAACTGACCGAACTCGTCGCCATCGCCCGACGGCACTACGTCGACGGGGTGTCGCGCGTCGACATCGGCAACGAGCGCGGGTTGTCCCGGTTCAAGGTCGGGCGCATCCTGCAGGCCGCCCGCGAGGCCGGCATCGTGCGGATCGAGGTCCGGGCCCCGGCCGGGATCGACTACGAGCTCTCCGAGGAGCTGCGGCTGCGCTACGGGCTGCGACGCGCGCTCGCGGTGCAGGCCGCGGACGAGACCCGCGTGCGCGGGCCCCTGGGCCAGGTCGCGGGGGAGCTGCTGCGGGAGGTCGTCACCGGCGACGACGTGCTCGGGATCGACTGCGGCCGGACGCTGCGGGAGATGACGGGGCACCTCGGCGGGATCGCCGGCTGCGACGTCGTCCAGATCACCGGGATGGGCGGCGCGCTGGGGGACACCGCCACCGACATCACCCGCGTCGTCAGCGAGGCCAGCGGCGGGCGCGTCTTCTCGCTGTTCGCGCCCATCGTGGTCGCCGACTCCCGCACCGCCGAGGCGATGCGCTCCCACCGCGCCTTCCGCTCCACCTTCGCCGCCTACGCGCGGGTCACCAAGGCCGTCGTCGCCATCGGCGCCTGGTCGCACGAGCTGTCCCAGATCCCCGCCCTCATCGGGGACGAGGAGACCGCGCGCTTCGCCGCCAGCGGTGTCGTCGGCGAGACGGGAGCCCTGCTCCTCGACGCCGAGGGGCGCCGGGTGCTCGGCCTCGACGCGCGGCGCGTCGCCATCAGCGAGGCCCAGCTGCGGGCGGTCCCCGACGTGATCGGGGTCGGGGGCGGACGGGGGAAGACGACCGCGGTCCACGCGATCCTCACGTCGGGGTTGCTGAACTCCGTCGTCACCGACGTGCACCTCGCGCGCCGGCTGCTCCGCCGGCGCTGAGCGCTACTTCCCGAGCTTGACCAGCCGGCGCTTCTGCACGGTGTACCCGGCGGGCAGCGTGCCCTCCTTGAGCATCCGGAGGGGGCAGCGCCGGCACCTGTCCTTCGACTCGCAGCACTTGGACTTCGGCAGGTCCCGCTTCTTGCTCACGCGCGCAACGTAACACCGCCGGGTGAGGTCACCCTCACCCGGCGGTGCGGCGCGTCAGTCGCGGCGGTGCTCCAGGTAGTACCGGATGAGCGCCCCCGTCGAGGGGTCCTGGGCCTCCAGCGCGGCGGTGTCCCCGGTGAGGGCGGGCGCGATCTCCAGCGCCAGCTTCTTGCCCAGCTCCACGCCCCACTGGTCGAAGCTGTCGATGCCCCAGACCGCGCCCTCGACGAAGGTGACGTGCTCGTAGAGGGCGATGAGCTGCCCGAGCACCGCGGGGGTCAGCGACGGGGCCATGATCGAGGTCGTCGGGCGGTTGCCGGAGAACACCCGCGCCGCCACCACGTCCTCGGCCGTCCCCTCGGCGCGCACCTCCTCGGCGGTCTTGCCGAAGGCCAGCGCCTTGGTCTGGGCGAAGAAGTTCGCCATGAACAGCGCGTGCACGTCCGCGTCGCCGTCCACGAGGGGGTGGGCCGGGGTGGCGAAGGCGATGAAGTCGCTGGGGACGATCCGGGTGCCCTGGTGGATCAGCTGGTAGAACGCGTGCTGGCCGTTGGTGCCGGGCTCTCCCCAGAACACCTCGCCGGTGTGGGTGGTGACGGGCTCGCCGTCGTAGCGGACGGACTTGCCGTTCGACTCCATCGTGAGCTGCTGCAGGTACGCCGGGAACCGGTGCAGGTACTGCGAGTACGGCAGGACCGCGTGGGTGTGGGCGTCCAGGAAGTTCACGTACCAGACGTTGAGCAGGCCCATGAGCAGCGGCACGTTGCGCTCGGGGGCGGTGGTGCGGAAGTGCTCGTCGACGGCGTGGAAGCCGGCCAGGAACTCGCGGAAGGCCTCCGGCCCGATCGCGACGGCCAGCGAGGTGCCGATGGCGGAGTCGACGGAGTAGCGCCCGCCCACCCAGTCCCAGAAGCCGAACGCGTTGGCCGGGTCGATCCCGAAGGCCGCGACCTTGTCCAGCGCGGTGGACACCGCGACGAAGTGCTTGGCCACGGCCTCCTGGCGGGCCTCGTCGGAGTCGGCGAGCACGCCCGCCGCGGCCAGCCCCCGCCACAGCCAGGCCCGCGCCAGCCGGGCGTTGGTCAGCGTCTCCAGCGTCCCGAAGGTCTTGGAGGCGACGATGAACAGCGTCGTCTCCGGGTCGAGGTCCTTCGTCGTCTCGGCCACGTCGGTGGGGTCGATGTTGGAGACGAAGCGGCACTCCAGCCCGGCGCGCACGGACGGCTTGAGCGCCTCGTAGGCCATGACCGGGCCAAGGTCGGAGCCGCCGATGCCGATGTTCACGACCGTGGTGATGGCCTTGCCGGTGACGCCCCTCCACTCCCCGGAGCGGACGGCGTCGGCGAAGGTGAACACCTTGGCCAGCTCGGCCTGGACGTCGCCGTCGACGTCCTGCCCGTCGACCTCCAGGGCGGGGGAGGCCCCGGCGGGGCGGCGCAGCGCGGTGTGCAGCACGGCGCGGTCCTCGGTGACGTTGACGTGCTCGCCGGCGAGCATGGCGTCGCGGCGGGCCAGGACGCCGGTCTGCTCGGCCAGCTGCAGCAGCAGGGCGACGGTGTCGGCGGTGACGAGGTTCTTGGACAGGTCCACGTGCAGGTCGGCCACGTCGAGGGTTAGGTCCCGCGCGCGGGCGGGGTCGGCGGCGAACCAGCCGCGCAGGTCCGGGGTGGTCGCCGAGCGGTGCTCGCTCAGCGACGACCACGCGGCGGTGGTGGTCGGGTCGACGGGTCCTGCGTTCATCTCGTCCTCCAGCGTTCCGGCGACTGCTCTCGGGGAGAGACGCTAGCCAGCCCGCGTGCGGGTCGCGCGACCGGCTGCTGGCACAGTGTTCGCGTGCAGCGGTGGGATGGCCTCTCAGACGTCGGACCCGGGTTCGGCCCGTCGGTGGTCACCATCGGCAACTTCGACGGCGTCCACCGCGGCCACGCCGCCGTGCTCGGGGAGGTCGTCGGGCTCGCCCGCGGGCGGGGCCTGCGCTCGGTGGCGGTCACCTTCGACCCGCACCCGCTGCAGGTGCTCGACCCCGAGCGCGCCCCCGGCCTGCTCACGGGCCTGGACCGCCGGCTCGACCTGGTGGCCGCGACCGGTCTGGACGCCGTCCTCGTGCTGCCCTTCACCCGGGAGCTCGCGGGCTGGAGCCCCGAGCGCTTCGTCGAGGACGTCTTCGTCGGCGCGCTGCGCGCGGCCGTCGTGGTGGTGGGTCACGACGTGCGCTTCGGGGCGGGCAACTCCGGCGACCTCACCACGATGCAGGGGCTGGGGGAGCGCTTCGGCTTCGAGGTCGTCGTGCTGGAGGACCTCGGGGACCCGGGGAACCGCGCCGGCTCCCCGCGCTGGTCGTCCACGGCGGTGCGCGCGGCCCTGGCCGAGGGCGACGTGGCGCGGGCGGCGGCGGTGCTGGGCCACCCGCACCGGATCACCTCCACCGTCGTGCACGGCGACCACCGCGGCCGCGAGCTGGGGTACCCGACGGCGAACCTCGACACCGACCGCGCCGACGGCCTCGTCCCCGCCGACGGGGTCTACGCGGGCTGGCTGACCCGCCCCTCGGGGCAGCGGCTGGCGGCCGCGGTCTCCATCGGCACCAACCCCACCTTCGACGGCCTCCACCGGCAGGTGGAGGCGTACTGCCTGCCCCAGCCCGGTCTGGAGCAGCGCGGGCTGGACCTCTACGGCGAGCGCGTCGACCTCGACCTCGTCGCCCGCCTGCGCCCCACGCTGCGCTTCGACGGCGTGGAGGCGCTGGTGGAGCAGATGGAGCGCGACGTCGCCGCCTGCCGGCGGATCCTGCTCGGCGGGGACGGATCCTGACCGCTGCTAGTCTGGAGCCTGCCGTTCGATCGGCCGCGGATCCAGAGAGCCCGGGTGGACGAGCCCCGTGGCACCGCGCAACGAGTGCAAGGAGAGACGAGTGCCCCTCGACGCCGCAGTGAAGAAGAGCATCATGGCCGAGTACGCCACCAGCGAGGGTGACACCGGCTCGCCGGAGGTCCAGGTGGCGATGCTGACGCAGCGCATCCGCGACCTGACCGAGCACCTCAAGACGCACCAGCACGACCACCACAGCCGTCGTGGTCTGCTGCTGCTGGTCGGTCAGCGCCGCAACCTGCTGAAGTACATGGCCAAGAAGGACATCAACCGCTACCGCTCGATCATCGAGCGGCTCGGCATCCGCCGCTGACCTCGTCAGGGGCCTGACAGCAGGGGTGGTCCCGACACTCGGGTCCACCCCTGTTGCGCATTCCCGCCGCACTCGCGGCAGACTCCTGAGTGCACGACCCAGGAGCACACGCACACCCAGCGGCACCGCGCAGCGTCGACCGGTCCTCGGTAGTGGCCTCCGGAAGCAGCACGACCACCAGCTTCCGTGGGCCTCGATCGAAGGCCGGGGCGCGCGGGTGCCGCGCACACCGGAGGAGGAACCCCTTGGAGGGTCCTGAGATCACCGCCGCCGAAGCCGTCATCGACAACGGCTCGTTCGGCACCCGCACCATCCGCTTCGAGACCGGGCGCCTCGCCAAGCAGGCCGCCGGGTCCGCCGCGGTCTACCTCGACGGCGAGTCCTTCCTGCTGAGCGCGACCACCGCCGGCAAGTCCCCGAAGGACCAGTTCGACTTCTTCCCCCTGACGGTGGACGTCGAGGAGCGCAGCTACGCCGCCGGCAAGATCCCCGGCTCGTTCTTCCGCCGCGAGGGCCGCCCCTCGACCGAGGCGATCCTGACCTGCCGCCTCATCGACCGCCCCCTGCGCCCCAGCTTCGTCAAGGGCCTGCGCAACGAGGTCCAGGTCGTCGTCTCCGTCATGGCCCTGCACCCCGACGACGCCTACGACGTCGTGGCCATCAACGTCGCGTCCCTCTCCACCCAGCTCTCGGGCCTGCCGTTCTCCGGCCCCATCGGCGGGGTGCGCATCGCCCTCATCGACGGCCAGTGGGTCGCCTTCCCGCGCTACTCCGAGCTCGAGCGCGCCGTCTTCGACATGGTCGTCGCCGGCCGCGTCGTGACCACCGCCGACGGCTCGCAGGACGTCGCGATCATGATGGTCGAGGCCGAGGCGACCGAGGGCTCCTGGAACCTCATCAAGGACCAGGGCGCGACCGCCCCCACCGAGGAGGTCGTGGCCGCCGGCCTCGAGGCCGCCAAGCCCTTCATCGCGGAGCTGGTGCGCGCGCAGGCCGAGGTGGCCGCCACCGCCGCCAAGCCCACGGCCGCCTTCCCGACGTTCCCGGACTACCAGGACGACGTCTACCAGGCCGTGTTCGAGGCGGCCTCGGCCGACCTCACCGCCGCGCTGCAGATCGGCGGCAAGCAGGACCGTGAGACGCGGATCGACGAGGTCAAGGAGGCCGTCAAGGCCCAGCTCGCCGACGCGTTCGCCGGTCGCGAGAAGGAGGTCTCCGCGGCCTACCGCTCGGTGCAGAAGGCGCTGATCCGCCAGCGCGTCCTCAAGGACGGGGTCCGCATCGACGGCCGCGGCCTGGCCGACATCCGGACGCTGTCCGCCGAGGTCGAGGTCCTGCCCCGCGTGCACGGCTCGGCCCTCTTCGAGCGCGGCGAGACCCAGATCCTGGGCGTCACCACGCTGAACATGCTCCGCATGGAGCAGCAGCTGGACACGCTGTCCCCGGTGACGCGCAAGCGCTACATGCACAACTACAACTTCCCGCCGTACTCCACCGGCGAGACCGGCCGCGTGGGCTCGCCCAAGCGCCGCGAGATCGGCCACGGCGCCCTCGCCGAGCGCGCCCTGGTGCCGGTGCTGCCGGCCCGCGAGGACTTCCCCTACGCGATCCGCCAGGTCTCCGAGGCGCTGGGCTCCAACGGCTCCACCTCGATGGGCTCGGTCTGCGCCTCGACGCTGTCGCTGCTCAACGCCGGTGTCCCGCTGCGCGCGGCCGTGGCCGGCATCGCCATGGGCCTCATCTCCGACACCGTCGACGGCGAGACCCGCTACGCGGCGCTGACCGACATCCTCGGGGCCGAGGACGCCTTCGGCGACATGGACTTCAAGGTCGCCGGGACCAAGGAGTTCGTCACCGCCATCCAGCTCGACACCAAGCTCGACGGCATCCCCGCCTCGGTGCTGGCCGGTGCGCTGACCCAGGCCCGCGACGCGCGCCTGCACATCCTCGACGTCATGGCCGAGGCCATCGACGCCCCGGACGAGATGTCGCCGACCGCGCCGCGGATCATCACCGTGAAGGTCCCCGTGGACAAGATCGGCGAGGTCATCGGGCCCAAGGGCAAGATGATCAACCAGATCCAGGAGGACACCGGCGCCGACATCTCCATCGAGGACGACGGCACGGTGTTCATCGGGGCCGTCGACGGCCCCTCGGCGGAGGCGGCCCGCGCAGCGGTCAACGCCATCGCCAACCCGACGATGCCCGAGGTCGGCGAGCGCTACCTCGGCACCGTCGTGAAGACGACGACCTTCGGCGCGTTCGTCTCGCTCATGCCCGGCAAGGACGGCCTGCTGCACATCTCGCAGCTGCGCAAGCTCTCCGGCGGCAAGCGCGTGGACAACGTCGAGGACGTCGTCGCGGTGGGCCAGAAGGTCCAGGTCGAGATCGCCGAGATCGACCCGCGGGGCAAGCTGTCCCTCGTCCCCGTCGTCGCGGAGGAGGCTTCCGCGGAAGCCGCCGCCGCGGAACCGGCCGACGCCTGACGTGTCGCCCATCCTCCCCGGGAACCCCGTCGAGCTGCCCGTCGAGGCGGCCGGCGGGGTTCCCGCTACCACCGTCCTCTCCACCGCCGACGGTGCCGTCGTGACCCGCACGGTGCTGCCGTGCGGGGCGCGGGTGCTCACCGAGGCGATGCCGGGTCAGCGCTCGGCCAGCGTCGGCTGCTGGGTGGGCGTCGGCTCGCGCGACGAGACGAAGGGTCACTTCGGCTCGACGCACTTCCTGGAGCACCTGCTCTTCAAGGGCACCGAGCGGCGGGACGCGATGGACATCGCCTCCGCCTTCGACGCCGTCGGGGGCGAGGCCAACGCCGCCACCGGCAAGGAGCACACCACCTACTACGCGCGGGTCCTGGACGCGGACCTGCCGATGGCGATCGACGTCGTCACCGACATGGTGACCTCGGCGGTCCTCGACGACGACGACTTCACCAGCGAGCGCGAGGTCATCCTCGAGGAGCTGGCGATGAACGACGACGACCCCGGCGACGTCGCGCACGAGCGCTTCGCCGAGCTCGTCCTGGGCCGCCACCCGCTGGCCCGCCCCATCGGGGGCACGCCCGACACCATCCGGGCCGTCGGCCGCGACGACGTGTGGGCGCACTACCGCGAGCACTACCAGCCGTCCTCGCTGGTCTTCACGGCCGCGGGCGGCCTCGACCACGACGAGGTCGTCGCCTGCGTCCAGCGCGAGCTGGACCGCGCCGCGGGCGACCTCGCCCAGGCCGCGCCCCGGCCCCGGCGCACCAGCGGCGAGGTCAGCGGCGGTCTGGAGGCGGGCGCCGCCCTGGTGGTGGACCGCCAGACCGAGCAGGCGCACGTCCTGCTGGGGATGACGGGCATCACCGCCACCGACGAGCGCCGCTTCACCCTCTCGGTGCTCAACGCCGTCCTCGGCGGCGGGATGAGCAGCCGGCTGTTCCAGGAGGTCCGGGAGAAGCGCGGGCTGGCCTACTCGGTGTACTCGTTCAACGCCAACTACGCCGACTCCGGCTACGTCGGGCTGTACGCGGGCTGCTCCCCGGCCAAGGCCGCGCAGGTCGCCGAGCTCATGCTGGCCGAGCTCGAGAAGCTCGCCACGAGCCCGCTGGAGGCCGAGGAGCTCGGCCGCGGCGTGGGGCAGCTGACCGGGGGCCTGGTGCTGGGCCTGGAGGACTCCGGGTCCCGCATGAACCGCCTGGGCAAGTCCGAGCTCACCCACGGGCAGTTCCTCGACGTCGACGGGGTGCTCGCCAACGTCCGCGCCGTCACCGCCGAGGACGTGCAGACCCTGGCCGCGGACCTGCTGTCCCGGCCGCGGTCGGTGACCGTGGTGGGTCCCTTCGCCGACGACACCGCCTTCCGGGGCGTCGTCCGGTGACGGTGCGCGTCGCCGTCGCCGGGGCCCGGGGCCGGATGGGTTCGCAGGCCGTCGCCGCCGTGGAGGCGGCCGCGGACCTCGAGCTCGTCGCGGCCCTGGGCCGCGGCGACTCCCTGGACGCGGCCGCCGGGGCCGACGTGCTCGTGGACCTCACCGTCCCGGGCTCGGTCATGGCCAACGTCGAGGGGGCCCTCGCCCGGGGCCTGCACGTGGTGACGGGCACCACGGGCTTCACCCCCGAGCGCGTCGCGCAGGTCGAGGGGTGGGCCGCCGCGGCCGGGCGCAACGTGCTGATCGCGACGAACTTCGGGATCGGCGCGGTCCTCGTCATGCAGCTCGCGGCCAAGGCCGCGCGGTTCTTCGAGTCCGTCGAGGTCGTCGAGCTGCACCACCCGGGCAAGGTCGACGCCCCCAGCGGCTCGGCGATCCGCACCGCGCAGCTCGTCGCGGCCGCGCGCG
The DNA here is from genome assembly GCF_000017305.1 of Kineococcus radiotolerans SRS30216 = ATCC BAA-149. GTDB lineage: Bacteria > Actinomycetota > Actinomycetes > Actinomycetales > Kineococcaceae > Kineococcus > Kineococcus radiotolerans. The sequence continues at coordinate 748,128 of NC_009664.2, read as the reverse complement.
CCGAGGCGGGGCTCGGGCCGTCCCCGGACGCCACCGAGACCGAGCTGCCCGGGGCCCGGGGTGCGGTCGTCGACGGGATCCATGTGCACGCCGTCCGGATGCGCGGGATGACCGCGCACCAGGAGGTGATCCTGGGCGGGCCGGGGGAGACCCTCACCCTCCGCGACGACACCTACGACCGGTCCGCGTACATGCCCGGTCTGCTCCTCGGCGTCCGCCAGGTCGCCCAGCGCCCCGGGGTCACCGTGGGCCTCGAGCATTACCTGGACCTGGACTAGACCCCCGTGCGCACCAAGGTCGTCATCGCGGTCAGCGTCGCCGTTCTGCTGTTCTACTTCGTGTTCCTCGGCCGGCTCGGCGTCGAGCTGGCCGCCACGGGGGAGTGGGCCGGCATCGCCCTGGGCGTCGCGCTGCTCCTGCTGCCGCTGGTGGGGCTGTGGTCGGTGGTGCGCGAACTGCAGTTCGGCCTCGCTACGGAGCGGCTGGGCCGCGAGCTCGCCGCCCGCGGCGAGCTGCCCGCCGACGACCTGACCCGCACCGCCGCCGGGCGCGTGGACCGCGAGGCCGGCGCCGCGCTGTGGCAGCGGGCCAAGGCCGACGTCGACGCCGCCCCCGACGACGCCGGGGCCTGGTACCGCCTGGCCCTCGGCTACGACGCCGCCGGTGACCGCCGGCGCGGGCGGGCCGCGGCCCGGCACGCCGTGAAGCTGCACCGCTCCCGCGGGCGCCGCTGAGGCGGGCGCCGATCAGGCCGGGAGGTCGGCGAACAGCGAGTGGACGTTGCCCTCGGGGTCGGCGAAGAAGCCGGCGATCTGCCCCCAGTCGCGGTCGGCCGGTTCCGCGACCACCACCGCCCCGCGGGCGACCAGCCCGGCGAAGCGTTCGCGCACCTCCTGCGGGGTGGCGCACCGGAAGTTCAGCTCCACCGCCTGCCCGCTGCGGGGCTGGCGGAACGAGGGGTGGTCGTGGGTGTGCGCGCCCATCCCCGAGCGCCGGAAGACGGCCAGCCGCACGCCCGTCCCGGTGTCGAAGGCGACGTAGTCCGTCTCGCGCACCACCACCTCGAACCCGAGGGCGTGCTCGTAGAACCCCGCGGTGCCCGCCACGTCGTCGGCGAGCACCGTCACCCCCTCGAACTGGATCACCGTCACACGGCGGACCGTAGCACCGGGGGGACCCGGCGACGGCGCAGCACGATCAGCGGGACGACGTAGTGCTCGACGACCCGCCCGCCGAGGTCCTCCACGGCCCGGCCGGCCTCGGCGACCTCGGCCGGGGACCAGTCGCTGAACGTGGAGAACAGGTCCCGGACCCCGTCCGCGGACAGCTCCGCCCGCCAGCGGAACTCCTCGACGTGGCTGGGCGCGAAGCGCCCGCCCCCGCTGAGCCGGGTCGCCCACTCCTGCGTGTCGAGCTCGCCCGGGCCGGGCCGCGGGGGGCCGCCACGGCGCCCGGTGATCGCCGCGACCCGCGCCCGGAAGGGGGTGGGGGCGACGGTCGGGTCGCCGAAGGCGTGGCGGAAGACCACGAGGGCGCCGTCGGGACGCAGCCAGCCGTGCAGCGCGGGCAGGACGACGTCGAGGTCGAACCAGTGCACCGCCGTGGCCGCGACCGCCAGGTCGAACGACCCGGGGTCGAAGCGGGCCGCCTCCGCGGTCGTCTCGTGGACGGTCACCGCGGGCAGGCGGCGGCGGAGCAGACCCGCCAGCGCGGGGCCGGGTTCGACGGCCGTCACCCGGGCGCCCGCGGCGACCAGGGGCGCGGTGGCCAGGCCGCTGCCCGCCCCCAGCTCCACGACCCGTGCCCCGGACCGGAGCAGCCCCAGCTCGCGCAACCGGTCCCAGAGGGCCTGCGGGTAGGGCGGACGGGCCCGGTCGTACACCTCGGCCCGGCTCTCGAAGTGCCCCGGCCCGCTCACCGGGGCGGACGCGCCCCCAGCCCGTGCTGGCGGTGCGCCGGTTCCCGCCCCGGCGGCTGCACCGGGCGCGGCAGCAGCGGCTCGACGTGGGCGAGGGGACGGACCACCGGGGAGCCGGCGCGGACCGTGACGGCCTCCCCGTCGTGGAGGAGCTCGACGCTGGACCCGTGGTCGCGCATCGTGTACGTGACCTCCTGGCCGCGGACGTCGACGCAGACCTTCGCGTCGCGCCAGCGGATGCTGAACCTCAGCCGGCTGATCCCGTGCGGCAGCCGGGGCCGGAAACCGAGCTGCCCGCCGGTGTCCCGCATCCCCCCGAAACCCTGGACCAGGGCCAGCCACGTCCCGGCGAGGGAGGCCATGTGCAGGCCGTCGGCGGAGTTGTGGTGCAGGTCGCGCAGGTCGACCGTCGCGGCCTCGTAGACGTAGTCGTGGGCCAGTTCCAGGTGGCCGACCTCGGCGGCGGTGATGGCCTGGATGGCCGCGGACAACGAGGAGTCGCGCACGGTGCGCCGCTCGTAGTAGTCCACCGCGCGGGCCTTGTCCTCGTCGCTGAACCGGTCGGGGAACCAGAACAGCGCCATCTGCAGGTCGGCCTGCTTGACGACCTGGCGGCGGTAGAGGTCGAAGTACGGCGAGTGCAGCAGCAGCGGGTACTTCGCGTTCACGGTGAAGTCCCACTCGGGCAGGCGGGTGAAGCCCTCGCACTGCTGGTGCACCCGCAGGTCCTCGTCGTAGGGGACGTGCACCGCGTCCGCGGCGTCGCGCCAGGACGCCTGCTCCTCCAGGTCCACGCCCAGGGACCGGGCCAGGTCCGGGTGGCGCTGGCAGGCCTGCGCGGCGACGCGGAGGTTCTGCGCGGCGGCGAGGTTGGTGAAGAGGTTGTCGTTGACCACCGCGGTGTACTCGTCGGGCCCGGTGACGCCCGCGACGTGCCAGCGGCCGGCCGCGTCGTGGTGGCCCAGCGACATCCACAGCCGCGCCGTCTCCACCAGGACCAGCAGCCCGCCGTCGCCCTCCAGGGCCTCGCTGCCGGTGGCGACCCGGTAGCGCTCCACCGCGGCGGCGATGTCGGCGTTCACGTGGAACGCCGCCGTCCCCGCGGGCCAGTACCCCGAGGACTCCTCGCCCCGGATCGTCCGCCACGGGAACGCCGCCCCGCGCAGGCCGAGGACCCCGGCGCGCTGGCGGGCGAGCCCGATCGTGGAGGCGCGCCAGCGCAGCGCGTCGGCGACGGCCTCGGGGGCGGTGTAGGTGAGGACGGGCAGGACGTAGGCCTCGGTGTCCCAGAACGTGTGGCCGTCGTACCCCGGGCCGGTCAGCCCCTTGCCGGGGATCCCCCGCCCCTCGGCCCGCGCCCCGGCCTGCAGGACGTGGAACAGCGCGAAGCGCACGGCCTGCTGGACCTCCGCGTCCCCCTCGACCTCGACGTCGGCGGAGTCCCAGAACTCGTCGAGGTACTCCCGCTGCTCGCGCAGCAGCCCCTCGAACCCGGTGAACCGCGCCCCGCTGAGCGCCCCGGCCACCTGGTCGCGCAGCGCCGGCTGCGACCGCAGCCCCGACCAGCCGTAGGCGATGAACTTGGTCAGCCGCACCCGTTCACCCGCCGCCAGCGCGCACACGACCGTCGTGCGGGCCCAGTCCTCGGCGTCGTGGGTCTCGACGTCCACCCTGCCGGGGGCCTCGACGTGGTTCTCCATCCCCGCGGCCATCTGCAGGCCGCTCGCGCGGGTCCGGTGCACCAGGGTGGCCCCGGCCCGGCCGGAGTCGTGCTCGACCCCGACCAGCGGGGAGCGCAGCACGGCCGCCACCCGCGGGTCGTCGGACTGCTCGGGCAGGACCTCGTTGGCGACCAGTTCGGACTGCAGGGTGATGCGGGCACCGGCGTCGACGGCCTCGACGACGTACTCGACGGCGGCGACCGCCCGCTGCACGAACGACACCAGCCGGGTCGTGCGGATCCGGACGCGCTTGCCGACCGGGGAGGTCCACTCCGCCGTCCGCACCAGGGTGCCCGCCCGCAGGTCGAGCACCCGCTCGTGGGCGGTCAGGGTCCCGTAGCGGACGTCGAAGGGCTCGTCGTCGACGAACAACCGCACGATCTTGCCGTCGGTGACGTTGACGACGGTCTGGCCGACCTCGGGGTAGCCGTACCCGGCTTCGGCGTAGGGGAGGGGGCGTTCCTCGTAGAAGGAGTTCAGGTAGGTGCCGGGCAGGCCGTGGGGTTCGCCCTCGTCGAGGTTCCCGCGGAAACCGATGTGCCCGTTGGACAGCGCGAAGACGGACTCGGTGTTGCCGAGGATCCCGAGGTCCAGGCGGTTCTCCCGCACGCACCAGGGTTCGACGGGGAAGGTGTCCTGGGCGATCACCGGGGCCCGTCCAGCAGTTCGTCGAGGTCCTGCACGACGACGTCCGCCCCGTGCGCGCGCAGCGCGTCGGCGTGCCCGACGCGGTCCACGCCGACGACGACGCCGAAGCCGCCGGCGCGGCCCGCCTCGACCCCGGACAGCGCGTCCTCGAAGACGGCGGCGCGGGCGGGGTCCACCCCGAGCGCCGCGGCCCCGGCCAGGAAGCTGTCCGGGGCGGGTTTGCCCCTCAGGCCCCGCTCCCGCAGCGTCAGCCCGTCGACGCGTTCCTCGACGAACCGCGCGAGCCCGGTGACCTCCAGCACCTGCTGGGTGTTCGCGCTGGAGGAGACCACCGCCCGGCGCAGCCCGGCCTCCTGCGCGGCCTGCAGGTAGCGCCGGGAACCCTCGTAGACCGTCACCCCGTCGGTCGCGATGCGCCGCAGCAGGTCAGCGTTCTTCCGGTTGCCCAGCCCGGCGACGGTGACGTCCGCGAACGCCTGGTCGACCGGGTCGTCGGCGTCCCCCTCGGGCAGTTCGATCCCGCGGCTGGCGAGGAAGTCGCGGACCCCGTCGGGGCGCGGTTTCCCGTCGACGTGGCGGGCGTAGTCCTCGACGGGGTCGAAGGGGCGGAACTCCTCCCCGAGGTGGTCGGCGCGTTCGTGCAGGTAGGCGTCGAACGTCGCTGTCCAGGCCGCGTCGTGGACGGAGGCGGTGTCGGTGAGGACACCGTCGAGGTCGAAGAGCAGGGCGGTCACGTCGTCCGGGAGTCCGAGCACGTCCCGCACCCTAGGAGCCGGGGGCCCGGCCCGCAGGTCGGGCCCCCGGCCGGGTTCAGGACCCCGGGTGCAGGAGGACCTTGGTCCAGCCCTCGACGCGGTCGTCGAAGTTGCGGTACCCCTCGGGCGCCTGCTCCAGCGGGAGCTCGTGGGAGACGATGAAGCCCGGGGTGGCCCGTCCGGCGACGATGAGGTCGCGCAGCTGGCGGTTGTAGCGCATCACGGGCGCCTGCCCGGTGCCCATGGACTGGCCCTTGGTGAAGAACGTCCCGTAGTCCCAGCCGATGCGCCCCTGCTTCGCGCCCTCGTTCGCCGCGCCGGGGTCCTCGGGCATGTAGACGCCCACGACGCCGATGCCGCCGGTGGCGCGCACGACCTTCACCAGGTTGTCCAGGACGAGCTCGGGGTGCTCCTCGCCGGAGGGGTCGTGGGCCTGGTAGCCGACGGCCTCCACGCCGCGGTCGACCCCGCGCCCGCGGGTCTGCTCGGTGATCTGCTCGACCGGGTCGCCGGCGGAGAAGTCGACCGGGACCGCGCCGATGCTCGCGGCCAGCCGCAGCCGGTCGGGGGCCTTGTCCACGACGAACACCCGCGAGGCGCCCTTGATCAGCGCGCTGTGGGCGGCCATCAGGCCGACGGGGCCGGCGCCGAACACGGCGACGTCGTCGCCGGGGACCATCCCGGACAGCTCCACCCCGTGCCAGCCGGTGGGGAAGATGTCGGAGAGCATCGTGAAGTCGTTCTCGTGCTCGGTGCCGGCGGGCAGGTCGAGCAGGTTGAAGTCGGCGTGCGGGACGCGCAGGAACTCCGCCTGCCCGCCGTCGTAGGGGCCCATGTTGGCGTAGCCGTAGGCCGCGCCGTCCATGCCCTCGGTGGGGTTCATCCGCAGGCAGAACGAGGTCCACCCGTGCACGCAGTTGCGGCAGCTGCCGCAGGCGATGTTGAAGGGGACCGACACGCGGTCGCCGACCTTCACCCGGCTCACGCCGGAGCCGACGGCCTCGACGACGCCGGTGTTCTCGTGGCCGAGGACCTTGCCCTCCTCCACGGAGGTGCGGCCCTCGTACATGTGCAGGTCGGAACCGCAGATGTTGGTGGTGGTGATGCGGACGACGGCGTCGGTGGGTTCCTCGACGCGGGCGTCGGGGACCTCCTTCACGACGACGTCCTTCGGGCCCTGGTAGACGACGGCCTTCACGGTCGCTCCTCCCTCGCTGCGTTCGCTGACGCCCCGATCCTCGCCCCGGGGCCCGGTGGTCGCGCGTTCGAGCAACCATCCTGCGCCTGCGGACGGGCGGGCGGCCGGGAGCCGGGGCAGACTCCGGGCATGACCGATCAGCCGCGCCGCACCGCGGGCGAACTCGTCGACGAACTCACCTCCGACACCGCCGAGCTGGTCCGCCTGGAGGTGCGCCGCGGCCAGCGGGAACTGCTGGCCAAGGCCCGGGAGGCCTCCCGCGGCGCCGCGCTCCTGGGGGGTGCCGCGGTGCTCGGCGGGCTGGCGGCGGGCACCTCGGCCGCCTTCACCGTCCGCTTCCTGGGCAAGGTGCTGCCCCCCTCCGGCGCCGCCCTCGCCGCGACGCTGCTCTACGCCGGGGGCGCCGCGGCCCTCGGGGCGTCGGGGCTGGCCGAGATCAAGCGCGTGGGGTCGATCTGGCCCGAGGAGACCATCGCCAGCGTCCGCGACGACGTCCGCGCCGCCCGCCGGTCCTCCTGAGGGCCGGACGGGGGCACCCGTCCTCGCGGGGCCCGGTCCGCCCGCGCCCCGCGCAGGGTTGCCCTCGCCGCGGGTTCGGGACACCCTCGGGGCATGAGCAGAGCGGTGCGGTTCGAGCGGTGGGGCGGTCCGGACGTCCTGCACGTCGTCGACGTGCCGTCCCCGGCCCCCGGGGCCGGTGAGGTCCGGGTCACCGTCCGCGCCGCGGGGGTGACGGCGGCGGAGTCCGCGGCCCGCGAGGGGGCGCTCGCCCAGCTCTACCCCACGGCCTTCCCCGCCGGCACCGGCGTGGAGTTCGCCGGCGTCGTCACCGGCACCGGCCCCGGCGTCGAATCGGTCGCCGTGGGCGAGGAGGTCCTGGGCTGGAGCCCCGAGCGCGGGGGGCACGCCGACGTCGTGGTCGTCCCGGCCGAGGCCGTCGTCCCCAAGCCCGAGGGCGTGTCCTGGGAGGTCGCCGGCGCCCTCTACGTCACCGGGGTCACCGCCTACTCCTGCGTGGAGAGCGCCGGGGTGCGCGACGGGGACCGCGTCCTCGTCCTCGGCGCGACCTCCGACGTCGGCACCCTCGCCGTCCAGCTCGCCCGCCTCTGCGGCGCCACCGTCGTCGGGGTCGCCGACCCCGCCGACCACGCCTGGCTGCACGCCCACGGCGCCGACGCCGTGGCCCCCACCGACGACGTCGAGGGGCTGGCCCGGCTCCTGCGGGTGCGCGGGACGCGGGTCGACGCGGTCGTCGACACCACCGGGGTCGACCTGGAACCCTTGACCCGCGCCCTGGGGGTGCTCCCGGCCCGGGCCGTCGCCGCGCCGCCGGTCGAGGCCGACCTGGAGTTCGGCCCCCACCCGGCCCGGTGCCCGGAGGTCCTGGCCGAGCTGGCCGCGCTGGTGGCCGCGGACCGCCTCCACGTCCCCATCGCCGGGTCGTTCCCGCTCTCGCGGGTGCAGGAGGCCTTCGCCATGGCCGAACGCCCCCACCCCCAGGGCCGCATCGTCCTGCTGCCCTGAGGGGTCATTCCCCCGGCGCCCGGCGCTGCGCGGCCAGGCGCACCGGGGTGTTGGCCACCCCGAACCCCCGGTAGCCGCCCCGCCGCTCCAGCACCTCGACGAAGAACTCCCGGCTCAGCGCGCGGCTGAAGAAGTGCAGCAGCTCCCCGCCGGCCTCGTCGCGGTCGTAGAGCACGTGCAGGGCGCGCAGGCGGTCCAGGAAGCCCGCGTCGAGGTCGAAGCGGGCGCCGAGGTCGGCGTAGTAGTTCTCCGGGACCTCCAGCGCCTCCCCGCCCGCGGCGGCGAAGGCGGCGGCGGCGGCGAGGGCGTCGTCGGTCCGGAACGCGACGTGCCCCGAGGCCAGCGGTCGCCCCCGCAGGCGCCCCGACGTCGGCCCCACCTCCAGGGCGATCCGGATCGCCCCGTCGGCGGAGCAGTGCGCCCGGGAGCGCACCAGCCCGTCGGGGGCCGCGATCTCGCTGAGTTCGCCCCCGCACAGCCCGAGGACGGCGGTGAGGAACAACCCCGCGGAGTCGAAGCCCGCGAACGGCTGCGGCAGCGCCACGTGGTCGACCTCGCGCAGCCGCGGACCCGCCGCCGGTTCCCGCCCGGGCACGGGCAGGAAGTCCTCGGACCAGTCCGGCGCCCGCCCGCAGAACTGCACCCACGTCCCGTCCGGGGCGACCAGGGAGGGGATCTCCGCCTCGCCCGTCCCCACCGGGCGGTGCACCACCGCCGCCAGCAGCTCCCGCGACCGCTGCGCCAGGGCGTGCGGGGCCTCCGCCTGCAGCCCCAGGGAGGACAGCTGCGCGCGCGCCCGCGTCGGGCGGCCGTTGACGACGACCCGCACCCCGCCGTTGGTCCAGAGGTCGACCTCGCCGCGGCGGTGGGTCCCCGTGCGGGCGAAGCCCAGGGCGCCCAGCAGGCCCGTGACCGCCGGGGAGCCCTCCTCCGAGGCGGCCACCTCCACGAACGCCCACCCGGTGGGGCTGGGGGCCTCGGGCAGGGTCCCGGGCTCGGCGAGGTCGGCCAGGTGCCGCAGCGACCGCAGCGCGTCGACGGCGGTGCGCCCGGGGTCCGCCTGCCGGTACAGGTCGTTGAAGACCTCCAGCGACACCGGTCCGTCGTAGCCGCTGGCCAGCACCGCCCGGTGGAAGCCGGCGAGGTCGAAACCGCCCTGGCCGGGGAAGAGGCGGTGGTGCCGGCTCAGCGGGAGCAGGTCCATGCCCAGCGCCGGCGCGTCGGCCACCTGGTAGAAGAACACCTTCTCCAGCGCCGCGACGCCGGCGGGGTCGTCGCCGCGGGAGAGCACGTGGAAGGAGTCCACGCAGGTGCCCAGGGCCGGGTGGTCGGCCGCGGCCACGACCCGGGCGGCGTGCCGGTAGTCCGCGACGTGGGTGCCCCAGGCCAGCGCCTCGTAGGCCAGCCGCACGCCGTGCCCGGCGGCGACCTCGGCCAGCGCGCGCAGCTGCGCGGCGAGCTCGCCGTCCTCGCGCACCGCACCGGGGTGCACCGAGGAGCAGACCAGCAGCAGGTCGCAGCCGAGCTCGCGCACCACCTCGCACTTGCGGTGCAGGCGCTGCACGGTCCGCGCCCGCACCCCCGGGTCGACGTGGTCGGGGTCGCGGAAGGGCTGGAAGAGGGCGATGCGCACCCCCAGGTCGCCCGCCAGCGCGCGCACCTGCGCGGGGGCCAGCGGTGAGGCGACGAGGTCGGGTTCGAACACCTCGACCGCGTCGAACCCGGCGGCGGCCGCGGCCCGCAGCTTCTCCGCCAACGACCCGGCGAGGCTCACGGTGGCGATGGACGTCTGCACGCCCCCACCGTGCCACGCCGGGACCCGCTCGTAGGGTGCGCAGGTGACTCCCCGCGTCCTGGACCGCCCGTTCGCCGCGATCCTCTTCGACATGGACGGCACGCTGGTGGACTCCACCGCGGCCATCGACCGCAGCTGGACGACCTGGGCCGTCGAGCACGGGGTCTCCCGCGCCGCGCTCGTGGCCGCGGCGGGCCACGGCCGGCCCGCCCCCGAGATCGTCGCCGACCTCGTCGGGCCCGAGCGCGCCGCCGCCGCCTCCGCGCGCATCACCGAGCTGGAGGTCGACGACGTCGGCGGCGTCGTGCAGCTGCCCGGGGTCGCGGACCTGCTGGCCGGCCTGCCCCGCGAGCGCTGGGCGATCGTCACGTCCTGCTCGGCGCCGCTGGCCGACGCCCGCCGCACCGCGGCGGGGCTGCCCGAGCCGTCGGTGCTGGTGACCTTCGACGACGTCGAGCGCGGCAAGCCCGCCCCGGACTGCTTCCTGCTCGGGGCCCGGCGCCTGGGGGTCGACCCCGCCGACTGCCTCGTCGTGGAGGACGCCCCGGCCGGGCTGACCGCCGCGCGCGCCGCGGGCTGCGCGACGCTCGCCGTGCGCACCACCCACCCCGAGGGCCCGCTGGCGGCCGACCTCGTCGTCCGGCTCCTCTCCGAGGTCGCCATCACCCCCGGCGAGGGGGGCCTGCGGGTCTCGACCCGGGGGTGACGCGGGGGGTGGCGCGGGGACGAGCAGCGGGACCGCCGGTGTAACGCGCGGGCCCCCGGCACCGATGTCCACCCCGGACCCGGTCGCTGCCCGGACCCCCGAGCGGGCAGCGACCGGGTCCCTGCACGTCCGCCGCACCCGCCCCGCACCCGCCCCGCGCGCGCCGCGGCGCGCGACGGCGCCTCCGCTGCCCGGCGGCGGGGCGCGCGGCGGTAACCTCGCCTCATGCCGACCGCCACCGCAGCACAGCCCCTGCGCCCCTTCGGGACGGTGCTGTCCGCGGTGGTGACCCCCTTCACCGCGTCGGGGGCCGTGGACCTCGACGCCGCCGCCGCCCTCGCCGTCCACCTCGTCGAGCACGGCCACGACGGCCTCGTGGTCAGCGGCACGACGGGGGAGTCGCCCACCACCTCCGACGAGGAGAAGGACCGGCTGCTGCGCGCCGTCCTCGACGCCGTGGGGGACCGGGTGCACGTGCTCGCCGGGGTCGGCACCAACGACACCGCCCACACCCTGGAGCTGGCCCGCGCGGCGGAGAAGGCCGGCGCCCACGGGCTGCTCGTCGTCACGCCCTACTACAACAAGCCCCCGCAGGCGGCGCTGGCGCACCACTTCACCACCGTCGCCGACGGCACCGGGCTGCCGGTCATGCTCTACGACATCCCCGGCCGCTCCGGGGTGCCGATCGAGACCGAGACCCTCGTGCGCGTCGCCGAGCACGAGCGGATCGTCGCGGTGAAGGACGCCAAGGGCGACTCCTGGGGCACCTCGTGGGTGCTGGCCCGCACCGAGCTGGCCTACTACTCCGGCGACGACGCGGTGAACCTGCCCCTGCTCGCCCAGGGCGCCTCGGGCATCGTCTCCGTCGTCAGCCACGTCGCCGGCCGCGAGTACGCCGCGATGGTCGCCGCCGTCGACGCGGGCGACCTCGTCACCGCCCGCGCGATCCACACCCGCCTGCTGCCCGCCGTGCGCGGGATCATGACCCGCACCCAGGGCGTCGTGGCCGTCAAGGCCGCCCTGGAGCTGACCGGGGTGCTGTCCGGGCGCGCGGTCCGGCCGCCGCTGCTGCCCGCCACCCCGGAGGAGGTCGCGGCGCTCGCCGCCGACCTCGCCCTCGCCGGCCTCGCGCCGGCCCCCCTCGACGCCTGATCCAGCCCACCCCACGGTCGCGGCCGCCCGGGCCGCAGAAGGAGCCACGTGAGCCACCCCCACCCCGAGTTGTCGAGCCCGCCCCCGTTGGCCGACGGCGCCCTGCGCGTCGTGGGCCTCGGCGGCCTCGGCGAGGTCGGGCGCAACATGACGGTCTTCGAGTTCGACGGGAAGCTGCTCGTCGTCGACTGCGGCGTCCTCTTCCCCGAGGACCACCAGCCCGGCGTCGACCTCATCCTGCCGGACTTCTCCTCCATCGCCGACCGCCTCGACGACATCGTCGCGGTCGTGCTGACGCACGGGCACGAGGACCACATCGGGGCCGTCCCGTACCTGTTGAAGCTCCGCGCGGACATCCCCCTGCTCGGCTCCCAGCTGACCCTCGCCCTCGTCGAGGCCAAGCTGAAGGAGCACCGCATCAAGCCCTACACCCTGAGCGTGCGCGAGGGGCAGACCGAGCAGTTCGGCCCGTTCAGCTGCGAGTTCATCGCGGTCAACCACTCCATCCCGGACGCGCTCGCCGTCGCGATCCGCACCGGGGCCGGCCTCGTCCTGCACACCGGCGACTTCAAGATGGACCAGCTGCCGCTGGACGACCGGATCACCGACCTCAACGCCTTCGCGCGCCTGGGCGACGAGGGCGTGGACCTGTTCTGCGTCGACTCCACCAACGCCGAGGTGCCGGGGTTCACCGCCCCCGAGCGCGACATCGGCCCCGTCCTGGAGCAGCTCTTCGGCCGCGCCGAGAAGCGCATCATCGTCGCGTCCTTCGCCTCCCACGTGCACCGCGTGCAGCAGGTCCTCAACGCCGCCGACGCCCACGGCCGCAAGGTCGCGCTGGTGGGCCGGTCCATGGTGCGCAACATGGGCATCGCCGCCGACCTGGGCTACCTGCAGGTGCCGAAGAACCTCCTCATCGACCTCAAGCAGGTCGACGACCTGCCCGACGACCGCGTCGTGCTCATGTGCACCGGCTCCCAGGGCGAGCCGATGGCGGCGCTGTCGCGGATGGCGAACCGCGACCACCGCATCGCCATCGACGCCGGCGACACCGTCATCCTCGCCAGCTCCCTCATCCCGGGCAACGAGAACTCGGTGTACCGCGTCGTCAACGGCCTCGCCCGCCTCGGCGCGGCGGTCGTGCACCAGCAGAGCGCGAAGATCCACGTCTCCGGCCACGCCAGCGCCGGGGAGCTGCTCTACTGCTACAACATCCTCAAGCCGCGCAACGTCATGCCCGTGCACGGGGAGTACCGCCACCTGCTGGCCAACGCCGAGCTCGCCGTGAAGACCGGCGTCCCGCGCGAGCGCGTCGTCATCGCCGAGGACGGCGTCGTCGTGGACCTCGTGGACGGGAAGGCCGGCATCGTCGGGACCGTCCCCGTGGGCTACGTCTACGTCGACGGCTCCAGCGTCGGCGAGATCACCGAGGCCGACCTCAAGGACCGCCGCATCCTCGGCGAGGAGGGCTTCATCTCCATCTTCGTCGCCGTCGACTCCGTGACCGGGAAGGTCGTCTCCGGGCCGGAGTTCAACGCCCGCGGCTTCATCGGCGACGGCGACGACCGGTTCACCGCCGTCAAGAGCCGCGTCGAGAAGGCCCTCAACGAGGCCTCGACCGGGCCGGTGGACACCCACCAGCTGCAGCAGATCGTGCGGCGCACGGTCGGCACCTGGGTGGCGCAGGCCCACCGCCGCCGGCCGATGATCGTGCCGGTCGTCGTCACCGCCTGACTCCTCCTCCACCCGGCCACCACCCGGCCGCCCTTCGGCCGGGTGGCGGCCGGGGCGGTGGGTCCCCGTCAGCGGGCCGGGGTCCGCGCGAGCGGCGCCGCGACCGCCCGGGCGGCGGCCCCGACGACCGTCTCCAGCGGCCCCCGGCCGACGACCGCCCGCCACCCGGTGGCGAGGAGGACCCCGACGCCCACGTGCAGCGCCAGCACCGACAGGTCGTCCTCCGGCCACGCGGCCAGCGCGAGCACGTGGGCGGTGTACATCGTCAGCGGCATGCTGCCGAACGCCGCGACCGGGCGCAGGAACCGGGTGAGCGCCGCGGGCAGCAGGCACGCCGCCCCGATCACCGCGAGCGCCGTCCCCGCGGTGTGCAGCAGGTCGAAGGGGGTCCCCGAGTGCGGGCCCGCCACGGCCAGCCACCACCCCGAGTCCGTCGGGACGGTGCCGTAGTGCTCCTGGCGCTCCAGGACGGACGGGCCGTGGCGCCGGGCCAGCGCGTCCGCCCCGCCGAACGGGCCCAGCAGCAGGGCGCTGACCGTCCAGGCCGCCGCCGCGGTCACCGCCCCCGCCCCGAGGACGCGCACCGCGGTGGTGGTGCTGCGCAGGTCCACCTTCGAGACCGCCAGGCCGAGCAGCAGGTAACCGGCCCAGCCGATGACCGGGTAGTACCCCGTGAGGACCAGCGCCTCGATCAGGTCGCCCGGCCGCGCCAGCCACTCCAGCGTCGGCTGCTCGAGCTGCGGGGGCAGGGCGTACGTGCGCCGCAGGCCGAACGAGACCAGGGGCGCCAGCGCGAGCCACCCCCCGGCCAGCAGCGCGAGCCGGCGCAGCGGCCACCACAGGAACGGCAGCACCACCAGGAACGCCACCCCGTAGTAGGCGAGGACGATCGCGATCCGGCTGCCGGCGTCGACCAGGACCAGCCCGACCAGGGCGACGAGCAGGCCCCGGACCACGACCGAGGCGCGCGCGGCGGCCCGCTGCCCGCCCGCGCGGCGGGTCGCCAGCCCCAGCGACAGTCCGGCGAGGACGGCGAACAGCCCCGACGCCCGCCCGTGGGCCACGCCGTAGAGCACCCCGCCGGCTCCGGGCGCCTCCTCCCCGGGCAGCACGTGGATCGCCACCATCCCCACGATCGCCACCGCCCGGGCCAGGTCGACCCCGGCGACGCGGCCGGTGGTGGGGTTCTCGAGGAGGGTCGTCACGGGGCCAGTGTGTCGGGTGCGCGGCGTGTCGGCCCGGGTCGGCGCGGGGGCCGGGGCACGCTGAGGACCGGCTGGGCGCTCGCCCGGTCGGAGCAGTCGCGCCCGTCGCGGGCTGGACGACCGTGCGATCGGTACCGTGACCGCATGGCCTCCCCGACGAACGCGCGCACGACCAGCGGTAGGGGAGGTTCCACCAAGGTGACGAGCGGCGGATCCCGGAGCGGCACGAAGGCGGGCTCGAAGGCGGCCGCGAAGACCCCCGCGCGCAGCGGCGGTTCCCGGCCGGCGGCCGGCCGGACCCCGGCGAGGACCACCGCCCGGACCGCGGCGAAGCGTCCCGCCCCCACCGGTCCGTCCTGGCCGGTCCGCGCCGTCACGGCGGTCTGGATGGGCTGCGCGCACCTCGTCGGGGGCACCGCCCGCCGCGTCGGCGACGGCGCCCGCGACCTCGACCCGGAGCTGCGCCGCGACGGCGCCGGCTTCGCGCTGCTGGCGCTGGCCATCGTCGTCGCCGCCCGGGAGTGGTGGGGGCTGCCCGGCCGGGCCGGCGCGGTCATCCACACCGTGGCCGCCGGCACCTTCGGCGAGGTCGCGCTGGCCCTGCCCGTCGTCCTCGTCGGCCTCGCCGTCCACCTGCTGCGCCACCCCGACCACACCCAGACCACGACCCGGGCCGTCGTGGGGTCCATCGCCCTGACGCTGTCCGCGGCCGGGCTGGTCCACCTCGCGACCGGCGCCCCCTCGCCCACCGGACCCGGGGGCGCCAGCGTCGTCACCGACGCCGGCGGCATGCTGGGGTTCCTCGTCGCCGGGCCGCTGACCACCGCCCTGACCCCGTGGGTGATGGTCCCGATCCTCGTCCTCCTCGGCTTCTTCGGGGTCCTGGTCCTCACCGCGACGCCCGTGCACGCCATCCCCGCCCGGGTGCACGAGGCCTACGAGCGGCTCACCCACCACCCCCAGCGCGAGGCCGAGCGCGAGGCCCAGCGGCAGGCGCGCAAGGACCTCCCGGCCACGGCGCTCGCCCGCCAGCGCGCGGCCCGCGCGATCGAGCCCGGGGCCGAGGCCGCGGAGAAGCCGAAGCGGCGTCGCGGCCGCGACGAGGCGCGCGTCGGCGACGAGGCGTTCGACCGGGCCGCGATCACCGAGGCCGAGCTGCGGGCGGCGGCCGAGGCGGGGGAGGAGCCCGCGCCGAAGCCGCGCCCGGGCGCGCGCCGCGCGCTGCCCGCCGACCTGCCCGCCGCGGACGACGGGCCCGAACCCGCCCCGGAGCGGCCCGCGGTCGACGCCGCGAGCGTCCCGGCGACCAAGCCCAAGGACCTGCCCGCCCCGCCGCACACCCCGATGCCCCCGCGCATCGAGCAGCTGGCCCTGGCCGGGGACGTCACCTACACGCTGCCCGAACCCTCCGCCCTCACCCCGGGCACCCCGCCGAAGGAGCGCAGCGCGGCCAACGACCGGGTCGTCGAGGCGCTGTCCGGGGTCCTGGAGCAGTTCGACATCGACGCCCGGGTGACGGGGTTCTCCCGCGGCCCGACGGTGACGCGCTACGAGGTGGAGCTGGGGCCGGGCACCAAGGTCGAGCGCGTCACCCAGCTGTCCAAGAACATCGCCTACGCGGTGGCCAGCGCCGACGTGCGGATCCTGTCCCCGATCCCGGGCAAGTCCGCGATCGGCATCGAGATCCCCAACACCGACCGCGAGACGGTCTCGCTGGGCGACGTGCTGCGCAGCCAGGTCGCGACCCGCACCGAGCACCCGATGGTCATGGGCGTCGGCAAGGACGTCGAGGGCGGCTTCGTCATCGCCAACCTCGCCAAGATGCCGCACCTGCTCGTCGCGGGCGCCACCGGCGCGGGCAAGTCCAGCTTCGTGAACTCGATGATCACCTCGATCCTCATGCGGGCCACGCCCGACGAGGTCCGCATGGTGCTCGTCGACCCCAAGCGGGTGGAGCTGACGATCTACGAGGGCATCCCGCACCTCATCACCCCGATCATCACCAACCCCAAGAAGGCCGCCGAGGCCCTGGAGTGGGTGGTGCGGGAGATGGACCTGCGCTACGACGACCTCGCGCAGTTCGGCTTCAAGCACCTCGACGACTTCAACCGGGCGGTGCGGGCGGGCAAGGTCCACCCGCCGGAGGGCTCGCAGCGCGTGCTGCAGCCCTACCCGTACCTGCTGGTCATCGTCGACGAGCTCGCCGACCTCATGATGGTCGCCCCCCGCGACGTCGAGGCCTCGATCCAGCGGATCACCCAGCTCGCCCGCGCCGCCGGCATCCACCTGGTGCTGGCGACGCAGCGGCCCTCGGTCGACGTCGTCACCGGTCTCATCAAGGCCAACGTCCCCTCCCGGCTGGCCTTCGCGACGAGCTCGCTGGCCGACTCCCGCGTCGTCCTCGACCAGCCGGGCGCGGAGAAGCTCGTGGGCCAGGGCGACGCGCTGTTCCTGCCCATGGGGGTCTCCAAGCCCATGCGCGTGCAGGGGGCGTGGGTCACCGAGAGCGAGATCGAGGCCGTCGTCAGCCACGTGAAGTCGCAGCTGCAGCCGACCTACCGCGACGACGTGGTGGTCTCGGCGCAGAAGAAGCAGGTCGACGAGGAGATCGGCGACGACCTCGACGTGCTGCTGCAGGCCACCGAGCTCGTGGTGACCACCCAGTTCGGGTCGACGTCGATGCTGCAGCGCAAGCTGCGGGTCGGGTTCGCCAAGGCCGGGCGGCTGATGGACCTGCTGGAGTCGCGCGGGGTCGTGGGCCCGAGCGAGGGCTCGAAGGCGCGCGACGTGCTGGTGCGCCCCGAGGACCTGCCCGGGACGCTGGCGCTGATGCGCGGGGACGAGCCGCCGCGGCTGCCGGGGCCGGACGCCGTCGGCGACCTCGAGGTCGTCGAACCCGACGGCGGGGACGAGGACGCCTGGGAGCTGCTCGACCGCCGCTGACGACACGTCACGCAGAGCGAGCGGGGCGTCGCAAACCGGTGACTCTCCGTGTAACTTTGTGGTCATGGACTCGCCCCGCCCCCACGAGCCGGCCCGGCGGGACCTCGACCTCCTGGTCTGGGACGCGCCCAACATCGACATGACGCTGTCCTCGATCCTGGGGTCGCGGCCGGCGTCCTCGGACCGGCCCCGGTTCGACGCGATCGCGCGGTGGTTCCTCTCCGAGGCCGCCGACCACGAGGTCGAGGGCTGCGTGTTCACCAACGTGCACCCCACCAGCGCGGTCTCGCTGCGCGGCTGGATCGAGGCGCTGCGCAGCTTCGGGTACGCCGTCTTCGCCCGGCCCAAGGTGCACCCCGAGGACGACGTCGACGACGCGATGCTGCAGCACATCGCCTCCCGCCGCGCCTCCCACCGGCTGCGGCGGGTCGTCGTCGCCAGCGGCGACGGCCGCAACTTCCTCGCCCCCCTGGAGGAGCTGCACCGGGCCGGGGTCCGCGTCGTCGTGCTGTCCTTCGCCGAGGTCGCGGGCTACGCCCAGGAGTCCCCGCTCATCGAGTTCGTCGACCTCGAGGACGTGCCCGGCGCGTTCCAGGTCTCCCTCGGGCGCACCCGGCTCACCGCCCTGCCCCCCGACGGCGGCTGGTTCCGCCCCACCCGCCCCATGCGGGCGCTGCTGGAGGACTCCGGCCCGCTGGAGCACCCCCACCCCGTCCCCGCCGTCGAGGCCCCGGCCCCCGCCCCCGCCGGCGAGGACCGACCGCGCGCCCAGCCCCCCGAGGTGGGGGAGGTGGGGCGCGTCCCCGCCCCGCAGGGCCAGCAGGCCCGCACCGGCTGAGCGTCCCCGCCGCGCGCGGCACGTACCCTGGTGACGTGCCCCCCACCTCCGGAACGTCGCGTTCCGTCGCGCTCGTCACCCTCGGCTGCGCCCGCAACGACGTCGACTCCGAGGAGCTGGCCGGCCGCCTGGCCGACGCCGGCTGGACGCTGGTCGACGACGCCGACGGCGCCGACGTCGCGGTCGTCAACACCTGCGGCTTCGTCGAGCAGGCCAAGAAGGACTCCATCGACACCGTCCTGGCCGCCGCCGACCTCAAGGAGGCCGGGCGCACGAAGGCCGTGGTCGCCGTCGGCTGCATGGCCGAGCGCTACGGCAAGGACCTCGCCGAGTCGCTGCCCGAGGCCGACGCCATCCTCGGGTTCGACTCCTACGGCGACCTGTCCAGCCACCTCGAGGCGATCCTGCACGGCGAGAAGCCGCAGTCGCACGTCCCGCGCGACCGCCGCACCCTGCTGCCGCTGGCCCCCGCCGAGCGCCAGGCCGCGCGCCCGGTGATCGCCGAACCCGACCTGCCGGAGGGGCTCGCCCCGGCCAGCGGGCCCCGGGTGGTGCGCCGCCGCCTCGGCTCCGGCCCGTGGGCCCCGGTGAAGATCGCCGCCGGCTGCGACCGGCGCTGCACCTTCTGCGCCATCCCCGCCTTCCGCGGCTCCTTCGTCTCCCGCCCCGCCGAGGAGGTGCTGGCCGAGACCCGGTGGCTGGCCGAGCAGGGCGTCAAGGAGGTGTTCCTCGTCAGCGAGAACACCACCTCCTACGGCAAGGACCTCGGCGACCTGCGCGCCCTGGAGGCGCTGCTCCCGCACGTCGCCGCCGTCGAGGGCATCGAGCGCGTGCGGGTCTCCTACCTGCAGCCGGCCGAGGTCCGTCCCGGTCTGCTCGACGCCCTGACGTCGACCCCGGGGGTCGTGCCCTACTTCGACCTCTCCTTCCAGCACTCCAGCCCCGCCGTGCTGCGCCGCATGCGCCGCTTCGGCGGCACCGAGCCGTTCCTGGCCCTGCTCGAGCAGGTCCGCGAGCGCCACCCGCAGGCCGGCATCCGCTCCAACGTCATCGTCGGCTTCCCCGGCGAGACCGAGGCCGACGTCGACGAGCTGTGCTCCTTCCTCGAACGCGCCCGCCTCGACGTCGTGGGGGTCTTCGGCTACTCCGACGAGGACGGCACCGAGGCCGAGACGCTGGACGGGAAGCTGCCCGACGAGGTCGTCGCCGCCCGCGTGGACCGGGTGACCCGCCTGGTCGAGGAACTCGTCACCCAGCGCGCCGAGGAACGTCTCGGCGAGGTCGTCGAGGTGCTCGTGGAGAGCGTCGTGGACGAGGACGGCGACCCCCACGTCGTGGGCCGCGCCGCCCACCAGGGGCCCGACGTCGACGGCGAGACCGAGCTGGACCTGCCCGCGGGGTTCGTCGTGCACGTCGGCGACCTCGTCACCGCGCGCGTCACCGGGGTCGCGGGGGCGGACCTGCTGGCGGAACCGCTGGTGAGGGCTACGGTCTGAGCATGAGCAGGACGAGCGCCGAGGGGCAGGTCGGGACGACGCAGGGGTGGCACAAGCTGCACCTGCCGAACGCGCTGACCGTCCTGCGGATCGTCTTCGTCCCCGTCTTCGTGTGGTTCCTCGCGATGGACGGCGGCACGAACTGGCGGTGGCGCGCCGCGGCCGCGGCCGTCTTCGTCGCCGCCAGCATCACCGACCGCTACGACGGGCACCTGGCGCGCCGCTGGCAGGTCGTCAGCGACTTCGGCAAGATCGCCGACCCGATCGCGGACAAGGCCCTCATCGGGGCTGGTCTCGTCGTGCTCTCGCTGCAGGGCCGGCTGTGGTGGTGGATGACGGTCGTCATCCTGGTCCGCGAGCTGCTGGTGACCCTGCTGCGGTTCATGGTCATCCGCCGCGGCGTCATCCCCGCCGCCAAGGGCGGAAAGATCAAGACGGTGGTGCAGACCGTCGCCGTCGGGCTCTTCGTCGTCCCGCTGCCGGCCGCCCTGGACCCGCTGTGCCTGGCCGTCATGGGCGTCGCCGTGGTCCTGACCCTCTGGAGCGCCTGGGCCTACGTCGTCGCCGGCGCGAAGCTGCTGCGGCCGTGACGCGGTGAGCGGCCCCGCCGAGGTCGTCGCGGCCCTCGCCGCCGCCGGGACGAGCGTCGCCACCGCCGAGTCGCTGACCGGCGGGCTGCTCTGCGCGGCCCTCGTCGACGTCCCCGGGGCCTCGGCCGTCGTGCGCGGCGGTGTCGTGGCCTACGCGACGGAGCTCAAGGCCGACCTGCTCGACGTCCAGCGCGAGGCCCTGGCCCGCACCGGGCCGGTCGACGGTCTCGTCGCCGAGCAGATGGCCCGGGGGGCGCGGGCCCGGCTCCGCGCCGACGTGGGCGTCTCCACGACGGGGGTGGCCGGGCCCGGGCCCGCCGACGGCTTCCCCGCCGGGACGGCCTTCGTGGGGGTGGCCGCGGACTGGATCGAGGGCGGCGCCCGCCACGTCCGGCTCCGGGTCGAGGGCGACCGCCCGGTCGTGCGGGCCGGGGTCGTGACCGCGGCGCTGGCCGAGGTCCTCGCCGCCCTCGCGGAACACCCGGGGGGTACGGGGAGTTGAGCCCTACGTGCGCAACTCCGTTCCCACCACGACCCTGAAGCCCCGGGCGGGGTACGGTGGTCCTTCCACCACTGGCAGCCACCGAACGGCTCCGGACGGACGTCCGGTCCTGCGGGAGCTGCCACCTCGACTCCCTGAGGGAGGCCGCCGCATGGTCGTGCTCCGCCGGACGATCGGTGACGTGCTGCGCGACGAGCGCCGCGGTCAGCAGCGCACCCTGCGCGAGGTCTCCTCGACCGCGCGCGTGTCCTTGGGGTACCTCAGCGAGGTGGAGCGCGGCCAGAAGGAAGCCTCCAGCGAGCTGCTCGCCTCCATCTGCACCGCGCTCGACGTGCCCCTGTCCCAGGTGCTGGGCGAGGTCACCCGCCGCATCGCCCGCGAGGAGGGCGTCCCCGCGGTGGGTCGCCGCTACGCCGCCGAGGGCGTGGTGCCCACCCCGGCCGTCGAGGCCCCCGTCCCGCTGCTGCCCGTAGTCGAGGGGGACACCCCCCTCGGGGCGAGCGCGCGCGCCGAGGAGCACGACCTGGACTCCCTCGTGGACCAGGCCGTCGACTCCGTCGTCGACCACGCCATCGACTCCGCCCTGGGTGGTCTGGCCCAGGAGGCCGGCGGCGAGTTCGCCGTCGAGCTCGAGGGCCTGCCCGACGAGCTCGAGCTCATCCTGCGCCGGCGGCTGGTCTCCGCCGCCTGAGCAGCGCCCGGGCACCCCGTTCCCGGGCCCGCCGTCCTCCCAGCACCCCGTCCGCGCCCGCGGACGGGGTGCTCGCGTCTCAGCGCCGGGCGCGGTAGCCGCGGGTGGGGGCGGCGCGCCCCGAGCTGCCCAGCGGTCGCTGCGGCCGGCCGTCGTCGGTGGGGGTCGGGCCGACCTGGCAGCCGGGGCAGTAGAAGGCCGTCCGGTCCTGCGGGGGCACCCCGATCGGGGCCACCCGCACCGTCCCGGCGCAGCGCAGGCACGGCAACCCGGAGCGGGCGTGGGCGAAGTGCTGCCGCCCGTGGCGCAGGTCGCCGGTCGTCACCTGCGCGGGACGGTCCTTGTTGACGTGCAGCAGCCGGTGCAGGAGGGCGAGGAAGCCCTCGGGGTCCTCGAGGTCCGACACCGGCGACCACGGCGTCAGCCGCACCAGGAAGCACGCCTCGGCCATGTAGAGGGTGCCGACCCCCGCCAGCACCCGCTGGTCCAGCAGCGCCGCCCCCAGCTCGCGCGCGGGGTCCGCCAGCAGCCGGCGCCGGGCCTCCTCCGGGTCCCACCCCGGGCTCAGCAGGTCCGGCCCGAGGTGACCGACGAGCTCGGCCTCGCGGTCGGTGCTCACCAGGTCCAGCATCCCCAGCTTGTGCCCCACCGCCGTCCACTCCGCGGTCGTCAGCACGGCCCGGATCCCCGACGCCGACCGCCGCCCGTGCGGGTCACCGGTCCGCTCGACGAACCAGGACCCCTCCATCCGCAGGTGGCTGTGCAGGGTCAGGGGCGGGTCGTCCCCGCCCGCGGCGACCCTGGTCAGGACGTGCTTGCCGGCGCTGACGACCTCCAGGACCTCCCGGCCGGAGAGGTCCACCGTCGCCAGGCTCGGCCAGCGCAGGTCGCTGACCAGCAGCTCCCGCCCGGCCAGCGCCCGGTGCAGCCGCCGCGCCGTGCGCCAGACGGTGTCACCCTCGGGCACCGGACCCCCTCACGAGCGCATCCGCAGGCCGCGCGGGGTGGCGTGGAAGCCCGCGGACTCCAGGGCCTGGGCCAGCGGGGAGTCCGCCTGCAGGACCCCGCTGCCGTCGGCCTTCTCCACCGTCAGCTTCCCCAGGACGCCGTCGCGCACCGACAGGGCCAGCGCGTCGGCGGCCGGCTGCAGCGTCTCCGGGTCCTGCGTCCACGACAGCACCGACCGCCCGCCGCGCTCGACGTAGAGGACGAGGTCGCCGTCGACGACCACGACCAGCGCCCCCGCCTTGCGACCGGGCCGGTGCCCGCTCGCGCCTGCGGTGACCTCCGGTCGCTCCGGCCACGGCAGCGCCGCCCCGTACGGGTTCGCCGGGTCCGTCGCGGCGAGGACGACGGCCCCCGGCCCCGCGTCGCGGCGGGACTCCCGCCGCTGCGAGGGGCTGTCACCGCCCACCGGGCGGGCGGAGTCGCGCAGCCGGTCCACCGCCCCCGTCGTGGCGAACTGGGAGGCGCCCAGCCCCTCCACGAAATACCCCCGCCGGGCCCGGCCGGCGTCCTCGAAGGCCGCCAGCACCCGGTACACCGCGGCGAAGCCCCCCGGGACGCGTTCGCTGGCCACGGCCCCGCGGGTCAGGACCCCGTGCCGGTCCAGGAGGACCTCGGCGCTGGCGTGGGCGCGCACCGTCGCGTCCGCCTCGATCTCCGGCAGCAGCGACCACCGGCCGGCCGCCGACGGCGGCCCGCTGCGCGAGGGCAGCTCGACCCGCGTCCCCCGCAGACCGCGCGCCGGGCGGGCGGTCCGGGCGTAGCGCGACCTC
This sequence comes from Kineococcus radiotolerans SRS30216 = ATCC BAA-149, assembly GCF_000017305.1. Lineage (GTDB taxonomy): Bacteria > Actinomycetota > Actinomycetes > Actinomycetales > Kineococcaceae > Kineococcus > Kineococcus radiotolerans. The sequence goes on along the minus strand of NC_009664.2, from coordinate 724,934 downwards.
GGCGCCGCGGCCCGGGGCTTGTGGGCCCCGCGCCCGCCTAGGCGGTTGCGCAGCGGGGCGAGGGTGTCGTTGGTCAACCGCCCCGCCCACACCAGGTCCCACAGCACGCTGGTCAGGCCCGGGTCGTCGGTGGACCCCACCGCGTCGGACAGCGCCCGGAAGAAGTACGCACCGCCACCGGCCAGCGCGTCCAGCACCGCCCGGTGCAGCTCGGTGTCGAGGTCGATCTCGGAGTCGCGCGGGTCGGGCAGGGTCAGCGGGGCGAGGTCCGCCGGGTGCAGGGAGACCCACCCGTCGTCGCCGGGCAGGCTGCCGTGACCGGACCAGACGACCTCGCCGGCCGCGGTCAGCTCGTCCAGCATCGCGGGGGAGTAGCCCTCCACCCGGGCGGCCAGCACCAGGGGTTCCACGGCGCTGGCGGGGACGACCGCCCCGGCGAGCTGCTCCACCGCCCGCAGCACCCCGTCCACGCCGCGTAGCCGCGAGCGCAACCCCGTGCTCACCCCCTGCCAGGCGGGCAGGAACCGGGCGAGGTCGCGCGGCGGCACCGGTTCGACGTCGGCGCGCAGCGCGGCCAGCGAGCGCCGGCGCAGGATGCGCAGCACGTCGGCGTCGCAGAACTCCAGCCCCGTGCCCCCCGGGCGCAGCTCCCCCTCGACGAGGCGGCCCGCGGACTGCAACCGGCGCAGCGCGTCGTGCGCCACCGCCCGCCCGACCCCGAAGCGGGCCGCGACGTCGAGCACGGTGAACGGCCCGCGGGTGCGGGCGTAGCGGCCGAACAGCCCCGCCAGCGGGTCGGCGACGGGTTCGGTGAACGCCTCGGGGATCCCGACCGGCAGCGGGGTCCCGAGCCCGTCGCGCAGCCGCCCGGCGTCCTCGATGACGGCCCAGTGCTCCTCCCCGGCGATGCGCACCCGGATCAGCCGGCGCGCCTCCTCCAGCCCCACCAGCCAGCGGGCGACCTCGCCCTCGGGCAGGGCGGCGGGCCCCTGCGAGCCCGGTTCGCCGCGACCGCTGCGGACGACCACCTCGGCGGTGGTGAGCGGACCCAGGACGCGCAGCAGGTCCGCGACGTCCTCGGCGTCGGCGCAGCGGCGCTCGGGGACCAGCCGCTGCAGCTCGTCCTCCGTGCGCTGCACCGCCTCGGGGTCCAGCAGGTCGCGCAGCGCGGCCCCCTCGCCGCGGCCGAGCAGCTCGGCCAGCAGGCTGGGGTCCAGGGCCAGCGCGGCGGCGCGCCGCTCGGCCAGCGGGGAGTCGCCCTCGTAGAGGAACTGCGCCACGTAGCCGAACATCAGCCCCCGCGCGAAGGGGGAGGGCTGCTGCGACTCGACCTCGACGACCCGCACCTTGCGCGCGGCCAGGTCGGTCATCAACCGCTCCAGCCCGGTCACGTCGAAGACGTCGGAGAGGCACTCGCGCACCGTCTCCAGGACGATGGGGAAGCTCGCGAACCGGCTCGCGACCTCCAGCAGCGACGCGGCGCGCTGGCGCTGCTGCCACAGCGGCTGGCGCTTGCCGGGCTGGCGGCGCGGCAGCAGCAGGGCGCGGGCGGCGCACTCGCGGAACCGGGAGGCGAACAGCGCGGAGCCGCCGATCTCGGCGGTGACGATCTCGGCGACCTCGCTCGCCTCCAGCGCGACCAGGTCGGCGACGTCGGGGGACTGGCCCTCGGGCAGGTCCAGGTCGGGCAGCCGCAGGACGATCCCGTCGTCGGCGGGCATGGCCTGCACGTCGACGCCGAACCGTTCGCGCATCCGCGCGCCCAGGGCCAGCGCCCAGGGGGAGTGGACCTGCCCGCCGAAGGGGGAGTGGATGCAGATCCGCCAGTCGCCCAGCTCGTCGCGGAAGCGCTCGACGACGATCGTCTGGTCGTCGGGGACGTGCCGGGTCGCCTCCTGCTGCTCGGTCAGGTAGGCGAGGAGGTTGCCGGTGGCCCAGTCGTCCAGGCCCGCGGCCCGGACGCGCTCGCGCGCGGGTTCCCCGGCGAACCCGCCGTCGAGGCCGCCGAGCTCGCGGACGAACTCGCCCAGGGCCCGGCCGAGCTCCGCCGGGCGTCCCAGGGCCTCGCCGTGCCAGAACGGCAGCCGCCCCGGCTGGCCGGGAGCGGGGGTGACCAGCACGCGGTCGTGGGTGATGTCCTCGACCCGCCAGGCCGAGGAACCGAGGGTGATGACGTCGCCGACGCGGGACTCGTAGACCATCTCCTCGTCGAGCTCCCCGACCCGGCGCCCCGGCCCCTCGCCGGTGGCGAGGAACACCGCGAACAACCCGCGGTCGGGGATCGTCCCGCCGCTGGTGACCGCGAGGCGCTGCGCCCCGGGCCGTCCGGTGAGGGTCTCGGTGACGCGGTCCCACACCAGCCGCGGGCGCAGCTCGGCGAACTCGTCGCTGGGGTAGCGGCCGGAGAGCATGTCCAGCACCGCGTCCAGCACCGCGCGCGACAGCGTGGCGAACGGCGCGGCGCGCTGGGCCAGGGCGAGCAGGTCGGGGACCGTCCACTCGTCCATGGCGACCATCGCGACGATCTGCTGGGCCAGCACGTCGAGGGGGTTGGCGGGGACGTGCAGCTCCTCGATGCGGCCGTCGCGCATGCGCTCGACGACGACGGCGGTCTGCAGCAGGTCCCCGCGGAACTTCGGGAACAGCACCCCGCGCGAGACCGCGCCCACCTGGTGGCCGGCGCGACCGACGCGCTGCAGCCCGCTGGCGACGCTGGGCGGGGACTCGACCTGGACGACGAGGTCGACCGCCCCCATGTCGATGCCGAGCTCCAGGCTGGAGGTCGCCACGACCGCGGGCAGCCGGCCGGCCTTGAGGTCCTCCTCGATGAGGGAGCGCTGCTCCTTGGACACCGAGCCGTGGTGGGCCCGGGCCAGGACGGCGGGGGCACCCGTCCCCGTCCCGGCCTGCCCCATGAGCTGGGCGGGGGGCGCGGGGGCGGCCCCGTCGGGTTCCTCGGGGTTCAGCCGCTCGTCCCAGACCTCGTTCAGCCGCGCCGTCAGCCGCTCGGACAACCGCCGGGAGTTCGCGAACACCAGCGTGGAGCGGTGCTCGGCGACGAGGTCGACGATGCGTTCCTCGACGTGCGGCCAGATGCTGGCCCGGCGGGCGCCGCCCGAGGCCTGACCCGTCAGGTCGTCGGGGTCCTCCGCGCCGCGGCCGGAGGCGTCGAGGTCGCTCATGTCCTCCACCGGGACGACGACGCGCAGGTCGAACTCCTTGGTCGAGGGCGGCTGCACGATCGTCACCGGCCGCCCCCCGGAGACCCACTCGGCCACCGTCTGCACCGGGCGGACCGTCGCGGACAGCCCCACCCGCTGGGTGGGCTCGCCCCCCGCGGCCTGCACCAGGGCGTCGAGGCGCTCCAGCGACAGCGCCAGGTGGGCCCCGCGCTTGGAGCCGGCCATCGCGTGGACCTCGTCGAGCACGACGGTGCGGACCCCGCGCAGCTGCTCGCGGGCCTTGGAGGTCAGCAGCAGGAACAGCGACTCCGGCGTGGTGATGAGGACGTCGGGCGGGGTGCGGGTGAACCCGCGGCGCTCCTCCTGGGAGGTGTCCCCCGAGCGCACCCCGACGCGGACCTCCGGCACCGGCAGACCCAGGCGCTGCGCGGCCTGGCGGATGCCCGTGAGCGGGGACCGGAGGTTGCGCTCGACGTCGACGGCCAGCGCCTTGAGGGGGGAGACGTACAGGACGCGGCAGCGGTGGTCCTTGTCCTCCGGCACCGGCTCACCGGCCAGGCCGTCCAGCGCCCACAGGAAGGCCGAGAGGGTCTTGCCCGATCCCGTCGGGGCGACGACGAGGGCGTGCTGCCCGCGGCTGACCGCGTCCCAGGCGCCCAGCTGCGCCGGCGTGGGAGCCGCGAAGGCGCCGGTGAACCAGGCCCGCGTCGCCTCGGAGAACCGCCCGAGGACCTCCTGCTGGTCGAGGTCCGGGGACGCGTCCAGGGTCATGGCGCCATTCGACCACCCGGGTCCGACACCTGCCCCCCGGCGCTCGCGGTGCCGCTGCGTGGCACCCTGTCGCCCATGCGCGTCAGCGAGTTCTGGACCCTGGTGACCGACGAGTTCGGGGACGCCTACGGCCGCTCGCTGGCCACCGACCAGCACCTGCTCGCCCTCGACGACCGCACCGCGCGGCAGGCGCTGGACGCCGGGGTGGAGCCCAAGGAGATCTGGCTGGCGCTGTGCGAGGCCATGGACGTCCCCCCGGAGCGCCGCCTGGGCCGCGACCGGCGCCCGAAGCGGCCGCGGTAGGGCCGGCTACTCCCCGGTCGCGCCGTCGATCCGCTCGCGCAGCAGGTCGGCGTGCCCGTTGTGGCGGGCGTACTCCTCCAGCAGGTGGGTCAGCACCCAGCGGACGCTGAGGGTGCCGCGCCGGGGGTGCTCCCAGGTGTCGTCGAGGGAGCGCGCGGCGAGGACGCGCCGGGCGTGCGCCTGCTCCTGAGCCAGCCAGTCGAGGTCGGCGGCGGCGTCGGCGGTCTCCACGTCGTCGAAGTCGCCGTCGGGGTTGTCGGGGGAGTACGTCCGCGCGGGGGCGTCCTCGCCGGCCACCCCCTCGCGCCACCAGCCGCGTTCCACCTCGGCGAGGTGGCGGGCCAGGCCCAGCAGCGACATCGACGACGGCTCCACGCTGCGCCGGCGCAGCTGCTCGGGGGTCAGGCCCTCCAGCTTCCGGGCGAAGGTGACCCGGTGGTACTCCAGGAAGCCCTCGACGGTGGCGCGCTCGTCACCGACCTCCGGGGGCTCGCGGCGCTCGGGGGCGGGCGGGACGGTGGCGCTCACAGCCACCACAGCCCCGCGCCGACGGCGCTGGTCCGCAGCCGGTAGGCGCTGGTGGAGGCCGCGACGAAGACGTCGGTGCCGTCCGCGCCGCCGAAGCAGAGGTTGGCCACGACCTCGCCCACGACGACCTCGAGCAGGCGGGTGCCGTCGGGGGCGTACACCGCCACCGCGTCCCCGTCGGACGTCCAGACGTTGCCGGCGGTGTCGACGCGGAAGCCGTCGGCCAGGCCGCGGTCGACCTCGGCGAACACCCGGCCGTTCTTGACCACCGGCCCGCTGGGCGCGGCCTGCGGGCCGCGTCCGCCGCGGACGCCGGTGAGGACGTCGTAGACGCGGATGAGCCGGTGGGTCCCGTTGCCGGGGGTCGGTGCGGCGGAGGTGTCGGCCACGTAGAGCAGCGACTCGTCGGGGGAGAACGCGAGGCCGTTGGGCTCCTCGACGTCGGTGACGACCACCCGCAGCTCCCGCGTGGCCGGGTCGAGGCGGAAGACGAAGTTGTCGCCGTACTCGCGGTGGCCCTCGTGCCCCTCGACCTCCACGCTGATGCCGTACGGGGGGTCGGTGAACCAGATCGCGCCGTCGGAGGCGACGATGACGTCGTTGGGGGAGTTGAGGCGGGCGTCGCCGTAGCGGTCCACGAGGACGGTGGTGGTGCCGTCGGCGTCGGTGCGCTCGACCGCGCGCCGGCCGTGGGAGCAGGTCACGACGCGGCCCTCCCGGTCCAGGGTGCGGCCGTTGGTGAACTCGACCCCCTCGCGGTGGACGGTCAGGCCGCCCCCCACCCCCGACGCCTCGTCCCAGCGCAGGACCCGGTTCCCGGGGATGTCGCTGAGGATCAGCGCCCGCTCCCGCGGCAGCCAGAGCGGGCCCTCGGCCCAGGTGCTGCCCGTGCCGAGGCGCTCGAGGACGGCGCCCGCGGGCAGCAGGGCGGCCCCGCGCGGGTCGAGGACGGTGGGGGAGCCGGGGGACGTCTGCGTCACGGCCGCAGCCTAGTGATCCCCGCGGCGGACACGCCGCGACGGGCTTGGGATCGAACACGTGTACGGATAGCATCGCGGTGTCCACAGGGGAGTCGCCGGGCTCGCCGCCCACCGCCCGCGCTCGTCGCGGGGGTCGTGTCGGAGGTCCGTCCTAACGTGGTCCACGTCAACCAGAGCAGACCCGTGAACATCCCGTTCCAGACCCTGAGGTGAGGACATGCCCGCTCCTGCGGACCGCGAGAAGGCCCTCGACGCCGCCCTCGCAGCGATCGACAAGAACTTCGGCAAGGGCTCGGTCATGCGGCTGGGCGACGAGGTCCGTCCGCCGATCGAGGTCATCCCGACCGGCTCCATCTCCCTGGACGTCGCCCTCGGCATCGGCGGCCTGCCCCGCGGTCGCGTGGTGGAGATCTACGGCCCGGAGTCCTCGGGCAAGACGACCGTCGCCCTGCACGCCGTGGCCAGCGCCCAGAAGGCCGGCGGCATCGCCGCCTTCATCGACGCCGAGCACGCCCTCGACCCGGACTACGCGGCCAAGCTGGGCGTCGACACCGACGCGCTGCTGGTCTCCCAGCCCGACACGGGGGAGCAGGCGCTGGAGATCGCGGACATGCTGATCCGCTCCGGCGCCCTCGACATCATCGTCATCGACTCCGTCGCGGCCCTCGTGCCCAAGGCCGAGATCGAGGGCGAGATGGGCGACAGCCACGTCGGTCTGCAGGCCCGCCTGATGTCGCAGGCCCTGCGCAAGATCACCGGTGCGCTGAACCACTCCGGCACCACGGCCATCTTCATCAACCAGCTGCGCGAGAAGATCGGCGTCATGTTCGGCTCGCCCGAGACGACGACGGGCGGCAAGGCGCTGAAGTTCTACGCCTCGGTCCGCCTCGACGTCCGCCGGATCGAGACGCTCAAGGACGGGACGAACCCCGTCGGCAACCGGACCCGCGTCAAGGTCGTCAAGAACAAGGTCAGCCCGCCCTTCAAGCAGGCCGAGTTCGACATCATCTACGGCCAGGGCATCTCCCGCGAGGGTGGGCTCATCGACCTCGGCGTCGAGCACGGCTTCGTGCGCAAGTCCGGCGCCTGGTACACCTACGAGGGCGATCAGCTCGGCCAGGGCAAGGAGAACGCCCGCGCCTTCCTGCGCGACAACCCCGACCTCGGCGACGAGATCGAGAAGCGCATCAAGGAGAAGCTCGGCATCGGCGCCCGCCTGGACGCCCCGGCCGAGGTCGACGTCGAGGAGAAGGTCGACTTCTGAGCCGTCGGCCCCCCGAGCAGGTCCCTCCCGGTCCGGACGAGAACCCGGACCGGGAGGCCGACCCGCGCGAGGTCGCCCGCACCATCGCCCTGCGGCAGCTGACGATGGCGCCGCGCACCCGCAAGCAGCTGGCCGAGAAGCTGGCCGCCAAGGAGGTGCCGGCCGAGATCGTGGTCGAGGTCCTCGACCGCTTCGAGGAGGTCGGCCTCGTCGACGACCGCGCCTTCGCCGAGTCCTTCGTGCACGCCCGCCGCAGCGGGCGCGGGCGTCGGGCGCTGGCCCAGGAGCTGCGCCGGAAGGGCGTCGACGACGAGACCGCCGCGGACGCGCTGGAGGTCGTCGACCACGACAGCCAGGCCGAGGCCGCCCGGGAGCTCGTGCGCCGCAAGCTCCGCTCCACCGCGGGCCTGGAGCGCGCGGTGCGCGAACGCCGGCTGTTCGGCCTGCTCGCCCGCCGCGGGTTCCCCACCGACGTGGTGCTGCGGGTCGTCCGCGAGGAGCTCGACGGGCAGGCGTAGCCTCCGCCCGTGACCACCATCGCGATCCTGGAACTCACCCTCAAGCCCGAGAACGTCGCCGACGCCCCGGCCATCCTCACCGAGACCCTCGAAGCCACCCGCGCCTTCAAGGGCAACCTCGGGTGCGAGGTGCTCATCGACCACGCCGACGAGACCCACGTGTCCATCGTCGAGCGGTGGGAGTCCATCGAGGACGACAACGCCTACCGGGCCTTCCGCGCCACCCCCGAGGGGGCGAACCGGCTCGGCTCGATCGTCACCGACCGCAAGCTGACGCTGTACGCGGTCCGCGACGACATCTGAGGACCGGGGCCGGCCTCCACGGGGAGGCCGGCCCGCGTCTCAGGCCCCGCCCGACGGCGTAGCGACGAACTGCGGGGGTCCGGCAGCGGCTGTCTTGCCCGCCGTCTTCGTGCTCATCCGCCGCTCCACCACCTTGGCGATCGCGGCGATGACCATGTTCGTGCCGACGTAGACGACGGCGATGACGAGCATGGCGGGGATGAGGTTGAAGTACTGCGACCCCAGCTGCGTGCCCCACCGGAGCAGTTCCGAGTAGCCGATGATGTAGATGAGCGCGCTGTCCTTGAGGATGACGACGATCTGCGACACCAGCGACGGCAGCATGGACCGCACGGCCTGCGGGAGCTGGATCGTCCACAGGACCTGGCTCTCGGTGAGCCCGACGGCGAGCCCGGCCTCCCGCTGCCCCTTCGGCAGGGCTTCGACCCCGGCGCGCAGGATCTCGGCGAGGAAGGCCCCGTTGTAGACGGTGAGCCCGAGGACACCGCACCAGTACAGCGGGACGTCCCCGCCGGAGCCGTAGAAGAACCAGAACATCAGCAGCAGGACCGGCGGCGCCCGGAAGAGCTGGATCAGGCCGTAGGCGACCCGCCGCAGCGCCCTCGCGTGCGACAGCCGCGCGCTCGCCAGCACCGCGGCCAGCACCACCGAGAGCAGGATCGCCACCAGGGCGACCTTCATCGTCTGCCACCAGGCGCCGAGGAGGGCGGTCTGGATGTCGGTGTAGCTGAAGGGGCTCCACTTCGAGGGCGCGAACTGCCCCGCGCCGTTCAGCCGCCAGACGACGACCCCGAGGACCCCGGCGAATAGCGCGACGCCGACCACGGTGAGGACGGCGTTGAGGCGCCGGGCCCGGGGGCCGGGGGCGTCGTAGAGGACCTGGCTCACGCGTTCGCTCCGCTCCGTGCCGTCCGCCGTTCCAGCAGGGTCACGCCGGTGAAGAGCACCCCCGCCAGCAGCATGTAGGCCACGGTGATCCCGATGAGGACGGCGATGACGGCGTTGCCGTTCTGCTCGACGAGGTTGCGCATGGCCGAGACGAGTTCGTAGTTGCTCGCCGCCGAGGCGACGGAGGTGTTCTTCAGCAGGGCGTTCAGGACGCTGCCCAGCGGCGGGACCACGGCGCGGAAGGCCTGGGGGAGGACGACCAGGCGCAGCACCCCGGTGAAGGGCAGCCCGATCGCGCGCGCCGCCTCCGCCTGGCCCAGCGGCACGGTGTTGATGCCCGAGCGCACCGCTTCGCACACGAAGCAGGAGGTGTAGGCGACCAGCGCGAGGATGGCGTAGGCGCGGTACTGGCGGGCGGTGTCGTCGCTGAAGGTGATCTGCAGCGTCGGCAGGCACAGCACGCAGAACACCATGATCAGCGTGAGGGGGGTGTTGCGGAAGACGTTGACGTACGTCGTGCCGAAGGCCCGCAGCGCCGCGCTGGGGGAGATGCGGAAGACCGCGAGGACGGTGCCGAGGACGAGCGAGCCGAGGGTGGCCCAGAAGAACAGGGTGACGGTGCCCCAGATCCCGCGGCCGAACACGTCGAGGTTGTCGACGATGACCTGCACGTCGTCTCCTTGCTGGAGGGAGGGTGGCGGACGTGGGTGCGCCCGGGGCCGCGCCGTCGCGGCGCCCGGGCGCGGTCCCTCAGTAGCGGTCGACGGTCGGCGGCTCGGGGTCGGTGCCGCTGCCCCCGAGGGTGTGGTCGTACGCCTTCTTCCAGTCGCCGTCCTCGACCGCCGTCTCGATCGCGTCGTTCAGCGCGTTGCGCAGGGCGGTGTCGCCCTTGGGCAGGCCGATGCCGTACGGCTCCTCGCTGAAGGGCGCGCCGACGACCTTGAGGGCCTCGGGCTGCTGGGCGGCGTAGCCGCGCAGGATCGCGTCGTCGGTGGTGACGGCGTCCACGGCGTTGGAGGTCAGCTGCTCCACGCACTTGGAGTAGGCGTCGAAGGTGACGAGCTGCGCGTCGGGGTGCTCGTCGCGGATCCGGGTCGCCGGGGTGGAACCCTCCACCGAGCAGACCTTCTTGCCGGCCAGCGCGTCCGGCCCGGTGATCTCCTCCTCGTCGGCGCGCACGAGCAGGTCCTGGCCGGCGACGTAGTACGGCCCGGCGAAGTCGACGACCTGCTTGCGCTTGTCGTTGATCGTGTACGAGGCGATGACCATGTCGACCGTGCCCTGCTGCAGGAACGGCTCGCGGTTGGCCGAGACGGTCTCGACGAAGTCGATCTCGTCGGGCGTCAGGCCGAGGTTCGCGGCCATGAGCTTGGCCATCTCGATGTCGAAGCCGGTGTACTCGCCGCTGCCCGCGTCCTTCTGGCCGATGCCCGGCTGGTCGGCCTTGACGCCGATGACGACCTTCCCGGCCGCCTTGATCTTGTCGTAGGTCGGGCTGCCGGTGATCGCGACGTCGGTGGCGACGGCGTACTCGGGGGCGGCGGCGGCGCTGCCGCCGGAGGTGCTGCTCCCGCCGGCGGTCTCGGGGGAACCCTCGTTGCCGCAAGCGCTCAGGGCCAGCAGCGCGGTCGCCGCGCCGGCGAGCACGGCCGTACGGATGCTGTTCATGGGGTGGGTGCCTCCTGTGGCTGACGCGGGACGGCGTCGGTGGTCGGGATCAGTGGGTGAGGATCTTGGAGAGGAAGTCCTTGGCGCGCTCGTGCCTGGGCGCGGTGAAGAACTCCTCCGGGGTGGTGTCCTCGAGGATCCGGCCCTCGGCCATGAAGACGACGCGGTCGGCGGCCCGGCGGGCGAAGCCCATCTCGTGGGTGACGACGACCATGGTCATGCCCTCCTTGGCGAGACCGGTCATGACGTCGAGGACCTCGTTGATCATCTCGGGGTCGAGGGCGGAGGTGGGCTCGTCGAAGAGCATCACCTTGGGGTCCATCGCCAGCGCCCGGGCGATGGCCACGCGCTGCTGCTGACCCCCGGACAGCTGCGCGGGGTACTTAGCGGCCTGGGAGGCGACGCCGACGCGCTCGAGCAGGGCGTCCGCGCGCTTGCCGGCCTCGCTGCCGGACGTCCCGCGGACCTTCAGCGGGCCGAGGGTCACGTTCTCCTTGACCGTCTTGTGCGCGAAGAGGTTGAAGGACTGGAAGACCATCCCGACGTCGGCGCGCAGGCGGGCGAGGCCCTTGCCCTCGGCGGGCAGGTCCTTGCCGTCGATGGTGATGCGGCCCCCGTCGATGGTCTCGAGGCGGTTGATCGTCCGGCACAGCGTGGACTTGCCGGAGCCGGAGGGGCCGATGACCACGACGACCTCGCCCTCGGAGACCGTCAGGTCGACGTCCTTCAGCACGTGCAGGGCCCCGAAGTGCTTGTTCACCTTCTCCAGGACGACCAGCGGCCGGCGCGCTGACGACTGAGGGGCCTGCCCGTGGTCACTCATGTCGCCGGAACCTACAGGAGCCGCGCAGTCTGCCCACGGGTCGCCGCGCGAGGGTGCCACATCGTGATCGGAAGGAGACACGAGGGATCGGCCCCGGGGTCACCTAGACTGAGGTGTGATGAGCACGACGACCGCCACCCCCGCCGGCGCCGACGACACCGTCGCCGCCGCGCGCACGTACCAGGTCCGCACCTTCGGGTGCCAGATGAACGTCCACGACTCCGAGCGGTTGTCGGGGCTGCTGGAGGACGCCGGCTACGTGCGCTTCGACGAGGCGGGCCGCCCGGAGGGCTCCGACGCCCCGGTCGAGCCGGACGTCGTCGTCTTCAACACCTGCGCGGTCCGGGAGAACGCCGACAACAAGCTGTACGGCAACCTCGGCCACCTCGCGCCCGTCAAGGAGCGCCGCCCAGGCATGCAGATCGCCGTCGGCGGCTGCCTGGCGCAGAAGGACCGCGGCGAGATCGTCCGCAAGGCGCCCTGGGTGGACGTCGTCTTCGGCACCCACAACGTGGGCTCCCTGCCGGTGCTGCTCGAGCGCGCCCGGCACAACGCCGAGGCCCAGGTCGAGATCCTGGAGTCGCTGGAGACGTTCCCCTCCACGCTGCCGACGCGGCGGGAGTCGCCCTACGCGGCGTGGGTCAGCATCTCGGTGGGCTGCAACAACACCTGCACGTTCTGCATCGTCCCCGCGCTGCGCGGCAAGGAGAAGGACCGCCGTCCCGGCGACGTCCTGGCCGAGATCGAGGCCCTCGTCGGCGAGGGCGTCCTCGAGGTCACGCTGCTGGGGCAGAACGTCAACACCTACGGCGTCGAGTTCGGCGACAAGCTGGCCTTCGGCAAGCTGCTGCGCGCCACCGGCGGCATCGAGGGCCTGGAGCGGGTCCGCTTCACCAGCCCGCACCCCTCCAGCTTCACCGACGACGTCGTCGACGCGATGGCCGAGACCCCCAACGTCATGCCCAGCCTGCACATGCCGCTGCAGTCCGGCTCGGACCGGGTGCTGAAGGCGATGCGCCGCTCCTACCGGCAGTCCCGGTTCCTGGGGATCATCGACCGCGTCCGCTCGTCCATCCCCGACGCCGCGATCACCACCGACATCATCGTCGGGTTCCCCGGCGAGACCGACGAGGACTTCGAGCAGACGCTGCACGTGGTGGAGCAGGCGCGGTTCTCCAGCGCCTTCACCTTCCAGTACTCCCCGCGCCCGGGGACCCCGGCCGCGACCATGGGCGACCAGATCCCCAAGCGGGTCGTGCAGGAGCGCTACGAGCGGCTCACCGCCCTGCAGGACCGGATCACCTACGAGGACAACCAGGCCCAGACCGGGCGGACCCTCGAGGTCCTCGTCGCCGAGGGGGAGGGCCGCAAGGACGCCGCGACCCGGCGCCTCTCGGGACGGGCCCCGGACAACCGCCTCGTCCACTTCGCCCTGCCGGAGGGGGCGCAGGCCCCGCGCCCCGGCGACGTGGCCACGGTGACGGTCACCCGCGGTGCACCGCACTACCTCGAGGCCGACGACGTGAGCGGGTTCGCCGTGCGCCGCACCCGCGCCGGCGACGCCTGGGAGGCGCGGCAGGCCCGGCCGGAGCCCGAGAGCACGGGTCCCCGGCCGGTCGGCCTGGGCCTGCCCACGCTGCGCCGGGCCTGACCGCCCGCCCGCAGCGGGCCGCGGGTCGTCCGGTCAGCCCGCCGTACCGGTCAGAACGCCGGCGGGGCCGCCGGTTCGGGCATCGGCTCGGGGGTGGGCGTCGGTCCCGGGTCCGGCACCGGCTCACCGGGCGTGCCCGGCATCGGGACCGGGCTCGGCGGCACCGGGGGCGTCGGGATCGTCATCAGCGCACCGGCCCGCTCATCGGGGTGCCCGTCGAGGCGGTGCCGCCGCGCATCGGGGTGCCGCCGCCGGCCATCGTCGTCGGCGGGGCCTGCTCGGCGGCCTTGTCGACGCCCTTGCGGGCGAGCTCGCCGACGCGGGTGACGTGCTCGGCGTACTTGCCACCGGTGCGGGCGTTGACGAACTCGCCCGCCTTGCCGATGGCGCCCTCGGCCTTGCCGGAGTGCTCGGCGGCGAAGGCCCCGGCCCGGCCCAGCGCCTGCCCCGCCACCTCGCGGGCCTGCCCGGTGGCCTCGTCGATCTTGATCTTGAGGAAGTTCATGGTCCCCACGGCTGGTCCTCCTTCTCCGCCCGCTCGGGCGAGCGGGTGTCCACTGTCTGACACCATGACGGCGTGGGCCAGCCGAACGTTCCCCTCGTCGCGGTCGTGGGACCCACCGCGTCGGGCAAGTCCGACGTCGGGGTCGCCCTGGCCCACCTGCTGGAGCGCGAGCACGGCCGTCCCGGCGAGGTCGTCAACGCCGACGCGATGCAGCTCTACCGGGGCATGGACGTGGGCACGGCCAAGCTCACCCCCGCCGAGCGCGAGGGCGTCCCGCACCACCTGCTCGACGTCCTCGACGTCACCGAGACCGCCGAGGTCGCGCGCTTCCAGGCCGACGCCCGGGCCGCCGTCGAGGACGTCACCGCCCGCGGCGGCCTGCCGCTGCTCGTGGGCGGCTCGGGGCTCTACGTCCGCGCCGCCGTCGACGACCTGCGCTTCCCCGGCACCGACCCCGAGGTGCGGGCCCGCTGGGAGGCCGAGCTCGCCGTCCTGGGCCCGCACGCCCTGCACGCCCGCCTCGCCGAGCGCGACCCCGCCGCCGCGGCGAAGATCCTGCCCGGCAACGGCCGGCGCATCGTGCGGGCCCTGGAGGTGGGGGAGCTGACCGGCCGGCCCTTCGCCGCGTCGCTGCCCGAGCAGACCTACCTGCGCCCCACCGTCCAGGTCGGCCTCGCCGTCCCCCGCGAGCAGCTCGACGCGCGCATCGACGCCCGCGTGGAGCGGATGTGGGCGGCCGGGCTGGTCGCCGAGGTCCGCGACCTCGAGGCGCGGGGGCTGCGCGAGGGCCGCACCGCCTCCCGGGCCCTGGGCTACGCCCAGGTGCTGGACGCGTTCGACGGCACCACCACCGAGGACGAGGCCAGGGAGCTCACCGCCCGCCTCACGCGCCGCTTCGCCCGAAAGCAGGAGTCGTGGTTCCGCCGCGACCCCCGGGTGCACTGGCTGCCCGCCCCCGACGGCTCCGACCCCCTCGACCTCGCCCGGCGGGTGCTGGAGCTGCTGCCCGTAGCATCGGCGGCGTGAGCGCACCCCAGGGCCTGGCCTTCACCAAGGGCCACGGCACCGAGAACGACTTCGTCCTGGTCGCCGACCCCGACGGCGTCTGGAACCCCACCGCCGACGTCGTCGCCGCGATCTGCGACCGGCGGGCCGGCGTGGGCGGCGACGGCCTGATCCGCGCGGTGCGCAGCAGCGCCGTCCCCGACGCGGCCGGGACGGCCCCCGGGGCGGAGTGGTTCATGGACTACCGCAACAGCGACGGCTCCCTCGCCGAGATGTGCGGCAACGGCGTCCGCGTCTTCGCGGAGTTCCTGCTGCGCAACCGCCTGCTGCCCGAGGAGGCCGGCGACGGGCGCTGGTTCGACGTCGCCACCCGCTCCGGGGTGAAGCGGCTGCGCCGCGAGGCCGACGGCCAGTGGACGGCCGACCTGGGCCCCTGGGCGTTGACCGGCGGGGACGACGCCCTCGGCGCCGGCTCCGACGCCCTCGTCCTGGTCCCCGGCCTGGACGCGGTGGCCCGGCCCGCGCTGTCGGTCGACCTCGGCAACCCGCACACCGTCGTCGCCCTGCCCGACGAGGCCGAGCTCGCCGCCGCCGACCTCACCCGGGCCCCGGAGGTCCGTCCCGTCCCGCCGCAGGGCACCAACGTCGAGCTCGTCGTCCCGCTGCTGGCCTTCGACGTCACCGGTGACGACGTCCCCGACATCGGCGAGATCGCCATGCGCGTGCACGAGCGCGGGTCGGGCGAGACCCGTTCCTGCGGGACCGGCGCGTGCGCCGCGGCCCTGGCCACCCGGGCCTGGGCCGGTCGCGGAGCCCCCGACGTGTGGCGGGTGGACGTCCCGGGGGGCCGGCTCGTCGTGACCGTCGGGGCCGGCTCCAGCCTGGCCCAGGGGACGGTCTGGCTCTCCGGCCCGGCGCAGCTCGTCGCCACGGGGGTGCTGGCCCCCGAGCTGCTGCAGCACCGCCCCACCGCCTGAGCCCGCGGCTCACCCGCCCCGACGGACGGTGAGCACCCGGAAGCCCTTCGACGTCGTCGTGCGCCCGGTGCTCGTCCCGGGCAGCACCCCGGACTCCAGCCACCGGTGCAGCGAGTCCGAGCCGAGGTTCTTCTGCACCACCAGGTGCGCCGCCCCGCCCGGCGCCAGCCGCGGCAGCCACCGCAGCAGGAGGTCGTGCAGAGCCTCCTTGCCGATCCGGATCGGCGGGTTGGACCAGATCTCGGTGAACCGCAGGTCCTCGTCCACCTCGTCGGGCAGGCTCGCCCGCACCGCGACCCCCAGGCGGGCGGCGTTGTGCCGCAGCAGGTCCAGCGCGCGCTCGTTGACGTCGACGGCGTGCACGACCTGCCGGGGCCGGCGCAGCGCGAGGCTGAGCGCGATCGGGCCCCAGCCGCAGCCGAGGTCCAGCACGTCGCCGGCGGCGTCGGCGTCCTCGATCAGCGGCAGCAGCACCGCGGTGCCCTGGTCGACGTGGTCGGCGCTGAAGACCCCGCGGGCCGTGGTGACCACCACCTCGCGGCCGGCCAGCTCGACGGTGATCTCGCGCCGTTCGTCGGCGGTCGCGGGCTGGGCGGAGAAGTAGTGCTCGGCGGACACGCCCGGAAGGTTACGGGCTGAAATACCGTCGCCGCTCCCGCCGTTGAATGTCACGCTGGGTGTACCACGTCGGCTCGGGCCGGCGGCGCCCTTCGACCGAGGAGGTCCATGAACCACCGCCACGCTTCCGCGACACCGCAGTCCGCGGAACCCGAGGTCAGCACCACCACCGCGTCCACCCGGGACGAGGAGTTCGACCGGGCCGTTGCCCGCATCCTGCGCGGCCACGGCGGCGAGGACGGGACGCGGGCGGTGGGGAGCCCGGAGGGGGCGGGCGGCGCCCCGGAGGACGGTGACACCGGCGACGGCCACACCAGCTACGACGGCGAGCAGCTCGACCTCGCCGACCGCCGCGCGCTGCGGCGGGCCGCGGGGCTGTCCACCGAGCTCACCGACGTCACCGAGGTCGAGTACCGCCAGCTGCGGCTGGAACGGGTCGTCCTCGCCGGCGTCTGGTCCAGCGCGGACTCCAACCGCGCCGAGGCCGAGGTGTCCCTGCAGGAGCTCTCCGCCCTCGCCGCCACCGCCGGCTCCGACGTCCTCGCCGGGGTGCTCCAGCGCCGCACGACGCCGGACGTCTCGACGTACCTGGGCTCGGGCAAGGCGGCGGCGCTGGCCGACCTCGTGGCGGCGGAGGGCGCCGACACCGTGATCTGCGACGGTGAGCTGTCCGCCTCCCAGCGCCGCGGCCTGGAGGACATCGTCAAGGTCAAGGTCGTCGACCGGACCGCGGTCATCCTCGACATCTTCGCCCAGCACGCCAAGAGCCGGGAGGGCAAGGCGCAGGTCGAGCTCGCCCAGCTCGAGTACCTGCTGCCGCGCCTGCGCGGTTGGGGTGAGTCGATGTCGCGGCAGGCCGGTGGCCGGGTCGCCGCCGGCGCCGGGATCGGTTCCCGCGGTCCCGGTGAGACGAAGATCGAGCTGGACCGCCGGCGCATCCGCAGCCGGATGGCGAAGCTGCGCCGCGAGATCAAGGGCATGGGCACCGCCCGCGTCGAGAAGCGCTCCCTGCGCCACGCCCGCGCGGTCCCGGCCGTCTCCATCGCCGGGTACACCAACGCGGGCAAGTCCTCGCTGCTGAACCGGCTCACCGGGGCGGGGGTGCTCGTCGAGAACGCCCTGTTCGCGACGCTGGACCCCACCGTCCGCCGGGCGCAGACCCCCGAGGGCCGGCCGTACACCCTGGCCGACACCGTCGGCTTCGTCCGTTCGCTGCCGCACCAGCTCGTCGAGGCCTTCCGCTCGACGCTGGAGGAGGTCGCGGAGTCCGACGTCGTGCTGCACGTCGTCGACGGGTCGCACCCCGACCCCGAGGGGCAGCTCGCCGCCGTGCGCGGCGTGCTGGCCGACGTGGACGCCCAGGACGTGCCCGAGCTGGTGGCCATCAACAAGGCCGACGTGGCCGACCCGGAGGTCGTGGACCGGCTGCTGCGGCGGGAGAAGAACGCCGTCGCCGTGTCGGCCCGCACCGGGGAGGGGATCGAGGAGCTCCTCGAGCGCATCGCGCGGATGCTGCCCGTCCCCGACGTCGAGATGGAAGTGTGCGTGCCCTACGACCACGGTGAGCTGGTCAACCGGGTGCACACCACCGGTCAGGTCCTCTCCGAGGAGCACACGGGCGAGGGGACCCGGATGCGGGTGCGGGTCCGGCCCCGGCTCGCCGCCGAGCTGGAGCGGTACCGGCCGGCTCCCACGGCCTGAGGCACCCGTCCCCGTCCACAGCCCGCCGCCCCGCGGCGCGCTGTGGGCGGGGGCCCGAGCACGGGCCCGGCCGGGAGAGGATGGACCCGTGAGCGCACGCACCGGGACCCCCGTCGAGACCGCGGACGAGGGCACCGACGGGGACGTCGACGGGCACGCGGCCACCGGGGTCGACGAGGTGACCGACGAGGTGACCGACGAGGTCGCCGAGCCGGAGGTCGCCGAGCTGCTCGACGCGGTCGTGGGCGCCCTCGGCGGGCAGCGGCGCGAGGGCCAGGCCACGATGGCGCGCGCCGTCACCGACGCCATCCGCAGCCGCCGGCACCTCCTCGTGCAGGCCGGCACCGGGACGGGCAAGTCCATGGCGTACCTCGTCCCGGCCGTCGCGCACGCGGTGCACGCCGGCCGGGCGGTGGTCGTCACCACCGCGACGCTGGCCCTGCAGGCCCAGGTCGTCGAGCGGGACCTGCCGCGGCTGGCGAAGGCCATCGCCCCCCGGCTGCACCGCGAGCCCACCTGGGAGCTGCTCAAGGGGCGCTCCAACTACCTGTGCCGCAACAAGCTCGACGGCGGCTTCCCCAGCGACGAGGGCACCCTCTTCGACGTGGCGGGCGCGTCCTCCGGGCCCGACGCGGGCGGCGAGGGCCGGCTCGGGCGCGAGGTCGTCCGGCTGCGCGAGTGGGCGGAGTCGACCTCGACGGGGGACCGCGACGAGCTCGACCCCGGCGTCAGCGACCGGGCCTGGCGCCAGGTGTCCGTCTCGGCCCGGGAGTGCCTGGGCTCCCAGCGCTGCCCGGTGGCCGCGGAGTGCTTCTCCGAACGGGTTCGGGCCCGGGCCCGCACCGTCGACGTCGTCGTCACCAACCACGCCATGACCGCCATCGACGCCCTGGAGAGCAGCGGTCAGCTGCTGCCCGAGCACGACGTCCTCGTCGTCGACGAGGCCCACGAGCTCGCCGAGCGGGTGACGGCGGTCGCCACCGCCGAACTGTCGGCCGCGGGGGCGCACGCGGCCTCGCGCCGGCTGCGCCGCTCGGCGGGGATCGTCTCGGACGGCCTCGACGACGCGGCCGTCGCCCTCGAAGCCGCGCTGGAGGAGGCCCCGCCGGGCCGCCTGGACCGGTGGCCGGACCGGCTGGCCGACGCCGTCGTCGCCGTCCGCGACGCCGCCCGGACCGCGCTGAGCGACCTCAAGGACGCCGGCGAGGCCGCCGGCAAGGAGGAGGACCAGGAAGCCCGCGGGGCCCGGCACCTGGCCCGCGCCGCCGTGCAGGAGGTCTTCTCCGTCGCCGAGCGGCTGGCCGAGGACGTGGGCCGCGGAGCCGGGGACGGTTTCGACGTGGCCTGGGTGACGGCCGGTGCCGGCCCCGCCGCCCGGCCCCCCTCGCTGCACATCGCCCCGCTCTCGGTGGCGGGCCTGCTGCGGGAGAAGCTCTTCGCCGAGCGGACGGTGGTGGCGACCTCCGCCACCCTGACCCTCGGCGGGTCCTTCGACCCCGTGGCGGGGGCCTTCGGCCTCAAGGGGGCGAAGGGGGCGGGGACGCGGTGGGTCGGGGTCGACGTCGGCAGCCCGTTCGACTACCCCCGCCAGGGCATCCTCCACATCGCCCGCCACCTGCCCCCACCGGGCCGGGCCGGGGCGAGCGAGGCCGTCCTCGACGAGCTCGCGACGCTGGTCGAGGCCGCCGGGGGCCGCACCCTGGGGCTGTTCTCCTCCCGCCGGGCCGCGGAGGAGGCGGCGGAGGCGTTGCGGCAGCGGCTGAGCACCCCCGTCCTGTGCCAGGGCGAGGACCGGCTGCCCAAGCTCGTGCGGGCCTTCACCGACGACCCCGCGACGTCGCTGTTCGGCACCATGTCGCTGTGGCAGGGCGTGGACGTCCCCGGGCCGAGCTGTTCGCTCGTGGTCATCGACCGCATTCCCTTCCCCCGTCCCGACGACCCGCTGATGTCCGCGCGGGCGCGGGCGGTGGACGCGGCCGGCGGCAACGGGTTCGTGTCGGTGTCGGCGGCGCACGCGGCCGTGCGGCTGGCCCAGGGGGCGGGGCGGCTCATCCGCGCCACCGGGGACCGGGGCGTGGTCGCGGTCCTGGACTCCCGGCTGGCGACCGCCCGCTACGGGGGGTTCCTGCGCGACAGCCTCCCCGACTTCTGGCCCACCACCTCGACGGCGACCGTGGTGGAGGCGCTGCGCCGTTTGAGCGCGGTCTGACCCGCGGTGCTGCCGAGGTGACGCGGGGGTGGCATCCTCGTCCGGTGGCCACCGTCGGCTTCCTGCACACCGCGCACGCCCACGTGCGCGCCTTCCGCGACCTCCTGAACGCCCGGGACGACACCGTCGCCGACCGCCACCTCGTGGACACCGGGTTGCTGACCGCCGCCCGGACCCACGGGGTGGACAGCGTCCGCCCGGCGGTGGAGGACCGGCTGCGCCGCCTCGTGGGGGAGGGGGCCGACGTCGTGGTCTGCACCTGCTCCGAGGTCGGGCCCACCGCGAAGGCGGTCGGGGCCGGGATGGGGCTGCGGGTGGTGCGGGTGGACCGCCCGATGGCCGAGGCGGCCGTCCTGGCGGGTCGGCGCATCGCCGTGGTCAGCTCGCTGGAGGGGGCCGCCGCCACGGTCCTGCCCCTGCTGCGCGAGTGCGCGCAGGCCACCGGCCGCGACGTGGAGCTCGTCGAGGTGCGCTGCCCGGAGACGTGGCCGTCCTTCGCCTCCGGTGACGTGCTGACCTACGCCGCCGGCGTCGCCGAGGCCGTCCGCGCGGGGGTGCGCTCCCTGGACCCGCCCGTGGACGTCGTCGTCCTGGCCCAGGCGAGCATGGTCGACGCGGCGCCGCTGCTGCGCGACCTGCACCTGCCCGTCCTGACCTCGCCGCGGCTGGCGATCGAGGCGGCCGTGGAGCTGGTCGTCCCCGTCCCCCGGTGACCCCCGCCCCGGTGCCGCCGGGCCCCCTCAGAGGCTGCGCAGCACCGCGGTCACGCGGCCGAGGATGGTCGCCTCGTCGCCGTCGATGGGGTCGAAGAGCGGGTTGCGGGGCAGCAGCTTGACGTGGCCGTCCTTGCGCTGCAGCACCTTCACCGTCGCCTCGCCGTCGATCATGGCGGCCACGACGTCGCCGTTCTCGGCCGTCGGCTGCTGGCGGACGACGACCCAGTCGCCGTCGCAGATCGCCGCCTCGAGCATCGACTCCCCGACGACCCTCAGCATGAAGTGCTCGCCGGTGCCCACGAGCTGCTCGGGCAGCGCGAAGACGTCCTCGACGAGCTGCTCGGCCAGGATGGGGCCGCCGGCGGCGATGCGGCCCACGACCGGGACGTAGCGCGGCCGGGGGCGGTTCTCGGCGGAGCCGGCCTCGGTGCCGTCGAGGAGCCCGGGGCCGGCGGAGGAGGGGGCGACGACCTCGAGGGTGCGCGGCCGGCGGGGGTCCTTGCGCAGGTACCCCAGCTTCTCCAGCGTCTTGACCTGGTGGGCCACGCTGCTGGGGCTGGTGAGCCCGACCGCCTGGCCGATCTCGCGCATGCTCGGCGGGTAGCCCCGCTGCTCGACGCACTCCTGGATGGCGGCCAGGACCCGCCGCTGCCGGGCGGTCAGGCCGTCGCGGCCGTGGGGGCCGTCGGGGAAGTGGTGGATCGAGGCCGTCGCCGCGCCCCGCTCGGTGTCGCCGGTTCCGTCCAGCACCTCGGCCACGTCCACTCCCGTCGTTCGTCGCCCGGGGTCCGTCGCGGCGCCCGGTCCGCGCCAGGCTAGTTCTCCGCCCGGTCGGGATCAAACACGTGTTCGAACCGGCGTGTCGGCGCGTCGCGGCAGCGCGTCCGCGAGGTGGCCGGCCGCCCGTGCCCCTCGGCGCGCGGCGCGCGCCGGTCCGCCTCCCGGACGGCCGCCTGGGCGTCCGTGCAGGTGGGCGCACGTGTCGGGGGTGGCTGGCAGCGTCTGGCGCCGCACCCCCGTGACCGCGGGGGTTGCGCTCCACCGTTCGAACGGTGGTAGAACAGTCGCGCCCGGTCGAACACCCGTTCGACAGCGGCCACCCGATGGAGGTCTCTGCTCGTGAGCGCCACCGCCCCCGTCCTGCTCGCCCCGGAACGCCCGACGCTGCCGCGTCCCCGCCGGACCCGCTCCGCCCGTCCCGCCCGCGAGCCGCGCGCCGCCCGCTGCGCCGCGGCCCGTCCCGCCCCGCCCGCCCGCCGGGCCCGCCCCCTGCGGCTGACCCGCCGCGGGCGGCTCGTCGTCACCTGCACCGCGGCGACGCTGCTCACCGGGGCCGTCGTCGCCGTCACCGGGGCGTTCACCGGCGCCGCCGCCGGCGTCGAGCGCCCCCCGGCACCGGTGGTCGTGACCGTGCTGCCCGGCCAGACCCTGTCGCAGATCGCGGGGGAGTGGGCCCCCACCGAGGACTGGCGCGAGGTCGCCGTCGACATCGTCCAGCGCAACGCCCTCGCAGACATGACCGTGCGCGCCGGGCAGCGGCTGACGATGCCCAGCGGGGACTGACCGACGTGCGCCGCGGCGGCGGCGCCACCCGTCCGGAGGGGGCGCCGGTTGCCCGGCGCACCGCTCCCGACGTACGGTCAGCCCTGGACCAGAGCTGTCGTCCGGTCTCGGGGGAGGAAGTCGGGGTGCACTGCCCGTTCTGTCGGCACGACGACTCTCGTGTCGTCGATTCCCGCACGACCGACGACGGGAGCTCCATCCGTCGCCGGCGCCAGTGCCCGAACTGCTCGAAGCGGTTCTCGACGGTGGAGACCGCCAGCCTCTCCGTGATCAAGCGTTCCGGCGCTCCGGAGCCCTTCAGCCGCGCCAAGATCGCCAGCGGGGTGCGCAAGGCCTGCCAGGGGCGCCCGGTGAGCGAGGACGACATCGCGCTGCTGGCCCACCGCGTCGAGGAGGCCGTCCGCGCCCAGGGCGCCGCCGAGATCGACGCCCACCAGGTCGGCCTGGCCACGCTGCCGTTCCTGCAGGAGCTGGACGAGGTCGCCTACCTCCGCTTCGCCTCCGTCTACCAGGCCTTCGACTCCCTGGCCGACTTCGAGTCCGCCATCGACCGGCTGCGCGCCCAGCGCGCGGCCGTGGCGGTGCCGCCGGTCGAGCCGGTCGCCGCGCGCGGCTGACCCGCGTCGAGCCCGGCCCCGGCGGCGGGGATGATGGGGCCATGCTGGATCCGGGTTCGCTGTACAGCTACGAGGGCGAGCGTCCCGCCCTGGTGGAACCTCCTCTCGTCGTGGCGCTCTCCGGGTTCATCGACGCCGGCAACGCGGTCCGCCTGAGCGTGGAGCACCTGCTGGCCACCTGCCGGCACGAGGTGGTGGCCACCTTCGACGTCGACCAGCTGCACGACTACCGCGCCCGCCGGCCCACGATGACCTTCGGCGGCCAGGACTGGCAGGACTACGAGCCGCCCCGCCTGCAGGTGCACCGCGTCCACGACGAGGACGGGTCCTCGCTGCTGCTGCTCACCGGCCCCGAACCCGACGTGCAGTGGGAGCGGTTCACCGCCGCGGTGTGGCAGCTCGCCGACGAGCTGGGGGTGGGGGCCACCATCGTGCTCTCCGCCGCCCCCACCGCGGTCCCGCACACCCGGCCCAGCGGGGTGACGGCCAGCGCGAGCCGCCCCGAGCTGCTCGACGGCTACCGCACGTGGGACGTCGAGGCCCAGGTCCCCGGGCACGCGTCGGCGCTGCTGCACCTGCGCGGGTCCCAGCAGGGCCGCGACGTCCTGTCGGTGCTGGCGCACGTCCCGCACTACCTCGCCGGCAACGACTACCCCGACGCCGCGGCCGTCCTGGTCCGCACGCTGTCCGGGGCGACGGGAGTGGGGATCCCGGTGCAGTCGCTGCAGGAGGCCGCCTCCCGGACCCGGGTCGAGGTCGACCGCCAGATCACCGAGTCGCCCGAGGCCGCGTCCGTGGTCGAGGCCCTGGAGGAGCAGTACGACGCCATCGGCGAGGAGGGGCGGGGGACGGGGGCCGCGAGCGCGTTCCTGCCGACCGCGGACGAGCTGGGTGAGGAGTTCGAGCGGTTCCTGGCCGGGCAGGAGGACGAACCCGACGGCGACGGCCCCCCGGGGGACCGGCCCGGCGCGGGCTGACGGGCCGGGGTCAGGCCGTGGTGGCCGCGTCGGAGGTCCCGACGCTGCCCCCGGCCGCACCCGAGAGGTGGTGCAGCAGAGCGCGTCCGTAGGCCTCTGCCGCGTCCTCGGCCTCGAAGGCGTCGGCCCCGTGCTCGTCGAGCAGCAGCACCCGGTGGACGCTCGCGTCCCCGACGTCGCGGCGCTCCAGGCGGGTGAAGCGCCCCCCGAGCAGCTCGCGCAGCTGGTGCTCGGCCGGCAGCCAGCACGCCTCGGGCTGGTCGACGGAGTCCAGGGCCCACTCGGTGGTGCCGTTGAAGCCGATGATCGCCCCGGTGGGGTGGTCGTGGACCTCGATGGTCATGTCGCTGAGGGTGAACACCTCGGAGTCCATGTCCCGATGGGGGATGACGAAGCGGTCGCCGGGGGCGGGGTTCCAGGCCAGTCCGGCCGCCCGGAGCTGCAGCGCGAGGTCGACGGGGATCACCGTGCCAGCATGGACCCGCCGTCGGGCTCCGTCACCTCGTGCTGCGCCACGACCGGCCCCGCGGTAGGAACGGACCCCACCAGCAGTTCGAGCAGGGAGCAGCACCACATGGACACCGACACCGCCCGCGAACGCCTGCTGAGCATGCAGCGCGACCTGCAGGCGACCATCGACGACCTGACGGCCCGGCTGGAGTCCGGCAGCACGCCCGACGCCGCCGAGGGCGGGCAGGACACCGGGGACCTCGGGGCCCACGAGCAGCAGGCCATGGAGAACGAGGGCCTGCTCGAGGGGGCCCGTCGCCGCCTGGACAGCGTGGCCGACGCCCTCAAGCGCATCGAGGCCGGGACCTACGGGCTCTCCGTGGTCTCCGGCGAGCCCATCCCCGCCGAGCGGCTGGAGGCCTACCCGGACGCGGCCACCCTGGTGACCGAGCGCCTCTGAGCCTCCCGGCCCCCGGCGCGGGCTCGGCCGGGGGCCGCCCGGGGCGATGGCCTACGGTCGCGGCATGCGCATCGTCATCGCCGGGGGCCACGGCCAGGTCGCCCTCCTGCTCGGCCGGCTCGCCGCCTCGCGCGGGGACGACGTGGCCGGGATCGTCCGCAACCCCGCCCACGTCGGGGACCTCGCCGCGATCGGGGTGCGGGCCCTGGTCCGCGACCTGGAGTCCACCACCGCCGCCGAGCTGGCCGGGGACCTCGAGGGCGCCGACGCGGTGGTCTTCGCCGCCGGCGCCGGTCCCGGCAGCGGGGCCGCGCGCAAGGACACCGTGGACCGGGCAGCGGCCGTCCTGCTCGCCGACGCCGCCCGGGCCGCCGGGGTCCCGGCCTACCTGCTGCTCTCCTCGATGGGGGTGGACTCCGTGCGCGGGGGCCGGAGCCCCGAGGGCGTCGACGAGGTGTTCACGGCCTACCTGCGCGCCAAGCTCGCCGCCGAGGAGGACGTGCTCGCCCGCGACGGGCTGCGGGTGGGCGTGCTGCGCCCCGGGGCCCTCACCGACGACGCCCCCACCGGCCGCGTGCAGCTGGCCCCCTCGGTGGCGCGCGGCGCGGTGCCGCGGGCCGACGTGGCCGCCGTCTGCCTCGCCCTGCTGGACCGGCTGGTCACCGGCCCGGCCCCGGCCCCCGTGCTCGAGCTCGTGGGCGGGGACACCCCCCTCGGCGCGGCGCTCGCCGCCGTCTGAGGCCCCCTCCCGCCCGTCGGGGCCACCCCCCGGCGTGCGGGAGACTGGACCCCCGCGCACCCGCACGAAGCAGGAGGAACCCGTGTCCGCCCCCGACCTCGCTCCCGTCCGTCCCGGACGTGCGCTGCTGCTGGAGAACATCCACGCCGACGCCCGGACGCTGCTGTCCGAGGCCGGGTGGGAGGTCGAGACCGCCTCCGGCGCCCTCGACGAGGCCGAGCTCGCCGAGCGGCTGGACGGGGTGTCGCTGCTGGGCATCCGCTCGCAGACCCAGGTCACCGCCAAGGTCCTGGAGGCCGCGACCGACCTGCGCGCGGTCGGCGCCTTCTGCATCGGCACCAACCAGATCGACCTCTTCGCCGCGGCCGCCCACGGCGTCGCCGTCTTCAACGCCCCCTACAGCAACACCCGCAGCGTGGTGGAGCTCGCCCTCGCCGAGATCATCGCCCTCACCCGCCGGCTCACCGTCAAGGACCGGGCCATGCACGAGGGGGTCTGGGACAAGTCCGCCGCCGGCTCCCACGAGGTCCGCGGGCGCCGCCTCGGCATCGTCGGCTACGGCAACATCGGCTCGCAGCTGTCGGTGGTGGCCGAGGCGCTGGGCCTGAGCGTGTTCTTCTACGACACCACCGACAAGCTCGCGCTGGGCAACGCCCGCCGCTGCGGCAGCCTGCACGAGCTGCTGGAGATCGTCGACGTCGTCACCCTGCACGTCGACGGCCGCAGCTCCAACCTCGGCTTCTTCGGCGAGGCGGAGTTCTCCCGGATGCGCCCGGGGTCGATCTTCCTCAACCTCTCCCGCGGCTTCGTCGTCGACCACGAGGCCCTCAGCCGGCACATCCGCTCCGGCCACATCGCCGGTGCGGCCATCGACGTCTTCCCCACCGAGCCCAAGGGCAGCGGGCAGGGCTTCGAGTCCGAGCTGCGGGGGCTGCCCAACGTCATCCTCACCCCCCACGTGGGCGGGTCCACCGAGGAGGCGCAGGAGGACATCGGCCGCTTCGTCGCGGCCAAGCTGCGCGACTACGCCCTGCACGGGGCGACGACCCTGTCGGTGAACCTGCCGACGCTGGGCACCGAGACCACCCCCGGCACGGTGCGCCTGGCCCACCTGCACCGCAACGTCCCCGGCGTGCTGGCCAACATCAACAAGGTGCTGGCCGAGGCCGGGGTGAACATCGAGGGGCAGCAGCTCGCCACCCGCGGCGACCTCGGCTACGTCGTCACCGACATCGCCGCGCACGCCTCCGAGGACGTCGGGCGGCGGCTGCGGGAGCTGCCCGAGACCGTCCGGGTCCGCCAGCTCGGCTGAGCGCGCCGGTGACCACCCGGCTCGTGGTCGTCTCCGACACCCACCTGCCGACGCGGGCCAAGGACCTGCCCGCGCCGGTGTGGGCGGCCGTGGAGGCCGCCGACCTGGTCGTGCACGCCGGGGACTGGTGCGACGAGGCGACCGTCCTCGCGCTGCGCGACCGCGCCCGCCGGCTGGTGGGGGTGGCCGGCAACAACGACGGCCCGGACGTGCGCGCGCACCTCGGGGAGTTCGCGGAGTTCGCGGTCGAGGGCCTGCGCTTCGGCGTGGTGCACGAGACCGGGCCCAGGCAGGGCCGGGAACGCCGCTGCGACGCGGCGCGCGCCGGGACCCTCGACGTCCTGCTGTTCGG
This sequence comes from Kineococcus radiotolerans SRS30216 = ATCC BAA-149, assembly GCF_000017305.1. Classification (GTDB taxonomy): domain Bacteria; phylum Actinomycetota; class Actinomycetes; order Actinomycetales; family Kineococcaceae; genus Kineococcus; species Kineococcus radiotolerans. The sequence continues at coordinate 697,854 of NC_009664.2, read as the reverse complement.
GCACAGCCACGTGCCGTGGGACTCCACGACCCCCTCGGGGATCCGGCTGCTGAACCCCGGGTCCCCGACCGACCGCCGGCGCATGCCGACGAGGACGTGGCTGGAGCTCACCGTCGCCGAGGGGCGGCTGGAGGAGGTCGAGCTGCGCCACGTCCCGGCCCGGGCCCCGCAGGAGGCCCCGCTCAGCGGGCGGAGCGGCTCGCGTCGAGGCGGTCCGCCCCCAGACCCCACCCCTCGGCCAGCAGCGCGTGGGACAGCCGCCGCTCGGCCGGGTCGTGCACCTGGGTGAGCACCATCAGCTCGTCGGCGCCGGTGCGCTGCACCAGGTCCCGCAGCCGGGGCACGACCTCCGCCGGCGTCCCCGCCACCAGCCGCGACCCCAGCCGGCCGGCGGTGTTGCGCTCCGCCAGCGTCCAGCGGTGGGCCGCGGCCTCCTCGGGGCTGGGCAGCGGCCCCGGGGCGCCCAGGCGCAGGCGCACCGTGGCCAGCGTCGCGGCCGCCGCCAGCGCCCGGGCCCGTTCGGCGGTCTCCGCGACCAGCACCGCCATCGTCAGCACCGCGTGCGGGCGCGGCCACCGCGGCGAGGGGACGAAGCCCTCGCGGTAGGAGCGCAGCACCTGCACCGGCTCGGCCGAGCCGAAGTGCCCCGCGTAGGCGTAGCCCGTGCCCAGCCGCGCGGCGAGGGCCGAACCGTGCTCGCTGGAACCCAGCAGCCACACCGGCGGCAGCGGGACGTCGTCGGGCTGGGCCCGGACCCCGGCGAACGGGTGCCCGGGCGGGAAGCCGTCGACGTAGCCGTGCAGCTCGGCGAGCTGCTCCTCGAAGTCGTCCAGGGCCAGCGCCTGGCGGGAGCGCTGCAGGGCCAGCGCGGTGCGCCCGTCGGTCCCCACCGCCCGGCCGAGGCCGAGGTCGATGCGGCCCGGGTGCAGACCCTCCAGGGCCCGGAAGCTCTCCGCCACCGCCAGCGGGGAGTGGTTGGGCAGCATGACGCCCCCCGCCCCCACCCGCAGCGTGCTCGTGGCCGCCGCGATCGTCGCGATCAGCACCACCGGGTTCGAGCTGGCGGTGCTCGCCACCCCGTGGTGCTCGGCCAGCCAGTACCGCTGGTAGCCCAGCGCCTCCACGTCCCGGGCCAGCTCGACGCTGCGGCGCAGCGCCGCCGACGCGGGCGACCCGGAGGTGGTGGGGGAGAGGTCCAGGACCGACAGCGGGACGTTCACCACCAGCCGAACCCCGCGGACCGGCGGGGTGTTCCGCGCGGGGTTAGCGTTGGCGCTCGTGCCCTCACGCCCTGCCCGGCCCACCACCCCGCCCGGCTGGCTGCGCCGGCTCGCCGGGTACTGCGGCCGGCACCGGCGCGACCTCGTCCTCGCCTTCGGGTCCTCGGTCGTCTCCTACGGCGTCGCCGCGCTCGTCCCCCTCGTCGTGCGCCACGTCGTCGACGACGTCGTGGGCCGCCCGGGGGCCGCGCTGTGGCCCTGGGCCGCGCTGCTCGTCGCGGCCGGCGCGGTGGTGTACGCCCTCGGGTTCGTCCGCCGCTTCACCGCGGGCCGGCTGTCGCTGGACGTGCAGCTGGACCTGCGCGACGACGTGCACGCCGCCGTGCAGCGGATGGACGGCCGCCAGCTCGACGGCCTGTCCACCGGTCAGGTCGTCAGCCGCTCCATCAGCGACGTCCAGCTGGTCCAGGGCCTGCTGGCGTGGCTGCCCAACGTCACCGGCAACGCCGTGCTGTTCGTGGTGTCCCTCGTCGTCATGGCGACGCTGTCCCCGCCGCTGACCCTGGTGGCGCTGGCCGTCGGGCCGGCGCTGTGGTGGATCGCCCGGCGCAGCCGCCGCGACCTCTTCCCGGCGAACTCCGCCGCGCAGGCCCGGGCGGCGGAGGTGGCCGCGCACGTCGAGGCCGCGGTCTCCGGGGTCCGCGTCGTCAAGGGCTTCGGTCAGGAGGCCGCGGAACTGCGCCGGCTGGAGGGCGTCGTCGCGGACCTGTTCGCCGACCGCATGCGGGTGGTGCGCGCCAACTCCCGCTACGGGCCCGCGCTGCAGGCGGTCCCCGCCCTGGGGCAGGTGGGGGTGCTGCTGTTCGGCGGCTGGCTGGCGCTGGGCGGGCACCTCACCGTCGGCACGTTCCTGGCCTTCTCGACCTACCTGGGGCAGCTGGTGTCCCCGGTGCGCCAGCTCGCGGGGCTGCTCACGGTGGGCCAGCAGGCCCGGGCGGGGGTCGAACGCGTCCTGCAGGTCGTCGACACCCGCCCGAGCGTCCTGGGACCGCGCGCGGGGACCCCACGACCGCTGCCCGAGGGCCCCCTGTCGGTGGAGCTGGCCGGGGTGCGCTTCGGCTTCACCCCCGAGCGCACCGTCCTGGACGGCGTGGACGTCCACGTGCCCGCGGGCGGCACCGTGGCCCTCGTCGGGACGGCGGGGTCGGGCAAGTCGACGATCACGAACCTGCTGCCGCGCTTCTACGACGTCGACGCCGGCGCGATCCGCGTCGGCGGGGTGGACGTGCGCGACCTGGACCCCCTCGCGCTGCGCGCCGCGATCGGCCTCGTCCCCGAGGAGACGTTCCTCTTCTCCGACACCGTGCGCGCCAACGTCGCGTACTCCGTCCCCGGCGCGAGCGACGAGGAGGTCCGGGCGGCGCTGCGCACCGCCGCCGCCGACGGCTTCGTCGACGCCCTGGAGCGGGGCTGGGACACCCCCGTGGGGGAGCAGGGGCTGACCCTGTCCGGAGGGCAGCGCCAGCGCCTCGGGCTGGCGCGGGCGCTGCTGTCCCGCCCGCGGGTGCTGGTGCTCGACGACGCCACCTCCGCGGTCGACCCCGTGGTGGAGCAGCGCATCCTGGGCGCCCTCGCCCGGCGCGAGGCGGGCCGGACCACGCTGCTCGTCGCGCACCGGCGCTCGACCCTGCGGCTGGCCGACCGCGTCGTCGTCCTCGACGGCGGCCGCGTCGTCGACGAGGGGACCGAGGCGGAGCTGCAGGAGCGGTGCGAGGTGTTCCGCCGGCTCTTCGACGGCGGCTCCGACTCCGGCGCCGGGTCCCCGGCCGACGCCCGGGTGCTGACGCGGCCGGAGCGGGTCCCCGCGGCGCTGCCGGCCCCGCGGTCGACGACCCCGCCCGACGCCCCCGCCGGGGCCGCGGCGGGGCGCGCAGCGCCGTCCCGGACCGGCGCGCGGCCCCCGACCCGCGACGAGCCCGGCGTGGACGTCCTGGCCGCCGAGCGCCACGACCCCCGCTTCGGCCTGGGTCGGCTGCTGCGGCCCTTCCGCCGCCCGCTGGTGGCCGGGGTGCTGCTGGTGGCCCTCGACGCCGGGGCGCAGCTGCTGCTGCCGCAGCTGGTGCGCGCCGGCCTGGACGACGGGGTCACCACCGGCGACCTGCGCGCGCTGCTGGGGGTCTCCGCGGTCGCCGCCGCGGTCGTCCTCCTGGACTGGGTGGTGACCGTCGCCCAGGGCCGGGTGACCGGGCGCACCGGGGAGCGGGTCCTGTTCAGCCTGCGGCTGAGGACGTTCGCGCAGCTGCAGCGGCTGGGGCTGGACTACTACGAGCGCGAGCAGGCCGGGCGGATCATGACCCGGATGACGACCGACGTCGACGCGCTGTCGACGTTCCTGCAGACCGGCGTGGCCCAGGCCCTGGTCAGCCTCCTGTCCCTGGCCGGGGTGTTCGTCGCGATGCTCGTCCTGGACCCCGAGCTCGCCCTCGTCGTGGTCGCCGTCCTGCCGGTGCTGGTCGTCGCGACGGTCGTCTTCCGGGCCCGGTCGCGGCCGGCGTACACCGAGGCCCGCGAGCGCGTCAGCGCGCTCAACGGGCGGTTCCAGGAGTCCGTCGCGGGGGTGCGGGTCACCCAGGCCTCCGTCCGGACCCGGGAGGACACCGAGGCGTTCCAGCGCCTGGGCCGGGCCTACCGCGACGCCCGGGTGCGGGCCCAGCGCCAGATCGCGACGTACTTCCCGTTCGTGCAGTTCCTGAACGAGGCCACCGCGGCGCTGGTCCTCGTGGTGGGGGCCGGCCTGGTGCGCGAGGGACGGATCTCCCTCGGGGTCCTCGTCGCCTTCCTCCTCTACGTCGACCTGTTCTTCGCCCCCGTCCAGCAGCTCTCGCAGGTCTTCGACGGCTACCAGCAGGCCGCCGTCGGGCTGCGCCGGGTGGCCGACCTGCTCCGGACGCCGACCTCGGTCGTGCCGGTGCCGCAGCCGGTCCCGGTCGGGCGGCTGACCGGCGACCTGCGCTTCGAGGGCGTCGGGTTCCGCTACCGCGACGGCGACGAGCCCGCGCTGCACGACCTGGACCTGCACGTCCGGGCGGGGGAGACCGTCGCCCTCGTCGGGGAGACCGGGGCGGGGAAGTCCACCGTGGTGAAGCTGGCCGCGCGCTTCTACGACCCCACCCACGGCCGCGTCCTGGTCGACGGGACCGACTTGCGCTCGCTGGACCTGACGGGGTTCCGGCGCCGGCTGGGGGTCGTCCCCCAGGAGGCGTACCTCTTCGACGGGACGGTGGCCGAGGCGATCGCCTACGCGCGTCCCGGGGCCACGGCCGCGCAGGTGCGGGCGGCGGCCGCGGCGGTGGGGGCGGACCGGGTCGTCGAGGCCCTGCCCGGGGGGTACGACTTCGTCGTCGGCGAACGCGGGCGCAACCTCTCCACCGGGCAGCGGCAGCTGGTGGCCCTGGCCCGGGCCGAGCTCGTCGACCCCGACGTCCTGCTGCTGGACGAGGCCACGGCGGCGCTGGACCCGGCCGCGGAGGCGGCCATCGCCGCGGCCAGCGACGCCGCGGCCAGCCGGCGCACCACGATCGTCGTCGCCCACCGGCTGACCACCGCGGCCCGGGCCGACCGGATCGTCGTCCTCGACCGCGGCCGCGCCGTGGAGGAGGGCACCCACGAGGAGCTGCTGGCCCGCGGCGGGCGGTACGCGCACCTGTGGGCCTCGTTCGCGGCGGGCCGGGCCTCGGTGGCCTGAGCGGGGCCTCCCGGCGAGCGTTCCGGGCCCTCGACCAGCATCCTGGGAGCCATGAGCAAGACGAAGCAGGGGGACCTGTCCGTGCACCGGCACGGTGACCACGGTGAGAACGCGGATTCGCCGACGCAGATCCCGGCCAAGGGCTGGCTCGCCGTCACCAAGCGGGCGTGGGCCGAGGCGAAGGACGACCAGGTGCCGCTGCTGGCGGCCGGGGTCGCCTTCAAGGCCTTCCTGGCCATCTTCCCGGCGCTGACGGCCGCCTTCCTCATCTGGGGGATCTTCGGCGACACCGCCCAGATCACCAGCCAGATCAACGGGATCACCGCCATCCCCGAAGAGGCCCGGAACCTGGTCACCAGCCAGGTGCAGAACGTCGCCAACGGCAAGTCGACCGCGGGCATCACCGCGATCGTCGCGGTCGTCCTGGCCCTGTGGAGCGCCTCCAGCGGGGTGCAGAACCTCATGGCCGCGACCAACACGGCCTACGACGAGAAGGAGACCCGCGGGTTCGTCAAGCTCAAGGGCACCGCCCTGCTGCTGACGCTCGGGGCCATCGTCTTCATGCTGCTGGCCATCGCCCTCATCGGCGTCGCCCCGGTGCTGGTGAAGGCCCTGGGTGCCAGCGGCCTGGTGAGCCTCGTGGTGAACGTCCTGCGGTGGGTCCTGCTGCTGGGGCTGCTGCTGGTCGCGCTCGCGGTCGTCTACCGCGTGGCGCCGGACCGCGACGCCCCGCGCGCGAAGTGGGTCTCGGTCGGCGCGGGGGTCGCCACGGTCCTCTGGCTGATCGTCTCGGCCGGGTTCTCGATCTACGTCTCGACCGCCGGGCAGTCCTCCTACGCCAAGAACTACGGCTCGATGGCCGGGGTCGTCGTCCTGCTCATGTGGCTGTGGCTGACCAGCTACGCCATCCTGCTCGGCGCCGAGGTCAACGCCGAGTCGGAGAAGCAGACCGACAAGGACACCACCGTCGGGCCGGAGCAGCCCATGGGTGAGCGCGACGCGATGGCCGCGGACCGCAAGCCCGACGCCCGGTGACCCCGGCAACCCCCACGATCCCCACGACCCCGATGACGACGAGAGGAACCGACGTGCCCGACGAGAAGAGCGCCCAGGAGCACCTGGAGGCCTCGCAGGAGCTCACCGCCGAGGCGAAGCAGGGGTGGCAGGACCTCCCCGAGAGCGAGGAGGCCGACGACGCGGGGGTCCGGGGCCAGCAGGGACACCCCGCGCCGGCGGACTGACTCAGCGACCGCCCTGCAGCTTCCGGGACCGCTGGGCCGAGCCCGGTCCGCCGTAGGGGTAGTCGGCGGGCTCGGGGTCGCTGGCCTCGTCGAGGAGGACGAGTTCGGCGGCCTCGAGCTCCAGGTCGGCGGCTCCGAGGTTCTCGGCGAGCTGCGCGGTGGTGCGGGCCCCCAGGATGACCGAGCTCACCGCCGGCTGGGCCGCGAGCCAGGCCAGCGCGACCTGGGCCATCGTGGCCCCGCGCTGCTCGGCCACGCGCTGCACGGCCTCGACGACGGCCCAGGTGCGGGTCTGGGCGTTGCGCCGAGCGTAGGCCTCCACCCCGCGGTCGGGGTTCTCACCCAGCCGGGTCGCACCGGTGGGGGCGTTGTCGCGGGTGTACTTGCCCGACAGCCAGCCCCCGCCGAGGGGGGACCAGGGCAGCAGCCCGAGGCCGTTCTCCTCCGCGGCGGGGACGATCTCCCACTCGATCTCGCGGACCAGCAGGTTGTACTGCGGCTGCAGGGTCACCGGCGGGGAGTACCCGCCGGCGTCGGCGACGTCGACGGCCTTCTGCAGCTGCCAGCCGGTGAAGTTCGACAACCCGACGTGGTGGACCTTGCCGGCGCGGACGAAGGAGTCCAGCGTCGCCAGGGTCTCCTCCAGCGGGGTCCACGGGTCCCAGGCGTGCACCTGGTAGAGGTCGACGGTGTCCACCCCGAGCCGGCGCAGGGACGCGTCGAGGGCCCGGGTCAGGTGCCGGCGCGAGAGGCCGACGCCGTTGGGTTCCCCGGAGGTGGGGAAGCGGCCCTTGGTGGCCAGCACCACCCGTTCGGTGACGTCGGCGGGACGGTCGGCCAGCCAGGCGCCGATGATCTCCTCCGAGACCCCGCCGGAGTAGACGTCGGCGGTGTCGACGAGGGTGCCGCCCGCGGCGAGGAACGTGTCGAGCTGCTCGAACGAGCCGTCGCGGTCGGTCTCGCTGCCGAAGGTCATGGTGCCCAGCGCGAGGTGGGAGACGGACGTGCCGCTGCTCCCCAGTGTGCGGTTCTCCATGCCCGCATCCTGCACCTCCTGGCCGGGCCCGCCCGGTGGAGCGGCCCCGCCGGCCGCGGCGGCGGGACCGCTCTGGTGGACCGGCGGCCGGGCTGGCAGCATCGGCGGGTGGCGACCACGACCGGGGAACCCTTCGACGTCCACGTGCGCGGCACGGTGTTCCTCGACATCGTCCTCACGGGGCTGGACTCCGAGCCGCGGCTGGGCACCGAGGTGTGGACCTCGGGCATGGGCTCGTGCCCGGGCGGCATCGCCAACATGGCCGTCGCGGCGTCCCGGCTGGGGTTGTCGACGTCGCTGTCCGCGGCGTTCAGCACCGACGCCTACGGGCAGTTCTGCTGGCAGACCCTCGGGGAGCAGGAGGGGATCGACCTGTCCACCTCCTACCGCGCGGAGGACTGGCACTCCCCGGTGACGGTCTCGCTGGCCTACGGCGGGGACCGCGCCATGGTCACCCACGAGCACCCGGCCCCGGTCGACGAACCCGAGGACGTCCCCCCGGCGCGCAGCTGCCTGGTGCACCTGGCCGCCGTCCCGCAGCCGTGGGTGCTGCGCGCGCAGGGCCAGGGGTCGCTGGTGTTCGCCGACGTCGGCTGGGACTCCTCCACGCAGTGGAACCCCGACGTGCTGGGCGGGCTGGAGCACTGCCACGCCTTCCTGCCCAACCACGTCGAGGCGATGCGCTACACCCGCACCGACTCCGCGGCGGCCGCGGTCTCGGCCCTGGCCGAGCGGGTCGCGGTGGCCGTGGTCACCTGCGGGGCGGAGGGGGCGGTGGCCGTGGACCAGACCAGCGGGGAGAGCGCGCAGGTGCCCGGTCTGCGCCTGGAGGCGCTGGACGCGACGGGGGCCGGTGACGTGTTCGGGGCCGGGTTCCTCACCGCGACCCTCGGGGGGTGGGCGCTGCCGGAGCGGCTGGCCTTCGCGAACCTGTGCGCGGGGCTGTCGGTGCAGCAGTTCGGCGGTTCGCTCTCCGCACCGGGCTGGGGCGACATCGCCGACTGGTGGTCGCACCTGCGGCTGGGGCCGCGCACCTCGGCGACCTCGCAGCTGGTGCGCCGCTACGGCTTCCTGGACGACGTCCTGCGCGAGCACCCGAGCGCGACGGACAGCCCGGTGCGCCGGGCGAGCGCGACCCTCTCGGTGCTCAACGACCTCCCCACCGGAGGTGCCGGTCTCGCGACCTCCTGACAGCATCGGCGGGGTGACACCGGCATCGACGCAGTCCCGGCCCGGCGCGGCGCAGTGGGTCCCGCCCGGAGCGGACCTGGAGCAGTTGCGGCGGGCCGCGCCCGACTGCCGCGGCTGCGAGCTGTGGGAACCCGCCACGCAGGTGGTGTTCTCCGCGGGGGCCCCCGACGCGCGGATGGTCCTGGTGGGGGAGCAGCCCGGGGACCAGGAGGACCGGCGCGGGGTGCCGTTCGTCGGCCCGGCCGGGCGGTTGCTGCAGAAGGCCGTGGCCGAGGCGGGCATCGACCTCGCCACCACCTACGTCACGAACGCGGTGAAGCACTTCCGGTTCACCCAGGAGGCGCCGGGCAAGCGGCGCATCCACGCCAGCCCCGACGTCGCGCACGTCACCGCCTGCCGGCCGTGGCTGGCGGCCGAGCTGGTCCAGGTCGACCCCGAGGTCGTCGTCTGCCTGGGTGCGACCGCGGCGAAGGCGCTGCTGCCGAAGGACTTCCGCGTCACCAAGCACCGCGGTCAGCTGTTCACGCTGCCGACCAGCCTGGGCGAGAAGCGGTTCCTGGGGACGATCCACCCCTCCGCGGTGCTGCGGACCCCCGAGGCCGAGCGGGACGCGGCCTACGCGGCGCTGGTGGCCGACCTGCGCACGGCGGCCACCGCCCTGGGCTGACCCGGCCCGGGGCCGGGCTAGCATAGATGCAACATGGATACCGCCAGTCCCTCACGAACCGGTTCCCCGCCGCCCGCCGCCGACCGCGTCTACGCCGAGGTCAAGCACGGCATCCTCGACCGCTCCCTGCCGGGGGGCCTGCTGCTCACCGAGGGCGAGATCGCCGACCGGGTCGGCGTCTCGCGCACCCCCGTCCGCGAGGGGCTGCTCAAGCTGCAGGCCGAGGGGCTGGTGCACCTCATCCCCAAGCGCGGCGCCCTCGTCGTCCCGGTGTCCCCGGCCGAGGTCGAGGACGTGCTGGAGACCCGCGAGCTCGTCGAGGTCCACACCGCCGCCCGCGCCTGGGAGCACCGCGGGGAGCTCGCCGAGGCCCTGCGCCCGCACCTGGAGGCCATGCGCGCCGCCGTCGACGACCCCTGGGCGTTCATGCACGCCGACCGCACCTTCCACGCCGCCGTCGTCCGCAGCGCCGGCAACGAGGTCCTCGCCGGCATCTACGACTCCCTGCGCGACCGCCAGATGCGGATGGGGGTCGCCAACGTGCACGGCTCCAGCGACCGGATCGCCACCGCCCTGGCCGACCACGAGCGGCTGCGCGAGGCGCTGCTCGGCGAGGACCGCGAGGACTGGCTCGCCCTCGTGCGCGACCACGTCCGCCGCGCCGGCGACCGGCTGCGGGCGGTGCGCTGATGGGCACCGCCACCGCGGCGCGCCGCGCCCCCGTCGCCCGGGGCGCCTGGCTGGTCTTCACCGTCGGCGCGCTCGCCTACGTCGTCACCGTCGGCAACCGCACCTCGCTGGCCGCGGCGGGGCTGGAGGCGCAGGAGCGCTACGGCATCGGGGCCGGCACCCTGTCGAGCTTCGCCGTCCTGCAGTTCCTCGTCTACGCCGCCCTGCAGGTCCCCGTCGGCGTCCTCATCGACCGCTGGGGCCCGCGCCGGCTCGTCGTGGCGGGCGCGGTGGCCATGGGGCTCGGGCAGGCCCTGCTGGCGGTGAGCACCGGCACCGGCCAGGCCGTGCTGGCCCGGGTGCTCGTCGGGGCCGGCGACGCCGCGACCTTCGTCAGCGTCCTGCGGGTGGTGACCAACTGGTTCCCGCCGCAGCGGGTGCCCGTGATGACGCAGCTGGTCGGGCTGTTCGGCCAGCTCGGCCAGGTGTTCAGCTTCGTCCCCCTCGTCGCGCTGCTGCACGGGCCCGGCTGGACCGCGGCCTACGGGGGAGTGGCGGGGTTCACCCTGCTCACCGCGGTGCTCGCCGTCCTCGTCCTGCGCGACGTCCCCCCGGGCGTGGAGAACCCGCGCGCGGCGAAGCCGCTGGCCGCGGTGGCGGGCGACCTCAGGGCCGCCCTGCGCCACCCCGAGATGCGGCTCGGTCTGTGGTCTCACTGGGCGACGCCGTTCTCCGGCAACGCCTTCGCCGCGCTCTGGGGCTACCCGTTCCTGGTCTCGGGGCAGGGGCTCGGCCCCGGCACGGCCAGCGCGCTGCTGACGCTGTACACCGTCAGCGCGGCGGGCACGGGACCGCTGATGGGCTCCCTGGTGGCCCGCCACCCGTTGCGGCGGTCCTGGATCGTGCTGGCGGTCGTGGGCGGGCAGTCCCTGGTCTGGAGCGCGGTGCTGCTGTGGCCCGGCGCCGCGCCGGTGTGGCTGCTGGCCGTCCTGGTGGTCGTCGTCGCCACGGGCATCCCGGGGTCGATGATCGGCTTCGACTACGCCCGGACCTCCAACCCGGCGCACCGCCTCGGCGGGGCGACCGGGATGACCAACGTCATGGGGTTCACCGCGACCATCGTCCTCGTCGCCCTCATCGGCCTGCTGCTGGACCTGCAGGGGGCGGGGACCCCGCAGACGTACTCCCTGGAGGCCTTCAAGGTGGCCTTCGCCGTCCAGCTGCCGCTGTGGGCGGTCGGGGTCGCGGGAATCCTCGTCAGCCGCCGCCAGACCCGCCGGCTGATGGCCCGCGACGGGGTCGTCGTCCCGCGGGTGCGCGACGCCGTCCGCGAGCGCCTCACAGCCGCCCGGGGGCGGTGAGAGGAGTTCGTCACCGGGGTGGTCTGTCGGACGGGGGGTCCGGCAGGGCAGGATCGCCCGGGTGACTGAGACGACGACGCAGAAGGCGCAGATCGGTGTGACCGGTCTGGCGACCATGGGGCGCAACCTGGCCCGCAACATCGCCCGCCACGGCTACGTGACCGCCGTGCACAACCGCTCCGACGCCAAGACGAAGGCCCTGGTCGAGGAGTTCGGCCACGAGGGGACCTTCGTGCCCGGCTACACCTCCCAGGAGTTCGTGGACTCCCTGGAGTCCCCGCGCACGATCATCGTCATGGTCAAGGCCGGGCCCGCCACCGACGCCGTCATCGAGGAGCTGGCCCCGCTGCTGAGCGAGGGCGACATCGTCGTCGACGCCGGCAACGCCCACTTCGCCGACACCCGCCGCCGCGAGGCCGCGCTGCGCGAGCGAGGCGTCCACTTCGCCGGCGTCGGCGTCTCCGGCGGGGAGGAGGGCGCCCTGCTGGGGCCCTCGATCATGCCCGGCGGCTCCGAGCACGCCTACGCCAAGCTCGGCCCGATCTTCGCCGACATCGCGGTGAGCGTGGACGGCACCCCGTGCTCCACCCACGTCGGTCCCGACGGCGCGGGCCACTTCGTGAAGATGGTCCACAACGGCATCGAGTACGCCGACATGCAGCTCATCGCCGAGGCCTACGACCTGCTGCGCCACGGCCTGGGCCGCACCCCCAAGCAGCTCGCGGAGGTCTTCACCTCCTGGAACGAGGGGGACCTGGAGTCCTTCCTCATCGAGATCACCGCCCGCGTCCTCGACAAGGACGACCCCACGCAGGAGGGGACGCCGCTGGTCGACGTCATCCTCGACGAGGCGGAGCAGAAGGGCACCGGGCGCTGGACGGTGCAGACCGCCCTGGACCTCGGCACCCCCGTCTCCGGGATCGCCGAGGCCGTCTTCGCCCGGGCGCTGTCCGGGCACGCCGAGCAGCGCAAGGCCGCCCAGGGCGTCCTGCCCGGACCGGCCGCCGGCGCCGAGGGGACCGGCGGCTTCGTCGCCGAGGCCGACGCGGAGGCGTTCGTGGACGACGTCCGCGCCGCCCTGTACGCCTCGAAGGTCGTGGCCTACGCGCAGGGCTTCGACATGATCCGTGCCGGCAGCACCGAGTACGGCTGGGGCGTGGACCCCGGGGCGATGGCGACGATCTGGCGCGGGGGCTGCATCATCCGCGCCAAGTTCCTCGACCGGATCAAGGACGCCTACGCCAACCAGCCCGACCTGCCCAGCCTGCTGCTGGACCCCTACTTCGCCGACGCGGTGGCGAAGGGCCAGGAGGCGTGGCGCCGGGTCGTGACGCACTCGGTGCAGGCGGGCATCCCGGCCCCGGGCTTCTCCTCGGCGCTGGCCTACTACGACGCGCTGCGCCGGGACCGCTCCTCCGCCGCGCTGATCCAGGGCCTGCGCGACCTCTTCGGGGCGCACACCTACAAGCGCACCGACCGGGCCGGGGACTTCCACGTCGACTGGTCCGGCGACGGCACCGAGTCCCAGGGCTGAGCCGGGCCCGGACGGTGGTCCCGCGGGACCACCGCCCGGGTCAGCGGGTGCCGGCGCCCTCGCGGCGCCGGCTGCGCACGCGGCGGGCCACGGCCCACGCCAGCACGGCCGCGATCGCGGCGTAGAAGACGTAGTCGAGGTAGTGACCGTACTCCTCGACCAGCTCGTACTGCGTGCCCAGCGCCAGGCCCAGCGCGATGAGCAGGCCGTTCCACAGCCCGCTGCCCAGGACGGTCAGGACCGAGAACTTCAGCAGGCGCATCCGGGCCGCCCCCGCCGGCAGCGAGATCAGGCTGCGCACCCCCGGCACGAACCGGCCCGTGAACACCGCCGCCCCCTCGTGGCGGTGGAACCACTCCGCGGACTTCGTGACGTCGGAGGCGTCCATCAGCGGGATCCGGTCGGCGATGCGGGCGGCGCGGTCCAGCCCGATGACCTTGCCCACCCAGTACAGGAGCAGGGAGCCCAGGAAGGCCCCGGCGATCGAGAACAGCACGACCGCGACGAGGTCGATGCGCCCCTGCTGCACCTGGTACCCCGCCAGCGGCAGGACGACCTCGCTGGGGATGGGCGGGAAGACGACCTCCAGGAAGCTCATCAACCCCACCCCGGGCGCCCCCAGGGCGTCGACGGTGTCGAGGACGAACCCGGTGAGCCCTCCGGTCTGACCGGTCGAGCCCCCGCTCGTCGTCGCGGCGAGAGCGGTCGGGCTCAGGGTGGTGCTCATGCGTCGGGTTCCTCCGGGGAGCTCGGCGGCCGGGTCGCGGCGTGGACGTCGTCGTCGCTCACAACGCCCGCTCCCGCGCAGAAGTGCCGTGCGTCGCGACCGGCGACCAGCCGCGCCGGCGCCACCCCGCCCGAGAGGGCCCGCAACAGCGCCTGCTCGGGCAGCGGGGCCTGCGAGGCGACCAGCAGCGCGTTGCCGTAGCGCCGCCCCCGGAAGACCCCCGGCTCGGCCATCAGCGCGACGTGCGCGAAGACCGACGCGGCCGTGGCGAGCTCGGCCCGCGAGTGCGGCATGGGCGGGCGGTCGGCCAGGTTGGCGATCCACACCCCGCCGGGGGCGAGCACCCGGTCGACGTCGCGCAGGAACTCCGCGGTCACCAGGTGGTCCGGGACCCGGTCGCCGCTGAAGGCGTCGCGGACCACCGCGTCCTGGGTGGCGTCGGGGACCGCGCGCAACCCCTCGCGGGCGTCGGCGACCTTGAGCTTGAAGCCCGCCGCGCCGCTGGCCCCGAAGCTGCGCCGCACCAGGTCCACGAGCTGCTCGTCCACCTCGAGCACGAGCTGGCGGGAGTCCGGGCGGGTCGCGGCCAGGTAGCGGGGGAAGGCGCACCCCGCCCCGCCCAGGTGCACCGCCCGCAGCGGCCCGGGGGGGTGGACCGCGTCGATCACCGCGGCCGTCCACTGCTGGTACTCGAAGACCAGCCGGGTGGGGTCGCCGAGGTCCACGTAGGAGCTGGGGACGCCGTTGACGTGCACCGTCCAGCCGTCGGGGTCGTCGCGGTCCTGCTCCAGGCGCGCCGTCCCCGTCGTGATCGGGGCCTCCCCCTCCTCGGGCCGGGGACCTCGGGCGCGACGGGCGGGACGGGGGGAGGGCACGCCCCGATCCAACCAGGTGAAGTTCTCCGGCCGGTCTGCCGAGGTACTGGTCATGGCCACCTTCCTGGAGATCTGCCTCCTCGCCGTGTTCGTCGTCCCCTTCGTGCTCGACCGCCGCGCCCGTCGCCGCAGCGCCGACGTCTCGCTCCTGCCGCAGCTGGACCGTCCCCCCGTCGGCGCCGGTCAGCGCCTGCCGCGGGCGTGGGCGCGCCGCCGCTACGTCGAGGACGGCGTCGCCGAGGTCGTGGCCTTCCTCAGCGAGCAGGACCCCGCGCGCTGACCCCGCCCGCGCGCCCCGCACCACGGCGCGCACCACGGCGCGCACCACGGCGCGCACGGCGGCCCGGGGCCGGTTAGCGTCGTCGCCGTGACCAACGACGTGCAGGAGACCGCCGCCCCCGCTCCCGGAGGGGTCGAGGGGCGCGCCGCCGACCTCGTCCAGCGGCTGCTGGCCGTCGGCATCGACGGCCGGGGCCCCTTCGACAGCGCCGCCGAGGTCGCCCGGGCCGCGCGGCAGCGCCACCCCGACACCGAGGCGGCCGTGAGCGCCGTCGTGCGCCAGCACACCCGGCTGGTGGCCGGCAACGGCTTCGTCACCGGGCTCGGGGGCCTGCTCACCATGCCCGTCGCCCTGCCCGCGAACGTCTTCGGCTTCCACGTCCTCGCCGTGCGCGCGGTCGCGGCGATCGCGGAGCTGCGCGGCTACGACACCTCCCGCCCCGAGGTCCGCTCGACCGTGCTGCTGACGCTGGTGGGCGCCGACGCCACCGACGTGCTGAAGTCCGTGGGCCTGCCCACGGGGAACCGCCTGACCCGGCTCGCGACGTCGCGCGTCCCGCGCCCGGCGCTGATGCTGCTCAACAAGGGCGTCGGCTTCCGCCTGCTCACCCGCTTCGGGACCACCACCCTGGTCCGGGTGCCCACCCGCGCCCTGCCCGTCGTGGGCGGGGCCGTCGGCGGGGCCGTCGACGCCGTGATGTTCCGGCGCATCGCCGCGGCCGCCCAGGACGCCCTGCCCCCCACCGCGCGGGGCTGACCGTGCGCGGCGCCCCGCGCCCGGGTGCCCTGCCCGTCCTGTGGCGCACCCTGCGCTCGGGCACCCGCCCCGGCACCCCCGGCGTCGGGGCCCGGGTGGCCTCGCTGCCGGCGATGGTCGGCGACAGCGTCCACGGCCGCTACACCGGCCCCGGGCGGTCCCGGCTGACGTGGGCCGCCGCGGGCCTGGCCTACCTGGTCTCGCCCGTCGACGCGCTGCCGGAGGCGTGGCTGCCCCTGGTGGGCCTGCTCGACGACGGCGTCGTCGCGGCGTGGGTCGCGGGCTCGCTGCTGAGCGCCACCGAGGACTACGCCGCCTGGCGCGCCGGGGACCGGGCCGGGGGTCGCCGACCGCGGCGGGGGTGAACGCGTAGTACGGTCACGCCGTCCGTGAACGGCGTGTGGAGGGTGCGGCATGGGGATCGTCGTCGGGTACGTGGCCAACCCGGAGGGCCGCGCTGCCCTGGGGCGCGCCGGGGAGGCGGCGGTGCACTACGCGGTCCCGCTGGTGGTCGTGCACAGCCGGCGGCCGGGGCGGGAGGTCGACGCCGCCGAGGCCGAGCGCCTCGCCGAGGTCCACGAGTCGGTGCGCGCGGAGCTCACCGCGGCCGGTCTCGGGCACGAGCTGCGCGAGGTCCCCGACTCCGAGGACCCCGCCGACGACCTGATCCTCGCCGCCGAGGAGACCGGGGCGTCCCTCATCGTCATCGGCCTGCGCCGCCGGACCCCGGTGGGCAAGCTCATCCTGGGCGCCAGCGCCCAGCGGATCCTGCTCGACGCGCCCTGCCCGGTGCTGGCGGTCAAGCCCGAGGACTGAGTCCCCACGGGGGTCCCGCCCGGGGCCTCAGCGTGCGCCACGAGCTCCGTTCGAGCGGTGTCGTGCGCACGATCCGGGGTGTTCGTGCCACACTTGGCGTTTGTCGTCCTCAGTGGGCATATCCGCGGTGCCCGCCTTGTTGACGTTGTCGACTGCTGCCCGCGCAGCCCAGTTCCGCCCACGACGAAAGGCAGTCCGTGTCGTCGGTACCGACCTCCCGGCCGCTCCCGCCAGAGTTCGCTTCCGCTCCGTTCCAGGAGCTCCTGCAGCACGGGACCACCCACGGCTACGTGGATGCGCACTCCGTGCGAGTCGCGTGCGAGGACGCGCAGCTGCCCGTGCAGCGCATGAAGGCCGTCCTGCGCGCCCTCGACGACGCCGGTGTGACGGTCAAGGTCCCGGAGGCCGCGCCCAAGCGCGCGGTCGCCGCCGCCTCGGCGCGCCGCACCACGTCCACCGCGACGGCCACCAAGACCGCCCGCCCGGCCGCCAAGCGCGCCGCGGCCGCCGCCGACGGTGACGCCGCGCCGGCGAAGCCCGCCGCCCGCACGGCCACCAGGACCGCCGCGAAGTCGGCCGCCAAGACCGCTGCGAAGCCGACGGCCAAGGCCGCCGGCAAGGGTGCCGAGCCCGCCGAGGACGTCGAGGACGTCAAGGACGAGGACCTCATCACCGAGGACGACGTCGTCGTCGAGGAGCCCGTCGAGGAGACCGCCGCCAAGAAGACCACCGGCGGTTTCGTCCTGCGCGACGACGACGACGACGACGCCCCGGCCCAGCAGGTCTCCACGGCCGGCGCCACGGCCGACCCGGTCAAGGACTACCTCAAGCAGATCGGCAAGGTCGCCCTCCTCAACGCCGAGCAGGAGGTCGAGCTCGCCAAGCGCATCGAGGCCGGTCTGTTCGCCGAGGAGAAGCTGCACTCCGGCGAGGACATCGACTCCATCTTCAAGCGCGAGCTGTGGTGGATCAGCGAGGACGGCCGCCGGGCGAAGAACCACCTGCTCGAGGCCAACCTCCGCCTGGTCGTCTCCCTGGCCAAGCGCTACACCGGCCGCGGCATGCTCTTCCTGGACCTCATCCAGGAGGGCAACCTCGGTCTGATCCGTGCGGTCGAGAAGTTCGACTACACCAAGGGCTACAAGTTCTCGACCTACGCGACGTGGTGGATCCGCCAGGCCATCACCCGCGCCATGGCCGACCAGGCCCGCACCATCCGCATCCCGGTGCACATGGTCGAGGTCATCAACAAGCTCGCCCGCGTCCAGCGCCAGATGCTGCAGGACCTGGGCCGCGAGCCCACTCCGGAGGAGCTTGCCAAGGAGCTCGACATGACCCCGGAGAAGGTCGTCGAGGTCCAGAAGTACGGCCGCGAGCCCATCTCGCTGCACACCCCCCTGGGCGAGGACGGCGACTCCGAGTTCGGTGACCTCATCGAGGACTCCGAAGCGGTCGTTCCGGCGGACGCGGTGAGCTTCACGCTGCTCCAGGAGCAGCTGCACTCGGTCCTGGACACCCTGTCCGAGCGCGAGGCCGGGGTGGTCTCGATGCGCTTCGGCCTGACCGA